>DCLG01000097.1:34511-45052 GCA_002320935.1 Pedobacter sp. UBA1654 | reverse complement strand
ATTATCGACTACTATAACTTCATAGTCAGTCTTGCCAGCCATAAGTTCGAGTGTTTTAGAAATGGTGATCAGCAGTTCCTGTTCCCGGTTATAATTCAGGATGACGAACGAGATTTTCATAATTACTCCAATTTAGCTTGGTTTGCACTTGCTTCCAGTACACGGGATTGCTTTTTGAATGGTCCCAGTAGACTTGAAAGATCCCGTTTAAGAAACGCAAACACCGGCCGGGCAGGTTCAAATAACTGCAAAAAAAGTTGTTGTGTTAAAGGGGATACAGGGGTATAAGTCAGATTTTTTTTATGTCTGATAAATTCTACCATACCAAGAATATTGTACCAGGTGTCTCTGAAATTAAATTGCCGAATGCCTTTCAGGTTATTGAAGGCTACTCGCCATACATACATCATCCGGTCAGTAGACATGTATTTATATACGATTGATAGCTCATGCCGGGTAACAAAGACTCGGAGACGTTTACTGCTGCGATTTACGGCACTAGCACGATGGATCACTTGGCAGCCGGCAAAATAGCGCACCTGATACCCTGCATCTACCACACGCAGGCCAAGATCCCACTCATTTACATAGAGAAACATCCAATCGGCGTAACCGCCCACTTCTTCATAGGTAGACCTTCTGAAAATTGCACCGCAGCCAATAAAACCTACGAGCTCCTGCCCGTCATGCCATTTCCAGTCAAGACTTGTATACGGTCCCGATATTATGTTGAGCGCTAGAATGCCAACCTCTGAGTGGACGTCCATATATGCAAGGGCGTCCTCCAAGCCAGAATCAACATGACTGTCATCATCCAGAACAATAAAATATTTCCCCCGCGCACGTCTGAACCCGAGGTTCCAAGCTGGAACGCCTGTATTTACAGGGTTTTCAATAAGAACCACATCTGGGTACTGAGCTTTTACAGCTTCAGCGCTGCCATCTGTAGAAGCATTATCTACAATGACGATCTCAAATTCCGGACTGTTTTGAGTAAGTGCCCTGGTCCGCAAAATGGTTTCCAGTAGCTCTGCTTTTCTGTTGTAATTTACGATGACAAAGGATGCACGCATAAGGGTATATCTTAATCTTTAATTTCTTTCTCTGAGATCATCAGGGCTCTGGCAATCACCTGATCCATGTTGTAATATTTATAGTCCGCGAGCCGCCCGCAGAAGATCACGTCTTCTAACTGATCGGCTTCGTGTTTATATTTCTTGAACAATTCATGATTTACATCCCTTGGAATAGGATAGTACTTCTCCTGACCATCGCCGGCATCCATCGAATATTCTCGTGTAATGGTTGTAAGATGGCTCTTCTGCCCGGTAGCATGTTTCCATTCTACAATCCGGGTGAAATCATATTCATTTGGATAATTAACCTGCTGATATTGCTGATAGAATTCCTGATTTAAGGTTTCATGTTCAAACCGGAGTGATCGGTAGGGCAGCTTTCCGAACTTATAATCGAAGTAGGAATCTATTGGCCCGGTGTAGATCATTTTACGGTAGGAAACCTTGTCCAGAACTGAACGGTAATCAGTCTGCAACATGATGGAAATGTTTGGATGATCCAACATCCTTTCAAAAAGTGCCGTATAACCTTGTTTGGGAATACCCTGGTAGGTGTCAGTAAAGTAACGGTCATCACGGTTGGTCCTAACTGGTATCCTTGCGGTAACACTTGCCGCCAGATCCCTTGGGTGAATTTCCCACTGCTTGAGCGTATAGCCCTTGAAAAACTTGTCGTATAAGGCCGCTCCCACTTGACTGATTACCATTTCTTCTGCATTGGCGGGATGAGGAATATTTGCTTTTACACTGTCGTAATAACGTTGCACCGCTGCTGGTTCATTGAGTTCCAGCCCATAAAGGAGGTTCAGGGTGTCCCTGTTGATCGGGATCGGCACCAGGATACCGTCCACGTAAGATCTTACACGATGGTAATGGTAACGCCATTCGGTAAATCTGGACAGGTAATCAAAGACCTTTTTATCGTTGGTATGGAACCAATGTGGCCCATACTTATGCATCAGTATACCATGTTCATTGTAGTAATCGTAGGCATTACCGCCGATGTGATTGCGCTTGTCTACAACCAGCACCTTTTTATGGTGTTGGGAAGCTAAACGCTCCGCCATAACACTCCCGGAAAAACCTGCGCCCACTATCAGATAATCGAACATATATGCCTGCTAAAAACCTGTATTTGATGTATTGACTCCGGAGAATACCGCAAGACATACGCCAACAATTACCTAAAATACAGATACTTAACAAGTATGGTTTTAAAAAGTTAAAGTTGCCGTATAAAAACCTGCAAATACAAAAGCCCCTGCAGTTTTAACGCAGAGGCTTTTTCGGAGTTTCTTATGTATTTTGCATAACCTCCGGTGTTGATTACTTGCAAGGACAGGCATAATAACTGTTGTTCAGGTAATTAACTACCAAACATCATTTTTACTGAAGTTGAGCGAGTCTTTAACGAAAGTAGCCAATTCNNAGCGCGCTCTACTCTTTGCCTGAGGGCTGCTTTCCAATTTTCGATGGCTGCTTCGGCAGTATCACCCCTGCCGATTATACCACTTTCCATATCGGGCCCCAGGTGGCAGCAAAACTGTTCTCCCTCGCGAAAAACTACCGGTTGCAGGGTCTTAAGTGTTCGTTCTACATCAGCGGCAGTAAAATCTACATTCACGATTGCCGNNTATGTTCAATATTCCTTAGGCTTAGCCGTTGTTTACAAATCCAGGATAAAGCGTCATTCCGCCGTCTACATAAATTGTTGTACCGGTAACATAGTCGCTGTCATCAGAACCTAACCACAATGCTACTTTTGCAATGTCTTCAGGTTCACCGATCCTCTGATAAGGGATAAGCTTGATCAGCTCCTTACGCTTTTCTTCATCATTCCATACGTCTTCATTGATATCGGTCGCAATAGCACCCGGGGAAATACCATTTACGCGGATCTTTTTTGGTGCAACTTCCAGTGCCAACGATTTCATCAGCATCAAAATACCGCCTTTTGAAGACGCATAGTTTACGTGTCCAGCCCATGGAATAGTATCGTGTACGGAGCTCATGAATATGATGTTACCTTTCGCCAAATCCTCAGGTTCCACCTCAGCCTGTTGCTCAAAGTGACGGATAGCGGCACGGGCACATAGAAACTGTCCTGTAAGATTGGTATGGATGACTTTGTCCCACTGTTCCAGCGTCATATCGGCAAAAGCATTATCCTGCTGGATCCCGGCATTATTGATCAGCACATGAATACGGCCATAGCTTTCTTCAGCTTTGCGGAACATTTCCGTCACTCCAGCTTCGTCACTTACATCTGCCTTATGTATAAACCCTGAACCGCCACCTTGTTTGATGCGGTCCAGGGTTTGATTTGCGCCATCTTCGTCGCTATGATAATTAACAACCACATTGGCACCTTGTTGTCCAAATGCGATGGCTACACCTTGTCCGATTCCAGAGCTTGCTCCGGTAACGATTACGGTTTTCTTATTTACTTCTGCTGACATCGTTTTTAATTTGAATGAACACTAAAAACAAATGATCTGGCTAAAGGTTTCCGTTTATAACATGGTTAGGGGCTTGCCATCACTGTCGGTTTCGATGATGTCATACCCAAGTTTCTCCAGCCCAGGTTTCACAAGCGCCTTATCTCCTACGACAACAATGACCATCTTATCTAATGGAAGATACTTTTTGCCAAGCGCATCAATTTCCTGCTTGCTGATACTCTTCAGGATCTTTGTTTGTTCATCAACGAAGTTTGCATCTAGATTATAGGTGATGATGTTGTCAAGAAAACTTGCTTTCTGGTAAGCCGTTTCATACTTTAGTGCATCACTTTGCCCGATGGCGTTTCTTGTAAAGCTCAGCTCTTTATCTGTAATTCCAGATTCGCTGTACTGCTTGATCTCTTTAACAAATTCAGTCACCGCACTGTCGGTCACATTGGACCTTACTCCTGCATAAGCCATATAGGGTCCGGCCGACAAGTTTCCGTTAAAGTATGAACCTGCACCGTAGGTGTAACCCTTATCTTCGCGCAGGTTCAAGTTTATTCTGCTGCTGAAGGCCCCTCCAAGTGTGTAGTTCATGATCTTGGATTTGTAAAAATCTCCTGTTGCATCAAAGGGTAGTGCAATGTAACCAATGCGGATCTCTGACTGAGCGGCTTTTTCCTTGTCTACCAGATATATTCTGGTTTTTTCAATTTTAGCGATTTTACCGTCTTCAGGCATAGTGGCCTTAGTTGCTGCCCATTTCTTTAAAAATGCAAGTTTTGGCATGATCTGTTGCTGCTCTACATCACCAACAATTACCAGATTGGTTAGCGTTGGGCTAAGATGCTCTTTGTAGAAGGCTTTAACATCGTCAAGGGTCAATGTAGAAACGGTAGTGGCATTTCCGATAGTTGGGATGGCTTTGATATTACCTTCGCCATAAAGNNGAATCGGCTGAATACATTGGAAGCAACTACACCGGGCTGTGTTTTCTGGTTGGCAATTGTTTCCAGTCTTTGCTTTTTAAGCCGATCGAAATCCTCCTGATCAAATTTCGGATGTAAGAGCCGCTCTTCCAAAAGCGCCAGTGTCGAGTCCAGGTTCTTGGTTAGAGATTCTACCCAGATCGTGGTTTGATTGGTGCCACCTGAGAAGCTGATTGTAGAACCAAGTTTGCTCAGCTTGCTGCTGATTTCTTCAGCACTGTATTTCTCTGATGCTTCATTAAGCATTGAAGCCGTAAGCGAGGCGACACCAGCTTTCGCGGGGTTCAGGGATTCCATTTGGTGCCCTCCTTTTATAGTAAACAATAAACTCAGCATCGGGATCTCGTCACTTTTAGCACCAATCACCTTAATACCGTTACCAGCTTCAGCCTTCCAGAAAGGTGGAACTTTAATCACAGGGTTTGCTCCAGCAGCTGGTCGTTTACTTCTGTCGAAAGTATCCTTTGCTTTAACATAGGTCAATCCCGAATATTGATCTTCCGGCGCAGTATAGCCTGATTTGTCAACCTGGAAGTTATCCGGATGTGCAAGTGCTATGTTCTGGCCCTTTGGCACAACGCTTAAGATCACTGCACCTTTGCCTTTGATGTATTTGTTGTACACACGCATCACGTCTTCTTTCGTAACTGCTTTATAGCGTTTAAGATCCTCCGGTAAGTAGTTGGCATTACCGTTCAGGACCTGATAGTTTGCAAGAATGGAGGTCTTACCCGACACGCTGGCAAGGCTGCTGATGAGATTTGTTTCAAAGGAGACTTTAAACCTTGTCAAAGCATCATCTGTGACCCCTGTTTTCTCGAACTCCAGCAAAGCATTGCGTAGCTCCTTCTCCATGTCGGCCAGGGTTTGATTTGGGAAAGGCAGGACTGTAAAAACAAACTGGCCTGCCAACTCTGTACATGGATGAGAAGCACTGGCCTGAACTGCTTTTTGGGGCTTGGTCAGGTTTTTATACAAGATGGAAGTCTTGTCCTTACCCAAGATTTCTGCCAGCAGGTCAAGTGGTACTTCATCCGGATGATAGTTAGGGACGGTAGGAAATGAAACCTGCAACATCGGAAAACGAATGTTATCCTCATAAGAGATGTAACGGTCTTTCGCGATAACAACTGGCGGCACCTTCATGTTCGTAACAGCCGGCCCTCTGTTTATTGGTCCGAAATACTTCTCAGCAAGTTTGATAACTTCTGCTGGCTTAACGTCTCCGCCAACGGTTAGCGTAGCATTGTTCGGCCCATACCACCTCAGAAAGAAGTTTTTAAGATCATCCAAGGTACCGGCATCCAGATCCTTCATATAACCAATGGTTGTCCAGGAATATGGATGACCATAAGGATACAGCGCCTCAGAAACTCTTTCATAAACCAGTCCATACGGCCGGTTATCATAACTTTGACCACGTTCGTTCTTTACGGTGGCGCGTTGGTTTTCAAATTTGCGCTGGCTTACTGCATCGAGCAGAAACCCCATCCGGTCAGCTTCCAACCACAATGCCGTCTCCAGCTGATTACTCGGAACTGTCTCAAAATAGTTGGTGCGGTCACCATTGGTTGTTCCATTAAGTGTACCACCTGCCTCAGATACAAGCTTGAAATGTTCATCATCAGCCACATGGTCGGAACCCTGGAACATCATGTGCTCAAAGAAGTGTGCAAAGCCGGATTTCCCCACCTGCTCGCGGGCAGAGCCGACATGGTAAGTTACGTCGACATGTACAATCGGATCCGAATGGTCCTCATGAACAAGCACGGTTAGTCCATTAGGCAGAACATACTTTTCGTAGGGGATAACAAGTTCGGTGCCCTTCCGGGTAACCTTCTCGACCATCTTGGTCTTGCTGAGTTTTTGTGCATTGACAGGCACCTGAATGAGCAGCAATGCGGCAAGCACACAGGGAAATTTGAGCTTTGTAATCATGTAATTTAGATTTTGTTAAACGGTTATCTAAGTTTAAATATTTCTACCGGAATTAACAACAAGCTTCTATAAATTAAGCAGTTAATAGCACAAAATACAATCACGAAAATGATTAACACGGATACCTGTAGGGCGTGTAAGGAAAATTGAATAGATTTGGGCTATTTTAAACTTAAAACACCCCATGATCAACACCATACTACGACCGGCCGTACTGTTTACAAGTTTAATGCTCTTCGCGCATGTATCTTTTGCACAAATTGGTAATGGTGGTTGGTTTAACCTCACCCACACACAAAAGCTTTCTCCAAAATTCGACCTGTTAACCGACTTTCAGTTCCGCTCGGCAAACAACTATGATTACCTTGGCACCCGGCTGTTGAGGGGTGCCTTCAGCTATAACCTCAGCAAGCAACATTCAATGGCTTTGGGTTACGCACATATCACGGACTGGGATATGGTGGCTGATGAAAAGACGAGCATCATGGAAAACAGGATCTTCCAGCAGTACATCTACAAAAATACCGTAGAGCGTTTAAGGTTAAACTTTCGCGTGCGATTTGAACAACGTTTCCGGGGACCGGACGCTGAATTCTCACAAAGATTGCGTTTGCAGCTGGGTGCAGTGATTCCGTTGATCACTGATGAAAAATTCACGAAAGGATTGTACTCCCTCCTTCAATCGGAAGTCATGTTTAACGTACAGAACAAGGAGTTGATCAACGACAGCTTTTATGATCAGCACAGACCGCTGGCCGCTTTCGGTTATCGTTTTAACAGACACATAGATACGGAGGTTGGTTACCTGCGCCTGCAGCAGCGGAAAACAAGCGGTGATATTGAAAGGGATCTAATTCAGTTTAGAATTCTGACGAATTTTTAAATCTGCCGCTACTGTTAACTGAAGTTAACACCGATAATCAGGAAGATGATACACAGGACCATCAACATCAGCAGCAAAGGGCGTATGAATTTCCACCAGGCTTTGGGGCTAACGTTCACCAAAGCAAGCGAAGGTAGTAAGAGTCCTGTTGGTGTAACCAGACCCATTATACCCATACCGAAAAGATAACTGTTCACAATCTCCCGCCCGGGCACACCTGCTATTACGGCAAGGGAACCCATAATGGGCATGGTCACCACGGCCATGCCTGAAGTGCTTGCGATAAATAGCGTGAAGATCATGTACACGAAAAGCATAATAACAATGAAAAGCGATGCTGGTAACTGGTCCACCATGTTGGCAGCATAGTATAAAATACTATCGCTGATATTTCCTTCATTCAGCATGATCGTTACGCCTCTGGCCGTGCCAATGATAAAAGCTACGGCGAGTAGTTCCTCAGCGCCTTTTATAAACAATCCGATAAACTTCTTTTCGCCCATCCGTGTGATCAAAGCTACCAGAATTGAAGAAGCGAGAAACAGTGCAGACATTTCCGGAAGCCACCAGTTAAACACCACTACACCAGCAATCAGAATCAGGAAGGTACAAAGGAATATCAGCAGTAACAGACTGGTTTTTCCATCAGCCTTACCGGATTCCTGCGGCTCTGTTTTTAAACTGGCAAAAGGACTGGCAACAATTCCGTCACACTGAAAAACGTACGAAGCTTCAGGATTGAGTTTTACCTTTTGCGCATACCGCACCACATACCATATGAACAATCCGGTGGACAGCGCAAACATCGCGAGCCGCCCATATATACCATCAGTCCAGTTGATGCCCGCAGCATTCGATGCAATGATGGTGGAAAAAGGATTGCTAAAGGAAGAGAGTGTTCCCAGCTGTGTACCACCAAAAAGAACTGCTACCGGCACCAGCAGGTCATACCCGGCTGCGAGGAACAGGGGGACCATGATGGGATAAAATGCCAATGTTTCTTCTGCCATGCCGAAGGATGCACCACCAAAGGAAAACAGAAAGCTCAGAATCACAATAAGCCATGCTTCTTTACCATGCATGCGCGAAGACAAGCTGGTAAGCCCCTTTTCCATGGCACCTGTTGCATAAAACACACCTATGAATCCGCCGGTAACCAGGATGAACAGGATAATGTCTATGGTATCATAGATCCCCTTTATCGGCGCGGTAAGAATCTCTACTGGACCTTCCCTGTTGGCTTCAATCCTTTCGTAAGTTCCTGGGATGGATACCGGTTTTCGAATGCTTCCGTCCTGAAACTTCTCCAGTGCGATTTTAATCTCCATCGCGTCGAGCGTTTCCTGGGTAAAAGGCAGACTTTGCTCCCCATCAGGGCTGCTATAAGTAAAGCTTTCCGAACCTTCCTGATAGGAAAGCGTATGATATTTACCTGCCGGAATTAACCAGGTTGCAATTGCAGCGATGACAATAACCAGCATAAGAATGGTTATTGGCGAGGGGAGTTTTTTGATGGCAGCCATTTCTGGAACAAAGTTGAAATTAATAATCGTGGAATTCAAATTATGTTAACTTTGGTCAGTAACTAACCCAATACCCATAAAATACATGAAGAAATTATTATTGTTTTTTACCCTGCTGCTGTTTACCACCGGCGTTTTTGCTCAGGGCGTAGTCGCATTGATGAATCGCTCAGGTGATTACTTTGATGCTTTAAGCGCTGGAAAATTTGAGGATGCCACTGCTTATTTCGACACAACCTTACAGGCGCAGGTAAAAGCTGAACACTTAAAAAGCCTATGGGAGAAAATTGAATCACAAATAGGTAAATATGAATCCGCTGAGGTTGTTCAAAGTAAAACCGAAGGTGAGTTTTTCGTTGTGGTTGTTGAAGGCAAATTTGAGAAAGACAGTCAGCGTTTCATCTTAGCCTTTAATAAAGTGGAAAAAATGGTAGGCTTCTACCTTCAGCCGAAAGCACCTTCCAGTGCTTACACCCTACCTGCGTATGCAGATACAGCCAACATCAAACAGACAGAAGTAAAGATAAATGGCGTTAAAAATGACCTGGTTGCTATGCTTACCACGCCTAAGACCGGCAGCAATTTTCCGGTTGTAATTCTTGTACACGGCTCAGGTCCTGGAGACATGGATCAGAGCGTAGGTGCAGTAAAACCCTTTAAAGACCTTGCACTTGGTCTTGCAGCGAAAGGCATTGCCAGCATCCGTTACGTGAAACGAACCCTGGTTTACCCACAGGAATATACCGGTGCTTTTACGGTGAAAGAAGAAGTTACAAACGATGCTGTTGCAGCGGTTGCTTTATCAAAGACCCTTCCCGAGATCAATAAAAAACAGGTCTATGTTTTTGGATTAAGCTTAGGCGGTATGCTGGCACCAAGGATTGCGACCATGGCACCTGACATCAAAGGCATCATCATGGCTGCAGCACCAGCAAGAAAGTTTACGGACCTGATCGTTGATCAGAACAAATACATGTTTGGATTGGCGAACGATACCACTCAGGCAACTAAAGAAATGTTCGATAAGAGCATGGCAATGATTGAAACAACACGACTAAATAAGCTGGGTACAATGAAACCAGACTCATTAATCATGCGTTTACCGGCCTCCTACTGGGTAGACCTGAATACTTATGACCAGGTGGCCACTGCGAAGAAGTTGTCACAGCGCATCATGGTCATTCAGGGAGGTATGGACTTTCAGGTGTCAGATGCAGACTATAAGATATGGTCCGCAGCATTGGGCAAGAAATCCAGCGCAACCTTAAAGTTCTATCCGGAGCTGAACCATCCCTTGACAGTTCAGACGGAGAAAGGAACGACCGAGCAGTATAAAAATCCTGCAAATGTAGCTGAAGTTGTGATCAATGACATCGCCACCTGGATCAAGGCCAGCAAGTAAATTATTGCCAGCCGCCACCAAGGGCACGATATAAATCTACTACCGCCTGTAGTTTCTGCAGGCGGTCACTAACACCACTTAGCTCCGCCTGGAGCAATGCCTGTTCTGAGGTGAGTACATCTGTATAGTTCGTTGCTGAGCTATAACGCAACAGTTCCTCTGTAAATTCCACCGAACGCTGTAGGGCTTCAATCTGCCTTGCTCTGGCAACTTCCTTTTCCCCAGCTGCCTGATAAGCATATAAAGCATTCGATACCTCCTGTCCTGCATTTAACAACGCAAC
>DCLG01000097.1:30818-34506 GCA_002320935.1 Pedobacter sp. UBA1654 | reverse complement strand
GATTGTGCACGGGTTAAGCGTGCCCTATTTGCGCCCTGGGCAAATAAGGGCTGGGTTAAGCCACCAAGAACATTATAGAACATTGAATTTTTGAAGAAGTCAGTCAGCGTTAAGTTCGAAAATCCACCAGAAGCCGTAAGCGTAAGTGCCGGATAAAAGAAAGATCTTGCAACGTTGATGTCCTCCAGTGCAGCGCGCAGGGCATATTCTGCAGCAAGTACATCTGGCCTGTTCTGCAGCAGCTGTGCCGGCAATCCGACATTGATATTGGCAAAAGGCTGCTGGTCCGAAAGTTTGTTCCGGTTTATATTCGCTGGTGCCCGGCCCAGTAAGACTGACAGCGCATTCTCCGTCTGGCGGATGTTCAACTTGAGGTCCGGAATGGTTACCTCTGCAGCATACCTGTTGGCTTCAGCCTGTACGACTGCCGCACCGGTAACCACCGCTCCTTCTTTTAGCTCGCGAAGTGTTTCAACGCTTTCGATACGCTTTTTTAAAGTTAGTTCCGTAATTTCCAGCTGGCGGTCAAGCGCCACCAGTGTATAATAGGTATTTGCAACATCTGCAATCAGCTGTGTTTCCACCGCCCGCCTTGCGGCATCCGTTTGCAGGTAACTGTTCAGTGCTGCACGCCTGGCGCTGCTGAGTTTACCCCAGATATCTGCTTCCCAGGAAGTACTGAGCTGCAGCCGGTGTGTGGTGGTCAATGTGCGGATGTTCACGCCGCGGAAGTTCAAGCCGGCCACAGAGGTTTTTGTACGCGTAACGTTCGCCCCTGCATCTAAGCTTGGCAGCAGGGCCATCCTGCTTTGCCGTAAAATTGCTTCTGACTGCACAATATTTTCAATGGCATTCTTGAGGTCAAGATTATTCTGCAAGCCCTCCTGGATCAAACCTTTAAGGATCGGATCGTTAAACATGCTCTGCCAGGTTCGCGTTGCCATGGTCAGGGAATCGGTTCCCTGCTGGTTTCTGTACAAGCCTTCTGTGATGAGCTTCGGACGCTCATACGTCTTACTGACCTTACAAGCACTGAAGAGCGTCAATGCAGCTGTGGCGGTCAACAGTCCTTTTCTACAACCGCTGTATTTTAGGTTACTCATCTTATCTTTAAACAAAGCTTCAATCATGGTTAAGTAGTTCTGTCCGTTTCTAGTTCATCTTCTCCTGCATCATAGTAGTTGGTGGCCGGACCACTGATTTTTTCCTGTAAGCTCTGGAAGATCACAAAGAGCACAGGGATAATGAACACACCAAGTAGCGTTCCGATGAGCATCCCGCCGACAGCACCGGTACCAATGGACCTGTTGCCGACAGCACCGGCACCTGAAGAAAACATCAAAGGAATCAAACCAAAAATAAAGGCGAATGACGTCATCAGGATCGGCCTGAAACGGGCTACGGCACCGTCAATTGCTGCCTTAATGATTGGCATTCCGTTACGCCTCCGCTCCAGCGCAAATTCAACGATCAGGATTCCGTTTTTAGCCAGTAATCCGATCAGCATAATCAGTGAAATCTGAAGGTAAATGTTGCTGTTCAGGCCAAAGATGATCGAGAAGAAATACGCTCCTGCAAGTCCGAAAGGCAGAGAAAGGATCACGGCAAAGGGTAAAATATAACTTTCGTACTGTCCGCTTAACAGAAAGTACACGAATATCAGACATAGGATAAAGATAAATACCGTCTGACTGCCTGATGCCAGTTCTTCACGGGTTAATCCCGAGAAGTCATAACCATAACCCACCGGCAATGTCTCTGCTGCAACTTCCTGGATCGCCTTAATGGCATCTCCAGAGCTGTAACCATCGTTTGGATTTCCGGTGATTCCGATAGAGCTGAAAAGGTTGAAACGGGAAATAGACTCCGGACCGTAAACCCGATCCATGCGGATGAAGGTCGTGATCGGTGCCATCTGCCCGGTATTGGTGCGGACGAAGATCTTGTTTAAACTCTCTGGGTTTGCACGATAACGTGCATCCGCTTGCACCATTACGCGGTACTGTTTACCAAACTGGTTGTAGTTGGACGCATAAACACCGCCAAAATACCCTTGCATGGTGCTCAGCAATGAACTTACCGTCACACCCGCTTCCTTGCATTTCTCCAGATTTACATTCATCATGTATTGTGGGAAATTTGGATTGAAAGAGGTGGTTGCGAACTGAATCTCCGGGCGTTTACCAAGCACATCAAGGAACTTGTTATTCACAGCAAAGAACTCCTCAGTGGTATGAGCCGTTTGATCCTGCAACTGGAACTCGAAACCACCACTTCTACCGAAACCGGAGATTGTGGGAGGTGCAACAAAAACGATGCTTGCATCACGAAAGCCACGTGTTTTTTCAATCAGATCTGTGATCACCTGATCTACACTTCGCTTTCGATCGTCCCAATGCTTCAGCTTTATGATTACCATACTGTAAGCACTACCTGCACCCGCCAGGTGATTCTGGCCCACAANNAACTTCAGGTAAGCTATGTGCAATGCTGTCAACCTGGTTGGCAACCACGGTTGACCGTTCCATGGAAGAGGCTGGCGGAAGACTGATGTGCGCATATAAACTACCAAGATCCTCTTTAGGCACGAAGGATGTTGGTGTGGTCTGCATCATGTAATACAGTCCACCCGAAAATAGCAGAATAGACCCTACAACGATCCATTTCTTTGCGCTCAGGAAAATTACTGCACGTTTATACCGCCCGGTCATTCTGCTGAAGCCGACGTTAAAAGCAGTATAAAACCGGTTCATAAAGCTTTTATGCTTTTCATCATCGGCATGCGGCTTTAGCAAAATTGCGCAGAGCGCCGGACTGAGTGTAAGTGCGTTGATCGCAGACAGAAGGATGGCTACGGCCAGGGTTATACCAAATTGTTTATAGAATACACCTGTAGATCCGGTGATAAAAGTTACCGGAATGAAAACAGCTGACATGACAAGGGTGATGGAAATAATGGCACCGGAGATTTCATCCATCGCGTCTATTGTGGCTCTTTTGGCCGACTTGTATCCATGATCAAGCTTCGCATGTACCGCTTCTACGACTACAATGGCGTCGTCGACCACGATACCAATAGCAAGCACGAGTGCAAATAATGTAAGCAGGTTGATGGTGAAGCCAAAAAGGTTCAGGAAGAAGAAAGTACCAATGATCGCCACAGGGACCGATATTGCTGGAATTAGCGTAGATCTGAAATCCTGCAGGAATATGAACACGACAATGAACACCAGGATAAAGGCCTCAACCAGGGTATGCATTACCTTTTCGATGGAGGCATCCAGGTTTTCGTTGATGTCTACAAGCGTCGTATATTCTACCCCTGCCGGGAAATTTTTTGCAGCTGCTTCAATAAGTTTTTTGGACTCATTGATTACGTCCCGGGCATTTGAACCAGGGGTCTGGCTCACGGCCACACCTACAGAAGGCAAACCGTTAGTGGTGTTACTGGAGGTATAATCGAGCGAACCCAGCTCTACACGGGCAACGTCTTTAAGCCTTAAAAGCTGACCATTTGGTGCTGCTTTAACCACAATATTCTGGAACTCCTTTTCGGTTGTTAACCGGCCTTTGTATTTGATAACGTACTGAAATGCTTGTTCGCCACTCTCGCCGAATTTACCCGGCGCAGCTTCTATGTTCTGTTCTGCCAGGGCGGCGGAGATATCCTCAGGAATCAAGCTATACT
>DCLG01000097.1:6643-30806 GCA_002320935.1 Pedobacter sp. UBA1654 | reverse complement strand
CTGAATCTGGGGGATGATGTTGATCTTGGCATAGTTCTGCAGAAAGGTTTGATCGTATGCAGGAACTTTACTGTAAATGGAGAATACAAGAAGGTTCGTGCTTTGACTCTTGGTTACCGTTACCCCTGCCCGCGTAACCTCCTGCGGCAGCAAACTGGTGGCCCGTGAAACCCTGTTCTGCACATTCACAGCTGCAAGATCAGGATCTGTACCAACCTTGAAAAATATACTTATTGTAGCAGTTCCTTCATTGGTTGCAGAAGAAGTCATGTAAGTCATGTTCTCTACGCCATTGATCTGTTCCTCCAATGGTACGACCACACTCTTAAGTACTACATCCGCATTTGCACCCGCATAACTTGCCGACACCTGCACGGTTGGCGGTGCAATATCCGGATACTGTGAGATTGGCAGCGCAATAAGGCCTAAAAGCCCCAGAATTACAATGATGACGGATATAACCGTAGAAAGTACCGGTCGTTGTATGAATTTTTTAAACATCCTTTAGTTATTTAAGTCTGCATAAATGGTTTCCGGACGCGCAGCGACAGGCTTGATCTTGCTGCCATCTTTCAGATTTGATACGCCTTCCAGTACGATCCTGTAACCCGGCTTCAGTCCTTTATCCACCACGAAGAAAAGTCCTGCGGTATTTTCACGTATCGTGATAGGTACGTTCTTACTCACGCTGTCGGCACCTACAACTACTGCAAAGCGCTTATCCTGCAGCTCGAAGGTGGCACTTTGAGGAACGATAATACCATTTTTCACCTGACTTGGAATACGTACAGTTGCACTGCTTCCGCTTCTGATCAGTCCCTCGGGATTGGGGAAACTTGCCCGGACGTTCACCGAACCGGTAGCTGTATTGATCAGACCATTAACCGTCTGGATACGCCCCTGGTGTTCGTATAATGATCCATTTGCCAGGACCAGCGATACTGGAGGCAGCTGTTTGATGCGTGCAGCAAAAGTCCCTTTGGTATCTTTGTTGAATTCCAGAAGTAATTTTTCATTGAAAGCGAAATATGCATAGACATTCCCGATGCTGGAAACGGTTGTAAGCGGCTCCGCATTGGAACCACTTACCAGGCTACCCAGCCGGAAGGGAATAGAACCCACAACCCCGTTAACCGGACTGCGAACGGCAGTATAGCTCAGGTTTGTTCTCGCATTGGCCAATGCAGCCTGTGCTTGTGAAAGCATGGCAAGTGCAGCCTGGTAGTTGTACTCGGCAGATTCCAGTTCATATTTACTGATGATGTCTTTTTCGACCAGAGGCCTTACTTTGGTGACCGCCATTTTTGCGGTACTCACCTGCGCTTCGGCACTCTTGATGCTGGCTGCAGCTGTGCGTACCTCCTGTTCAAACTGTGGGGCATTGATCTTAAACAGCAACTGTCCAGCTTTTACCACAGCACCCTCGTCCACATAAATCTGTTCTATATAGCCATCCACACGCGGCCTGATCTCAATATTCTGCTGCCCCTGTATGCTGGCCGGGAAGTCGGTATTGAGGGTTGCATCCCGGGGTTGAATTTCCAATACTTTGTATGCTTTAACCTGATTTGCCGCTGCAGCAGCCTTTGCAGCTTTCTCGTCTTTACCGCCACATGAGCTGATGATCGCACTTGTAAATACAAGTAAAGCAAGCTGAATAGATTTTTTCATTGAGGAATATTGTTGCGAATGGTCGATTGTTAATTTATCAGCAGCAATTTTGCCTCCAACATCAACCGGCATTTCAGGCTATAAACTTAGTTTACAACGAAATGCAGCAGATCTACTCAGAAATAGATGAATCTTAGCGTGTAGGAAGCAAAACCTTTGCTTAGATGTAAATATATTATCTATTATGCCGAATAAAACATCCGTAACTAACAGGTTACTTAAGAATTCACCGGGTTTTTGAGAAACTTTGTGATCAGTTCAGCGGTTCTTTCGGACGCTCCGGGAGTACCCATTACAGTTGCAAGTGCCTTGTAGTCCAGCAACATCGTTTCGCGCACCGGACCTTCCAGGATATCCCCAAGCGTGGAGGATAAAAGTGTAGTATTGCAGTCTTCCTGGATCAGCTCTGTAACAACCTTTTTATCCATAATCAGGTTAACCAGGGAGATGTATTTGATGTTAACCACCATCCGGGCTATGGCTATCGAAATGGCGCCCCCTTTATAAACCACCACCTGCGGAATTTGAAAGAGCGCAGCTTCCAACGTAGCCGTTCCGGAAGCTACGATTGCTGCATGTGCGTGCTGCAACAGGTTATAGGTTTGACCAAATACCAGAGGCACGGCATTACCCCCATTAAACTGTGCATAATAGTCGGGTTGAAAGCTGGGTGCACCTGCAATAACGAACTGATATTCGGGAAAGCCGGCCGCCGTGCTCAACATCACTGGCAGCAAACGTTCAATTTCCTGCTTACGACTTCCAGGAAGCAGTGCAATGATCTTCTTGTTGCCAAGCTGATGTAGTTCACGAAACTGTGGGTCGGGTTTGAAGAGTGCAATTTCATCCAGCAATGGATTGCCGACATAATCGATTTCCATATCCCAGCCTTTGTAAAAGGCCACCTCAAAAGGCAGAATGCAGAACATTTTATCCACAACCTTTTTGATCCGGAGTACCCGTTTTTGGTTCCAGGCCCAGACTTTAGGGGAAATGTAGTAGCACACTTTTATGCCCTTGTTCTTTGCAAATTCTGCGATTTTCAGGTTAAATCCAGGAAAATCGATCAGGATCAATGCATCCGGTTGATATGCTAATACATCTTCCTTGCATGTTTTCATGTTCCGGAGAATGGTTCTCAGGTTGAGCACGACCTCTGTGAAGCCCATAAAGGCCATATCGGCATAGTGTTTCACCAGGGTACCACCCTCCTGCTGCATCTTATCACCACCAAAGTACCTGAATGAGGCATCCGGATCCACTGCTTTTAATGCGCGCATGAGGTTAGCGCCATGCAAATCTCCCGATGCTTCACCAGCTACAAGGTAGTACTTCATTATTTGGATACTTTATAGTAAAAGAAAGCCATGGCCCACAGAAAGGTTGCACTGATGAGGCCACGGCCGAAATTATCTTTGTTTTGTTTGAACACGATCTTCAGCATAACTGCATTCACGGCAATACACCCGATCAGCAAAAGATCTGCTTTCGCCAGGAAAGAGATTTTATGCATGATGTACCAGGTAATGCCAATCAGTATCCCAGGTACCAGGATCCCTACACCAATTCCTGTCCAGACCGTATCTTTAAGTTTGTTAAACATCAAAATTCCAGGTATTAAGAACCGGGATCGCATGATGTGCGGTAAGATCAAACTGCACCGGTACGACAGATACATAGTTGTTTTCAAGAGCCCAGACATCAGTATCTTCACCTTTATCAAAGTTCTGGAATACACCCGTTAACCAGTAATATGGTCTTTGGTAAGGGTCATTACGCTCGTCAAATTCCTCCGCCCATTTCGCATTCGCCTGACGGCATACTTTTATGCCTTTCAGGTCAGCGCCTTTCGGAAAGTTTACATTTAATAAAGTCGCAGGTGGAAGCCCATTCGCTAAAACTTCTTCACAGATCACTTTGATGAATTTCTTAGTATGGCTGAAATCTGCCTCCTGAGAAAAATCATCCAATGAAAAGCCGATGGAAGGAATGGACTCGATAGCACCTTCTACTGCTGCAGACATGGTACCTGAATAAATCACATTGATGGAGTTGTTTAAGCCATGGTTAATACCGGAAACACAAAGATCAGGCTTCTTACCCTTAAAGATCTTGTTTACCGCCAGCTTCACACAGTCTACAGGCGTACCTGAACATTTGTACATCTCCACGCCAGGATAAAGATCGACCTTATCAAATCTGAGTGGTTTGCCGATGGTGATGGCATGGCCCATGCCCGACTGTGGCCCGTCTGGTGCGACCACGACAACGTTTCCGATTTCCTGTGCCACTTCAATCAGGTTTTTGATGCCCGGTGCGGTGATACCATCATCATTTACAACAAGGATATTGGGTCTATTGGCTTGTTTTTTCAAGGTAATATGGTTCTATGTTAATTGTTGCACCAAAAGTACAAGAATTCAATACAATGTTTAAGCATTAATGTGGATTGAGGTTTTATTTACCCCGCAAACAGATTCCAGGAACGGACAGCTACTGGACAGCAATGCTACAGCTGTTGTACACCTATGCTTCAGCCAGAGCTGTCGAAAAGCTTTAAGATAACTGTTCAATCACCGTATGACTGCCCATGATTCCCGGGGCCTGGCACCAGGCGGTTCAAATGCTGGTAAAAACAAAGCGGCTGCACAAATGAATGTACAACCGCTCTTAATAGGTTATTATGGTTTACAATGACTTCAACCAGTCTACAACTTCTTCTCTGGTTTTACCAGTCTTCTGTTGCAATTTTCCGTAAAGTTCATCGCTTTTACCATCTTCGTATTTTAAATCGTCCTCAGTCAAATCAGCATATGCTTGTTTTGCTTTTCCTTTGATTTCGTTCCATTTTCCTTTTAATTCTAACTCATCCATGATTATATGTATTAGGTTATAAATTCTGTTTGTTGATAATAGAACAGCTATGCAGGGATTTTGTTTTAATTTAACTTGCCTGCGGCTTCAACGATCTCGTCCACAACCGCCGGATCAAGCAATGTTGAGGTGTCTCCAAGGTTGGAAGTTTCTCCCTCCGCAATCTTCCTCAATATCCTGCGCATGATCTTTCCGGACCTGGTTTTTGGTAAGCCAGATACGAAAAGAATTTTATCTGGTTTAGCAATCGCACCAATTACCCGTGTTACGGTCTGCAGGATATCTCTTTTATTCAGATCAGGATCATGCTGGGAATCCGAGAAAATTACAAAGGCATAAATACCCTGACCTTTTACATCATGCGGGAAACCGACTACTGCACTTTCTACGACTCCGGAGTGCATGTTAATGGCATTTTCAACCTCTGCGGTACCAATTCTATGGCCAGACACATTGATCACATCGTCTACACGGCCAGTAATTTTGTAATAGCCATCCTCATCGCGCATTACCCCATCACCGGTAAAGTACATATCCTTATAGGTAGAGAAATAAGTCAGTTTGCAACGCTCATGATCGCCGTAGGTTGTTCTCAGGATACCTGGCCATGGGAATTTAATGCAGAGGTTTCCACTTACACCATTCCCTTCTATTTCATTTCCGGCTTCATCAACCAATATTGGCTGGATACCCGGAAGTGGCAACGTTGCGTAGCTCGGCTTGGTAGGTGTAACAAAAGCTATAGGTGAAATCATGATACCACCATTTTCCGTTTGCCACCAGGTATCAACGATCGGGCAGTTTCCTTTTCCGATCTGCTCGTCGTACCAGTGCCATGCTTCTTCGTTGATCGGCTCACCCACAGAGCCCAGCACGCGAAGGCTGGTCAGGTCATTGCCCTGGATCGGTTCGGTTCCGAAGCTCATAAGCGAACGGATAGCTGTTGGAGCAGTATAGAGAATGTTTACTTTATGTTTTTCTACGATCTGCCATAATCTGGAAGCATCCGGATAGGTCGGTACACCTTCAAACATCAGGGTTGTTGCACCTTGCGACAAAGGTCCGTAAACAATATAAGAGTGGCCGGTGATCCAGCCGATATCTGCGGTACAGAAGAATACTTCCTCAGGCTGGTAGTTGAATACATTGGCGAAGGTATAACCTGCATAAACCATATAGCCCCCAATAGTATGAACCACCCCTTTTGGTTTACCGGTAGATCCGGAAGTGTACAGGATGAAAAGCATATCTTCCGCATCCATTTCTTCTGCCGGACAGTTAGCATCCACGAGTTTAATTTCATCTTCCCACCAGATGTCACGACCTTTGATCATGGATACCGGTGTACGGGTATTCGTAAGTACGATCACCTTTTCTACGGTAGGGCATCCGATCAGGGCGTCATCGATCACTTCCTTAAGCTGGATCTGCTTATTGCCACGGAAAGAACCATCTGCTGTGATCACGAGTTTACATTGCGCATCGTTGATCCTGTCGGCGATGGATTGGGCAGAAAAGCCACCAAAAATAACCGAGTGCACTGCTCCGATCCGTGCACAGGCCAGTACCGCTACGGCAAGTTCCGGCACCATCGGCATATATATACATATACGGTCTCCCTTTTTAACGCCATTTTTCTTAAGCACATTGGCAAACCGGCAGACCTGCACATGCAGGATGTTATAAGTAATGGTGATGGCATCTTTTTCAGGATCATTAGGTTCCCAGATGATGGCTGGTTTGTCGCCATTTTCTGCAAGATGCCGGTCGAGACAGTTTTCAGTAATGTTCAGTTTTCCACCTTCAAACCACTTTACGTTAGGTTCAGAAAAGTTCCAGGACAGGACCTTGTCCCATTTCTTCTTCCAAAGGAAGTTTTCGGCTATGCCAGCCCAGAATTCCTCAGGTTGTTCCACACTGTGTTTATAGGTTTGCTGGTACTCTTCAAAGGTTTTAATTTGCATCATATTTATATTCTAGTAGGTCTATTCCAAATTTACATATTCAAAATTAAAATTTAGACGCTTCTGTTACACTTTAAAAACCCGGAATTATTATATTGTGCTTTGCTTATTAAAATTTTTAACACAATGAAAGATATTAGATCAACATTTTTCACAATGGTATTTCAAAGTTTGGTTTACTGCGCAGGATCTGCACGGCCGGTTCCGGCAGCTCAGGGCAAGGAAAACGCAGATGGCGCAAGTGATTCCTGAATTTGGAAATCTTCCTGTATTTATTATAAAAAATAATTACATACCCTATTGCCATTCAAATTTATTTTTATGATATTTGCACACTCTTAAAAGAATTAAGCGACTTATATTTAACACTATATTTAAAGGCATGTCAAGAGTTTGTGATTTAACCGGAAAGATGGCAATGAGTGGTTTTAACGTTTCTCACTCGAACGTTAAAACTAAACGTAAGTTTTATCCCAACTTACAACTTCAGAAATTTTATATTCCTGAAGAGGATCGTTGGATAACATTGAAGGTATCTACTTCAGCTATCAAAACCATTAATAAAATTGGTATTAATGAAGCGATCAACCGTTTCATGAAAAAAGGATATTTGTAAAAAACATTAGCTGGTGATCCGGCTTTAATAATAAAAAAATGGCAAAGAAAGGTAACAGAGTACAAGTTATTCTAGAATGTACTGAACATAAGACTAGTGGCATGCCGGGTATGTCTAGATATATTTCTACCAAAAACCGTAAGAACACTACAGAGCGTTTAGAGTTGAAAAAATTCAACCCTGTTTTGAAAAAAGTTACAGTACACAAAGAAATTAAGTAATACATCGGTATTAAATTAATACAATCTATTAGATCATGGCAAAAAAGGTAGTTGCAACCCTTAAAACGGGTAAAGGTAAAGAATATTCAAAAGTTATTACAATGACTAAATCACCTGTGACAGGTGCATATTCTTTCAAAGAAATCATCGTTCACAACGATCACGTTAAAGATGCTATCACTGCTCCAGCAGGCAAGTAATTTTAATATTTAATCATATTAAAGCCGTCCCTATTCATCGGGAGGGCTTTTTTATTTTCGTATAAGTTCATATGGGTCTATTCGATTTTTTTAAGAAAAAAGAAGCTGCTCCAGAGGCTAAGGTGGCGCTGGACAAAGGTTTAGAAAAAACCAAGGAAGGCTTTCTGAGTAAAATTACCAAAGCTGTAGCGGGAAAATCTACTGTTGACGACGATGTACTAGACAATCTTGAAGAAGTCCTGGTGACCTCTGATGTTGGTGTAACCACCACACTGAAGGTTATTGAACGTATCCAGGCGCGGGTAGCGAGAGATAAGTACCTGTCGACCTCTGAATTGAATGGCCTTTTACGAGACGAGATTCAACTGCTGCTTGCAGAGAACAACAGCAACGACTTCCGTAACTTCGAGTATGGACAGCACAAACCCTATGTAATTATGGTGGTTGGTGTAAATGGCGTGGGTAAGACCACCACCATTGGTAAGCTGGCGCATAAACTTAAACAAGAAAACCTAAAGGTTGTACTGGGTGCAGCGGATACGTTCCGTGCGGCTGCAGTAGAGCAGATCAAACTTTGGGCTGAGCGTGTAGGTGTTCGCGTAGTTGCACAGGCTATGGGCTCCGACCCTGCTTCTGTGGCTTTTGACACTTTACAGTCGGCAGTGGCAAACCAGGAAGATGTTGTGATTATTGACACCGCAGGTCGTCTGCACAATAAAGTTGGTTTGATGAACGAACTTGGAAAGATTAAAAATGTAATGCAGAAGGTTATACCCAATGCACCGCATGAAATCTTGCTTGTACTTGACGGCTCTACAGGTCAGAATGCCTTTGAACAATGTAAACAGTTTACCGAAGCGACCGACGTAAACGCACTTGCGATCACCAAACTTGATGGTACGGCAAAAGGCGGCGTGGTGATTGGTATTTCTGATCAATTTAAAATTCCGGTGAAATACATCGGCGTGGGTGAAGGCATGAATGACCTTCAGCTATTTGATAAAAAAGCTTTTGTAGACAGCTTATTCAGCTAGTCTGCATTTTTGCAAGGAAACAACACATGAACACTAAAAATATTCCCTCCATTAAACCGGTTAAAAAACCTAAAGTAAACGTAATCACATTAGGCTGCTCCAAGAACATCTACGATTCTGAAGTCTTGATGGGCCAGTTACGCGGTAACCAAATGGAGGTTGTACACGAAGCAGAACAGGTAAATAAAGATGATATCATTGTTATTAACACCTGCGGCTTCATTGATAATGCAAAACAAGAATCGATTGATACGATTCTTCAATATAGCCAGTTGAAAGAGGAAGGTAAAGTTGGAAAGGTAATTGTGACCGGATGTTTATCTGAGCGCTACAAGCCGGAACTTGAATCTGAGATCACGAACGTTGATGCTTTCTTTGGCACCAACGACCTGAACAACATTTTGCACTCCTTAGGCGCAAATTACAAACATGAGCTGATCGGCGAGCGTTTGTTGACAACCCCTTCGCATTTCGCATACTTCAAAATCGCTGAAGGTTGTAACCGTCCTTGTTCATTCTGTGCGATTCCGCTGATGCGTGGTAAACACGTTTCAAGGGATATGAATGAACTGGTGAATGAGGCGAAGGTTCTTGCTGCAAATGGCACCAGGGAGCTGATCCTTATTGCTCAGGATCTGACCTACTACGGCCTTGATATCTATGGCAAAAGGAACCTTGATGAATTACTGAGGCGTCTTTCTGATGTTCCGGGTATCGAGTGGATCCGCTTGCAATACGCTTATCCTTCCGGTTTCCCGATGGAAATTCTGGATGCCATGAATGAACGCGAAAACATTTGTAAATACCTGGATATGCCCTTGCAGCATATTACAGACCGCATGCTTAAATCTATGCGCCGTGGTATTACGAAACAAAAAACTGTTGACATTGTTAATCAAATCCGGGACAAAGTGCCAGGAATCGCCATGCGTACTACGCTGATCACCGGATACCCAGGTGAAACGGAAGCGGACTTTGAAGAAATGTTGAACTGGGTTGAAGACACCCGTTTTGATAGGCTTGGTTGTTTCACCTACTCTCACGAAGAGAAAACCCATGCACATAGTCTGGTAGACGATGTTCCTGAAGAAGTGAAACAGGAACGTGTTGACGCAATTATGGAATTGCAACAGGGTATTTCTTTTGAGATTAACCAGGAAAAAGTTGGAAATACGTACAAGGTGCTTATCGATCGTAAAGAAGGTGATTTCTTTATTGGGCGTACAGAGTTCGATTCTCCGGAAGTAGATAATGAAGTGCTGATTGATGCGGCAATGCACTATGCTGCACCGGGAAGCTTTGTGCAGGTGAAAATTGACCGCGCAGAAGACTTTGACCTGTATGGACAAATTGTAAAATAAATTCAGGCTGAGCCGGCGTATGGTTTAATAACTTAATTTCGTTTCAAATGCAGGCAAAATACATTAGTTATCAGCAAACGAATTCATTCTCTCCTATTGTATTAGATTATATTCAGGGAAACGAAACTTTAAGGCCTTTTTACAAGTATTCCGTTGATTTAGCCGGCTTTGCTTCTGCAATTGAAGAGCGTCCGGTTCTAGCAGACAGAACATTGCTTGTTGAAGTACTTCGCAGGCAATATGCATCTGTTAAACACTCTGAACAGGTTCATACGAATATTGAACTGCTTGCAGATGATAAGACATTCACAATAACAACGGGGCACCAGTTAAATCTGTTTACTGGCCCCTTGTATTTCATATACAAAATTGTAACCACCATTAACCTGGCTAAGGAGCTTAAAGCTGCTTACCCGGAGTATAACTTCGTGCCGGTTTACTGGATGGCTACGGAAGATCATGATTTCGAAGAGATCAACCACATCAAACTTGAAGATAAAAAACTGGTTTGGGAAACCAATGCTGCTGGTGCGACCGGAAAAATCAGCACCCGAGATCTTACAGATGTGCTTTCGGCATATCAGGGTTATCTTGGCATTGGAGAAAGTGGAGAAAAGCTGGCTTCGATTGTAGAAGCAGCGTATAAGCATCATGATCAGCTTGCAGACGCAACAAGGGCACTTGTAGATGCTTTGTTTAATCATACTGGTCTGGTTTGTGTTGACGCCGATGAACCGGCATTGAAGCGCCAGTTCGCTCCAATTATTATCCAGGATTTACTCGAGCAAAACAGCTTTAAACACATTCAAAAATCGAATGATACGTTAGAAGCTGCAGGCTATAAACCGCAGGTAAATCCCCGTGAGATCAACTTTTTCTATATGAAAGATGGTTTCCGGGAACGCATTGTGAATGAAAACGGATCGTTCGAAGTGCTTAATTCCTCTATTTCCTTCGATACTGAAACATTGAAAGCCGAAGTGGAAGCCCACCCGGAAAGATTCAGTCCGAATGTGGTAATGCGTCCTATGTATCAGGAGATTATTTTGCCTAATCTGGCCTATATTGGCGGTGGTGCCGAAGTGACCTATTGGTTGCAGCTGAAGGCCAACTTTGACTTTTATAAGGTGCCCTATCCGGTTCTGATGTTGCGTAATTCGGCGATGATCATCGACAAGCGCAGCGAGCGGAAAATGCAGATCCTTGGCATTGGACATGTAAGCTTGTTTAAAGATAATGAACAGCTGAAAACCGAATGGATTAAATCTCATGTGAATACTTATTTGTCCCTGGCTGATGAAGAACGCGCTATTGCTGCAGTGTTCGATCACATTAAGCTTAATGCGTACAAGATTGATAAGACCCTCTCACAGTCGGCCGATGCAGCTAAAAAACGTGCTTTGAAGCTGATTGAAAGTCTGGACAAGAAAATGATGCGTGCTGAAAAGCGGAGGCATCAGACCTCGCTGAACCAGATCGATGGTTTGAAAGCGAAGCTATTCCCATCGGGCGTATTGCAGGAACGGGTTCTGAACATTGCACCTTTATACGTTATATACGGCGACGAATTTATTAAAGCACTTCTTGAAACTTTCAGGCCTTTGGACCAGAAATTCACCGTAATATTTGCCTGATTCCAGGTACATTAATTCAGGCCTGCTTGCTTAATCATCAAGGCTGCTGGTCCAATATTGAAATCATAATTTTTGCTAATGACTTTTCTTACTTTCCCCGAATCTAAATTGCGCTCGTTTACAGAACAGGTATTTTTAAAGATGGGCTGCCCTGAAACGGATGCGCAACTTGCAGCTGACGTACTGTTACGATCGGACCTCCGGGGAATAGACTCGCATGGTGTAGCCAGATTAGTTGGCTATGTGCGACTTTGGGAGAAAAAAAGAATAAACGCTACGCCTAATGTCCGGGTTGTGCATGAAACGGCAACCACCGCAGCCGTAGATGGTGATGCCGGGCTTGGACTTGTTGTCGCGCCCTTTGCGATGAAGGTTGCCATTGAGAAGGCGAAGACCTACGGTACTGGTTGGGTTTCGGTGAAGAACTCTAACCACTTCGGCATTGCAGGCTACCACGCTTTGCTGGCCACAGAACATGATATGATCGGCATCAGCATGACCAATGCCAGCCCCCTGGTGGCGCCAACATACGCCAACGAACGACTGCTGGGTACCAACCCCATGTGTTATGCATTTCCGGCTGGCAAATACCCGCCGGTTGTGGTAGACATGGCGACATCCGCTGCTGCGAATGGCAAGCTTGAAATTGCGCAACGCGCAAAGCAGCCCATTCCGGAAGGCTGGGCACAAGATAAAGACGGACGACCATCCACAGATCCGGACCAGCTGAAAGCAGGTGGATCGCTGCTGCCTTTGGGTGGCGACAAAGCGCATGGTAGTCACAAGGGTTATGGTCTTGGCGCAACGGTGGATATTTTGTCTGCGGTACTTTCAGGCGCAAATTACGGCCCTTGGGTGCCACCCTTTGTCGCTTTCCTGGAACCACCTGCAGATCCGGTTGGTGAGGGCATAGGGCATTTCTTTGGCGCCATGCGCGTAGACGGCTTTCGTCCGGCAGCGGACTTTAAACATCACCTGGATAATTGGATTGAGACATTCCGAAATGCCAGACCTGTAGATCCTGCGCAGCCGGTGATCATTCCGGGAGCGCCGGAGACGGAATTTGAACACGAACGAAAGCTTCATGGCATTCCATTAATAGATGCTGTTGTTAATGATCTAAATGTTCTTGCTGAGAAACTAGGCGTGAAAAAGCTCTAGTAAGCAAATTTTTTATACCAACAAAAACGCCGCTTTTCAGCGGCGTTTTTGTTGTGAAGAAGCGAAGCTTCTATAGAATATTAGAAGTGTATGGCGGTTTGTACCCAGCCAGGTATTTGATGTTAATGTATGCCTTTGAATATTCTACTCCATCTGATTTTGCTGAAGAAAGAACCTTGATCTCTCACACTCATCCAAATAAACAGTGCTTTACCTACCACGTGATCTTCCGGTACGAACCCGAAGAACCTGGAATCTAAAGAGTTATGTCTGTTATCGCCCATCATCCAGTAATAATCCATTTTGAAGGTATATGAGTCTGTTTTCTGACCATTGATTAACCAGCCATCACCAGATTTCTCCAGCTTATTGCCTTCGTAGATGCGAATTGCACGCTCGTACATCGGCATGGTTACACTATCCAACTTAACGGTCCATCCTTTTTTCGGTACTGTAATCGGGCCGAGGTTGTCAACGTTCCAGGTCCTGTTCGAATCCTGTGGAAAAACGATGCTGTCAGCGTACTCCCCAGGTGCGGTGTCTTCTACAACCGAGGTGACAAAGTCCAGCTTGCGCACTTCTGCCATCATCTCTTCCGTACCTACAAATTGATATGTATTTTCATGTCCCAGAGAAGATACGTCTGAGTTGATGTCGAAGCCCAGCTGCGTAAACACATCGAAGTTCACGTCAGAAGACTTCATTTTAACTAAATAGGTAATCTGTCCGGTCGGAACCAACTTTTCAGGCACTCCATTGACCGATACTACACCATTTTTCATGGTGATTACATCACCGCCGATGCCTATGCAGCGTTTAATATAATTTTCCCGTTTATCAACAGGTCTGCTGGTAACCGTAAATTGATCGTTCACCCCCGAGTGTCCCAGAGCGCGCACCAGATTATAGTAGTTCTGGTCTTGCGCTTCGAGTGCTACAGTATCGCCCTCCGGGAAGTTAAATACGACAACGTCGTTGCGCTTGATGTCCGAAAGGCCAGGGAGACGACGATACTTCCACTGTACACCTTCCCAGTATGCTTTACCACCGGTTACCGGCATGGTATGATGTGCGAAAGGAAAAGCTACTGGTGTCATCGGGATTCTTGNNACTTTACTTACAAACAGAAAATCGCCGATCATTAGCGAGCGCTCCATTGAGCCTGTTGGAATGGTATAAGCCTCGATAAAAAACACCCTGATGATGGTTGCCGCGATTACTGCAAAAATAATGGCATCTGCCCACTCTCTAGCTTTGGACTTTTTCTTCTTATTTTGATCTGTAGTTTTCTTCTCCCAGAACTTATAATTCATATCAGTTTATTTAAAATTAAATATATCGGCGATATTGAAAAAGCCATGTTTATCCTGCAACCATTCTGCGGCGATAACTGCACCTAATGCAAATCCTGCCCTGCTGTGTGCAGTATGTTTGAACTCGATCTCGTCCACCTCAGAGCTGTATACAACAGTATGTGTACCAGGGACCTGATCAACCCGCTCAGAGGCAATTAGTAGTTGTTCATTCTTCAGGTTTTCTGCTGGCGCATTGCCATCAAGAGTGTTTACCCATTCCTGTTTTCGATCAAGGTTATCAATAATCCCCTCGGCAATGGTCATTGCAGTACCACTTGGTGAATCCAACTTTTGTGTATGATGAATCTCTTCAACCTGCACGTCGTATGCTGGAAAATTATTCATCAACCTGGCCAGTACCTGATTCACGTGAAAGAACACATTTACCCCAATACTGAAATTAGACCCGTAAAGCAAGGTATTGTTACTGTCGACGCAATCATTTTTTACCTTTTGTAATTCACCGTACCAGCCCGTCGTACCAACTACTACAGGAACCTTAGCTTCGAAGCAGGTATAAATGTTTGTGAGGGCCGCATCTGGAGCGCTGAAATCAATAGCAATGTCGGCTTTGGACAGGTTTTCTGCGGTTAGATCTGACTGGTTGTCGAGGTTAATTTTAAGAACGACCTCATGTCCGCGTTCCAAGGCATAACGTTCTATGATCAGGCCCATTTTACCGTAGCCCAGCAATGCAATTTTCATTGTAAAAGAATAAATAAGGTTAAAAATGCTGTTCCGTGTTTCATGAAAAATTAAAGTTTGAATGAAACTTTTACTGCCGGAACATATGATTGATATCCGAAAAGGGTACCTGAGTTGATTATGGAGGGCTTGATGCTAATGGCAAGATCATCACCAACATCGAAGTACTTCAGTCGAGCGTCGACATACGCTTCAACGACCTGGATCCCGTACAAGCCAATCATCGAGAATATAACCACCTCGCGGTTTCTCCGGTAAGTATCTTTGGCGGAGGTTAAGCCTGCGGTTTGGTAGCCGTAGTAGGGACTTCCGATAACTGGCTTGCCCCCATTGGCCTGCCGGTCACTCAGCTCAGCGAGAAATTCTTTGTATCTGTTGTTGTTATCGATGTAAGATAGTGTGAGCACTGTTGCACCCGTGTAAATTGCAGCAATCTTTATGCCCCGGTAAACATTCAGGCCATTACCAAATTGGCCCCAACCCGGGATAATAGCTGATCTTAGAATGGCACGGCGTGCTGCAGTCTTTCCGACATTCACGTAGTTGGATGTCAAGGTATCAATCTTAGCCACCTTCGCACCCGTACTATCTGTTTTTATGGTTATTGGATCCTGCGCCCTTAGCCCTGACGATGCAAGTACAAGAACCACGATGAACCATATTTGCCTGGCCATTACCAATCTAATAACTCTAAAATTCTGCTTAAATCATCATTGGAAACAAAGGGAATTTCAATAGCCCCTTTACCATTCTGACCTACTTTCAACTTTACTTTAGTCGCGAATTTGGAAGCAAGATCCTTCTGCAGCTTCTGGTATTCAAAAGAAGTACCTGCAGGCTGCTTGGTCAATTTAGGCTTCAACTGCAGTGCATGAATACTTCTTGCCATCTCTTCCACCCGTCTTACCGATAATCCTTTGTCGATAATCTCCTGGTGAATAAACAGCTGCTTCTCCACGTCATCAACATTAATCAATGCGCGTGCATGGCCCATAGAAATCTTCTGATCGCGAATGGATACCTGAATTTCAGGCGGCAGTTTAAGCAGTCGGAGGTAGTTTGTGATCGTCGTGCGGTTCTTTCCAACACGTTCACCAAGCTGTTCTTGTTTAAGATTACACTCCTCCATCATACGCTGGAAGCTTAACGCAACCTCAATAGCATTCAGGTTTTCACGCTGTATGTTTTCAATGAGTGCCATTTCGAGCATCTGCTGATCATTAGCAGAGCGCACGTAAGCAGGAATATCATTGAAGCCAGCAAGTTTTGCAGCACGGAACCGTCGTTCACCGGAAATCAGCTGGAACTTACCATTGTCCATCTTGCGGACGGTAATGGGCTGAATGAGCCCTTGTACACGCAGGGATTCAGACAACTCATGAAGAGATACCTGATCAAACTCTGTACGTGGCTGATATGGATTGGTTTCAATATCGGCTAATGAGATATTACCGATACTGCTTCCTGGACGTGGTTCAGGTGCAGCGGCGGCTGGCGTGACGCTTTTCTTTGGCGCATGTGCGGTTTCAGTATCATCCAAAAGCGCACTTAATCCTCTGCCTAAACCTGTTTTTCGCTGGAAAGATGTCATTAAATATTTTTAATTTTTGCCGTTGTCAATTCTTCAGGCTCCGGAATCATTCCGTTCTTGCGGACAATCTCACGTGCCAGATTCAGATAGTTTATAGCGCCTTTACAGTTTGCGTCGTGCATAATTACAGACACACCATAACTTGGCGCCTCACTCAAGCGGGTATTCCGCTGAATAATGGTATCAAAAACAAGATCATGGAAATGTGTTCTCACCTCTTCCACTACCTGGTTAGATAAACGCAGACGAACGTCATACATCGTTAGCAAGATACCTTCGATCTCCAGTTCCGTATTCAGACGGGTTTGTACAATTTTGATGGTGTTTAGTAATTTCCCCAATCCTTCGAGTGCAAAGTATTCACATTGCACAGGAATAATCACAGAATCCGCAGCTGTAAGCGCATTGATGGTGATTAAACCCAGTGACGGAGAGCNNGAAATCATAGTTTTCGCGCACCTTCCCAAGCACAGACTTCATTTTGAATTCCCGGTTGGAAAGATTGATCATCTCAATTTCCGCACCTACAAGATCAATATGAGCAGGTAAAAGGTCCAGGTTTGGCGTTTCAGTTTTCTGAATCGCTTCCGTTGGTTCTATATCATTGATGATGCACTCGTAAATACTGTTTTTGATGTTTCTTGGATCAAACCCTATTCCTGATGTAGAGTTGGCCTGCGGGTCAGCGTCAACCAATAAGGTCTTATATTCTAATACGGCTAAACTTGCGGCAAGATTAATGGCTGATGTCGTTTTACCTACCCCACCCTTCTGATTTGCCAACGCAATTATTTTACTCATCTATCTATCTAAATTTACCTGTTAAGTTTAAGAGGCACTGCAACACTAGCATTTATTTGGCCTGAAAGTACTATTTTTGTACGTTTCAGGGGCTTTTTAACAAATAGCTAAGATACAAACTAAATAGCAATTATACTGTTAATGCCACAAGTGTTTTGCACATCTTACTAACAAATTACACGCTATGATCACCATCATTTCCGGCACCAACAGGCCCAATAGTAATACGCTGAAAGTTGCCAGATATTATCTAAAAACACTACAGCAGCAGGAACAGGAAGCACAAGTATTCAGCCTGGAAAGTTTGCCGGACCGCCTTATTGCCTCCGACCTTTATGGCAGCCGCAGCGCGGAGTTTGAACCCATTCAGGAGATGGTTGCACAAACAGAAAAGTTTCTTTTTATCATTCCAGAGTACAATGGAAGTTTTCCCGGTGTATTAAAGACCTTTATCGATGCCTGTGAATTTCCGGTGAGCTTCTACAATAAAAAAGCGGCACTGACAGGTATCTCATCAGGCAAATATGGTAATATCCGCGGCATAGATCATTTCTCCGGCATTTGCGGTTACCTGCACCTGAACGTGCTCCCGCTACGCCTGCACATTCCTGCAATAAAGTACGAATTGAATGAAGAGGGTGATTTCTTCAAAGAGGACACCCTGAAGTTTACAAACGATCAGATCAGCAAACTGATTAAATTTTAAACGCCGAAAGCGGTCCAGGTTCTACCTTCATTACCGAAAACAAAATATCCCGGATACATGAGCTCCGCAAGATCTTCCATGGCAGCAACCAGAACCTGAGGGTCTGTTGAAGAAACCTCCTGATCATCTAAAAGGTAGACCCTGTTGTAAGTAACGGATGGCCATTCCTTTTGAAGCATGCCTGGCACGATACCCATCAGCTCCAGCATGCCTTTTCCTGCTTCTTCATAGATCAGCACCTGTGCTTCAAGCGGATCAATCTGCATGACGCCACCAGCCGCTTCTACCAGATTTTTCAGCCGGGTATTTAGCTCATTCTTCGAATTCAAACAGATCACATGTACCTTTTCCATGAACTTGATTTTATGCAAGACGAGGTCCACGNNTCTCTCAACACTTCATCTTCAACATTATTTATCACTTCATTTAAAAAAGACATACTATTAAATTGGTTACTTTGTGCAAAATTAGTATTCCTGAACAGATGCACCGTATTATTCAATATATATTTTGTGGATTGCTCTTCCTGGGCTTCAGTTCCTGCAAGACCAAATCATCCGATGATAACAAGACTGTTTTCAACTTAAACATCGATCAGAACCTTACGTCTATGGACCCGGCATTTGCACGGAATCAGAATGCCATCTGGATGATCAATCAGATCTTCAACGGCCTGGTGCAGGTGGACAGCAACCTGAACACCATTCCGGCAATCGCAAAATCATGGGAAATCTCTGAAGACGGACTCCAATATACCTTTCACTTGCGGAACGATGTTTTCTTTCATGATGACCCGCTTTTCGGAGGCGGTAAAGGCCGCAAGGTTATCGCGGAAGACTTCAAATACAGCTTCTACCGATTGATAGACCCCAAAGTTGCGTCTTCCGGTGGATGGATCTTCAATGATAAAGTGAAGGACATCAACAGCTTTAAAGCCATTAATGACACCACGTTTCGCATTGAATTGAGCAAACCCTTTCCTGCATTCCTAAACCTGCTTACGGCACAGTACTGCTCTGTTGTACCCAAAGAGGTTGTAGAACATTATGGAAAAGACTTCCGTAGCCACCCAGTTGGCACTGGCCCTTTCAAGTTCAAACACTGGAAGGAAGATGAAATTCTGGTATTACTGAAGAACGAGAAATACTGGGAGAAAGATGGAGATCAGCAACTACCCTATCTGGATGCAATAAAAGCAACCTTCATCAGCGACAAGCAAAGTGCATTTATGAATTTCATTAAAAAGGATCTGGACTTTTTTGACAAGGTTGATGGCAGTTACCGTGATGATATCCTCACAAAAAGCGGCAAGATGACGCAGAAATACCAGGACAAATTCCAACTCTTAAAACGACCATATCTCTGCACAGAGTACATCGGCATCCTTGTGGATACCTCTAAAAGCATCGTAAAAGACTCACCTTTAAGAATCAAAAAAGTACGCCAGGCCATCCAGTATGCCATAGACAAGCCCAAGTTAATCAAATACCTGCGCAACAGTGTAGGTATTCCGGCAACTGCCGGTTTTGTGCCGCTCGGAATGCCAGGCTTTGACAGTACCGTTGTTATAGGCTACAGCTATAATCCTGCAAAAGCATCCAGATTACTTGCTGAAGCAGGTTATCCGAATGGTAAGAACTTACCCATAATCACCCTCAGCACTTCCACCACTTATAAAGACCTGATTGAGTTTGTGCAAGGTGAACTTGCTGCAATTGGCATAAAAGTGAAGGTAGATGTCAGTCCAAACGCCAGCTTGCGGGAGTTGATGGCCAAAAATGAAGTGAACTTCTTCCGGGGCTCCTGGATAGCAGATTACCCTGATGCAGAGAACTATTTGTCGGTGTTTTATTCTAAAAACAAGGTTCCTTTTGGCCCGAACTACACTGGTTATTTCAATAAAGAATTTGACAGGCTCTTCGAGCAGAGCTATTATGAAAATGATCAGGAAAACAGATTCAAGCTTTATCACCAAATGGATAACATGATCATGGAGCATGGCTCCATGATTCCGCTATTTTATGATCAGTCTGTAGTGATGTTGCAAAACAACATCAGTGGCTTTCCGCTCAACCCGCTTAATCTGATGATTCTTAAGCATGTTAAAAAAGGTTAAGCTTAGCCCTGACCGGCACCGCCAATCTGGCCGCTACCCATTTGTTGCTCGCCTTGTTTTAAGTCGTCATTTTTGATAGACTTCTTCTTTCTTGGCTGCGCATTAAAGTTCATTTTACCGAAGTTGTAGCTAAAGTTCAGTCCGAAAGAACGGATCGGGTAATAGATATTTGTGCTTTGCAGGAAAGTTGAGGTTTCATTACGTGTTTCAATATGCAAATCTCTTGCAAATACGTTAAACACATTCACCCCAATCGTAGCTTTCTTTTTCATAATGTCCTTTTTTAAAGCTGCGCCATAAAATGCCATTGCACCTGTGGTACCCTGGAATGAGCGGCGTGAACCGTTATATACGCNNTAAAGCTGATTGCTGATCTTAAGAAGGCGGTATAGTTTGCATAAACACCTGTACTGGCCTTCGTATCCGGATCTATAACTTCATAACTGTTTAAACTGAAATTACCCATAAGCGTCCATTTTGGAAGTGGATTATACGAAGCGAAAGTATTGAATCCGTACGATTTGCTGGTACCTACGTTGAAATACGAAGTCACCTTTTCTGCCGGATCAAATACACTTTCGATCACATCCTGCGTATTTCTGTAGAACACAGAAGCATTGATGACAGAGCCCTTAACATAGGTGGAATATCCGAGTTCAACAACGTCTGTCAACTCCGGACTTAGTGCCGGATTACCCTGACGTTTGTTCTCCGGGTCACTTTCATCTAAAAATGGGTTCAGATAAAATAAACTTGGTCGTTGCATCCTTCTGTTGTAGCTCAACTTCAGGCTTGTTTTCGCAGAAAGTGCCTGCGACAGGATGGCACTTGGAAACAGATTGAAATAATCGTTCCTGAAATCTAATGAAGTACCGGCCTGTCCATTTATGTTGGTATACTCAGCCCTTAAACCACCTTTAAAGGATAGTTTCTTAGCAAGTTTAAAACTCATCACACCATAAGCCGCAGCCACGTCCTGCCCGTAGTCAAAATCTTGTGCCGTATTCTGGTACTTGCTTTCAATATTTCGGAAAATACCTTTCAAACCTGTTTCCAGAACAACCGTCTTTGAAAACGGATAGGTATAATCCGTTTGAAGTGTATACTCATTGTTTTTACCTGTATTGTCACCATTCACTTCCATAGGGTCAAGCTCAGGATAGACATACCGCGTCACGAAATCGTTAACGTTTCTACCGAAAGATGCCTGACCAGACACACTGAACTCTTCACCGTCTCTCTTGGTCGTTCTGCGATAATCTGCTGTCCAGTCAAAATTGCTCATGGATGCCTCACTGTTCGTCTCACGTGAGAACCTCGACTCCGCTGTACCCATGCTCCTCAACACGCCAAGCACCCCATCAGTACCTGTTTGAAATCTATTATACTTTAAATTGGTCGAGAGGCTGTTGTAATTATTGATGTCGTAATCAACCCCGATATTTCCATTACCACCCCATCTTTTAGATTTAGAGAAACCCTCCTGCGATAAGGAAGTCGCTGTGGCCTTATCAAGGTTAAATAGCTCTACGCGGGTATCCTGAGGAATGGCATATTGCATCCCCAGATTGCTGGTCACGCCCAAGCGTCCCTGGCGGGTATTCAGGCTGAAGTTTCCATTGTTTTGACGCGTGCCAGCCGAAGCATTCACTGAGCCACTCACGCCTTGTGCAGTCTTCTTCTTCAAAATGATGTTGATGATACCTCCTGAGCCTTCCGCATCGTATTTTGCAGATGGACTGGTAATCACCTCAACACTTTTAATCTGTTCTGCCGGAATCATCTTTAAAGCATCTGCAACACTGTTCGCCATTGTACCTGACGGTTTACCGTTAATGAGTACCCGTACCTGCGAACTTCCCCGGAGTGAAACATTACCCTCAATATCCACGGACAACATCGGCACTTTACGCATCACATCACTCGCATTTCCACCTGCAGTGGTCACATCCTGCTCCGCGTTGTAGACAACTTTGTCAATCTTAGTTTCTACCATTGCCTTCTGCCCGGTTACCGTAACTTCCTGTAAGTTATTCGCTGTAGGCACCAAACGGATGCTGCCAATATTCAAGTCCGGTTTTTCCGGCGTGGTGCTTACCGTTAGCACTTTAGTAGTATAGCCAATAAAGCCGATGGTAAGCTTGTACTTGCCCGGACTTACATTCTGTAAGGAAATCTTTCCTTTATCGTCCGACACGGCACCGTTGATTGCTTTATTGTCGGAAATTCTGACCAACGAAGTGCTGGCATAGTCCACAGGTTTATTCGTCAACGAATCAATTATGGTAGCAGAAATTTTCCCAACAACAGTGATCCTGGTCGTGGCGCCGCCAATCGGAAATTGCGCATGCACCTGCATAAAAGTCAACATCGAAAAACATAATAGTAACAGTCTCTTCATATAAATTCTAATTGTGTCACCCATTAGTATCCGTAAGGATGAATTTGTTACAGGCTGATCTGCCAGGAATACCGGGAAACAATATTAATTACTCATGGTTTATACTAGAGATTCAACCATCTTTATGGTTGTTCGCCATTTTTACTAATTATGAATTATCTTGAAATCTTAGACGACGTAAAGACCCATATTGAACATTTATTCCAAGCGGAAGCGAATGAGCAGCTGGTGTACCACAACGTTACGCATACAGAACACGTTATTAAACACGCTGTAGAAATCGCCAATTTTTACCGACTGTCCGACCGGGACTTTTTCATCGTACAATGTGCCTGTTGGTTCCATGATATTGGTTATCTGGAAACCAGGGAGCAGCATGAGCAGAAAGGTGCCGATGCAGCAGGTACTTTTCTTAAAAGTTTAAGTGTTGATGAAGGCACTATCCTCGAAGTACAAGGCTGCATTCTGGCCACAAGAATGCCGCAAACACCAAAAAATCTCCTGCAGCAGATTGTATGTGATGCAGATCTATACCATCTGGGCAGTGGAAACTTTAAGGAACGCAATAAGCTGATGCGCAAAGAGATGGCTGCCCTGTGCCAAAAGGAAATTGACAAGAACATCTGGCGACTGGGAACGCTGCAACTACTGGAATCGCACCACTACCACACTCAATATTGCATAGACAAACTCACAGGAGTTAAAAACAAGAACATCCGAACATTGAAAGCACAAATACAAGATTCTTTCCAGCTTAGTACTCCAGAGGCAGCTAAAGCGACTACAAAGGATGATAAACCCGCTGCAAACGAGAAAAAGAAAAAGGACGATAAAGATGCCAGACCTGAAAAAGGCATCGAAACCATGTTCAGGATCACGTCCAACAATCACCAGCGCCTGAGTGATATGGCCGACAACAAGGCACACATCATGATATCCATCAATTCCATCATCTTATCCGTGGTACTCAGTGTGCTGCTAAGAAAACTGGAAGACAATGAGCATCTGATCCTGCCAACGGTGACCCTGCTGCTGATCTGCCTGGTTACCATGGTATTTTCCATCCTGGCCACCAGGCCCACGGTACCTCCGGGACGCTTTAGTCCGGAAGACGTGCTGGAAAAAAAGCCCAATCTGCTGTTCTTTGGAAACTTTTACAGAATGAGCCTGCGGGATTATAACGATGCCATGGAAAAGATGATGGACGATCGTGACTTCTTATACGGAAGCCTGATCAAAGACATTTACGCCCAGGGTATTGTACTTGGCAGAAAGTACAGGCTCTTACGCATTGCCTATAACGTGTTTATGTTCGGGATCATCATTTCTGTCTTAGGATTTATACTTGCGGTAGCTTTTGAGGTTTAACATGGGCGACTACACCTTTTTCAATCGTGATCTGAGCTGGCTTACCTTCAATCAAAGGGTGTTGGAAGAGGCTGCACGTCCTAAAGTTCCCTTGATGGAAAAGATCCGGTTTTTATCCATATACTCTTCCAATCTCGACGAATTCTACCGGGTCCGGATGCCAGTGCTAAAGGTCGTAGACCGTGACGTCCATTTTCAGCTGGATAAATCTGCATACCGGTTAGCTAAAAAACACATTAACGGTCAACAGCAACGATATGGAGAAATTGTACAGTCCATTATCATTCCCGGGCTGGCTGCTGCAAACTACAACTTTCTCTACCGTAAACCCATCCCGGAATCTATCAGCACCATTGTCCGCGAGATATTTAATAATACTGTGAG
>DCLG01000097.1:4796-6632 GCA_002320935.1 Pedobacter sp. UBA1654 | reverse complement strand
ACAAACTTCTTTGCTGAAAACAACAGACTTTACCTGGGTATTATACTCGGCAGTCAGCAGGACGAAATGGAAAAACTCGTCATGCTCAATATTCCATCAGATACACTCCCAAGATTGTACAGCATCCCTGATGGTAAGCTGAAGCACGTCCTTTTTTTGGATGATATCATCCATTATAATTTGCAGCAACTTTTTGCAGATGAGATTGTAAAAGGTGCCTATGCAATTAAAGTCACGCGCGATGCTGAATTGCACCTGGAGGACGAAATTGATGAACATATCATTACGGCAATGGAGAAAGAGCTTGCAAAGCGTGACTTGGGAATTGCTACCAGGTTCCTTTTTCAGCCCGACCTGCCTTTACGGCACCTCTATAAAATGGTCCATGCACTGAACCTTCAACATGCAGCAATGGTTATGGGCGGCTATTACCACAACTTGAAGGATTTAAATAATTTCCCACTTACCGAGCCTCAATATGCCTATCCGGAATGGCCGGGCATGAAGACAAGCAGGCAAATTGAGGGTAGATCTATTTTTGACCGCATATTGGAAAAAGATATCCTCATAAACCTACCCTATCAAAGTTTCGATGCCATTATCGAGTTTTTCGAATCCGCAGCTGTGGACCCTCAGGTAACCGAGATCTACTGCACACTTTACCGCGTTGCTAAAGACTCCCGGGTGGTTAGCGCGTTAATTACTGCCGCGCAGCAGAAAAAGAAAGTTCAGGTGATGTTGGAACTTAAAGCTCGATTCGACGAAGAAAACAACATCAAATGGGCCACTAAATTGAAGGCCGCTGGTGCGGAAGTCATTTACAGCAGTGTTAAATATAAGGTACATGCAAAGGTGGCCCTGGTCAAACGATCAGATGGAGCAGCGCTACAATATTTCGGACTGCTTTCTACAGGTAATTTAAACGAAAATACAGCGAAGTTTTATACAGATCATGCCCTGCTTACTGCCGAAACCGGGATACTCAAGGAACTTGAATCACTGTTCAAGTTTATGTCAGTCCCCAAAAAGGAACCGGGGATTAAGGATCAGATTACGTTCAATAGTCTGCTGGTTGCTCAGTTTAACCTTCAGGATCAATTTCTGTCGCTCATAGAACGAGAAATTCAACATGCAAAGTCTGGTTTACCTGCGGCTATAACCATCAAACTTAACAATCTTGAAGAAAAAAGACTGATAAGCAAACTATATGAAGCCTCAAATGCAGGCGTTGAAATAAATCTGATTGTCCGCAGCATCTGCTGCCTTATTCCAGGCATACCAGGACAAAGTGAAAATATTAGAGTAATCAGAATTGTAGATCGCTACCTGGAACACGGGCGCATTTTAATATTCCACAACAACGGGAACAAATCCATTTACATGGGCTCCGCAGATTGGATGAATCGGAACATCTATTCCAGAATCGAGGTCTGTTTCCCGATCCAGGATCGGGAAGTCAGAGACATGATCTTACAGCTGATCGACATTCAGCTGAATGATTCCGAGCAAGCCATGCAGTTAGCTGCTGCATTGCAGAATATACCGCTTTCGACGAGAAATGGAATTCGTGCCCAACAAGAGATCTACACTACGCTGAAAGCAGCTCATCTAAAACACGAACAGTCATGAAACAACTACTTTCAAAAACTTTAAAGTTAATAGTACTGGCAAGTATTGTATCCTTACTTGCTTGTAAGCCTGGTACCGAGCCCGTTGCGCGGAATCCTGAAGGCTATGATTTTACCGCAGGAGAGAAATTTAACATGCCTGAAAGCTTGCTTGAAGTCTCTGGAATAGCATTCAATAATTTCGATCCTGCTACCATTTACGCGATTT
>DCLG01000097.1:0-4729 GCA_002320935.1 Pedobacter sp. UBA1654 | reverse complement strand
GATGAAGAGGGCCGGCTGTTTTCGCTGGAATGGGGGAACAAAAAAGCAGTCAGCAGCAAATTCGGACCAAGAGGTGATTACGAAGACCTTGCAATACTCAATGGCCATGTTTATGTAATCAAAAGCTCCGGGGATATCTTTAGTTTACCGCTGAACACCGCTGTGGGAGATATCAGCATAACAGCGCGCACGTGGGAAGATTTTCTGCCGAAGGCGGAATACGAAAGCCTCTATGCAGATGGACAGGAACAAGTACTATACGTTTTAACAAAAAGCGCCAGTAAGAAGAAAAGAAAAACACTGGGCTTCAGAATTAAGATAAACCCTGACACTCGTCAATTGGGTACCATTTCCGAGTTCGATTTCGATCAGCATGCAGTAGAAAACATGGGCTTCAAAATCAAGTCCGGTCTGAAGGTTTCTGCAATAACCAGACATCCCGTTAGCCGGGCCTGGTACATCCTCTCATCGGCCGAAAAGCTATTGGTGGTGGCAGATCCAGAATGGAAGATCCAAAGCGTTTACGAACTTGATGGTTCAACTTTCAATCAACCGGAAGGTATTGCCTTTGATAGAGATCTAAACCTTTACATCTCCAATGAAGGAGATGAAATTTCTAACGGCAATATTCTAAAGTTTAAACCTCAAAAAAGCGATAAGCAAACCAACTGAAGCAGATGAAGAAATTGCTAAACCTCTTATTGCTGCTCCTGCTCAGCATTGGCAGCCAGGCCCAAGATAGCGCGGGAGTGGTATCCAGAATAATTTTCATCGGGGATGCCGGAGAGATTGACCGGAAACAAAGTCAGATGATCAGCCATGCTGCCAGTCAGGTGCTGCAAGGAAAAACAACAGCTGTATTCCTCGGCGACAACATCTATCCGAAAGGCTTGGGCTTACCCGGCAGTCCGGAGGAAATAGAAACGAAGGAAATCCTGCGATCACAGTTCGGACCTATGCGAAAACAGGGTGCGAAGGTGTATTTCATTCCTGGCAACCACGACTGGGACAAGTCGGGCGAGCAGGGGCTGGAAAGAATTGTGGCACAAACCAATTTTCTGCAACAACAGCAAGATGCTGACCTGCATATGGTCCCGGCAAATGGCTGCCCGGGGCCGGTATTGCTCAATATTAACGCGAATCTTTCTATCGTGGCGTTCGACAGTGAGTGGTGGCTTTTCAAGCATCATAAAGCCAGCGGGGAAGCAAATTGTGACTGCAACAGTAAGGAGGAAATCATCAGCAAGATGAAGCAACTTGCTGCAAGCAATAGAGACCAGATCATCTTGCTTGCAGCGCATCATCCGTTTCAAACCTACGGTGCGCATGGCGGACACTTTAATCTCATGCAACACCTCTTCCCTTTGCGTGACGTAAACAAAAACTTGTATATACCACTACCAATTGTAGGTTCTATCTATCCACTGATAAGGAATACCATTGTTAACCGGCAGGACATAAAAAACAAGCATTATAAGGAGATGATCCGCAGTGTGGACGCTGCATTTTCAGGCATTCCCAACCTGATACATGTTGCTGGCCACGATCACGGTTTACAATTCATAAAGCGAGCGGATCAGATCCAGATTGTGAGTGGTGCAGGCACAAAAACCAGCCAGGTTGTAAAAGGCAAACATCTGTTATATGGCAAAGCAACCCAGGGATATGTAGTTGCAGATCTGTTTTCAGACAAAAGCATCAGCTTCAGATTTTATGAAGAGCAGGCGAGTGGAATACGGGAATCGTTTAAATTTGTAAAACATTATACGGTTCTACAAGATTAGTTCTTTATCAGACACGTGGAATAAGGAACCGTTAAAAAATATCTAAATGCAAGCACTTACGGTTGATTTAACCAGGCAATACGCTGATCTGACACCAGATTTCATTGGTGTGGACACAAAATTTTCATTACAGCCCTTCATAGCTTACCTTGAAAAGAGAATCCATCTGGAAAAGACAGCCAAACGGAACATCTTCAGCTATTTGCTGGAGCAATTTAGAAAGTTTCCGGAGCTGGAAGAGCCTGTTAAGACTGAAAACCTGAATAAATACCACCATCTGTTTGAACTGATTTATACCTCGCTAAATCCAATTCTGGCAGAAGAATCGGAACATCTCTGGGCGCTTTCAGCACCACTTTCCGCGACCTTCCACTTCGGAACACCAACATTTTACAACGTTTTAATTGATCCACTAAGTCAGGAACTGAAGTCNNCGGGCTGAACTTGCCCACCCTTAAAGATATGCAGGAGAGTCTGCTCAAAAACTTCTACGACATTCTTCTGGAGCAATACTATGACATCAGCCTGTCTAACTGGCACTTCACCATCAAGTCACATGTAGACCCGGAAACGCAGCTGCTTAAGTACTATCAGCTGCACATTAATAATCGTTTCGTGCGTATCCAGACCGACATGGAACTGCCAAAAATCAAGTTGGAAGACTTCAAGGACGACCTGCCAGGTGAAACAAACACCCTGCATCTGCTGCAACGTCTCTTGCCCCCAGCCCGGTTTAAACTCGAAGGATTTGCTGTGGTTGAGATGATAGATGTAACTGCAAGCCATGCATTGCAGTCGCTGAAAGATGTAATCATTGCCCATAATGAGTGTGCCACAGGAAGCTATGATCAGGGCATCTCTAAGGCACTAAAAACCATAGTTGGCACTAATGCCCTGGAATTCGGGATACTTCCTTACATCACCCTTAGCGGGAAAACGGTGCTTGATGATCACTCCAGCTTTAAGAGCATCCTGCTAACCTACGTAAACCAGCAGGAAAGTGCCGGCAATGCCCGCCTGCTGATAGAAGATTACCTAAAGCATCCGAGAACCTTAATATTTCCCGAAATACTGGAACAGGAACAGCAGGAATACCCAATTTTGAAACTACTGAGTAGAAGCGGCATCCGATCTTATGCCCTGTTTCCATTATATTATAGCGGCAATCTGGCGGGTTGCCTAGAAATTTATGCAAAGAATCCACGGTACCTGACTACAAAAACACTCTCTAAGATCGAGGCAGCATTTCCCTTGCTCGCGCAGTTGTTTCACAACATTACCACTGACTTCAATAATGAGATTACAAAGGTAATAACCAGTAAATTTACCGCCATTCAGCCTGCGGTACAATGGCGCTTCCATCAGGCAGCTTACAACTACCTCAGATTTGAATGCAAGGAGAAAGACTTGCCTATGGAACCGATCATGTTCAAGGATGTTCAGCCCTTTTATGCAGCAATAGATATCAAAGATTCCAGCATTTCAAGAAACCTCGCCATCCGGCAGGATCTTAACACCCACTTTAAATTACTGGAAAAAACTTTCTCTGCGATCACGGAGGCGACAAAAACAAATGTGATTAGAAACTTGCCCGATCAGGAAGAGGTTTGGAATTACAAAAAAGAGATCCACCTGAGCGACCGGCAGATCGTCCGGATTGAAGATTATCTCATCCGTCAGCTGCCACCATATCTACGTTTGTTAAAAGAAGCAAGACCGGAAGTCGGGCACATCATCGACCACTATTTTGAGCAAGCTACGGTCAATGGCCCCTTATACCAGAACCGGAACCTGTACGAACATAGCATGCAGACACTTAACCGAAGCATAAATGCCACGCTTGACGAATTTAATGCAGAAATACAGACTACATTCCCCTGCTATTTTGAAAAGTTCAGAACAGACGGAGTGGAATTTGACATTTATCTTGGGCAGTCTATTGCTCCGGACCTGTCGATGCCATCAGACCTGCTGCAGGTATTTAGATTTAAACACCTGACTGCAGTAGCCAATATTNNACACCCGAATTAGCGGTCCCGCTACAAACCACACAACTCATCTTCGTACATGAGAAGCTTATCGACATCAGCTTCAGACCAGATGAGCAACGTTTTGACGTAGAGGGCAGCTACAATATCCGCTATCAGCTGGTTAAGAAACGTATTGATAAAGCACATATTAAATTCACAGAAGAGCGACTAACACAACCAGGTAAGATTGCGATTGTTTATATGAACAGATGGGAAGCCGAGGAATACCTCAACTACGTTAATATTCTGGCTACACAAAACATCCTTAAAAATGACGTGGAATTTGTAGACATCGAGGAACTTCAGGGCGTCGAAGGACTAAAAGCACTACGGGTAAGCCTGAACCTCGAAGCAATCGACAACTAGGTAACCGTTCAGACCGCCATCCCTTATGAAACGTAAAAAATGAAAAAGTTCCTATTATTCCTTTGCATATTTTCACCCATACTTAGCTTTGGACAACAGTACCAGCCGGAGCCCTTCATCATTAAACCCATTGCACCAGAATATGATGCCGTAAGTCCTTTACACCGCAAGTTTTTTGGTGAGAACTACCGCAGCCTATGGGCAACTCCTGTAAAGTTGCGGGTTCTGAATATCGCTAAAGAAAAGGGCGGTTTGAAAATCGCCAAGCTTGGCGGTGGTAACCAGACCAAATCTTTACGTTTTGTAGATCCCACAGGTAAGGAATGGGTATTACGGACCATACAAAAATATCCCGATCGCGCATTGCCTGAAGGGCTCAAAACAACTATTGCCAGAGACATTGTGCAAGATCAGGTATCCACCGGTCATCCGTTCGGAGCGCTGATTGTACCACCCTTGGCGGACGCCTTGGGGATTCCACATGCCACTCCTGAAATTGTCTATGTAGGGGACGACCCAGCATTGGCTGAATACCGGGAAGAATTCGCA
>DCLG01000100.1 GCA_002320935.1 Pedobacter sp. UBA1654 | reverse complement strand
TATCCCGCATAAAGATCTTGTGTTTGGCAGGAATCTGTTCCTGGATCACCAATACGTTGCCATCAACCTGAAGCAGGGTGCCTTCGGCCAGATCGGTTAAAGCAACCAGGACATTGTCTTTGGGATCTATTTTAATGTAGTTCATTTTACAGTTCGAAAATTTTGTTCATCATGACCCATTTGTCGCCGGGCTTTACCCCTGGCAGTGCCTGCTGGTACTTCCACATCAGGGTTTCCCATTCCTGGACTTTCTCGTTAGCGGCATCCATGGCGGCTTTGCGCTCAGCGCTGTAGCGCTCATCTACTTCCATGAGCATCATTAGCCGGTTGGCGTATCGGTAGATTTCAAGATTGGCGATGCCTGCATCTTTGATGCTGGTAATGATCTCCGGCCAGACCTGCTGGTGCCATTCATCGTATGCTTGGATTAATTCCGGATCGTCCTTCAGATCCAGCGCGAAACAGTATTTATTCATATTAAATGGCAGTTTTTACTTTATGGCCTTTCAACCCGTAATAGAACACGATTAAAAAGCAGATTAGGGGAATAACGTATGCAGTAGCAGTGGAATACTGATCGGCAAGAAGGCCCATAGCCATCGGCACAATGGCCCCGCCAACAATGGACATGATCAGAAATGAAGATGCCTTTTTGGTATGTTTCCCCAGGTCTTTAATGCTTAAAGCGAAGATGGTTGGGAACATGATGGACATGAAAAAGAACAGCCCCAGCAGCGCGTAAACAGAAAGCCATTGCTGCTGACTGATCACCACCGCGCTTAGAACCACATTGATCAGTGCATAGATGGCAAGCAGCTGGCTGGCTGGCATAATCCGCATCAGGCTGGTCCCAACGAATCGGCCAATGGTAAACAGGATGAGTCCGATCGAAAGGAACTTAGCCGCCGAAGCATTGTTCATATCTACACCGCTCTCTGTACAGTAGTTGATGAATAAAGCGGCAATACCCACCTGTGCAGCAACATAAAAGAATTGCGCAACCAGGCCCAGCGTGAAGTTGCTATNNTCCTTGATTTCCGGTAAGGTCGTGCGCATGAAAATAGCTGCAACAACCAGCACCAGAATACCAATGATCACGTAGATCATCTTTACGGAATCCAGATTGTTGCTGTCCGTAGCTGCTGTTTCTCCAAAGAACAGGTAAGATGCGATTACCGGACCCAAGAAGGAGCCTACACCGTTGAAACATTGCGAGAGGTTCAATCTGGTCGTGGCAGTTTCAGGATCACCAAGCACGGTGACATAAGGGTTCGCGGCTGTTTCCAGACAGGCCAGTCCTGAAGCCAGGATGAACAGGGCCAGCAGAAATAGATTAAAGCTAGAAGCTTCGGATGCCGGATAAAATACAAAGGCGCCGGCAGCATAAAGCAGTAGGCCGAGGATGATGCCCCGCTTGTAACCATATCGGTTCATAAACAGGCCGGCAGGCAGCGCAACCAGGAAGTATGCGCCGAAATACGCGGCCTGTAATAAGGTAGAACGACTTTTGGTGATGTTCAATGTTTCCTGGAAATGTTTGTTCAGGACATCCAGCAATCCATAGGCAAAGCCCCACAGAAAAAACAGGGAGGTGATCATCACCAGTGGTAACAGGTATTTATTCTTTGTCATGTTTATATTTGGTTAGATAATGCTGTGGGGTCAGGGAGGACTAGTGCATCAGCCACGATGATGGTACATCAACCGGTGCTGAGCCATTCAGACTATATTTCAGCTTGAGCGTATAACCGCCGCCACCTTCCACAAAATCAAGCGCTATCGGCTGCAGCCCTTTCTTCAATGCTGCCTGTCCGCTTTTCTCTATTGGCGGATGCCAGCCATCATTGTTCACCGTCTCCATTGGTCCGACGCGCAGGATACCCCCGTCATCACAAGTTAAGAAAAAACTGTAAACACCATCTTCAGGAATGTTCAGGTAACCGCTAAATTTTATACCAAAACTCGGCGCATTGGCTTCTTTCGGCACTTCTACATTATTAACAATGTAGGTGGCTTTTGGCTGGCCAGTCATCAGCTTTGCACTTTCATATGCACCCGGATAATAAGCGCATGCCAAACCTGGCTTGGCATTACTCACCTTCGCAGCGCCCGCTAAAGGCTGCTTACTGTATTCCAGTTTGTAGATATCGCCTCTGATGCCGGTTCTGCTAAACGCGGCAAGTTGTACATTCAGGTTGTCCCGGATAACAAGCGGCTTGCTAAGTTCCGCCGACTTTTCCGTAGGCTGTGTACCATCTGTGGTGTACCTTAAAGTGAGTGACGGCAAAGGTTTCTTTGGATTCAGCTCTGTTACATCCGTGAAGACATTCCGCTCTACCAAGCCCTGAATATCTGGCAAACGGTAGTTTACTTTTAGGGCCTCTAACCTAGGAAAGTGCTCTGCAAGGCGCTCCTGGTAGCTGGTATATATATCCTTGTTGGTCCACAAGCGTTCCGCAAGCGCGGTCATACGTGGGTAGATCATATATTCTGCACGGTTTTCTGAAGGAATCTTCTCCGTCCATGTATTGGCCTGTGCGCCGATGATGCCTTTTTCTTCCGCAGCGGTTAAGCCTTTCGGAATCGGGTTAAAGTGGTACACATTGTACACGGAAGTATGATCCGGGTCCGCATCAAAGTACAGGGGATTGCCTGGGGACATGATTACTTTGTTGCCATTCTTGGCGGCTTTTACAGGTGCATTTGGCACCCATGAGCGCCAGTACATCACCATCGCCGTGGAGCTGATCCCATCTTCCAGGATTTCATCCCAACCGATCAGCTCACGGCCTTTCGAATTGAAATACTTCTCCATATGGTTGATGAAATAACTTTGCAGTTCCGCGGAGGTTTTCAGTCCGTGTCTGGCCATGAATTCCTTGCATACCGGCGACTTCTCCCAGCTGCTGCGATCTACCTCGTCGCCCCCAACATGGATGTACTTGCTTGGGAAGATGTCAATGATTTCAGAAAAGATGTCTTCTGCGAATTTAAACACATCGTCCGAGCAAGGGCTGATCGGCGTGGTAAAGACTTCATTCCACTTGTTTTCTCCGGCACCTACTAAGAATGGGTAGCTGTTGATGGCCGCCATCATGTGGCCTGGCATATCAATTTCTGGAATGATGGTGATGTGCTTTGAAGCTGCGTAAGCCACGAGTGCTTTCATCTCCTCCTGGGTATAGAACCCGCCATACTGTTGCTTTCCGTTCTTTTCTACGATAAACCTTGGATCGATAATGAAATCTGGATTTTCTTTTGAACGCTCAATACAAAGTGAGTCCTGATTATTGAAGCTTCTCCAAGCGCCTTCTTCGGTAAGCTTAGGATATTTCTTGATCTCAATTCTCCAGCCCTGATCGTCGGTCAGATGTAAATGGAACTTATTGAACTTGTACAGCGCCATCAGGTCGATGAACTTACGCAGATAATCCAGTGTAAAAAAATGCCTGGACACATCCAGGTGCATACCGCGCCACT
>DCLG01000087.1:3607-3831 GCA_002320935.1 Pedobacter sp. UBA1654 | reverse complement strand
CTCAAGTTCATCATTTTCCGTACCTGGATTAAAAATCACCCTTTTCGGATTAGTCTTTAATATATAGTCATAGTACTCGCTCTGCAAATGTGGACCCACATACATCGTAATCGTATGCACATCCTGATGAATCTGACCAGGTTTTTCAATCTCGACACCAGCAACAGCACCATTCTTGATACCTATATTGATAATATCGTGGCCTTTCGCTTTAAGCATCTGAG
>DCLG01000087.1:0-3544 GCA_002320935.1 Pedobacter sp. UBA1654 | reverse complement strand
TACAGTATAGATAAGGGTTATAAAACACAACTGAAATCAGTCTATGCTTAACAACAAGTCCCCTAAATTAAAGTTTTATTGACAATTCAGAATGGCATCTGCACAGTTGATACCGTCAATTGCGGCAGAAACAATTCCACCAGCATAACCCGCACCTTCCGCACAAGGGAAAAGCCCTTGCACCTGGGGATGCTGATAAGTCTCCTTATCACGTGGAATGCGCACCGGCGATGAACTCCTACTCTCTACGCCCACTAAAATTGCTTCGTTGGTATAATAACCTTTCATCTTTTTTCCAAAGCGAGGTAATGCCTGCTGTAAACTGGTAAATACAAAATCAGGCAAAGTATCCCTAAGCATCGCACTTTTAGTTCCTGGCAGATAAGAATTCTTGGGAAGATCGACCGATAAGCGGTTCTCAACAAAATCTACCATCCGCTGTGCAGGTGCAACCAAGTCACCCCCACCAAGCCTGAAGGCTGTCTTTTCAATTTCTGCCTGGAAGTTCATCATCCGCAGGGGATCTGTTCCGGGTACATCATTCAGATTAATCTGCACAACGGTTCCTGAATTTGCAAAAGGATTATTGCGCCTTGATGGCGACCAGCCGTTAACCACGATCTCTTCTTTATACGTTGCACAGGGCGCGATGATCCCTCCCGGGCACATGCAAAAGGAGAATACCCCACGTTCCTCAACCTGCTCTACCAGGCTGTAGTTTGCCGGAGGAAGAAATGGACTGCGCACATCGCAATGATATTGTGCAGCATCAATTATAGCCTGAGGGTGTTCAATCCTTACACCAAGTGCAAATGGCTTCGCTTCCACAAGTATGTTTTTACGGTGCAGCAGTTCGTATATGTCGCGTGCGGAGTGTCCGGTTGCCAGAATTACGGCATCTGCCATCACCTGCTCTTCACCGTTAACAACCACACCCTTGATCTTTCCAGAAGAAAGGATCAGATCGGTAACTTTACGATCAAACAACACTTCAGCCCCAGCCTCCAGAATCGTTTCCCGAATTGCAGTAATGATCTGCGGCAGTTTATTTGTGCCTATATGTGGCCGTGCATCTATCAGGATATCTTCTGTAGCACCATGCTGAACAAAAATTTCCAGCACCTGATTTACATCACCTCGTTTATTGGAACGTGTATATAATTTACCATCTGAATAGGTCCCTGCTCCACCTTCACCATAACAATAGTTCGACTCCATATTTACGAGTCCCTGTTTATTGATGGCTGCAAGATCCCGGCGCCGCTGCTTCACATCCTTTCCGCGTTCTAGTACAATTGGCTTAAATCCATTCTGGATACACTGCAATGCGGCGAATAAGCCAGCAGGACCAGCGCCGACAATAATGACCGGTTTCTTTCCACTAACATNNGACGGAGGCTGTCACTTCAGGTTGCTCGTCAATAAAAACACGAACCTGCAAACAGTAAATTACCTGCCTCGACCGGGCGTCAATAGATCTTTTTAGAATTTTATAATTGGAGACTCTGGATGACTTAATGTTCAGCGCAACTGCCAAAGTGTGCAAAATTACGGTCTTGTTGTCCAGATTTTCCGGAGAAAGTTTGATTTCAATGTCTTTTAGCATATTCCTGTCAGGTTTTTATCCTGAATTGTAACAAAGGTACAGAAATTGATTCTTAAAGATTATATTAACATGGATAATCCAATGTTAGAGGTGAAGCTAAAATTTCAAACTTCATTTAATTAATTTTTAAGACATGAAAAAAATCGTATTAGTAGTTGTAGGTATTCTGGTTTTATTTGTAGTGTTCAGCGGTTGCAGTGGCTACAATAATTTAGTTCAACTGGATGAGGATGTTAAAACCAAATGGAGTCAGGTAGAAACACAATACCAACGCCGCTCTGATTTGATTCCAAACCTGGTTAGTACCGTAAAAGGTGCGGCGAAGTTTGAGCAGACTACTTTAACGCAAGTTATTGAAGCACGTTCAAAAGCTACGCAGGTTACTGTAGATCCAGACAAATTAACTGCTGAAAACATCGAAAAGTTCCAGAATGCACAGGGACAGGTTAGTCAGGCTTTAGGCCGATTAATGGTGCTTACAGAGAACTATCCGCAGCTACGTGCAACGCAGCAGTTTAGTGATCTTTCCGTGCAATTAGAAGGAACAGAAAATAGAATCGCTACTGCACGTCGTGACTTTAACCAGTCGGTACAAACTTTCAACACCAAAGTAAGATCATTCCCGAATAACCTGACTGCAGGTCTATTTGGATTTGGACCGAAAGCTGCATTTAAGGCAGATGCTGGTGCGCAGAATGCACCTAAAATCGAATTCTAATTTATTGATCATTTTTGGTAAGGGTAAAGCTGGTTTCTTGTAAGCCAGCCTTACCCTTATCTTTATTATAGAGCTATTATGGCTATTTTCACAGAAGAAGAACAAGATCTTATTGCAGCCACAATTGCCGAGGCCGAAAAACTAACGTCCGGTGAAATCCGCATAGCGATCGAAAAACATTGTAAAACGGACGCATTTGACCGGGCAACTGAATATTTTTTTAAGTTGGACATGGATAAAACTTCCGAGAAGAACGGCGTCCTGATCTACCTGGCTTACATAGATCATAAGTTCGCCATTATAGGCGATAGCGGAATAAACCGCGTAGTACCTGAAGATTTCTGGGAGACCACACAGGTTGCGATGAAAGCCCATTTTGCCAGCGGAAGCTATGCCAGTGGTATCATTGCCGGGGTTACCCTGGCTGGTGAAAAGCTTGCTGCCTACTTCCCTACTGCGCACGATGATGTAAACGAATTGCCGGATGACATCATTGATATGGACAAACACAAATTTTAACAAGCTATGAAACCGCATGATCTTACGAACAGAGTCATGACTAAGATCATGTTAGCTTCATCACTAAATCAAAATATACAACAGATGANNACTAGTAATAGCTTTTTTACTGGCGCTTAGCTGTGGAACTGTTTTTGGGCAGGACTTACCTGAGAAGCCCACTAAACTGGTCAATGATTATACAGGAACCTTATCATCGTCTCAATTACAACAACTGGAAAACAAGCTGGTTGCTTTTGACGATTCAACCTCTACACAAATTGCCATTGCTATCGTAAAAACCGTTGGTGAAAACGACATCAATGACTACGCCTTACAATTAGGCCGTAAATGGGGTGTTGGTGGAGCCCAGAAAAACAACGGAATCATGATTGTGGTTGCCCTGGGCGATCGCAAGATCTCCATACAAACCGGCTATGGTGTAGAAGGTGCCCTACCTGACATTTATACCAACCGGATCATAGAAACAGACATCAAACCAGCCTTTAAAGCGGGAGACTATTATGCAGGGCTTCAAGCTGGTACCGACTCCATGATGAAGCTGGTAAAAGGGGAATACAAGAATGATAATCCGCGTGCTAAAAAACGCGACAACAGTACTTCTATCCCTGCCATAATCATCATCATTGTCATTATTATCCTGATCATCAGAAAAGGTGGCGGCAAAGGCGGCAGTCAGGTTATCGGTGGTCGTGGTGTTG
>DCLG01000052.1:10198-15851 GCA_002320935.1 Pedobacter sp. UBA1654 | reverse complement strand
AGAGCTTCAAAAAGGATGCATTAGCTGGTTTATATGTCGGCAAGAAAATGACTGGTACAGTAACCATTGCAGAAATTGCCGTTTCCACGACCTTCGGGTGTGTGCCTCTCATAACCGACCTGATCATCAAGCTCCCCTTCCAACATTCCATCAACACCCTGCTGAACGTTTCCTGAAGGAATTCCTGAACTGCTCTTTGGAATTAAACTGTTTGAAAAAACCCTTTGATAAACCTAATTTGTTCTCTTAAATTGTTATACTTAAAGTTCTGGATTGTTTGGAAAGAAGGAAACCTACATTTCAGATCCTTGAAATAAAGTAGGGTTGCCCTTAACTTCTGTTCTGCTTCCATGAGATTCGAGACACTACGTTAAATTTTTGCGTGGTGTCAATCTTGCTCTGAAAAAAAATGATTCTCGTGCTCAATGTAATAGGCCTCACAACTATATTTTTCTATTTCACTTTTCCAAGCAGCTCTAATGACAGGCACGTTTCTATACCAACTATTCATACCGGAATGCCACACGGTCCATATTTGACGATCACTTCGTCTTTTACTTTTAGCCCAATGATATTCTTCAGCACAGAGGTTAAAAAAGTCGATAAGTTTACATTTCAACTCATAATTGGATTCAAGTTGCTCTGGGGTTTGACACGTTTCCTCTATTTTCAAATGGTAGTCATCTAGGTCATCATACCTGCTGTTGAATTCCGTAAACTACTCTTTGTTCATTCTATCTCGTGCTAGTCTTGTGTTTTTATCCTGGTAATAAAATGTTAAGACAAATCCAAACACTCCTAACATGGCCGATGTTATTACTGCTTCTGACATGAGTTAATAATATAAGCTAATTCTAGGCCTAATGTGTTAACGTTCAAATTGTTTTCATTATGGTAAGCATTCTTCAAAGAGGTTACCCACTTCATGGCGATCAATGTTCTCTACTAAATATATAGAATCTATTCGATACTACAAACAATCAGTAAACTAAATAGTAAACTCAAGCGGACATACACGAGAACACCTGCTACATCCCGAATTCTTCTTGCCGTAAATACATGTTTGATGGTCGGTTCGAAAGTCAACAATGATTCTGTCTTCTTCATCTGCGTNNCGAGTACATGTGCTGCAATTCTTGATGCCTTGATTGCTTCAATCGATGATTCAATTGTGGGAATCTTTCCTGTATGCTCTTCGCGCGTCACTGAAGTTAAGATATCTACAGAACCGAACATACCTAGAATCGTTGCGCCTATTACCGAAGAGATATGATCTTGTCCTATCGCAATATCTGTAGGTATTGGCCCTAAGGGCATTATAGGATATCCCATCTCTTCATAATACACAGCTATTTTTTTTAAATTCTTTGGGGAACTATGGCCAGGGCCTTCAATAATTACTCCAACCCCTCGCTCGTATATGTAATCAGCAATTTTCTTTTGAAGCTTAAATTCCTCAATTTGGCAATCATCTAGGCTGTCAAAAATATTTGCAGACCTAAAGGCGGCGCCTAAACTTATTGCAACTCCGTGTCTTTTTGCATGAAAAATTATTTCGTCTAATATTCTTAGATAAATGTTTTCGCCCTCGAAGTTTCGCTTACTGAAGTCTTTCATAACCATCACCCCACCTCTTGATGTCCAAGGCATCAATCTGTTCAGCGCAAGGTCCATTATATTCTTTGTTATAGTAGGATGAATAGTTATGAAGCTAACGCCCGCTTCAATCTGCTGAATTACAGTAGTTAATAATTCATTAGCTTCAATCACCCCAGATGATGTCTTACACATATATATTGGCAGCGTAGAAACGATAAATTCTGGGAACTCACGAATTATATGCTTGTAAAGAGTCGACTCACTATTTTCTAAACTAAGGTCAGATATGATATCGGGTTTATCTTTTTTGCTCAATTTGGATATTAACTCAATTTTTTTTAACTGAATCGAAACATCTTTTTTTGAGGTAGCGCCGACTTGAACTGAAACCAAGGTCTTGGCCTCTCTCCCTACATTCTTTACACCTTGTTTGTAGGTCAGGGGTATTGTCTTCTTCGAAACGCTATTCATTGAATATTTTAGTTAAAAGAGCTATTAAATCCGTTTCAGTAACTAAGCTACCACTGACCTTAGCTAAATAAGTATCGTCAATGCCGTTTAATCTAGATGTTAAACTGTTATTGTCCAGTAACTTCCATGTCAACGATTGACAATTTTTAAAAAAAGGTATGATAATACACCCCATCTCTAACGCAACTTGTATTTCAGATTCAGTTCCCATCCCCCCGTCAAAGGCAACTAAAACATGTGTCGATCTAAGTAAAGATGATCTCCACTCTTTCAATTGAGGTAATAACATTGGGTTATTTGCAAAACTCGGATTGGCTGCATAGGGATTGGGAAAGAATCGAATTCTATCCTGGATGTCCATATTTTCCTCTAATATAGATTCGATGTAAACTTGTCGAGCAATGGCCATGACACCTGTGGACTGCCCATCATTTAAAATTACATCGTGTTGTCCTGCCAAAAACTTGCATAATTCATTTACATCCACGTTCGCGTCTTCTCTGTGTGAACCGGTTATAAATACACTTTTACCTCGCGACTTTAAAGATAAAGTATCAAGAATATTTTCTAATTCAACAAAGTCATCTATTTTCAAAACCTTTATGCCATACCTTTCAAGATTTTTGCACCAAAGTTCGAATTCCCTTTCTTTTTTAACTTTCGTAATCAAATAATGCTGCCTAGCAAAATTCCCACTTAAACGCCTGGCCTCAGTGATAATGTTCTGAATATTCGGATCCCTATAACTATATCCTAAAAACAAGAAAGACTTCTGTAGCAAGTCTACCCTCAACCTTTGGGAAATTGCAGGTCGGTTGATAAAGAAGTCTTCATAATCTGACTGTGTAATAACCATTTTATTTGGGTCATGATGCACACAACCGTGCATTTTTATTATCTCGACGTCAAAACCTTCATCATACTGTCCAATTGAATCATCATTTACCTTTAAGTCTATCGTTTGACCAGAGAATGACTGTTCCAACAAATTGTCGTAGTTAGTTGTCCATATCGTGCTTACTTTAGTTTTAGAAATTATTCTATGATAATTATTAGGTGCAAATTTCTTCTTTAACTTAGAAGCAACTTTGTTAATGAAAGGACCTCTATTCGCAGACCCTTCATTTACGATGTATTGGGCAATTAACGGCAGATCCTTTCCGTCAAGCTCGCTTATTCCAATAGCTTGTGCAAACGGCTTTAACAAACCAGACCAATCAGGGATCCTTGAATCTACCGAAATCCCGCTTCCTATAAAATATGCAGCTTTCCCAAGGAAGATCTCCCTTGAGTATTCATCCAAAAATAGCTTAACTTCTTTATTCATTGATAATTCAACTTTTTATAAGAGTATGATTACCATACCATTGGCGTTTTTACAATAACTATCCTCACATTACTACACCCGTTCACGTAACTTCATCGTTTCTAGCATGATGAATAACCTTTAACACTCTGCTTGGATGAAAGATCACTTTTGATCAGGGTAAATAAATGTAAATTTAAAGCAGTAAATTGGAAGTCTCTCGGGCTTTTTAAACGTCTGCAATGAAGTTACACCTTTATCATGAAAAAGCCAACATCTTCACCGTACAGCGTATACCCGGCGCTATAATAAGTACTTTATATTTTTATGGTTTCTCTAAATACGCATTTGTTTGCAATAAGATAAATGAAGCAACATACCTGATTAGAGTAGGATTTTCCTCTGCAAAGGTTACCAGACATTCCGCTGCAAAGTAAGCCACTCTGCTAATGGAACTATCGCTTGCAGCGGGCTGACATTCCGACGCAACCTACACCATTTATTCATAAAAAAGCACACCACAAAGTAGAGTTTAACCGCCGATCTTAACACGATCGTCAAGCTCAGTCGACGACTAGCGTTGTCGAACCAGATTCGTTCGATTCTAACTTGATTGCTTTTATTCGAAACAGATCTATTGTTAATCTATCAACAGGTATAATTTTTGACCGTTTTATACAGTTATTATTTTGAGAGATAAAACATACCTCAGATTGATTCAATATCCCTCAACTCCTTCAATTTCCCCTGCAGCTTCAAATTAAGCTCCACCTTAATATTAAACTGCTTACAATTTTTAACCTTCGTTTTCAGCTTCTTAATCTCCTTTTCAAGTGTTACGATCTTTTCTTTTTGCCGGATCAACTCATCAAGAGATTTCACCTTGCTTTCAGCCACATCACTCAACTGCTTACAAAAATCCGTGTAGACAAAATCAATATCCTGCTTCAAATTCAATGTATATGGCACCTCCCTCATCCATTCAGAATTAAAAGTCCAATCTATCACAGCATTATTTTCATTTGCAGGATGAGTATGCTTTTTTGAAGTGCTGATCATAACCTCTCCACCATATTTCAGCAAAAAGATAATATGATATGATATTGCCTTGTCAATAATGGCTAGCAATTCAGCAATATTTTTTTTCTCCTTCAGCTGGATCTCAAATATTTGGAGTTCCTGGATATCCCGCCCTTCCAGGTTTATTGTATTGACCGATAGCTTGTTGGTCCATTGGATCTTGTCAACTACGTCAACAAACAGTCTTTTCTGCTTTGTATTCGTATAAGAATCAACAACCTTCTTAGCAATGATTTGGTCAACCTGAGTAGCTTTTGGGAGATTAAACATGCTATTTGATTATGATGAAAGAAATTAGCTTAAAATCTTCTATACCTTTAAATTTATTCTGAGCGGATGTGGTACCACCAGCTTTAAAGAGACTAAAAACCTCTTTTTCCTCTTCAGTTTTTAGTATTGAGCCAATGCTAGTTTTCAGTAAGGAAGAATACTTCGACATCTCCCTAAAATCGTTAGTCTCTTCTTTCAGCTCCTGACAAAGATCTTCCAATGGCTCCTGGTTTCCTTTGCAGGCCCGTCGTAAGATATCTAATATTTTCTTCGCATCAACATGGTTATAAATAATGTTGCCATCTTCTTTTATGTATACCAGGTAATAAGGATGCAGGCGATTGATCTTATCAATATTGATTTCCTCATTGACATTCTTCAACACGTAGACAATACCTTTTTCTAGAGTACTTCCGGCGCTGGCAACAGCATGGATACCTTCCGGGATATTCTTTAGTTTGCCATAGGATTTCATGAAATTTGATAGATCGATTCTGAAATCATTCAGTCCCAAATCTGTAATATCAACCCCTTCACGTAGATCCTCTAAATCAACCACCTCATCTTGTCATTTTTGAAGTTGAATCTTCCTATATTCTAGTTCTTGTTCACCCTCATGTAGAATATTATCGTCTCCAGTACTGGCCATATTACTGATCAACATCTTATTTTCTACACGTTGCTTTAAATTGATATAAGCATCGAGCGTAACATCAGGCCAGAAATTAACCATGGTAATGTTTTCATTGATAGATCCAATCCGGTCGATCCTGCCGAATCGTTGAATTATTCTTACCGGATTCCAGTGAATATCAAAGTTGACCAGGAAATCACAATCTTGAAGATTTTGACCTTCAGAAATACAATCTGTCGCAATTAATATATCAATACCTGGCAGATGAGCATGTAACTGGGCCTTTCCTTTGG
>DCLG01000052.1:2403-10150 GCA_002320935.1 Pedobacter sp. UBA1654 | reverse complement strand
CTTATCAGTAGACAATCTCTTGCTTCCTGTAATCAAAGCAGAGTTCAAGCCATGATCCTCCTTAAAGTAGTCCTTCAATTCATCATATAAGTAATTCGCCGTATCTGCAAAGGCGGTGAATATAATGACCTTTTTATTTCCCTGGTTTAAAGGCCGCTTCAATTTCTCGTTAATTGCCTGCTTAAGATATTGCAGCTTCAAATCCTTTTCTCCCTGCAGTGGATTTACCTCATCTAGAAGCCCCAATAGCACGGCCAGATCGGCATCTAAATCCTCTTTCCACCTAATGCGGTCTAGATCTGATATATGAACTTTGACTTTATTTCCGATATAGCTTTCTTCATCCCCCCAATTGGCCTCCCAGTCGAATTCTTCATCGTCTCCATCATCAAGAAAACTCGTATAAGGGCTTTGCAGACCTTTAGAAATTGCCGCAATCGTATCTTGAGTCTGATTTTTCAACTTTTCTAAGGTCAAGCGAAATGAATCTACAGAACTTTCTATCCGCTTCAGAAGATTGATCTGCATCAGAATTCTTAGACTCTTCTCACGGTCAAACTGTGAAAATGAACCTGCCTGTACCTTTTTTTCGTACAATGCGGCATAATGCGCTATCCGATTAGGCTTCACATAGTTCAAAGGTGTATAAACTGAAAGATTCAGAAGACCTAATCGATCTGCTATCTGACTAAAATCAAGTCTGTCATCTTCTGTCAATTTACTCCTAATGGAGATGGGTTTATTTCTTTGCGGAAATTTTCCAATCTCGGATGTATCGTAATAACTTGTAATATGCTTTCTGGACCTGGCGATGGTAAGGCTATCAAGGATTTCGAAAAAGTCAAAATCTAGCATTTCTAACAACTTCTCAGTTGTTCTTGTAGCCGGTGCCAATTTCGACCATAAATTAAATGCCGCTTGAGTGGACTTGAAAATTTGTTCAATCCCTTTATTGGTGGCTAATTTTTCGTCTATTTTTGATGCATCGCCTTCGTATGCTAATGCAAGCTGATTACGTAAATCATTGAAGCGATTATTCACCGGCGTAGCCGACAGCATAAGTACTTTTGTTTCTATGCCTTCCTTAAGGATTTTACGCATAAGGCCTTGATACCGGTTCTCTTTTCCTTCCGTGGTATTGTTGTTTCGGAAATTATGAGATTCGTCAATGACAACCAACCCATAGGTACCCCAATTCACTGTTTCCAGATTTCTACCGTTGCTCATGCCCCTGTCACGAGAAAGATCAGTATGAAAAAGAACATCATAGCGAAACCTGTCAGCTGCTAAAAAGTTATTCTTGTCATTATACCGATACATGTTCCAATTCGCCTCAAGTTTCTTGGGGCACAAAACCAGGACGTCTTTATTCCGCTTTTCGTAATATTTTATGACGCCAAGTGCTGAAAAGGTCTTACCCAAACCGACGCTATCTGCCAGGATACCCGGCTTTAACCCAGTTCAATAGTTGACTCCTGGAGAAGTAAAGCCGCTTAGATTTTTTGAAAACCGGAATTCGACCTGAGGAACTTAAAGCATAGACGGTTGCCTTTGCTAGATTTAATAGAGAAGACGCTTCTTCAATATTCAGTAGGTCAGTTGGATTGGTTTCGAAATTTGAGGGAGGGTTTTCTGCTAGCACTTTCCGAATGCTATGCTCGATGATTGTAGATAGTTCCTCTTTTTTTAGTGATGTGAACATTAGATCTTCCATATTGCTAAGTATTTGATTAACAACGGCAAATAACAGAGAGAATGGAAACGATCTTCTACACTTTGTACAAATTATGAAAAGAGTAAAAAGTGTAAGTAAGATAAACAATCATTTTTAGAATGTGCTCGAAAGGCCTGAGTAGAAAGCAGTCCTTCAAAACGAAAACAAACGGAAATAAACTTGACCTGAGATAATTAAAAACTAAGAAGGGCTTATTGACGAATTAAGTAGTTTTCAGCGTTCAATTAGTCGTATAGTGACTTTTAAATCATCTGCACTTAGTTTGAAGTCTCCAAATAGGTGATTGTAAGCGAGTATATTGAATGATAGTGCTCCTGCTTTTAATGCAACTCCTAAAAATCACGAAAACAACATAATCATTTGTATATTCGACCTCACTAATAATTAAATTAATGCCTCCTTCAATTGATCATCTCAAACTGATAATCCAACGATATGACATCTATATTACGGGATCGAATACAAAAGCCGCTTTTCTGCTTGCTTTCAATACTTTTATCTGTGGAGGAATTCTGACGGGTTATAAGACCTTAACTGGGTTAGTGACTACCAACCATGCCGCCTGCCTCAATATTCTTTTGTTGCTTATTTTTATCTCAGGACTTGTTTGCTTGGTTTTTGTGCTACGGGCAATGTATCCATATACAAATTCAGGGAATTCTTCAACCGAAAAATATCATTCGCTAATATTTTTTAAGTCTGTTGCTGAATTCAAGTCGCCTGATGATTATGCAGAAAACCTTAAAAAACAAACGGCTGACGAAACGTGGGAGGATTTAGCTAAACAAATTTATGCAGTGGGCGGAGGTCTTAAACGGAAATATCAATTTCTAGAATATGCAACAACTACAATTTACATCCAGGTAGGCATAATTTCATGTTTAGTGGGTGTTATAATCTGCGATAAAATATGAAGCTATTTGAAAATTACGTTTCAGGTATTGAGAAAATCCTTGACGACAACTATGGCACAACGACTCAATCACTTCAGAAAAGGACAAAGCCCTCGGACATTCTCTTAAAAGGGATGGAAAACAATATTGGAGTTATGAATGAACTCGCTGAATTTGGACTACAGCTTCAGGGAGATAAAGCATTACTAAACATTGACCGTGACGGGCTTAAAAAATTATTCGGTCCCAATGCCTGTTCTTTTGATGACATCACTATAGGCTCTCATCCTGACTTTGTAGAATTAGCTTACACCGACTATCTCTACCATCATTGTGTGTCAATGTTTGTCGATATTAAAGGTTCCACCCGACTAGCACTAAAACATGATTTAAAGAAGGTTAGGCTAATCAAAGACTCATTGCTAACGTTGTGTATCCACGTAGCAAACTTTTTTGGCGGTCATATACATCGACTACAGGGCGACGCAGTATTTGTACAATTCGTTCGCAAAGGACGTCATCAAAATGATGCAATTATCAATTCACTTAACGCAGCGTCTGTCCTGTGCCAGTTTGTAGAAAAGGATTTGAAAGAAATTTTCCTCAAAAAAGGCCTGTCACCAATAAAAATTAGAGTTGGAATTGACTATGGTAATGATTCCGAAGTGCTTTGGTCCCATTATGGTGTACCGGGATGCACTGAACTGACAACAACAAGTCTTCATACCGATCTAGCGGCTAAGCTCCAGTCCAAAGCTACATCAAATGGGATTGTGATCGGTGATCATGTTGTGAGAACACTAGACCTGCCTGAAGAATATCTAGATCATGTCTATAAGACGGTCAAAGGCGAGCAAGAGATTGAAACTTACGTCATAAACGGCTTCACCTACAAACAGCATGATTTCCAATGGAAGAACTATCTCCTTTCTTTTGACTTTGTCCACCGATCTCCGAATGGTTCAAGCCTTGATATTGAGGAAAGAGGTTTCAGACTATCTTGTTCGGTAGCAGACGAAGGTCAGGAAAATTGGAATGCCTATCATCAGAATTCTTATGCCCTTCCAAAAGGAAAGCGCTTGTTATTTAAGATTGTTTTCAATGGTAAAGAGTATCACCGCCAAACCAACGAGACCATAGAATGGGAAGTACAAAACCGCGGAGTAGAAGCTAAGGAAAACATGAGACCCAATATTGGATCAGTTGCTAAAAACCAAGTTTCCTGTGAAACATCTGCAGCATATCTTGGCCATCATTATATAAGCTGTAAGATTTCCAGACCTTTTGCCTCCAACATTAAGTTATCGTTCCCGATTTATGTCCTATGATTAAAAAAAACTCAGAGCTGCAACGGCTTTCTTTCTAATAAGAAATTTTTTTTTGATTCATCAGGAATTCACAAAGTAATATCAAAGCATAACTAATCCTCACCTAAGTACGAAATCACACAACTGGAAGTAATTTTAAAATCTTGTTGTATTTTGGCCTGATCACTCTTTCAGTAAATTTTGCAGTTTCAACACTCACGTGGGTACCTAAGATGGTTGACGCTATTTGTTGAATCTCTACCACGGCATGATGTTTCTTCCTTAAATAGCCTTGGTATTCTAGCGCATATAGAATGGCAATCACATATGCCTTTCCTCTGTTTAACTTTATAAACCGACCCTCGCAGGTAAAATATTCTGAAAGTTTCTCAATGGCTAACAAATACAGTTCCTCATTCAGGAAGATGCTTTTGAAGGTTGGCCGGTTGTCAACATATGTGATTTCGGAAGAATTAATCTCCGGTTCTTCAATAATTAAGGTTTCATCTTTATCACTTATGTCTATATCAACACCAAGCGACCTCATACCAAAAGGTCTAAATTCTTCCATATCAACCCGTTCTTCACCAATTAGGACTTCATTTTTTATTGACCAGCTCCAAATCAAAACTAAATGACTTNNTCTTTGCAGAAAGATTAAATTGATCCCTATCTTCACGTTCTTCACTACTTACAATTTCACCCTTTTTGACCGCCTCTAAATCAATCCAGAATAACTTTTTAGCAAAAAGTCTAATACCTTCCATATCATTTGGATCTATTAACATTAGCGCTCTGAGGTTTTCAGGATTCGCCAATATTTCCTTGACATGCAAAACATTAGCCTTCCATCTTTGGCTAAAATATAATCTATTCACCAATATCCCTCCGAGTAAAGGCAGTAGAAATAAGTAATAAGATGAATCGATCATCCATAAGGGTATACTCATACCAATGCAAAACAGATATATCAGAGCACTCAGATATTTAACCCTACTTTTTTGATGATGAAAGTCCTTAAACTGGCTGGCAGAAAAGCCATAGTTATAAAATATACGATAGCCAACTTGAAGACTTCTTAATCGGTATTCAATGCTTAAAACATCATAAGCGCCGACATTCTCCAAAATTTTATAGACGTTTATATTTAAACCTTCATTGCATAATCTTGATGGATCAGGTCTTAAAATTTCCATGAGAGCTATAGTTTTATTCGGTTAGCGGCATCTATTTTCTTTTTGTCGATTACTTTACCATAGACCTCAGTAGTTTTGATATGTCTATGGCCTAGCAGCTTAGAAACGGTGTAAATATCAGTCCCCATTGTCAACTGCAATGTAGCATATGTATGTCTGAAACAATGGAAGGTAATTTTCTTGGTTATTCCGGCACTTAGAATCCACCTGGATAATTGCACATTGGTGTAAGCAGAATATTTGAGACCGGTAAAAATGCGATCATCAGGATCTCCAGGCTTCCCAAATTGCTCATAAGCTTGTTCTGGTATTGGTAAGGTTTCAATTCCCCGCGTTTTTTGCTGGATAAACCTGATGAAGTAACCATCCTGCTCTGAATGTTGCACATCTCTCCAGGTTAGTTTAATCATGTCCGACCAACGTAAACCAGTTAAGGCCGAAAAGATAGCTGCACGTTTCAAAACGGGTGGATCACATTCGGTCTCGTTGATGGCCTTCAATTCCTCAAGTGTTAAATACTCTCGTTGCGTTTCAGCCTGAGGAACACCTTTTACGCGAAGAATCGGATTTATGGAAAATAAGCGGTCTTCAAATGCTTCTTTCACTGCGGCTTTGAACTTGTTAAAATAACTCACTTGTGAATTTTGAGCAAGGCCCACTGTTTCAGATTTAATGGACTTCACTGTACCTAAGAAAGTTTTAAAGCCTTCACAGAATTTTTCATCGACATCGCCAAATTTACATTGGCCACCGGTATATAAACTCAGATACTTATAAGCACCATACCAATTGTCATAATTCCCTTTTGATTGATTGCGTTTCCTGGCTTTAGCAAGGAAATACGCCAGGAAGTCCATTTTGGAAGAGAGCTTATCTTTAAAATCGAAGCTCTTGTTCATGAATTGGATTTCCCGCTGAGAACGAAGGCTATCAGCCTTGGCTTTACCTAATCTGTTTACTTCTTTCTCATGAGCAGTTTTTGGCTTTTCATAAATACGGATCTTCAAATGTTCCCTANNCTAACATGCCGTTTGCTAGTTTTTTCTCTCTCAGGTTGACTGATGTTCTTTGGTCCATACGCTTAAAATAAATTATCTATTTCCCTACGACTGATAATCGAGCGATCACCAATCTTGTTAACTGTAATCTTTTTCTCTTTCGCTAGCCGCCATAAAGTTGTCCTACTGATACTTAAAAGTAAGCAAACATCTTTAATTGATAAAAATTCCTGCTGAAGTGTCGCTTTTTTTGGCGCTACTTTTTCTGCCGTCTCTTTGTCGCTAGCAGCCACCTTTTTTTGCCTCACTCTTACCTTGTAATTCTTCCGATTACATCTCATACCGCAGAAGCGGGTCATAGTTGTTTTCGCTAAAAACACCGCACTACACTCTTCGCAAATCCGCTTAACTAAAATATTCGAACTCATGTTTCCTTATGTTTCCCTATGTTTCTGTGTGTTTCCCTATGTTTCATCATCTCCCCCCTAAGCACCAAAACCTTGTATCTTTTTGTATCTCATTGAAAAAATACAAAACAAGATACAAATAAATACAAAACATCAGTAAATACCAAAAATCATAGGGCAATAAAAAACCCCGATAAATCATGTCTATCAGGGTTTTAGTATATGTTACTACGTATTACTTATTGTTGTTTATCGCTAATTACTTTCCAATACAAAACTTACTAAAAATATTCTCCAATAAGTCATCCGTTGTCACCTGCCCAGTAATCTCCCCAAGGTAATGAAGCGCCTGCTTGATATCCATGGCTAAAAAATCAGAAGTCACCGGATTCACCATCCCCTGCTCCACTTGAGCCAGTGCCTCTTGAGTGCGCTGCAAAGCTTCTACGTGACGAATATTCGTCACCATGGTATGGTTCTCCGTCAACTGGTCCCCTACGGCTACTTCGTACAACAAATCCTTTAAATCATCTATATGACTTTTTTCCCTCGCAGAAATAGAAATAAACTGAACACCTTCCGGTAAAGCCAAAGAAAGAGAATCCTGATCAACCAGATCCATCTTGTTCGCTACTGCTACAAAAGGAACACCCGGCTTCTGCAAGCGAGCAATATCCGACAGAATCTCCGTAACCGACAATTCAGCAGCATCAAACAAATATACCAACAAAGCAGACTGGCTGATCTTCTCCATGGTCTTCTCTACTCCGATCACCTCGATTGCATCCTGCGCTTCACGAATCCCCGCAGTATCAATCAACCTGAAATTGATCCCATTAATGTTTAGTAATTCCTCTATAGTATCACGCGTTGTACCTGCAATGGAACTTACAATCGCACGTTCCTCGTTTAACAAAGCGTTTAGTAAAGTAGATTTACCAGCATTTGGACGACCGGCAATAACGGTGTTGATCCCCTGCTTAATCACGTTCCCGAGTTCAAAAGATCGGATGAGCTTGCTGATCACAAGTTTTATCCTGGAAATCAAAGCCTGCAGCTGATCACGATTTGCAAACTCCACATCTTCCTCCGCGAAATCAAGTTCCAGCTCAATCATAGATGCAAAATGGATCAACTGCTCGCGCAGTTCGTTCAGCTCATTGCTAAAACCACCACGAAGCTGGTTCATGGCCACCTGGTGTGCAGCCTGA
>DCLG01000052.1:0-2358 GCA_002320935.1 Pedobacter sp. UBA1654 | reverse complement strand
CCGCTTCTGCCTGCGAAAGATCTAAAGAACCATTCAAGAAAGCCCGTAAAGTAAACTCACCAGGTTTTGCCGCATGTGCACCCTTCCGGATCAGCAAAGAAATGATCTGCTGAATGATGAAATTGGAACCATGACAAGAGATCTCCACTACGTTCTCTTTTGTATAAGATTTCGGCGCCACAAACAGACTCACCACCACCTCATCAATCACACTTTCGCCATCCTTGATCAAACCGAAATGCAGCGTATGGCTCTCCTGTTTGGTCAGATCCTTACCCGCAAAAACAGCGTTCGCAATATGGATCGCATCCTTGCCCGATAAACGGATCACCCCTATGGCGCCAATGCCCATCGGCGTAGATAATGCAACGATCGTATGTTCTGATGTCATCATAGCTTTCTTCTGGTATATAATCGCCAAATTTACCGAAACATTTCATAGCTGATTATGTTAACCAAGAAATAAGCAAAACATTTATGAAGGACTTGCCTCTAACGGTAAAACGTTCCATTGAATTATTAGGTTTAGTACTCGTAATCGCTGTCCTGGTCGTGGGCCGCGACATCATCATGCCCCTGCTGATGGCCTTTTTCATTAGCCTCGTACTACTGCCCATCTTCCGCTTCTTTCGAAGACGCAACATCCCCGAAACCATCTCTATTGTACTCTGCCTGCTGCTGCTGGTTGTTGTAGTCGGTGCCATAGGCTTCTTCTTTGTAAACCAGATGGGCATCCTGGTCAGAGACTTCCCGCAGATCAAGGAGAACGTTGAGATGCACATCAAATCCCTCAGTGACTGGGTGGGCGGCATCACACATGTCTCCACCAAAGAACAGATGGATTTCATCTCTAAAAAGAGTGATGCGCTGATGACCTACGCCGGCGGAATGGCCAGCGGTGCAGCGGTAACGCTTTCCTCCATCTTCGTATTCGTCGGTTTACTGCCCATATACATCTACTTGATGCTATTTTACAAAGGCATTCTGCTGCGCTTCATCTTCATGTGGTTCCAGCAGGAAGATCATCCTCAAGTGAAAGAAACCATATACGAAACGGAAGCCATCATCAAAAACTACCTTGTAGGCTTATTGATCCAGGTCACCTATATGACCATTCTGCTTGGGGGTTTACTGATGCTTTTTGGTATCAAACACGCCCTGCTGATCGGGGTAATTTTCGCCATTCTGAACCTGATCCCTTATGTGGGTGCATTGCTTGGAAACGTGATCGGCGTCATTTTAACCTTAACTTCTTCCACAGAGCTGGGTCCCGTAATTACCGTATTGTTGGTGATCGCCGCCGTGCAGTTCCTGGATAACAACATTTTAATGCCACGCATTGTGGGATCCAAAATCAAGATCAATGCGCTGATGGCCATTCTCGGCGTAATTGTCGGCGGAAGTATTGCCGGCATCTCCGGGATGTTCCTCTCCATGCCGATCATCGCCGTATTGAAGATCATTTTCGACCATACCAGCCAGTTTAAACAATGGGGCATCCTGCTTGGTGACCAACGTCCTGCACGTAGTCCGATGACTTTCCCCATCTTCCGAAAGAAGAAAGATACACCTACCGTACCAGGCGTAGAAAAATAATTTCAATGCCACACAATATTACCGGCATTCGTACGCTTTAGTATATGAGAGCGTTAATTTAGATTAAGGGGTGATGATCATCAAGATCATTGCCCCTTTTCTTTTTCATGCTTATCGGGTTTCAACAAGATACAGCAGCAAGGCGATACAGACCAGGAAAATAAATAGCGTGGTCATTTTGGCAAAAAGGTCGGAATGATAGTAAACGCCCCTGTCCAGCTGCTTCTGCGTTGTTAAATACCGGAAATACGAAAACACGATGATCAGGCCACCTAAGGCCACAAGCATGATCCCGATCAGATGTGAATAGCCCGGCTCTGGCATCTTCCGTGTCGCACCCAATGCAAAACTGATCTCCCTCGTAAATAAGGAAAACTTGACCACCACAAAGCCAAATCCCATCACGCCGATGCTGGTCCGGATCCAGGCTAAAAAGGTTCGTTCATTGGCCAGGTGATCTGCTACCCTGGGCTTTTCTGCTTGTTTGTCTTCCATAGTGTCGGTCTTTTTTTGCGTTCCACATAGATGATGTAACGCTCATTAAATAACACTTGCCCGCAGAAATGTTTTGTATAGATCATCCAATACACAGCTATTTATCGCATTCGGAACAAAGCCTGTGCTCAGACACATCAGACAGAGATCAGACCCACATCATACCCACGCGGTTGTGTGTGCGATGTGCGTTTCATGTGGGTTTCATGTGGGTTTGATCTGGGTTTCATCCGAAGCCACTGCGGCGTGTCTTGTCCTAATATGGCT
>DCLG01000043.1:11581-11791 GCA_002320935.1 Pedobacter sp. UBA1654 | reverse complement strand
AAGTGCCGGCACTAATTGCGCTGGTAAACCTCGCATTCTACTTTAGGAAGAAATATTACCAGGCTGAACTTAAAATCTAATCTTCTGTTAAGTACGGGATTTTAAAAGAATATAGCGCTCTAAATTCAAGAGGTAAGTCGTAATAATCTGATTCGTAACAAGCTTTAGATTGCTACGCCCTTCGTTTGCCTTTTGTTCGCCTTTCGTTCG
>DCLG01000043.1:271-11569 GCA_002320935.1 Pedobacter sp. UBA1654 | reverse complement strand
TCGTTCGCCTTTCCTTCGCCTTTCCTTCGCCTCGAAGCGAACAACAGGCGAACAATACACGAACCATTTCCGACTGAAAAGCGGATCATTACGCACCGCTTTAGATGCCTGTTTTATCAGAATTATTATAACTTTGAAATATGACTAAAGAACAAATACAGGATTTAAGGGACAGAGTAGCGTCGCTGAGGAGGCATCTTTGACGTCGAAAACCGACTAGAAGATATTTATATCGCGCAGCAGCTTACGCTGGCGCCAGATTTCTGGGATGATCCCAGGAAGGCTGAAAAACACCTTGCTTCATTGAACAGTATGAAAGTATGGACAGATGCATGGCAACAGGTAAATGCCATGTTGGAAGACACAGAGGTGCTCTTCGAGTTTATGCTTGCTGGTGATGCCAGTGCTGAAGAGATGCAGGAACAATACGAGAAGTGTCTTGCAGCTATTGAAGATTTAGAGCTCAAAAATATGCTCAGCAGCAAGGAAGATCAGCTGCATGCGGTAATGCAAATCACTGCAGGGGCTGGTGGTACCGAAAGTTGCGACTGGGCAGCCATGTTGATGCGTATGTACATCATGTGGGGCGAGAAAAACGGCTACAAAGTTACCGAACAGGACTCACAGGAAGGCGAGGTCGCAGGTATTAAGTCTGTAACACTTCAGTTTGCCGGTGAATTCTCCTACGGTTACCTCAAAGGCGAAAACGGTGTGCATCGATTGGTGCGAATTTCTCCGTTCGATTCCAACGCCCGCAGACATACATCTTTTGCATCCGTGTATGTATATCCGCTCGTGGATGATTCCATTGAAATTGATGTGAAGGATTCGGATATAGAATTTGAAACATTCCGCTCCGGTGGTGCGGGTGGGCAGAACGTGAACAAGGTGGAAACCGCAGTTCGTTTATACCACAAACCTTCCGGTATTGTGATCAAGAACCAGGAGTCGCGTTCACAGCTGCAGAATAAAGAAAATGCCATGCGTTTACTGAAATCGCAGCTTTATGAAGCGGAAATGCGAAAACGCATGGAAGCTACTGCACTGATTGAAGGATCGAAAAAGAAGATTGAATGGGGATCGCAGATCCGAAATTATGTACTGCACCCTTATAAACTGGTGAAAGACCTTCGTACCAACTACGAAACATCTAATGCCCAGGGTGTACTTGACGGAGACCTTAACGAATTCCTGAAGGCATACTTAATGGAATTTTAAACTGCTAAGACACGACTTAAATACATTGATAATACTGCATTGCTGATACAGGATACTGCAAAGGCATTGCATTATTATGGATGATTATAATCTACATCTTTTAACGTATCGGACTGCTCTTTTTTTCCCGCTGAGGTATGTAACTGATGTTTTGATGAATAAAATAGAAAAACAGACTGCCTCCCAGGTACGCTAGCACATCGAAGAAGTCCCGAACGGCACGCTCTGAGATTACCGGCAGCAAACCTTCACATACCAGGGATACATAAATCCACGCCAAAATTAGATGGCGTAGTGGATACCTGTAAGTATTGCTCTTTAAGACAATCTGCCGTGTGAATGTTAATGAGAGATGTGCAACTGCAGGTATAAAGATGAAATCGGTAAGCCAACCATTTACCCAGGGCAATGGGGCACCTATGGATCGAAACAGGTGTATGGTTCCCCATATTGCTGTATAAAGCATAAACAGCGGGTCAAACAGAGTCTTTATCACAATGCAAAAACAGCTACGGCCGCCAGCAGTATACTGATAAATCCAAATAGTACCAGCCCAGCGTTGAAGAGTACTTTATTTAAAAACTTTTGAGATTTTGTGTCATCTGGGCCATCTGGTAAAAACCGCTGCTTCAATCGGGCAAAATAATTTTCTTCCTGGTTCTCATCTTTTTTCATAAAGGCCGTTTCGTGTAAAGGTATCAAGATATATATACCGCCTGGTATAATGCGTGAAGGCATTTAATTTGAAAACTTGAGGGCGCCGAATGCTTATCAGAGATTTGTATTGTTAAGGATGTTCTGAAGTTCCTTTAGTTCGAACACCTTTTCAGTCGCACCTAAATTCTCGTAAGAAGATATCAGGTTACGGATGATTCGTCTGATAATCTCCACATTACTGCAGGGTGTGTAAAAGCCGGGCAATGGTTCAAGCTGAAGCTGTCGCAGGAACTGGTCAACATCATGCTTTCCAAATATCGCACCCTTATTGAATGCATTGATGTAGAAAAGTACGCCAAAGTCCTGGTCTTCCCGTTTATTTTCATCCAGGTAGCCCAGGATAAAATGCTGTGGCAGGTTTACACCATAAATCGGGATATCTAATTTTTGGGCCAGGGTAGAGTAAATTAGCGCCAGTGAAATCTGGTTTCCCTTTTTACTATCCAGAACCTGGTTGATGTAGGAGTTTTGTGGGTCGGTATGATTGGTTGTATTCCCCCGGAACCCATAAACATTATAGAAAATATGGTTTATCAGCTTTACCTTTTCAATGGAGCTCATCTCATATTGGAGGTTAAGCCAGATTTCCCTTTTGATCTCCTCGATCTGATTGATCATCTTCTGTTCATCCAAATCAGGAAATTGATACCGGTTTACGATCAGCGCGCCTTTCAGCAGGTCGAACGCTCCGCTCTGGTACCAGAGATTTAAATCTTCTTTTACAGTATTAAACTGAATCTGATGAACAACATTCTCTATCCGTTGTTGCAGGGTTGCATCTGGTGCAGTTTCCCAAACATTCTCCAGATATTCGATGACCCCGTTTCCATGCTCAACCAGACGTTTCTCCACGTGTTCAAAAACCTCAGGATCGGGATCGTCAAGAAGTTTTACCAAGGCGTAAATTTCTGTACTGTGATTCATGCTATACTATTTGAATTGTTTGCCCTACTTTTGCCGACATGGCTTTTACTTTTATTAAGGACTATTTATTGCACCGCCTGACTGCCAAAACCAGGCATGGTACACATTCCCCATTTGTTTATAAACTTGCTGATGAAGTTATATATAATAAACGTCAGTTAGAAGATTATCATGTCATCGAAGCACAACGTAAAAGGTTGATGCAGGACGATGCCATGATTCAGGTTACGGACCTGGGTGCCGGATCTCATTTGAACAAGGATCGGACCAAAAAAGTTAAACAAATTGCGAAAAATGCCCTTAAGAGCCCTGCACTGGCGCAGCTTATTTACCGGCTCGCCAAATTTAACAAGCCAGGCCTTATTATTGAACTGGGTACCTGTCTGGGTATCACAACTTCCTATTTGTCTAAAGCGGTTCCATCCGCCCGGGTGATCACCATAGAAGGTTGTCCGCAAACTGCTGCGGTCGCCAGGCAGAATTTTGACGACTTGAAGCTGGCGAATATCAGACTGGAGGTCGGCAATTTTGATCACCTGTTACCGGGTATTCTGGATGAGCAGGAGCAATTGGATTTCGTATACATTGATGGCAATCATCGTAAAGATGCCACTCTAAATTACTTCAAGTGGTGTTTGCCAAAGGTGCATGAAAACACGATGCTGATTTTCGACGATATTTATTGGAGTGCCGGTATGAAGGAGGCCTGGAGCGAAATAAAGGCACACCCTCAGGTAACCGTAACGGTTGATTTATTCTGGATCGGCCTCGTGTTTTTTAAGAAAGGGCAGGTGCGGCAAGATTTCAAATTAAGAGTTTAGGTATAAATTATTGAAAAGCAGGTATATGCCTGACTCCACTATTAAAAAATATTTACCTATTTTTGCGCATTAATATAAAGACCAAGAATGAGCACAACTAGAGGACCTGTATCACAATTTTTAGAAACTAATTATCTTCATTTTAATGCTGCCGCTTTAATGGACGCTGCTAAAGGATATGAGCAGCACTTAGAGGAAGGTGGAAAGATGATGATCACCCTAGCGGGTGCAATGAGTACTGCTGAGTTGGGTATTTCACTAGCTGAAATGATCCGCCAGGATAAAGTAGCCATCATTTCCTGTACCGGTGCAAACCTGGAAGAGGACATTATGAATCTGGTTGCACATTCACACTATAAAAGGGTTCCAAACTACAGAGATCTTAGTCCGCAGGATGAATGGGATCTTTTAGAGAACCACTATAACCGTGTTACCGATACTTGCATACCTGAAGAAGAAGCATTCCGCAGGTTACAGAAACATATTCATAAAATCTGGAAAGATGCTGATGAGGCTGGAGAACGTTTCTTTCCGCATGAGTACATGTACAAGATGCTGCTAAGCGGTGATTTGGAGCAATATTATGAAATTGATCCAAAAAACTCATGGATGCTTGCAGCAGCAGAGAAAAACCTTCCGATTGTAGTACCAGGATGGGAAGACTCTACAATGGGTAACATCTTCGCATCTTACGTGATGAAAGGCGAGATTAAAGCAAGTACGATGAAGAGCGGTATCGAATATATGGGATGGCTTGCAGACTGGTATATCAACAACAGTGCAGGTAAAGGCATAGGCTTTTTCCAGATCGGTGGAGGTATTGCCGGCGACTTCCCAATATGTGTTGTACCGATGTTATATCAGGACATGGAAATGCCGAACATTCCATTCTGGAGCTACTTCTGCCAGATCTCTGATTCAACTACATCTTACGGATCTTATTCCGGAGCTGTACCGAATGAAAAGATTACCTGGGGTAAGCTAGACATCCATACGCCTAAGTTTATTGTGGAGTCTGATGCGACGATCGTAGTACCTTTGATGTTCGCATGGATACTAAAAAAGTAATTTAAAATACCAAAATCTAAAGCCTGATTTAGAGGCTGCACGGAAATCAGCAAGTATCAAAAATTGCTGATTTCCGCGCTTTAAAGGCATTTTATGCCCTAGTTTAGAATGATTATAAATTGAAAATGCTGTCATTAATTTGTCATTGGTATACTAATAAACTTTACTTTTGTTCACGTTTTGATAGTTAGGCATTCGATTAAATATCAAGATCAATCATACAGTTTTAATTAAAAGCATTAAAATACTCATTATGAGGAATATCTCATTGATCATTAGAAGAGTTTGGAAGTCGGCATTCATGTTTACGGCTCTATCTGTTTTAATAGTTTCTGGTTCAAAAGCACAAGATGTTACAGAGGGAAGGACCATCTTTAGAGAGCGTTGTACTTCATGTCACGCTTTAGATCGTGATTTAACTGGTCCTGCGTTGCAGCCGATCGTCGCTGCAAAAGACGAAGCGTTTTTAATTAAATGGATTCACAATGCGCCGGCACTAATTGCATCTGGAGACAAAGAAGCGATCGAAGCTTCGAAGTGGAATCCAAATGCAGAGATGACGGCATTCCCGACGCTAACTGAAGTTCAGATCAAAAGCATCCTTGCTTATGTAAAAGCAGGAGAGCCTAAGAAAGAGGGTGAAGCTGCCGGAGCTGCTGCGCAACAAGAGGTTTCAAACTTCTCTATTGCAGGGGTAATTGCAGTGATCCTGATCTCCATCATTGTGTTGGTGGTACTGGCCCGCGCAATTAAGATGCTGGAGCGTTTGATTCTGCAGAAACAAGGTGTTGTGCTTGTAGAGGCAGAACGCATTCCGTTATCTGCCGGATTAGGCAAACTATTTAAAAACAAGAAGTTTATCTTCTTCTTTATCCTGTGTCTTGTAGTGACCCTGAGCACATTTGGTTGGATGGGTATGTGGAATACTGGTGTTCATACCGGTTACCAGCCAGTTCAGCCGATTAAGTTCTCGCACGAACTACACGCAGGTGTTAACCAGATTGACTGTCAATACTGTCACTCAGGTGCATTCAAGTCTAAGAATGCGACTATTCCTTCACTGAACGTATGTATGAACTGTCACAAAGCCGTTCAGGGCAGGGACAACAATGACGGAAACATTTCTCCGGAAATTCAGAAGATCTATAATGCTTTGGGTTACGATCCAGATAAAATGGCTTATGATAAATCTAAAGAAAAACCAGTTGAATGGGTTCGTGTTCACAATCTTCCAGATTTCGCTTACTTCAACCACTCACAACACGTAGTTGTAGGTGAAGAAGCTATCCGTAAGGAAAAAGGACTTCAGCCAAATGAGCCAGTATGTTTTGCATGCCACGGTCCGGTTGATACCATGGAAGAAATTTATCAATATTCACCACTAACGATGAAATGGTGTATTAACTGCCACAGGGAAGCCGAGCTGGACGTTAAAGACAATGGCTACTATACCAAGATTATAGAAGCACACGAGAAAATCAAAAAAGGTGAAAAAATTACCCCGGCGGCACTTGGTGGCCTGGAGTGTGGTAAATGTCATTATTAATAGAGTTTAGTTAAGAACGTTCGATTAACAGTAATATAGCTTAAATGGAAAGCAATAAAAAATACTGGAAAGGCTTAGAGGAGTTTAAAAGCACTCCCGAATTTGTTGAAAACAACAAAAACGAATTTGCTGAGCCCCTTCCAATAGAAGATGTTTTAAATGAAGCAGGATTAAGTACGGTAACTCCGCGCCGTGACTTCTTAAAGGCACTTGGTTTCGGCCTTGGTGCAGTAACGCTTGCTGCTTGTCAGCCTGCGCCTGTTCATAAGTCAATTCCTTACCTGGTAAAGCCGGAAGATGTAATTCCTGGAATACCTAACTATTATGTATCTAGTTTTAACGGACAGAGTGTGTTGGTGAAAACCAGAGAAGGTCGTCCGATTAAAATTGAACCGAATCCAAATGCTGGTGTTTACAGCCAGGGTACCAATCCACAGGCGCAGGCCTCTGTATTGGATTTATACGACATCTCTAAATTAAAAGCTCCGGTACTTAAGAATCAGGAAACCACCTGGTCTAAGGTAGATGAGTATGTTAAAGCGGAGCTTGCGAAAGTTCAGGCTTCCGGTAAAAAGATCCGTATTGTTTCTTCAAGCGTAAACAGCCCTTCAACTTTAAGTGTAATCGCAGATTTCACTAAAGCATACCCAAATACAGCACATATCCAATATGATCCGGTTTCTTATACTGGTATCATTAAGGCAAATGAGAACAGCTTTGGTAAAGCGGTTCTTCCTAAATATAACTTTGACAGAGCTGACCTAATTGTAAGTTTCGGTGCCGATTTCCTTGGTACCTGGATCAGCGGTGAAGAGTTTACTTCACAGTATGTATCTAACAGGAACAATACCAGTCTGGCAAAAGGTAAAATGTCGCGCCACATTCAGTTTGAGGCTGGCATGAGCTTAACCGGTACTAACGCAGATACACGACTTCCGATTAAATTGTCTGAAGAAGGTCCTGCTTTAATTACCTTATATAACGCAGTTACTGGTAACAATCTTGCAGGTGGTGTATTGCCAAACAATACTGCCGCTGAAAAAGCAATTAAGTTAGCTGGTAAAGAATTAGCACAAATGAAAGGCCGTGGTCTTGTTGTTTGTGGTTCTAACGATGTTTCTACACAGATTTTGGTTAATGCAATCAACTCCGCTATCGGTAGTTATGGTACAACCATCGATTTAGATACACCTTGCAGACGTTATGCAGGTAACGATGCTGCTTACGCAGAATTTGTAAATGAAGTGAACAGAGGAGAAGTTGGTGCGGTATTCATATTGAATGCAAACCCTGCTTACGACTCCTTCAATGCCAAAGCTTTTGCTGATGGTATGAAGAAAGTTCCTTTGAAAGTTTCTTTTGCCGACAGAGCTGATGAAACTGCTGCTTTCTGTGATGTTATCGCAATTAATCAGAATTATCTGGAGTCATGGGGTGATGCCAGCGTTTACGAAGGTTACTATACCATCGTTCAACCGACCATTAACCCGATCTTCAACTCAAGACAGGCAGAGCAGAGCTTATTGATCTGGTCTAACAATCCTGTGGTTGAATACTACCAGTATGTTCGTAATAACTGGGAGAAAAATGTGCTTCCATTGTTCGGCAAAAGCTGGAATGATGTTTTACAATCAGGTGTAGTATTCGCTGCAGCTCCTAAAGCTGCTGGTGCTTACACCTTCAATATGTCACTTGCTTCTGTNNTACATATTTACGAGAACAATGCAGTTGGTGATGGCCGTTATGCAAACAACGCATATCTGCAGGAATTACCAGATTCAGTTACGAAAGTAACCTGGGACAACTACATCGCAATGGCGCCTAAGTTCGCTGAGAAGTTAGGTTATAACGAGTTTGATGTTGTTACAGTTAAAGCTGCAAATGGCTATACTGTTGAGCTTCCTGTATTGATTCAGCCAGGTCAGGCGATTGGTACTGCTTCTATCGCATTAGGTTATGGTAGATCGAAGGCAGGTGCAGCAGGTAATGCTGTAGGCCAGAATGCTTATCCTTTCCTTTCGTTTAACAATGGTACCCGTCAATACGCAGCCAATGTTACCACAGAGAAAACCGGCAGAAGACATGAGCTTGCACAGACTCAAACGCACCATTCATTCGAAGGACGTAACATTATCCGCGAAGCGACTTTCCAGGAGTTTGTTAAAAACCCTGCTGCAGGTTCAGGTAACCACGGTGAGAAACACAAGACTTACGACATGTGGGATACGTTTGAAAAACCTGGGCACAACTGGGTTATGGCAATCGACTTAAATGCATGTACCGGTTGTGGTTCTTGTATCGTTGCTTGTAACGTAGAAAACAACATTCCTGTTGTTGGTCGTGATGAGGTTAGAAAACGTCGTGAGATGCACTGGATCCGTATTGACAGATACTATACTGTTAATGACGGCGACAGAAAAGTAACTAAAGAAGATGAGGCTGAAGAGCTTGATAATCTGGATAATGTTTCTGTAGTTCACCAGGTGATGTTATGTCAGCACTGTGAGCACGCACCATGTGAGACGGTTTGTCCGGTACTTGCTACGGTACACTCATCAGATGGTTTGAACCATATGGCTTATAACCGTTGTGTAGGTACCCGTTACTGCGCGAACAACTGTCCGTATAAAGTACGTCGTTTCAACTGGTTTAACTACTGGAATGATTCACGTTTCGATAATTATCTGAACAATGAGTTTACACAATTGGTTCTAAACCCAGACGTAACTGCACGTTCAAGAGGGGTAATGGAGAAATGTTCAATGTGTATTCAGAGAATCCAAACCGGAAGATTAGAGGCGAAACTGGAGAAACGTGCACTAAGAGATGGCGACATCAAAATGGCATGTCAGCAAGCTTGTCCGGCAAATGCGATCATTTTCGGAGATGGCAACGATCCAGAATCTGAAGTTTCAAAAGCATTACGCAGTGAGCGTGTTTACTATGTGCTTGAAGAGATCAACACGCAGCCTGGAGTAGGATACATGACAAAAATTAGAAATACAGGTACAACAATACAAGCGTAAGCTGATATTAAAGAAAATAAATTATGTCAGGACATAAGGAATCAATATTAAGAGAGCCATTAATCACCGGTAATGATATCACGTTTGCTAAGATCACAGACGATATCCTGAGCCCGGTAGAGAACAAGCCGAATAAGGCATGGTGGATAGGATTTATCGTTTCAGCAATGGGTGCTTTATTATGGCTGTTTGCTGTAAGTTACACTTTCTGGAATGGTATCGGATCTTGGGGTCTGAACAAGACAGTAGGATGGGCATGGGATATCACAGGCTTCGTATGGTGGGTTGGTATCGGTCACGCCGGTACACTGATCTCTGCGGTACTACTACTGTTCCGTCAGAACTGGAGGAACTCGATTAACCGTTCTGCAGAAGCGATGACCATTTTTGCCGTTATCTGTGCCGCAACTTATGTAGTATCTCACATGGGTAGACCATGGTTAGCTTACTGGGTGCTTCCATTACCAAACCAGTTTGGTTCATTATGGGTGAACTTTAACTCACCACTGGTATGGGATATGTTCGCGATCTCCACTTACTTCTCTGTATCATTATTATTCTGGTACACTGGTTTACTTCCGGATATTGCAACCATCCGTGACCGTGCAGTAGGTGTTAGACGTAGAATTTATTCTATTCTTTCTTTCGGATGGACCGGTAACGTTAAAACCTGGCAACGTTTTGAGGCTGTGTCCTTAATTCTTGCAGGTATCGCAACACCACTTGTACTTTCGGTACACACGATTGTATCCATGGACTTTGCAACATCCGTGATTCCTGGATGGCACACCACGATCTTCCCGCCATATTTCGTAGCGGGTGCGATCTTCTCTGGTTTCGCAATGGTACAAACCTTATTGCTGATCACACGTAAAGTCTTAGGATTAGAGAACTACATCACCATGTTCCACATTGAGTCTATGAACAAGATTATCCTTGTAACAGGTTCAATTGTAGGTGTGGCTTACTTAACAGAGTTCTTTATTGCTTACTACTCACAAGTAGAATACGAACAATATACATTCATGACCAGGTTTACCGGACCTTACTGGTGGGCTGCTTGTATGATGTATGGCTGTAACATCCTGATGACCCAGTTAATGTGGTTCAAAAAGGTTAGAACGAACATTCCATTGTCATGGGTACTTTCGATCATCGTGAACATCGGTATGTGGTTCGAGCGTTTCGTGATCATCGTGATCTCACTACACCGTGATTATCTTCCATCAAGCTGGGTTATGTTCTACCCAACCTGGGTTGACGTAGCTGTATTCGTTGGATCGATTGGATTATTCTTTACTTTATTCCTGTTGTTCTTAAGGGTTATGCCTTCAATTGCAATGGCAGAGGTTAAATTACTGCTTAAAACAGCAAGTGAGCAATCTAAAATGGAGCAGATCAAAGAAGGACATATCAATAAGGAATATGTTGCTGAGTATGTAGATTCCTTAGAGAAGTTTGATAGTGTTAAACAAGAACAATACGCAAAATTATAACAATGGGTAATATCAAATATATATTAGGCAGTTTTGGTGATCCGGACGAAATGATGCACGGCATTGAGAAGTTACAGGAGAACAACATTAAGATACATGATGTGTATACGCCTATGCCGATTCACGGTATCGAAGCCAAACTTGGCGTGAAAAGATCAAGACTTGATATCGCTGCATTCTTCTTCGGAATTACCGGTACAATCACCATGTTGTCTTTCGTTTATTACGCGGCAGCAGTTGACTGGCCTATAAATATCGGTGGTAAGCCACACTTTGCATTACCGGATTTTATTCCAATTACTTTCGAGTTAACCATTTTGTTTTGTGCATTTGGTTTGGTTGGATCCTACTATGCATCCTCACATATGTTTCCGGGAAGAGCACCAAGAGTAATGGATCTAAGAGCAACAGACGACAGGTTTATCATTGCGATTGATGCTGCTGAAAATCCGGAACACAGTAAAATAGATAATTTATTAAAA
>DCLG01000043.1:0-225 GCA_002320935.1 Pedobacter sp. UBA1654 | reverse complement strand
CGAAAGAAAGTATGTTAGCTATGAATAAAAATAAGATAGTTTACGCCGCGTTTTTTGCCTTAGCTTTTGTTGCATCACTTTCTTCATGTGATAACAAGCGAAGCACCGGACTGGAGTTCGCAAGGAACATGTATGATCCGCTGGCACCTGACTACGATAAGCCAAATAAGAACTTCGCGAATGGTATGACTGCACAAACGCCGCCACCAAATACGGAGCCGATCG
>DCLG01000054.1:4232-4443 GCA_002320935.1 Pedobacter sp. UBA1654 | reverse complement strand
AAAAGTTTATATTCGCATAAATAAGTAAAGCATGGCCAGCCATAAAGTCGCCTTGATTGTTCACAGTTGCGACAGATACGAATTGCTGTTTAAGGGATTTGACTATTTTTTCCGGTCGAACTGGGATTTCAACATCCCCCTGCATTATTATTTCGCAACAGAAGAGCTAAAGGTAGAGCTTCCCGGTTTTACGAACATTCGTTCTGGAAAA
>DCLG01000054.1:0-4197 GCA_002320935.1 Pedobacter sp. UBA1654 | reverse complement strand
CGACAGGCTGCGGCTTTTGCTTGGGCAGATTGACGAAGAATACATCCTCTATTTTCAAGAAGACATGTGGCTGAATAAGCCTATAGATCCTGAATTCATAAATGCATTGATTTGTAAGGCAACCTCAAACAGGTGGATGCAGGTGAAACTGAACTCTTCGGAAGTATTCAGGACGCAACCCACAGGCTTGTCGATCAACGGCTTTGAAGTGAGCAAAATTGACAACCAGACCAGTGGTTTTCTGATGTCACATCAGGTGACGCTCTGGAACAAGCAGTTCCTTATGGATCAGCTGAAACCCGGCGAGCACCCATGGCGCAATGAACGTAAAGGTACCAAACGGCTGCGGAAGCTGAACAAGGAGATCTATCATCTGGATTATTTCTCGGAAAACGGGCAAGCTGAGATCAATAACAATGCAGCAGCTGTGGTCAGAAGCGAATACCAAAGCATTTCAATGAATGCCTGCTTAAACCATAACGCCCTTCCCTTTATCGAAGTGCTGAAAAAGGATCCTGTGTATGCTGAATATGCTGCCGTGCTGCGGTACAATTACGAGCACCAGATCACCCATGATGGGAAACCAAAACCCTTGAAGAAAGACATCTTTAAACGCCTGAAAGACTGGCTGAAACCCGTAAGTTAAGAATAAAATATTTTTCTTGCGTCTCAGAATTATTATGTAGTTTGGAACCATAAACTAAACCAAATTACATCTGATTATGAAAAAACTTACTACACTTATTGTCGGGGTATTCGCCCTGATGATCATCTCTGTTAGTGCGAAGGCACAGTCGAACACAGACTACTTTGTTGGCAAATGGGACATCCTGGTAAAGGGTACGCCGCAGGGCGATGTGAACATGAAAGTGAACTTCGAAAAGAAGGAAGGGAAGCTGATTGGAACCATGATTAATCCGGATACTCAAAAAGAAGAACCGTTTAATAAGTTGGATACCACAGAAAAGGGGATTATTGTCTATTTTTCGGCTCAAGGCTATGATGTGGATATGAGCCTGGAAAAACAAGATGATGACCATGTAATAGGATCCGTAATGAATATGCTTGAAGTAACCGGGGTAAGGGTGAAAAAAGAAGTGACGACTTTCAGTGTTGTGGCAGAGTAAGTTAGCTGCCAGGGGACAACTATTTTAAAATTTTTCTCGAAAATATTTGCAGGTCAATAACTTTTTTCTACATTTGTATCGAGAGCGTTAATTTAACGGGGGCAGGTTTTCGGACTTGTCCCCGTTTCTTTTTCTATCTGTTTTCTCAAGCCCTCCGGGCATTTATCTCATTTCAATTCCATATTGCAGGCATTTCAATTATTGTACGGATTGCATTTGACATTCCATATCAATTAACTTAGATTTGCAATAAAAAAATTAGATACATGAGTGTTTTAGTAAATAAGGATTCAAAAGTTATAGTTCAGGGTTTTACCGGAAATGAAGGTACTTATCATGCTTCTCAGATGATAGAATACGGAACTAACGTTGTTGGCGGGGTAACACCTGGTAAAGGCGGACAAACTCACTTAGACAGGCCAGTTTTTAACACGGTTAAAGATGCTGTTGATCAGGCTGGTGCTAATGTATCAATCATTTTTGTGCCTCCTGCTTTTGCGGCTGATGCAATTATGGAAGCTGCAGAGGCTGGTATTAAAGTTATCGTTTGTATTACTGAAGGTATCCCTACAAAGGATATGATTCAGGTAAAAGAATATATCTCTGGCAGAGATTGCCGTTTAATCGGTCCAAACTGTCCAGGTATTATTACTGCTGATGAGGCAAAAATTGGTATCATGCCAGGCTTTATCTTCAAAAGAGGTACTGTAGGTGTGGTTTCTAAATCAGGAACTTTAACTTACGAAGCAGTTGATCAGGTTGTTAAAGCTGGTTTGGGTATCACTACTGCTATCGGTATCGGTGGTGATCCGATCATCGGAACAACGACTAAAGAAGCTGTTGAATTATTAATGAACGACCCGGAAACTGAAGGTATCATCATGATTGGTGAGATCGGTGGTGGTATGGAAGCTGAAGCAGCGCTTTGGATCAAGGAAAACGGTACTAAACCGGTAGTTGGTTTCATCGCTGGTCAAACTGCTCCTGCAGGTCGTAGAATGGGTCATGCTGGTGCCATCGTAGGTGGTGCAGATGATACTGCTGCTGCAAAAATGAAGATCATGGCAGAATGTGGCATCCGCGTAGTGGAAAGCCCTGCTGAGATCGGTGCTGCAATGGCAGAAGCTTTGAAAAAGTAATAAAGAACTTCTTGCATAATACGAACGAGATTTGCTTCTGCAAGTCTCGTTTTTTTGTTTAAAAGGATTTTTGTTGGTGGGTTTGTTGTTTTTTTTTTGAAACTCCTGGTATGTATAAGGCTATGTTTGTTGACAATAAGATTACGGCAGTTGAAATCCATGGCACGTTTTTGCTTCGTATATTTATTCATGAGATCTACCTTGAAAAAACTAATGTTCACACTTGCAGGTTTCTTATTGCTAAGCAGCATTACAGCCTGTGCGCAGAAGCAGCCTAAGGCAGCGACTGTACCAACAACTACGAAAAAAGATATGAGTAACTGGAATAAATTAACCAAAGAGGAAGAGGCAGTAATCGTGCACAAAGGCACAGAGTATCCAGGTACTGGAGAACTGCTGAACAATAAACAAAAGGGTACGTATACCTGTAAAAGATGTAATGCGCCATTGTACCGTTCTGAAACCAAATTTGAGTCGTATTGTGGCTGGCCTAGCTTTGATGACGAAATCGAAGGCGCAGTGAAGCAAATTCCTGATGCGGATGGTTCAAGAACAGAGATCGTATGTGCAGCTTGTGACGGTCACCTGGGTCATGTGTTCCTTGGTGAAGGTTTTACCTTGAAGAACACCAGACATTGCGTGAATTCTGTGTCGATGAACTTCGTGCCGGATACGAAAGGGTAGGTTGTTTTTTGCCCATCAGGGTTATTAGAAGCATAAATGGCTAAGAGCAGTAAAAATCTTTTAGTCATTTATGCTTTTTTCGTTTTTAGAAGTGGCTGGTTTTCTTTGAGATGGGTCGTTGTGTGAAATTTTTGTGCGTGGATTGGTAGGAGCGGGTTTGTAGGTTCAGTTTGGAATTGTATTTTTGCGGCGGAGAGTTGGCAGAGTGGTNNGGCAGTCTTGAAAACTGTTGAGTGTAATAGCTCCGGGGGTTCGAATCCCTCACTCTCCGCATACAAATGATATAAATGGCCTTTAACTCAAAGTTAAGGGCTTTTTTTATACCTTATATCTAAATAGGGATACTAAAGGGGATACTTTTAAGAGGTGTTTTGTCAAAACAGAAGGTTATCTTTGATTTTCCTTTTGTTGCTATTAGGAAATTTAAAGGGTATTGGTCGGATGATCGTACCCTTTCTTAGTTTATGCCTTAAATACTAAGTTTTGCTAAGTCGGCAGGGCAGTTTAAACTTCAGGTTTTATAAGGTTCTCAGTCGGTAGGCATTTAAGCCTATCCGGTAATGACTGTTAAAAAACCTCAATGACTGTTAAGAAATCTTTCTTGCTGCGGTATTGGTAATAGCAGGCCCCGGGAGCGTTCATTGTATGTCAGGTTTTGACAGGTTTTTACTTATGCGCACGTGACTAACTCCGAAAATTCAACAGCTGCTGCCGGGCACACAAAATCACATCCATTTCTTTGAACCATATTGACCTATTTTTAGCTGCTGTTTCACAGTTCTTTCACTGTTATTCCACTGTTATCTGTCTTTTTGCCTGCATGGCTTGAATGTTAACATTTGTCAACCTCAGAGTATTGTTTTGTATTGTTTTAAGCCGTTCTTGAATACTAGGTTTTGCTAGGTTTTCAGGATTCCAGTCAAATAACAATCTTTTTCTGTTTCCCTTCTGTTTCATATCTGTTATTGCCAGAAAAATGATAAGTTTTGATAGGTCCTAGATGCAGCCCGAACCATAACATTTGATAACAGCCCGAATGTCTGGTTTTGTGAGGTTTTGTTAAGTTCCTTTATGACTGACAAAAAATCTTTTGCACCTGGATTACTTCACCCGTCTAAATGACTGTCATAAAACCTAAATTGATTATGCTTTTCATAGTGTAAGAAAATTAACCGCTTCTTTCACGTGCGTATATGTGACCGCCGATAATTCTATTTCTTTCCCCTGGATGTTGGGTTTTGTTGGGT
>DCLG01000036.1 GCA_002320935.1 Pedobacter sp. UBA1654 | reverse complement strand
CAGGTGCATACCGCGCCACTCGTATGCCGGCTGATCGGCAATCTGCACTGCAGGGATGTTTACGCTTTTCGCGAAGCCTGCCTTACCCTCGTTTGCTGGTAACAGCTGACGAATGGTCTGCACCGCACGGAACATACCGGCAGGTTCTTTTGCTTTCAAAACCACCTCATTCGCGCTCACTTCAACCTTGTAGCCTTCTGGAGCCGTAATCTGGTTGTCGAGCACTAAACGAATGCGACTTTTGCTGGTTTTCGAGCTTCCCAGCGGTTTTCCGAGATACTGTGCAACCAGCGTATTCAGCTGGGCTGCTTCATTGGCGAACAATTTGTCTGCAGCAACGATGCTGGTTGCAGTACTCAAGCTAAAGCTCCCGCTACCGAGCTTCAGCTCGGTAGGGTATGGAATTAAGGCAATTTGTTGTTTGTCTTGGGCTTGTAAAGGGCTGGTCAATGTGCTGCCAGCCAGGGCAACTGCTAATAAAAATCTAAGTGCAAACTGCTTCAATGGACGATAATTCATTCTTATTAATAAAGTAGTATAATATTCTAAGGGCTTAAGGTACTAATTTCAGCTACCATCCCGGATTTTGGTTAAGGCTTTTGTTCAAATCAAGCTCATTTTGTGGTATTGCCCACAGGTAATCTCTGGCAGGATTAAAGTTTCGCTTCTCTACCAGAACATGCTGGCCATAATCAGCCCTTGAAGCATTGAAGTTGTTTAAAATACCGTAAGCATTGCCATTCATAACCTGCTCTGCGATCTTCCACCTTCTGATGTCAAAGAATCTGGTGTCTTCCAATGGGAACTCCACATGTCTTTCTCTGCGGATGATCTCACGTAATGCAGCCTGCGACGACGCGTTGCTCGCCGTAACAGCTGGCATCGCAACACCTGGTCTTGACCTTACCTGGTTGATGGCATCATACACAGATTGATCGATCTGCCCGGCCTCAACTTTGGCTTCTGCATAGGTTAGCAATACTTCCGCATAACGCAACAGTACAATATCATTGGCAGAATTGGTTTCCCAGTTTCCGCCGATCACTGTAGGGATGTATTTCTTGTAGTAATAGCCGGTAAATGAAGCATTGTTCTGTCCGATGGCATCAATGGAGCCAGGCTTGGAAACATCGATCACCTTTCCATTCACTTCCGAACCTGGAACTACGATGGTCAGCTTAAGTCTTGGATCACGGTTGTCGAATGGTTTAGCAGGGTCATACAATGGTGAATTGTCGATCGTTCTACCGTCAATACATTCGTAGCTATCCACGAGCGACTGCAATGGCACAACTTGTCCCCAGCCGCCCAGCGTTGGTCCACCTACCCAGGTTGCTGTTGCATTGGCATAGGTATTCTCCAGATAGCGCCCCGAAAGGATGATCTCTGTGCTGTTCTTGTTGGTGCCGTTAAACATGCTCAGATAATTGTTGTCTATGTTGTACGTTCCAGCATTCATGACCGCCTGTGCGGCAACCGCAGCGTTGGCCCAGTCGCCCTGGTACAGGTAAACACGTGCTTTAAGCGCGTTTGCGGCGCCTTGGGTAATACGTCCCATATCGGCACTTTCGTAGGTTTTTGGCAGGTAATTGCTTACGGTATCCAGTTCTTTAATGATGAAGTTGGCAATTTCTGCGCTCTTGGTCCTGGAAGCATTAAACTCACTTACTTCCTGTACATGGGTTACCAATGGAACGTCTCCGTACATACCGATAAGCTGCTGATAAGCATAGGCTCTAAGAAAGCGGGCCTCACCGATCAGGCGGTTACGCATGGCTTCATTCATGCCGGTAACTTTATGGATGTTATCCAGTACGTTGTTTGCCGCACCGATCATGGTGTAGAAGTTGTTCCAGTAATGACTGAAAACGCCGGTACTGCTGGTAGCGCTTCCATTACCGACATACTGCACGTCGGATGGCCAGTTGCTCCAGGAGTAGCTGTCGTCTGTAGCACAGGACAGGAAAATGCGGTCTGTGAAGTCGCCCATATATCTGTAAATATTGTTCACGGCCTGCACAGCATTGGCTTCTGTTTTCCAGTAGGTGGCACCCGAAGAAGCGTCGAGCGGTTGTTTATCGAGTACATCTTTCTTGCATCCGGTAAAAGAACCGATGACTAAAGCTGCGCCTGTTATGATGTATTTAAGGTTTTTCATTGTCTGATATTTTGTTGATGAAACAATCATGATCTAATCCTTCGATTTTTCAGATGATGATGGTCAAGGCTGTTCTGATTAAAAGTTTGCGTTTAGACCGAAGGTGAAGGTTTTAACCTGTGGATAGTATCGGTTCTCATTTGGAGATTCCGGATCAATATCGTCTGCAAGTTTACTGAAGGTGAACAGGTTCTGTCCGGAAGCAAAGATCCGCAGTTTAGAAATACCTAATCTGGCCGCAACGTCTGTATTCAGGCTGTAACCCAGCTGCATACTTTTTACCCGCAGGTAAGAACCGCTGTTGATCCAGAAAGAAGATGACTGATAGTTCTGGTTGGCAGTAAGCAATCTTGGGAATGCTGCGGATGTGTTGGTCGGGGTCCAGCTGTCCTGGTGAATGTCCTTAAAGTTACCATCGGTACTTACCGGCGCTCTTTGCATGACCAGGGTACTGATGTCAACTTTTGCAACACCTTGCAATAAGGTAGAAAAGTCGAAACCTTTGTATGACAGGTTCAGGTTAAATCCATAAGTGAAACGTGGAATGTTACTGCCAAGATACACGCGGTCTGCAGCATTGATCACACCATCGCCATTCTGATCACGGTAGATCAAATCACCAGGCGCAGTATTGCCGGTTTGCGTAGCATGCGCATCTACCTGGGCCTGTGTCTGGAATATGCCATCCGCCTGGTATCCATAGTATGCTCCAAAAGGCGTACCTGCAAAATAACCAAAGGTGTTGTTATTGCCATCTGTGGTCATGTAGTCTGTACCACGCAGGTCCGTAATCTTGTTCTTCACATCCGAAAGGTTGGCACCGACATCGAACTTGAAGTCTTCACCGATCTGACCGCTATAATTCGCGCTAAACTCAAATCCTTTGTTCTCCATGCTGCCAGCATTCTGGTAAGAAGGACTGAAACCCACTGTAGATGGAATTGGCAGTGCATACAGGATGTTATCGGTAGTCTTTTCGTAGTAGTCGAAAGTAAACCTCAGCTTATTTTGCAAAACGGCCAGGTCAAAACCAATGTTGGCCATGGTGGTTGTTTCCCAGGTCAATCCACTGTTGCTGTACATCGATTGATTTGCAGCGGTATTTAAGATGCCGCCAAATGGATAGTTATTGTTGTAGCTGAAGGTAGACTGGTAAGGATAGTTGAGCACTGATGAAGAAGCGCTTGCCAGTGGGTTATCATTTCCAAGTTTACCCCATGACCCTCTTAATTTCAGTTCCTGAATGAGGGAGCTGTTTTCCAGGAAAGCTTCTTTAGCAATGTTCCAGCCTGCAGAGAACGATGGGAACAAGCCGTAGTTTGATCCCTTAGGAAAGCGTGAGGAACCATCGTGGCGTAGGTTTGCTTCGAACAGGTACTTATCGTCATAGGAATAGTTTAATCTTCCAAACACGGAAAGCAACAGGTATTCTGTAGAAGTACCGTTGTTCGTAGCAGTACTTGCAGATCCGGCGTTCAACTCTGCCAGATCCGGATCAGGGATGCCCCTGCGGAAACCATTCAGGTTATCGTAGTNNGCACCTGCAAAAAGATTCATGTTGTGCTTACCAATTTGCTTCTTGTAGTTTGCAAAGGCCTGGTAGTTCTGTAACCAGTAACCTACATATTGTTTGTTGATGTCGTTCTGACCAACGGTAAGTACGTTTTTCGTATCGTACTGGATGTAATCGAATGAACGGTTGTGGGTGCTGTTGTAGCTGGCCTGATAGGTATCTGCCGCTGTAGCGGTTAAGGTTAATCCCTCAAACACCTGATAGTTCAACTTGAAGTTACCGACAAAAAGATTTCGTTTGTTGTTATACAAGCCACCCTCTTCCTGCAGCCGAACCGGATTGTGTCCGCCACGCAGCGTTGCCCAGNNCCAGGTACCATCTGTATATTTTTCAACAGCCAGTGGATTGGCAATTGCCGCCTGTCCGAATTGGTACCATGCGGAACCGGAGATCCCCTGAGGCTCTTTTTGTCCGGAAATATTCGCCGAGATGTCTGCACTAAAATCCAGGCGTTTAGAGATCTTTGCATCGGCATTTAAACGAACGGTAAGTCGTTTATAATCCATGTTCTTCACCAATCCTTTCTGGTCGAAGTAGTTTGTTGAAAAACGGTACTGGTTCTTTTCGGTACCACCTGCAACGGCAATGCTGTGCTGCTGCTGAAAACCGCTTCCGGTTATCACCTTGTCCATCCAGTAGTTGTCCGGATATACGTTCAGATCGCGGTCGGGATTATTGTACTGGTTGATCTGCTCGTCGGAGTATACGGCACCGGCGCCGGTATTGGTATACATCAGGTTTGCCAGTCGCATAAATTCCTGCGCACCTACAAATTTTGGAAGCCTTGTAGGATCCTGCCATCCGAAGTAGTTTGAGTAATTGATGCTGGTTTTACCGCTCGCACCTCTTTTGGTGGTGATTAAAACCACACCGTTCGCAGCACGCACACCATAGATGGACGCTGCCGCAGCATCTTTAAGCAC
>DCLG01000091.1:42156-59757 GCA_002320935.1 Pedobacter sp. UBA1654 | reverse complement strand
TCATAATGTTTATAGACTATGAAACATATTTGATGATATACTAGTGTCATTGTGAAAAAAGGAGGAACTTGCATGATTCAAGTTAGTAATGTAGGTCTTCGCTATGGCGATCGTAAACTATTTGAAGACGTAAATATAAAATTCACACCAGGTAACTGCTATGGTTTAATTGGCGCAAACGGTGCTGGTAAATCAACATTCTTAAAAATTCTTTCTGGTGAAATTGAAGCACAAGAAGGTAACGTATCAATGGGCAAGGACGAACGTTTATCCGTCCTTAAACAAAACCATTTTGAATACGATGATTATACAGTGCTTGACACTGTAATTATGGGGAATAAACGCCTCTATGACGTAAAAACAGAAAAAGATGCTATCTATGCAAAGGAAGATTTCTCAGATGAGGATGGTATGCGTGCCGCTGAGCTAGAAGGTGAATTTGCAGAGCTAAACGGTTGGGAAGCTGAGTCAGAAGCAGCGACATTATTAAACGGTTTAGGTATCTCAGATGACCTTCACTACATGCTAATGGGTGATCTTGAAGGTTCAGATAAAGTAAAAGTATTACTTTCGCAGGCTCTATTTGGTCAGCCTGATGTACTGTTACTCGATGAGCCTACCAACCACCTTGACTTAAAAGCTATCCAATGGTTAGAAGAGTTCTTAATTAAATATGAAGGAACTTTTATTGCTGTTTCCCACGACAGGTACTTCCTGGATAATGTTGCCAACAAGATTTGGTTCATCGAAAATATGGACATCAAAGAATATCCTGGAACCTACGCAGAATACGAAGAATGGAACAGTAAACGTGTGCAGCCTGCACCAACACCCATTCCTGTAAAAGCACAAAAGGAGGAAAAGCCTAAAGTGCAGGATAAACCGGTATCTACACAAAGTCAGCTGAAAAAGCTGAACGATAAACTGCAGAACATCGAGAAAGAGATCGCAGGACTGGAGTCACAGCTGAAAGCTACAGAGGCCGAACTCGCCGATAAAGCCGTATATGGTGATCAATCCAAACTTGCCGAAACCAATAAAAAATATCAGGCTGATAAGCACCTGCTTGACGCCGCGCAGAAATCATGGGAAGCATTAGCTTCCGAAATCATGGAACTGGAAAGTTAATATGAAGAAACTGGCTGGATTGCTCCTTTTAATCACAACAGGTATTCAGCTCGGAATGGCACAGACGCCATTTACTGCCGAAAACAAAATATACCGCCCCGAAATAAAGACGGTATTGTGTTACAACGAACAAAAAGAGCAATCCATCCCAGTTATTAATCTTAAATCAGCTGAAAGGCTGATCTTCAGCTTCGACGATCTTGAAGGGGGCAGTAAAAACTACTGGTACACCATCGAGCATCACACAAATGACTGGAAGCCTTCCAATCTATCCCCAATTGACTACCTGGAGAGCTTTTCCGAGGATCGCATCCTCGATTATGAGTACTCCTCCAATACACTACAGAAGTATTCTCATTATCGTTTAACGCTGCCTAACCAACAGATCAGTCCAAAAATTTCCGGCAACTATCTGTTGAAGGTTTACCTGGATAACGACATAAAGCAGCCTGTAATCTCCCAACGTTTTTACGTGGTGGAAAATCGTGTAAACCCAGGCCTGGCCATACTACCAAGCATGCAGGTGCCTCTGCGTAGCAGCAACCAGAAAGTCAATGTCAATGTATTTTATTCGGGTTCCATTCAAAACCCCGCTGCTGATATCAAAGTAGTTGTGCTGCAGAATAACATCCCCTACACTGCCCAGACAACCACTAAACCCTCGGCGATTAAGCCTGGAGAACTCAGTTACAAAGACCCATACACAAATGATTTCAGTGGGGGTAATGAGTTCCGTAAGTTCGACATTCGCAGCCTTCGTACAAAAGCAGAACATGTACAGAATATCCAACGAGACACCATCAATGTGGTCAGCCTGTTTCCCGATGTTGAAACAACAGGTAAATACGCCAGGATTTTCGACGAAAATGGAAACTTTTTTATTCGCAACCAGGATGGACGGGATGAAAATACAGAAAGTGATTACGCTTATGTAACCTTTACCATGTCTCCGGGCCGGAACATGGAGAACAAAGAAATCTACGTGGTCGGACGATTTAACAATTATCTGCTTTCAGCAGATAACAAAATGCAGTATGACCTGGCTTCACGAAAATTTATGATCACTTTGAAGCTCAAGCAAGGGCTTTATGACTACAAGTATGTGGTTAAGGACTTAAAAAGCGGCGTAATTGATGATACCGCATTAGAAGGTTCCTACTTCGAGACAGACAACAGCTACCAGGTCTTTGTCTACTACAAAAACCCTGGCAGCCGCTGGCAAGAACTTATTGGTTATAGCCAGACGTCCAGATAGAAACACCTTTTGCATTGCAGGAAAAGTCTGCCCAGCCCTGCTCATCAATTAGTATCTGCTCAGACCTGTGACCTAATATATCTGTAAATGGTTTACCTGCATGTCGAACACCAACTTCCATCCGTTTTATACCGTCATCACCATTGCTCATCACAACCGCTAATCCGGAGTTCAGATTTTCATCATCACCTTCACGTGTCCAGCCTATACAATTCGGATGATCAAAGTAGTCCCTTTGTAAACCATGGGCCAGAAACTTTCTGACCCGGCCGATGGTGTGCAGGTTTGGTAAACCCACCAGCTCAACCTCTACTTCCTCCCCTGCTTCGTTTTTATCCGTGTATTTGCAACCATATAGATCCGGGTAAAAGATACAGGGAATACCATGTTCACGTAAAAGGATCAGGGCATAAGCCAAAGGCCGGAACCAGTATTCTACGTAAGACTGTAATGCTTGCAGCGGTTGAGAATCATGATTATCTACAAATGTGATTGATAAAAAGGGGTGTGTTTGTGTCAGCGTTCCATCAAAGATTGTACTTAAGTCATAACTTTCCTCGGCGATACCGGCCAGATAAAAATTGGTATGTAGAATTGAATCGAAAAGCTGCATTCTGCCGCCCGTTTCTTCAATATAGGTATGGAGTTCTTCAACCTGTGCTGTTACCCAATTCTCTGCTACAATAAAGAATTTCTCGTCGAATGTGGCATTCATATGGTCAATCCATTCATTTAGGAAATCCGCAGCCACATGTTTCACGGCATCCAAACGGAAACCTTTCATGCCACAAGTTTTATAGTACCATTCACCCCAGCGTTTCAACTCTTCCCGAACAGCGGGATTCCTGAAATCGACATCATTGAACATCAAATAATCATAGTTACCAAACTCCCCTGATGGCACCTGGTCCCATCCATCTCCGTACATGTTCTGAATGGAAAAAATCCCTTCTTCTTGAATATCAGCCGCCCAGTCTATACCACTGAATGCATGGAAATCCCAGATAAAGTCTGAATACTTACCTGCCCGGCCGGGAAAGGTAAACTTTGTCCATGCCTCAATCTCGAAAACGTCTGAAACAAATTCCTCACGATTGTGGGCGTTTACCCTGCGCACCGGAATTTTCTCCAGTTCATCAGCACCTGCCTTATGGTTCAGCACTACGTCGGCCATGACCGTAATGTGCTTTTCCTGAAGCGTCTTTATCGCTGCGATATATTCATCACGGGATCCATACTTTGTTTCTACACTACCCTTTTGATCAAATTCGCCAAGATCGTAAAGATCGTAGCAATCGTAGCCTACAGAATTTGCACCTTCTGTGGATTTATATGCCGGCGGAAACCAGACCATGGTTACGCCCAGGTCTTCAAGGTGCGCTGCCTCTTTTTTGGCTTTATTCCACAACTTCTCTTCTTCATTGTAGTACCAATGAAAATACTGCACTAGTGTTTGATTGATCATTCCTATGTTTAACTTCCCCTTGAGCGAAGCAAAAACAATAACATGATGTACTACAATTTGTTTACTTTTGCGGGAATATGAGTTTAAAAACTAAAAGTCCAAGTCATTCTTTTACCATTATGAATGAGTTGGTATTACCCAATGACACGAATACCTTAAACAACCTGATGGGTGGAAGGCTGTTGCACTGGATGGACATTGCCGCTGCAATTTCTGCACAGAAACATTGCAACCGCATTGTGGTTACAGCTTCCGTAGATAATGTTTCCTTTAAGCAGCCAATTAAACTCGGCGATGTAATCACCATTGAAGCAAAGGTTACCCGTGCATTTAACACTTCTGTTGAGGTTCGATTGGATGTTTGGGCGGAAAATATACCTACCGGAGGGCGGGTAAAATCAAATGAGGCCTATTATACTTTTGTGGCTATAGATCAGGGTGGACGTACAATTCCTGTACCTGAACTAGTGCCAGAGTCGGCTCCCGAAATTGAACTTTATGATGGTGCTTTAAGACGCCGCCAACTTAGATTGATTCTGGCAGGGAAAATGAACCCAAATGATGCAGCGGAACTTAGGGCGCTGTTCTTTAAAGAATAATACAGCCTTCATCTGCAATCATTCTGATTGCTAGTTACCCTTTGCTAAAGAGGGTGTCCCTGATCCATTTACCGCTTGGGTGCTGAGTTGCTTTTCAATTGAATAACTTTTAAGACTATTCATTTCACGACTGTAACTCAGCTTATCATAGTTAATATTTAAGAATTTTGAATTGCCGCTCATAATCCCGAAAGATGAGGCAATACCATTTAGCGCTGCATTATAAACACCCGTTATAATTCTTCCGCTTATTTCCTCTTCTATAGTCGGATCTTTTTCACCCCAACTCCTTACGGGCCTCATTTTCTTCGAAACCTTGATAAATCTTGCTTGATAAGGATCATGGTTGATATAGTTCTGATACTTGGAATTTTTACTGATTTCTTTGATCTTGATCGTTTTAACCGTAGTCGGGCAGAACGACATTTTAGACTGATCAGTCTTGATACAAATGCTATCTGCTGAAACCCGGTATAATATTCCTTTTACAGTTTCACCCGAAGTACGAACGATTGCTAGATATGGCTTTACCTGTGCAGAAACGTTAAGTGCTACAAAGCACAATACGGCAGTGGATATTTGATAAAGTCGTTTTCTCATATAATGGATTGTACCCTAAGATAGGAATAAAACCCGCTATACAATAAATTGTTTTTAAATTGTCAGAATATGGTAAACATTATTGGGACATTTCCAGAATTTTGTCAAACTCTGTTTCTTTCAACTTCATAACCGAAAGCCTGCCCTGCTTAATCAATGCAATGTCTGCAAGACTTTCCTCCGCCTTGATTTGCGCAAGTGTAACTGGATTTTTTAAGCTTTCTACAGGAGCCAGATCCACAACCACCCAATTTGCATCTTCAGTAGTTGGATCCTGATAATACTCTTTTACCACTTTGGCCACGCCGACTACACATTTGCCTTCATTGCTGTGATAGAAAAGTACAAGATCGCCCACACTCATCTCCTTCATATTGTTCCGGGCCTGGTAGTTCCTTACACCATCCCAGAAAGTACGTCCATCTTCATTAAATTTTTCCCAACTATATTTAAAAGGTTCAGATTTTACTAGAAAGTAGTTCATGCCACAAATTAAAGAATTTTTACACGACACTTCTTAAACCCAATGTCAATCTTTATGGGACTACGGAAAGAAACCGGATATCAACGCCACTTGATCCTCGTATATCTTAAAAATGTTTGTAAATTGATTAACTGCAACTAACCTGTTATTTTCAATTCGGACGCGTTTTCAACCCCTTCTAACGTATGAACTTAAATTTAACACCCCAAGACCCGGCAGTCTACAGTAAGTATGTCCAATGCATGTTTTTGCTACTATGCCTCTCGACATCCGCTTTTGCGCAGAAAAAGAAAGACACAATTAGTTTCATCAGTACGTTGGATGTAAAAACCGGCAAAATCGACACCATTCTCGCCAGCAAACAACATTTCGAAGCCCCCAACTGGCACCCCGACAATTATCTGATATTGAATAGTCAGGGGAAACTTTATAAGCTGCATCTAAAAACAAAAGAACTCAGGATTATAAATACCGGATTTGCAACTGCGAACAACAATGACCATGGCATTTCACCGGACAAAAAGTGGCTGGCAATTAGTCACAATGCGAAGCAGGATACTTCTAAAAAATCATATAAATCAGCCATATACATCGTTCCAATCGAAGGTGGAACGCCAAGGAGGATTACGCCGGAGGTGCCTTCTTATTGGCATGGCTGGAGCCCTGATGGTAAGACGCTGGCTTATTGTGCTGAACGCAATGGAAATTTCGATGTTTATACCATTCCCGTAGAAGGCGGAACCGAAAAGCGCCTAACCACTACTGAAGGCCTGGATGATGGGCCGGAATATGGTCCAGACGGCAAATACATCTACTTCAATTCTTACCGAAGTGGGCATATGCAAATCTGGCGTATGCTTGCAGACGGGAGCAAACCTGAACAGCTGACCTTTGATGAGCATTCAAACTGGTTCCCACATCCTGCACCTGATAACAAGTCTGTGGTATACATTGCTTATACATCAGACCAAAAGCAGGAGCACCTGTTTGGCAAAGATGTGAAGTTGCGGTTGTTAGATTTAAAAACAAAGACTGTTAAAGATCTGACACCCGTGTTCTATGGTGGACAGGGCACCATTAATGTTCCGTCATGGAGTCCCGATAGCCAAAAAATTGCTTTCATCAGTTACATGGTCAATTAGATCATCATGAACCGATCANNCCTAGGAAAGGCAGCTGTTCTTATTTAAAGCATATACATTAACTATCTTACTTCAAAGAGGCCATTGCCATTGCTGACTGACGTGCGTTCATAATGGCTTCAGAAGAATACGATTCCGATTTTGCACTTGCAAAGTCACCTAATTTGACGTTTTTCATACTGCTTGTTACCATGGTGCTTTGATCCGCAGTACCCTTTAACTTCAAAACAGCATCATCTTTCACGATGGAATATAGACTCTTCGTAGTCGTTTTAATCTTCGCATTGGCACTGTGGTTCAGAAACAATTGTAAATTCTTAACATCAAAGTTGTTGCTGGTCACGATCACAGATTTTCCATACGCTTCCACTCTTTGCAGATCTTTCACTGTGATGTTTAGTACGACCAGATTTGACTCCATGGAGTTGACATAAATGGTCCTTCCGCTGCTCATTACGGATGTCTTTGCAGGATTATAGTTCTCCACTCCTACTACACCTTCTTTGTTGCCTTGTGTAAGAATGATCTTCACATTCCCACTTACCCAAATCCGGCTGAAGCTTGGTGCTGATGAAGGTGTCACTTCCGATATTACCGGTTCAGTTGCGAAGGTTGCTGCTGCTGCTGTTGTTGTTAAAACTACTGCTGCTAATGCTGTTGCGAATAATGTTTTAGCTAAATTTTTCATGGCTTTATGGTTTAGTTTTTTTTCTTGTTTTTTGTTATTGAGACGCGCTCCCACCAAAAACGTTGCAGCCAAAAACACTTTAATATACCAGCAATTACAGGCTTTAGACGAACGCCTGTAATTCGTCGACGAACTGGCTAACATCATAACCTACTGCATACCAACAAAATACCAAAACAAAAAAAGCATCCCCGATAGAGGATGCTTTTCCTGTGAACAATTGAAAACCTTATCCTTTTGGATTCAACGCTTGCTCAATTCGATCTGAAAGATCTTCCAGATGGTATTTACTTACACCTGAGGCCTGATTCGCAGCAGACTTTAAACTTGTATTCAGGGACCTTAACTCACCTTTAACAACTGATGCAACATCACTTTGCATTGCAGATAGTGCGTTTCCAGAACCTGAACTGGTTCTTCGTACAGTCATGACTAAAGAAGCTGGCGTTTTGTCCGCAGGCTTGATCAATCCAATCATCTTATCCACGTATGCTTTTTGCAGGTTACGGCGATATAGGTCAATTTCCTTGTTAGACTTCAACTCTGTAAAAACAGCATTATCCATGTCTTCAAAGAAATCCATTATCTTGTATGCTGATCTGCCATCAGCAGCCTCTGCAGAAATGAGTTTTGTTAACGTATTTGCAGTTACCAGACGGTTTAATGTTGGTGTTTGTACTTTATTAATCATCTCCAGCGGATCATCACCTGTATTGTCCAGAATTTTCTGATTAATGATCCAGGTAGGTGTGTTGAACAACTGTTCAGATAAGAATTTCATGGCTTCCTTCTGAACGTTTGCCGGATTTCGTTCATATACCGTTCCGGATTGCTCAACTGTTTTGGGTGTTTCCAGGATACCACCGATGTTTTTCGATACATGACCCATGTACCTGTTAAATTGCGAAGTTAGCTGTGTATAGATGCCCTGCAGATCTGTATAGTCTTCATTCGAAGTCTTCGTCCACTCTGGAAGGTTCTTAATAATGACCTTCAAGTTTTTGATGCCGTATGTACTTGCAACCATCGCATTATCACCCAAATCTTCGCTCTGTGAACGTGGATCATCAGGATTGGTTTCGGTACCGAACCATAGACGTTTATTCTTAAGCTTTTCTATTGTCAACTTGTTAAGTGCAGGAACTTCAGCTAAAGGCGTTTTAGCTTCCGGCATCATTCTATAGCCCCACTCTATTGCCCACAGGTCATAATCTCCGATTCTAGGATACAAGCCTGATTTAGTTATGTTGTCTTCTGGTTGCGCTACATAGTTAAATCGTGCATAATCCATAATTGATGGTGTATGCCCATTCTTTTCTAAAAAGCCTTTGTCGCGCAACTTCTCAACCGGAACAGTTGAGCTTGAACCATAGTTGTGTCGTAACCCCAAAGTATGGCCAACTTCATGCGAGGATACAAAACGGATCAGATCACCCATCAATTCATCACTAAACTGCATCTTACGTGCTCTAGGATCTACTGCNNACCAGTTGATATGGCTTTCAATGATCTCTCCACTACGTGGATCTGCGATACTCGGGCCACTGGCATTCGAAATTTCTGAAGGTTTATATACGATTGCAGAATGCATGGCATTGTCAAGGCTCCAGGTAGAATCTTGTTGTTCTGAAGGTGCCTCTTTCGCCATGATCGCATTCTTGAAACCTGCTTTTTCAAATGCGGCTTTCCAGTCATTTACACCAGCAATCAGATATGGCACCCATTTTTTAGGGGTAGCCGGGTCAATGTAAAACACAATCGGCTTAGCTGGTTCCACCAGTTCACCCCTTTTGTATTTAGCCATGTCCGCTGGTTTTGGCTCTAGCCTCCAGCGCTTGATGAGCTGAATTTCTTTTACCCCTTGTGGATTCAAGTCGAAGTCTGTATATCCAACGGTGAAATAGCCCACTCTTGGGTCGAAATAACGTGCTTTCATCGGTACTTTTGGCAAGATTACCATTGAGGTATTCAGCTCCAGGGTTGATGAACCTGAGGCACCACCTCCCGACATCGCTGAGGATGAAGAAGACCCACCAAAAGGTGAACTTGCTGCTGACAGCGAATATGTTTTGACCGTTCTGATTTCCACATTCATTGGAAAGCTGCGGATCCCGCTGATGTAACTACGATCCGCCTGCATACCTCCCAGACGAAATCTGGTTTTCGCAGCAGCTGAACTAAAGTTGAAAATTTCATTATCAGAATTGATGAACGAGGTCATATCAATCACGCTCCCTTTTCTGTCCGGCGAAAATGCGGCAATGTTAAACGCCGCAGCAATGGCTTGAATATTTGAGTTCCGCAGGCTCTGGTACATTGCAGTAGTACTGTCCGGACCATAGGTACGGTAAGAAATTTTTCGCATGAAAATGCGGTTGTTTGGCCCTTTTTCAAAGCGGATAACATTGCTTCCAATCTGATCACCGGCATAGCCTGAGGCCGCGCGCACTTCTGCACCTGCTTTGGATATACGGTTAACAACAAGAATATCTCTACCCAGGATGGAATCGGCTATTTCAAAAAAGAATTTATCTTCCAGGCGATGTGTGGTGATCATACCTTTTCTTGAAGTTGCCTTTTTAGTGATTACACTTGCATAGGGCTTAGGCTCAGCTTTCCCGGCTGCAGTCATCATGCTGGATGTCCGCTTGCTCGTGTCGGCTGCTGCAGGTTTGCTTGTTGTTGGTCGCGTCTGTGCCTGCGCAATAGATACCCCGGCAGCTGCGATCAGGGAGAGTAGTATGGTTTTCTTCATTTAATTTTTGGATTCTTAACCCGTAAATATAACAGATTAGAAGCCATGAAGAATTGGACACATCATAACTTTACAGTTACACTAATGCATCATTTTAAAGAGCAATTCTTTTAGCAAAGCACCGTCAGTTGTGTTACCCGTACTATCCACCCCCTTACTCTTGAGATCATATTCCCGAAGCAGACTGATGATGTCAAAGGTCTTGCTGATGCTGTAGTTTTTTGCTGCTGTTTCGTAGTCTTTCAGAAAGAACGGATTTACACCCAGCTCTTTGGCAGCATCGTGTTTATTAGGCAGGTAATGGTATTTCAGGATCTTTGAAAAATAAGCGTTCAGGTTGGCAAGCACCAAAACCATCGGATTGCTTTTGGGATTATCAGCGAAGTAATTTATGATCTGATTGCATTTAAAAACGTTACGGAAAGCCAGTGCTTTCTGCAACTCGAAAACATTATACTCCTTGCTGATCCCGATGTTCTTTTGTACCAGATCTGTATCGATGGTCGCAGTGCTTTCGATATTCAGGAGCAGTTTGTCTACTTCATTTGCAATTTTAGAGAGATCCGCACCTAGGTACTCCGCCATCAGGGCTGCAGCCTGAGGGGCAATCTTCGCACCTTTTTCTTTCACCAGTTGTTCAATCCACTCTGCTAACTTGTAATCTCGAATCGTGTCCGACTGAAACACCAATCCAGATTTTCCAATTGCCTTGAAGATCTTTTTACGTTTATCAAAATTGGAATACTTGTAACCCAATACCAAAATGGTACTGGCGAGTGGCTTCTCAAAGTAGTTTTGTACAAACTCAGCAGCCTTACCGGAGCCTTCCGTTTCTTTGCTCCATTTTAGGTCCTGTGCCTCCTTTACAATGATAACCTGATATTCGGACATCATGGGGTACCGCTTTGCTGCATTCAGAATCGTTGCCATATCAGTATCCTTACCATAAAGAACGGTCTGATTGAAACCCTTCTCCATATCGGTTAATACATTGTCCTCGATGTAGTTTATGATCTGGTCAATGTAATACGGCTCTTCGCCATGCAACAAATAAATGGGTTTAAACTTCCGGGCCTTGATTTCCCCTATGATTTCTGAAGCGGTCATATTGTGCTCAAATGTAATTGCTAATTCCTAAATATTAAGGTTATTTTTGTAGAAATGAAGTTTACGCCTACCGAACTTAACCTCCCTGAACATCCTTTTAAGATTACATTAAAGGATTCTCAATTTTATATTTTTGATGACATCAGAAAGAAGCACCTGGTATTAACGCCAGAGGAATGGGTACGCCAGCACTTCATTCAGTATCTGATCAACTACAGGAAGTTTCCAAAGACCCTCATTCAGGTGGAAGGTGGCTTAAGTTTAAACCAGTTGCAAAAAAGAACAGACATCGTGGTATTTAACCATAACGCCGAGCGAATTATGGTGATCGAGTGTAAAGCACCTGAGGTTAAGATCAACCAGCGTGTATTTGATCAGGCGGCGAGGTATAACTCAGTACATAAAGCACCTTGGCTGGTTGTCACCAACGGCTTGCGTCATTGCTATGCTCGTATAGATCATGAGCAAGCCAGCTTTAAATTTTGTGAAGAACTACCCCTGTTTCATGAACTATAAAAAAGCTGGTGCCATTCTAGATGACACCAGCTCCCTTTATATATTAACATTTAACAAGTTATCCGAGGCTGCTTAAGCTCTCGCGAATGATTGCGATCTTCGACTCGGCATCGGCCTGTTTGTTCCGCTCATTCTGGATAATCTCCGGTTTAGCGTTTTGAACAAATCTTTCATTGTTCAATTTCGCATTTACCGACTTTAAAAATCCTTCCAGGTAGTTTAATTCGCCATTTAATCTTTCTTTTTCAGCTTCTACATCAATGTTTTCTTCTAATGGAATGTAGAATTCATCACTACCAACCATAAAGTTCACTGCGCCAGTCACCTTATCATTTACAAATTCAACGGCGCTGATGTTCGCCAGTTTAAATACAATGTTCATCCATTGCTGGTAGTCTACTGCAGAATTCACTTTAATATTCAATGGTAACGCTTCTTTTGGCGACAACTGTTTGGTATTTCTCACATTACGAATACCTGCAACGAGCTCCTTAATTGTCTCTACATCTTTCAAAAGTGCTGTGTCAATTGCTCCTGCAACAGGATATGATGCCACGATAATACAGTCCAGCTCCGCTTTTTCACCGAAAATCTCATCATGATAGATCTCTTCAGTGATGAACGGCATGAATGGATGTAGTAAAGACAGAATGCTTTCAAAGAAACTAAGTGTTGCCTTCATAGTCGCTGCATCAACGGGCTGCTGGTATGCAGGTTTGACCATCTCCAGGTACCAGGCACAGAAATCATCCCATACCAATTTATAAGTACTCATCAGCGCTTCTGACAAACGATATTGTTTGAAGTTGTCTTCTATCTCGACAAGTGCCTGATTGAACCTGTTTTCAAACCAGTTGATCGCTTGTATGTTTGGATTTTCAAGGCTTTGATCTACTTCCCAGCCTTTTACCAATCTGAATGCATTCCAGATCTTGTTCGCAAAGTTACGTCCCTGCTCGCAGTAGCTCTCATCGAACATCAGGTCGTTTCCGGCAGGAGAACAAAGCAACATACCTACACGAACACCATCAGCGCCATATTTCTCAATCAGGCCAATCGGATCCGGTGAGTTACCCAGTGACTTCGACATTTTTCGACCTAATTTATCACGTACAATTCCGGTCAGGTAAACATTGGTAAATGGCTTTTTCCCCATAAACTCATGGCCTGCCATGATCATCCGGGCAACCCAGAAGAACATGATCTCCGGTGCGGTTACCAGGTCGTTCGTTGGATAATAGTAGTTAATCTCCTTGTTATCAGGATCCTTAAAGCCGTCAAAAACCGAAATTGGCCATAACCAGCTGGAAAACCAGGTATCCACCACGTCATCATCCTGGCGGACGAAAGGTTTAAGCTGATGTTTGAATCCCGCCTTTTCCGCTTCCGTAAATACACCATCAATATCTTTGAGCTTCAGGAATTCTTCCAAAGCTTCTTCTTCTGTTTTCGCTACTACCCAGTTCCCCTGGTTATCATACCAGGCGGGGATGCGTTGTCCCCACCACAACTGTCGACTGATGCACCAGTCTTTAACATTCTCCATCCAGTGACGGTAGGTATTTACGAACTTTTCCGGAATCAGCTTTACGTCGCCGTTCAACACATCGTCCAACGCTGGCTTCGCCATTTCGTCCATTTTACAGAACCACTGCAGGGATAATTTAGGCTCAATTGCCGCGTCTGTTCTTTCGGAGAAACCGATCTGTGATTTATAATCTTCAATATGGTCCAGATGACCTGCTTCTTCCAGTAGTACAGCAATCTTTTTTCTTGCAACAAAACGGTCTTCCCCTACTAAAACTACAGCAAGTTCATTTAAGGTACCGTCATCATTCAAAATGTCAATTACAGGGAGTTTGTGTTTTACGCCCAACTCATAATCATTTAAATCATGCGCAGGTGTAACTTTCAAGCAACCAGTACCGAAGTCCATGGTTACATATTCATCTTCAATAATTGGAATTTCACGGTTGATCAAAGGAACAAAAACCTTTTTACCTTTCAGGTGAGTGTACCTTTCGTCATTCGGATTGATGCAGATTGCAGCATCTGCCATGATGGTTTCAGGGCGGGTTGTCGCTACGATCAGAGACTCACCTGTAGCGCCACTTTCGCCTGCAATCGAATATTTGATATAGTATAGTTTCTGGTTTACCTCTTTGCGGATCACTTCTTCATCAGAAACTGCAGTCTTTCCTGCCGGATCCCAGTTTACCATGCGAATACCACGGTAAATACGTCCTTTCTTATAGAGGTGAATGAAGGTATCAACAACTGCTTCAGATAGGTCCTCTTCCATAGTGAAACGGGTACGGTCCCAGTCGCAGCTTGCTCCAAGCTTTTTCAACTGATCCAGGATAATACCGCCATATTTATCTTTCCATTCCCAGGCATACTTCAGAAATTCTTCTCTGGTGATGTCTTTTTTGCTGATGCCGCGTTCTTTGAGCATGGCTACAACCTTCGCTTCTGTAGCAATCGAAGCGTGGTCAGTACCAGGTACCCAGCAGGCATTTTTACCCTGCATACGAGCTTTGCGGATCAAAACATCCTGAATGGTATTGTTGAGCATATGACCCATATGTAATACACCTGTCACATTCGGCGGCGGGATTACAATGGTATAAGGTTCACGCTCGTCTGGTTCGGAATGGAAAAATCTTTTCGAAAGCCAGTAGCTGTACCATTTATCTTCGGTCGACTTCGGGTCGTATTTCGTGGATATGCTCATTTTTGTATTGGAAAATTCTGTTGAAATGCAAAAATAACAAGAAAAAAGCGATTATCAGTTCCGCCGGCAATTTCTTTTACCAGGCCTCAAACAGTGCTATCCACCTTAAATATGCCCCACCGATCTTGAAGATATTGCTGGTGTGCACAATAAAAAGTGTTAAAATATGTTAATATCTATATCAAACCAACAGAGATGAAATCGTTTAAATTATTTCTTTCTTCAGAATCTTTGCTTAGGCGGATCGGTTTAACCAAGATCTACGACTGGTTCAATAAGTAATATTTTCATTAGAACATTCTGATGTTAATTCCAAATTGCTACTTTGTGACCTAATTGCCACATGATGGCCGATCACAAATTCATTTAATTAAACATATGAGAATACAACACCTTAAAAGCTATTTTGCTGCTTTGGGTATTATTGCTGCGAGCTATTCTGCAAGCGCGCAGGCCCCTAAAAAGTTCATTGATCCTGCGAATATGGATCTTACCGTTAAACCAGGTGACGACTTCTATCAATATGCTAGCGGTACCTGGATAAAAAACAACCCTGTTCCTGCAAAAGAAACCAGATGGGGAAGCTTCAACGAATTGAGAGATTTCAACATCAACGCAGTACGACGACTGGTTGAAGAAGCCGCCGCTGATAAGTCGGCTCCTGCTGGTTCTGTGAAACGTCGTGTAGGCGATTTCTATGCAGCTGCAATGGACAGCGTAACCATCGAAAAGCTTGGCTATTCACCGATCAAACCTGATCTGGCAAGAATCAAGAAGATCAAAGACCTTGGTGGCGTTATTGATGAAGTCGTTTACATGCGTACCTCAGGTATGGGTGGACCAATGTTCAGCTTTGGCGTGGCTCAGGACAGGAAGAATGTGAACAATTACCTGCCTTCATTGGGTCAGGGTGGTACTACCCTGCCAGACCGCGATTACTATCTTAAAGATGACGCACGCTCGGTGAAAATCCGCGAAGCGTACATGACTTACATGACAACGCTTTTCGGATTAACAGGAAGCAGTCCTGCAGAAGCTAAAGCAAAGGCAGAGAAGGTAATGGCTATTGAAAAGCAATTTGCGGAAGCGCAGATGAGCCGTCTGGAAATGCGTGACCCTTATAAAACGTACAATAAATTTGCTGTTGCGGAATTCAGCAAAACAACACCAAAGTTGAACTGGGCGACATTACTAACCAAATTCAAAGTTAAAGGTCAGGATACCGTGCTGGTTTCATCACCAAAATTCTTCAGCGCTGTTGATGGTATGCTGACTTCGGTACCGGTTGCCGACTGGAAAACTTACCTCGAGTGGAACGTATTAAAGAGCGCTGCAAGTAGCTTGAGTTCTCCGTTTGTACAGGCAAGTTTTGAATTCAACAAGGTTCAAACGGGTCAACGTGTGCAAACACCAAGATGGCAAAGAATGTCTTCTTTAACTGACAACAATATCGGTGAGTTATTGGGACAACTATATGTGGCTAAACACTTCAAACCAGAAGCAAAAGCCCGTATGGACGAGATGATCAAAAACCTTCGTTCCGCATTCGAAATCAGGATTAAAAACCTGGACTGGATGAGCCCTGAAACCAAGACTAAGGCTCTGGCGAAATTACATGCTTTCAGACCCAAAGTTGGTTATCCTGAGAAATGGAAAAACTACGATGGTATGAAAATTACGCGCACCACCTACTTCGACAACCTGAAAAGCGCTGGTGAATGGCGTTATAATGATATGATCGATAAATTGGGTAAACCTGTGGATCGTACTTTATTTGGTATGACACCTCCTACAGTAAATGCTTACTACAGCCCAACCATGAATGAGATCGTTTTCCCTGCAGGAATCCTTCAGTTCCCATTCTTTGCACCTGATGCTGATGATGCCATCAACTATGGCGGTATTGGCGCGGTAATCGGTCACGAGATGTCGCACGGATTTGATGACTCTGGTAGTCAGTACGACAAAGATGGTAATCTGCGTAACTGGTGGACTGCTGAGGATCGTGCGAAATTCGAAGAAAAAGCAAAAGCCTTGGGTGAGCAGTTTGATGCATATACCGTGCTTGATACCATTCATGTAATTGGTAAACTGACCATGGGTGAAAACATCGGTGACTTGGGTGGTTTGAATGCTGCTTACACTGCATTTAAGATGACTGAACAGGGTCAGTCGAACGAAAAGATCGATGGCTTTACACCAGATCAACGCTTCTTCTTATCGTGGGCGCAAGTATGGAGAGGTAACATTCTTCCGGAAAGTGCTGCACAGCAGATTAAAACCGATCCACACTCGCCAGGTGAATTCAGAACCATTGGTGCGCCAGTGAATATGGATGCCTGGTATGAAGCATTCGATGTTAAACCTGGGGAGAAGTTATATAAGAAACCAGAGGATAGGATACGTATGTGGTAATTTAAAATAAATTACTTTAAAAAAGGTAGTACTGGTCAGGAACTCAAACCTTTGTGAAGAACAAAGTTTGCAGGTTGCTGACCAGTGCTACCTTTTTTTATGGAGTAATGCCAGTGAGGGCTCCGGAAAGGGCGTGCTGCGGAAAGAGCGTGCGGCGAGAGGCCATGTTAGTTGCCCCGTAATTTTATTCGAGTTGGGCGATTTCGGCCTGTATTTTCTTAGGAAGTTTACTTATCACAAGCGCACGCGAGGCCATAATTCTTTCTTTCAGCTCGTTATCCGGAAGCACATCGACGGTATCAATGGAAACCCATTGGCGTTTCGCAAAGTGTGCGGCTTGCACAATGCCGTCTCGTGCAACCAGTTCATCGAAATCTTCAGGATCACATTTGAAGGTTATTTGTCCATCATCAAGTGAGGTGATTACAAATAGTTTTTCATGGATCATGAAGCAGAGGTGTTCACCCCATTTCAAGCCTTCTGTTGTTCCCGGCAGGCTTAAACAATAAGATCTGAAAGATTCGATATCCATAATAGTTGGGCTATGATTTTTGTATTATCACTAAAGTTATGAAGGTTTAGCTAATTTTGATCGATGAACAAGATAATCCTTACTGAAGACGGATCAAAAACATTATTCAATGAAACCATTGGTGAGCACTATCACTCTACCCGTGGTGCTTTACAGGAGAGTAAACATGTTTTTCTGCAGG
>DCLG01000091.1:32536-42092 GCA_002320935.1 Pedobacter sp. UBA1654 | reverse complement strand
TATGGATTACACCGTTGAACATGAAATTCCTCTTCAGTATACAGGCATCGAAGCTTTCCCGATCACGGAGGAAGAACTCGTATCAACAGATTACCAGAATTACGTTAAACCAGAGATATGGGACACCTTTTTCCGGAATTATCGCAGTTCTATTAACAACCGTGTCGAACTTCTTCCTGGGCAATCGCTGGAGATCCTTAAGATGGGCCTCGCGGAAGTGCCTGTTTCAGACAGCCATCACCTGGTCTATTATGATGCATTTTCCCTGCAGTATCAACCGGAAATGTGGAGCAATGAAATCATTGAACACACCGCGAGTTTCTTGCGCCCAGGCGGCGTGTTTGTAACCTATGCGATTACGGGAAATTTAAAGCGCGCATTAACCAGCTTTGGTTTCAAAGTAGAAAAACTGGTCGGCGCACCGGGCAAAAGGCAAATGTTGCGGGCCACGAAGTTGTAAAAACATCTGATCTTCATAATTTCACTTCCTGAAAACTGCTTTTTCAGTATCCTGTTTATCTTATGTGGTGCAGTCATCCACACAATAATTGCATTCAGCTGCGAGCAGCTGCTAATGATTTAAATTATGGAAAAAAGAAAATTAGGAAACTCAGATTTAGTCGTTGCACCCGTCGCTTTCGGTGGAAATGTATTCGGATGGACCATTGATGAACAAACATCTTTTGGTATCCTTGACCGCTTCAGTGAAGCAGGATTTAACCTTATTGATACTGCAAATGTGTATTCGCGCTGGAAGCCAGGTAACCAAGGTGGTGAATCGGAAACGATCATCGGCAATTGGTTAAAATCCCGCAGCAACCGCCAGCAAGTTACCATTGCGACAAAAGTGGGCGCAGATATGGGCACTGGTAAAAATATCAGCAAAGCGAATATTTTAAAGGAAGTCGACAACTCTCTGAAACGACTGCAAACAGATTACATAGATCTATATTTTTCTCATTACGACGACGAAAAGACGCCAGTTGAAGAGACGCTTGAAGCCTACGGGGAATTGATCAAAGCCGGCAAGGTACGCTGGATTGGTGCATCGAACTTTTCTGCAGCCCGATTGAAGGAATCCCTGGATGCCAGCAAGCGATTAGGACTGCCAAAATACGAGGTATATCAACCGGAATACAACCTTTACAATCGCCAGCAGTACGAAACGGAATATGAACCTATTGTACAGGAATATCAGCTTGGTGTGACCAACTACTACGCACTGGCGAGTGGATTTCTATCCGGAAAGTACAGGTCTGAGGCGGACCTTAACAAGAGTCAACGTGGAGGCGGCATCAAGTCATTTCTAAATGAGCGTGGTTTTAAAATCCTTGAAGCACTGGATCAGGTAGCTGAACGCCTGGGTAGCCAGCCGACAAGTGTTGCTATCGCCTGGTTAATTGCAAGACCATCTGTGACCGCCCCGATCGCAAGTGTGACCAGTATTGAGCAGCTTAAAGACCTGGAGCATGCTGCTAACCTAAAGCTGAACGCAGCAGACATTCAGCTCCTCGACCAGGCAAGCGACTGGAAATAGTTAAAAATTTTTACCTTTAGTGCCGGCTTGTTGAATTAACAGGCCGTCATTTTTTACGATTATGCCAAATTTCATACCCCCTGCAGTAGCAAAGGACCCAGCTGCTGGCTTCCTCCGACTACTGGAAGTTTTAAATACCCTTCGTACGGAATGCCCATGGGATAAAAAACAAACCATGGAAACCTTGCGCCATCTTACAATTGAGGAAACCTATGAGCTTTCCGACGCCATCATGGAAGGCGATGTACAGGAAGTGAAAAAAGAGCTCGGCGATGTCATGATGCACCTGGTGTTTTATGCCCGCATTGCGGAAGAACAAGGCGCTTTTGATATCCTTGATGTGCTAAATGGTGTTTGCGAGAAGTTGATCAACCGACACCCACATATCTATGGAGATGTTGACGTTCAAAACGAAGATGATGTAAAGCGTAACTGGGAGAAGATTAAGCTAAAGGAGGTNNAGGGAAATAAATCTGTTCTGGGCGGCGTACCAGCTTCCTTACCTGCATTGGTTAAAGCGGCCCGTATTCAGGAGAAAGCACGTGGCGTTGGCTTCGACTGGGAAGATAAAACACAGGTATGGGAGAAAGTAGAAGAAGAGTTACAGGAGTTTAAAGCAGAATTCAACGTTGAAGACCATCAGGCAATAGATGCAGATAAAGCAGAAGCAGAATTTGGAGATCTGCTGTTTTCTCTGATCAACTATGCAAGGTTTATCAAGATCAATCCTGAAAATGCCTTAGAAAAAACCAACAAGAAGTTTATCAAGCGTTTTCAATATCTGGAAGAAAAAGCAAAAGAAAATGGCAAGGCCTTACAGGATATGACACTTGCAGAAATGGATATTTATTGGAATGAAGCAAAGAAGCACTAACTGTGCTTCTTCTTCATATTCATCTTTAATTTCTGGCCAATGCCGAGGTTATAATTTTTCGCATTGCTTTCTTTCTTATCATGGAAAGCCCCACCCCCTGACGGAGATACTTCTTGCTCGCCAGATACCATATTTTTATTTAGCGGCTTTTTTGGTTTACTCGTTTTGTCAATCAGGATGTCTTCAGGCAAATCGAGCACTTCCATCTTCTGTCCGATGGATTGTTCAATTTTCCTGATCTGGCCAAGCTCCAGATCCGTAGCGAAGGTAATGGATACCACTTCATCTTCTCCATCCTGATCCTTGATGATCCGGCTTAGGAACGTTTCTTTTTCCTCAGGCACTTCGAAGTGGAAGATGAATGGAATACCTGATAAATCCAGCTCCGGCGCTCCCTCATTTGCCACCACAATCACTCGTGCTGCAGGTTCCGCCTTGAAATCATCAAACTCGTCGAATCCGTTCTCATCAAAGTGTAAAGGCTTCAACATCGAAAATTCACCTTCTCTTTGACTCTCCAGGCTCTTTACAAGCTTTTGTGTATTTAAGCGCGTATTTACAAATACAACAACTTTGCTAAATACCTCGTCATCCCGTAACAGATAATGCAGGAGATTTACCTTGGTTTTATAGTTCGGAACCTGATAAAGCAACTGGGTTACCACTTCAGTCTGATCGTTTTCAAATTCTTCTACTTCGAGCAAAGTTGGGAAATTCATGAACTGATCGGTAAGCTTGTACAACTTGTCATGTACCACTTCAGTAAACACCAGGTGCTGGCATTTTCCGGCGCTACGGGCCAGCTCCGCTACCGGCAACTGCATGCCCTGCTTAACGATCAGGTCGGCATCATCCACAATAAAAGTCTGCAGTTTGCTCAAATTCAGCCCCAGTTTCAGGTAAACTGCTCTGGCTCTGGTTGGGGTTGCTACAACAATATCAACGCCTAAAGCAAGTTCACTCACCTCAGCGTCTGTTCCTCCCGTACCGTAAAGACCCATTATATTCAGGTCACGGTTCTTACTTAAGGAAACAAACTGGTCGATAACTGCAATTGCACGGTCCTTGTCTGCCACTAAAATCAGAACTTTCGGCGCATCGTCTTTTGTATACTTCAATCGCATTAAAACACCTAGTACATAGGTCGTCGTTTTACCGGATTTCTCCGGTGCAACCGCAATGATATCCTGACCACCAAGTATTCTCGACATGGCTTTTAGTTGAATGGCCTTTGGTGTAAGGTATCCTGCATCAGTCATGGCAATTACCAGCGACTTACTTAATTTTAATTTCTCTAACGACACGCTTCTTTCTTTTTAATATTCTGCAAAATTACACAATTCTGCCAACTATCGCTGCAGGTAATATAAGCAGCTTAAGTTGATGGCAAGTCCTGGGCTTCTACCTGTAACATTTTTCAAAGCTGCAGGTCAAATCAGGCATGGAAATACCGATACTTAACAATTTAACTACACCTTTAAAAAGGAACCTTCTGCTATTCGGTTTTATTCTACTAAAGTTTATCTTGATGTATGTTTTAATTCATCCTGTTTATGATCTACAGCGGGATGAATATCTTCATCTGGATCAGGCTAATCATCTTGCATGGGGTTACACCTCCGTTCCACCATTTACCTCCTGGATATCATGGATCATAAAAGCCTTAGGCAATTCCGCTTTCTGGGTGAAGTTCTTTCCAGCGCTATTTGGTGCGATCACCACGGTTTTGGTTTGGAAGATCATCGAAACACTTAAAGGCGGCGCCTTCGCATTACTCCTGGGCGTAATTGCAGTTACTTTCTCAGTGGTCAGTCGCCTCAATATTCTTTATCAGCCCAATTCTTTTGATGTGCTAAGTTGGACGCTGATGTACTTCCTGCTCATCAGATACATTAGTACAGGAGCTGCGAAATGGTTGTGGTTGCTTGGTGCAGCCTTCGCGATTGGATTTTTAAATAAATACAATGTTCTGTTTCTGCTGCTGGGAACGCTACCAGCACTTTTGATCACCGGACAGCATAAGCTGGTCCTGAAAAGGGATTTCTACATTGCGGTCGGAATCGCCTTGCTCCTAATCCTGCCTAACCTATTCTGGCAGGTCCAACACGACTTCCCGGTGATCAGACACATGAAGGAGCTAAGGCGCACGCAGCTCGTGAATGTACGTCTGAGCGATTACTTAACCGATCAGGTTCTATATTTTGCAGGCAGCATTTTCGTGTTAATCGCCGGTTTGGTTTCCTTGATACTTTATAAGCCCTTCAAACAGTACAGGTTTGTGTTTTTCTCTTTCCTGTTTACGACGCTGCTGTTCCTGTATTTTCGTGCGAAGAGCTATTACGCCATCGGCTTATACCCTGTTCTACTTGCATTTGGATCTGTATACCTCGAAAAAGCATTAGATAAAGATAGGCGCAGATACATCAGACCTATTTGCCTGTTTATTCCATTGCTCGTGTTCATCCCTGTAGTTGAAGCGGCCTTCCCGATCTACACGCCCGAAGGCTTCGGACAGACAGCGCTTCGGACTGGAAAAATGCACCGCTGGGAAGATGGCAAGGAATATATACTCTCTCAAGATTTTGCAGATATGCTGGGCTGGAAAGAACTTGCAGCGGAAGTAGATAGTGTTTATGCAAGTATACCTGATAAGCATTCTTTAATTGTTTTCTGCGACAACTATGGTCAGGCTGGAGCCATTAATTACTACAAGAAAAATAAAGGATACCGTGCGCAATCTTTCAATGCTGATTACATCAACTGGTACAAAGATGAACCTGTTAAAACCATTATTAGGATAAAAGAATTCAATAATGATCCAGGTCGGCTGGAAGGTGAGTATGCTTTATTTAACAAAGTGCATTTGGCCGGGCAGATAGATAATAAATATGCCAGGGAGTATAAAACTGAGATCTATATTCTGGAGCAGCCAAAAGCAGACATCAGAAAATTTTTAGATGAGGAACGAAGGGCACTACTTAAACCTGATGGCCTTTAATGGTGAAATCTTGCTGACCAGCAGCGAAGGTAAAACCAGGACGATAAGACATATTACCAAGGTAGCGACATTCAGCATAAAAACGTCCATGAACTGAAGTTCGACCGGCACATAGGAAAGGTAATATGACCCTTGTTCCAACCGGAAAACGTGGGTGTATTTTTGCAGAAAACCTAAACCCAGCCCCAGTATATTGCCGAGCAGCAATCCGAATCCAACCAGGTACATAGCATTATAAAGAAACACCTTCATAATGCTGTAATTGGTCATCCCGAAAGCTTTCAACATACCAATCATGTTTGTTCTTTCTAAAATCATGATCAACAGCGCAGTGATCATGTTGATCACGCCAACGGTCATCATGAGGATCAGGAGGACTTTGGTATTTACATCCAGTAATGACAGCCAGGTGAAAATATTTGGGAAGTATGCCGTCACAGTTTCCGCCTTCAGCTTCATTTCAAGGTTCTCATAAATCTCGTCGGTCACGTGGTCGAGCTCATTAAACTTCTTTACGCGGATCTCAATTCCTCCAACTTCATCCGGGGCCCATTTGTTCAATCTACGGATCAGGTTCAGATCCCCCAGTACAAAGCTTTTATCCACTTCATCTACTCCGATCGAATAAATACCTACGATTTTGAAGGGTCTTGGTCTGGGCGGTTGATTACTATCCTGCATCAGAAAATGCATCTTGAAATTATCGCCTACTTTAAGTTTGAGGCGATTCGCCGTAAACTGCGAGATCATGATCTGCGTGCTCGTCTTTGCAGGATCAGAGAAGTCGAGCACTTTACCACTTACCAGATGTCGTTTCAGGTAATCCCAATTGTAGGTACTATCTACGCCCTTGAAGTTGATGCCTTCAATCTCTTCATTGGCGGAAATAATAGCTGGTTTGGTAGCATAGGGCTGAAAATAAACAACATCCTTATTGGACTTCAAGTCGGCATAGGTCTTTGCTTCAGGTACAAAGGGAGACAGCTCAAATGAGTTATTCAGGTCGAGCTTATAGATACGGATGTCTCCAACATAACCTCTTACCTTCTCCTGAATTTCAGTTTTAAAGCCCTTAATGATGGCTATTGAAAGCATCATAACTGCAAGACTGAGCATAACACCGGATATGGCGATGCGAACAATCAGCTTAGAGAACGTACGTTCAGACTTTATAGCGATGCGCCGGGCAATGAAATATTCTGTGTTCAAATTTTTGCAATATGATTACCTTAGCAAAAATGCTGATAACATTCCGAATTAAAGTATATTATTTAAAAACCACAAGATGAAGATTACCCTTTGCTGCCTTTTAAACCTAAGCATCGCACTGAGCGCATTTAAAACCTGCGGGAATACACCTGAAAAACAAACCACCGGTCCTGCACAGCAAACACAATCAGCTGTTATGGATAATGACGACAATACTGCGGGCATTCGTACCGGTGCAGAGCAGACGGAGCTCTACCTCCCGTTACTGAAAGGCAAAAGAGTTGGTATGGTGGTAAACCCAACATCCATCATTGGCAATCAAACTTCGGTAGACAGCCTTTTATCGTTAGGTGTAAAAATTGTAAAGATCTTCGGACCTGAGCATGGCTTTCGTGGAAACGCAAGTGCCGGCGTAAAGGTTGATGATGATGTGGATACCAAAACCGGCATCAAAGCAGTATCGTTGTATGGAAAACACCAAAAGCCTACAAAGGAAGACCTGGCAGATGTTGACGTCATGATCTTTGATATTCAGGATGTGGGGGTAAGATTTTATACCTATATCAATACCTTGCAGCATGTTATGGAGGCTTGTGCCGAAAACGATAAGGAACTGCTGATCCTGGACAGGCCAAATCCCAACGGCTTCTACATAGACGGGCCAATTCTGGATCCATCATTGGTATCGGGCATTGGACTTCAACCGATCCCAATTGTACACGGCCTAACGGTAGGCGAATATGCGCAAATGCTTAACGGCGAAGGCTGGATGAAAAACAAGGCTAAATGTAAAATCAACATCATCAAGGTTGCAAACTACAATCACGATATGCCTTATGAACTTCCAGTAAAGCCTTCTCCAAACCTGAATACACAACAATCAATCATGCTTTATCCTACAGTATGTCTTTTTGAAGGTACCTATGTTAGTCAGGGTCGCGGCACCATGTTCCCGTTCACAGTTCTGGGTGCACCAGCATTGAAAGGTAAATACAAGTTCTCCTTCACACCTAAAAGCATCAAAGGCATGGCTGAAACACCATTACACATGGATAAAGCCTGTTACGGAATTGATTTGCGTGAATACGACATTGAAAACATTAGAAAAGAAAAAACGTTAAAGCTTAAGTGGTTAATTGATTTGTACAAGGCTTATCCGAACAAAGCGGACTTCTTTAACAATAAACTGAGCAAAGAGATGGTGGTGTTTGATAAGCTGGCAGGTGTAACTTCACTTAAACAGCAAATCATAGCAGGGAAGTCTGAAAAAGAGATCAGAGCAAGCTGGGAACCTGGACTAAGTGCCTACAAACAAATGCGACTGAAGTATTTACTATACCCTTAAGCAAGAATTATGAATAACGACACGCCGAAAAAAACGAACGAGAGACCGGACAGCAATTATCAGGAAGAAGTACCTAAAGAGGGTGCTCCGTCATCAGACCATGCTGTTGTGCAGCCAGAGGACAAAGACTACCAGGCGGAGGAAGCAGACATGTCTGGCCCTGCTAAACGCAAAGGTACTGACGAACAACCTGTCAATCCGATTAAGACGCCTCCCGCTTCTTAATGTCCCGTTGCGCCTGTTTTAAAAATTTCATAAGTACCTTTTCATCATTCTCCATCGCAGTGATGGAGTTTGGTTTTTCACGGTGTATCTTCTTCAGATACTTACCCAACTGATCGTTTTCAAAAGCTTCTAAAAGTAATGGATACACATAGGAGCTTTTGCAAACGGCACGGGTATTTCCAAGCTTACCCGCTACGCAATCCAACACCTGCACCACAACTTTTTTTTTCTTAATCACCTCAATCGGATCTGCCGTACAAATGGACAGTTGCCTTAAAGCCTCCAGTGTACCACCCCAGGTCCGGAAATCTTTAGCCGTAAAATCTGCTCCCGTAATTTCTTTAATGTAATTGTTGATTTTTCCGGAGTCAACCGACCGGCGTTCCCCATCTTTATTGTAAAACTGGAATAACTCCTGCCCGGGAATCTCCTTACATTTCTTTACCAGTTTGATCAGGGATCTATCAGTCAGGCTGACATCATGTTTCACGCCTTTTTTACCAATAAAACTCAATGTGAGTTTATCATCTGTAAACTTCGCATGTTTATCCCTTAAGGTACTCAGGCCGTAAGTACCATATAGATCCTTGTATGATTCGTTGCCTATTCGGATGAGCGTTTTCTGCATCACCTGTACACATATGGCAAGCACCTTACGTTCGTCGAAATCCTTGCGGCGCAGATCTTTTGCGATGNNCTTACCAAACTCAAGCAGGCGAAAGTATTTACTGTCTGAACGACGCGAAGTCCATTTAGGATGATAACGATATTGCTTACGACCGGCAGCATCAATACCCGTAGCCTGCAGGTGTGCATTCTTCTTTTTTGCAATCCACACGTTGGTCCATGCTGGTGGCAATACCAGCGTTTTGATCCGCTCCAGGGTCTTCTCGTCCGTAATTCGGTTTCCTCTTTTGTCTTCGTAGTAAAAGTTACCTGGCTCGCCTTTCCTGTATATTCCTGGCATCTGATCAGTTAGATATACCAATCCGCTTAATTTGATCTCTTCCTCCGTCTCAACCATGTTTTTTAGGAAAATTGATTTAAGTTTGTCATTTATTGCGCATTTACAACACAGGATTATGAGAATAGTTTTCATGGGTACGCCCGATTTTGCCGTCGCTTCATTGCATGCATTACTTGAAGCCGGGCACGACATTGCCGGCGTGGTTACCGCAGCAGATAAGCCTGCTGGAAGAGGTCAGAAAATTCATGAAAGTGCTGTAAAACAATATGCTGTTTCCAAAGGGCTGAAGGTACTGCAGCCATTGAAGCTAAAAGATCCGGCGTTCTTGTCAGAACTGGAAGCCCTGAAACCAGAGGTGCAGGTTGTTGTGGCTTTCCGCATGCTGCCCGAAGTGGTGTGGA
>DCLG01000091.1:31829-32530 GCA_002320935.1 Pedobacter sp. UBA1654 | reverse complement strand
GGAACATGCCCCCTAAAGGCACCATAAACCTCCACGCCTCCCTTTTGCCTGATTACCGCGGTGCAGCGCCGATTAACCATGCCATCATCAATGGCGAAAGCATCACCGGTGTGACCACTTTCTTTCTGAAACATGAAATTGATACCGGCGATGTGATCTTTTCAGAGCAGGTGAACATTGGTCCTGATGAGACGGCTGGCGAACTCCACGATAAGTTGATGGACACTGGTTCCAGATTACTGGTAAAAACCATTGATGCCATTGAAAGGAATGACTATCAGGAAGTGCCCCAGGCCATAACTGCTGAGCAAAAACATGCACCAAAAATCTTCAAGGAATTCTGTGAGATCAACTGGAGCCAAACCGCACAACAGGTACATAACCATATTCGTGGCTTAAGCCCTTACCCTACTGCGTTTACAAAACTACAGGGTAAAAACCTGAAAGTCTTCAAAGCAGAACTGGAAAGAGTACAACCACAGGAAACACCCGGTCAGTTTTTAACCGATGGAAAAACCTTCCTGAAGTTTGCAGCAGCAGACGGCTACCTTGCTCTTACTGACCTTCAGTATGAAGGAAAGAAAAGAATGCAGGTTGGCGAATTCCTTAGGGGTATGCGTTTGTAAACGCAGGCCTTTTTTATTTCCTAAAGCGGAATGGTCTCGTTCAGGAGCGCGCTCAGCATCTTGGCATTTTCATTA
>DCLG01000091.1:11834-31782 GCA_002320935.1 Pedobacter sp. UBA1654 | reverse complement strand
ATTTTCATTAAAATACCTTTTCCTGCCGTAGCCCATCACCCAGCGGATGCCACCTACCGCATTGGTAATAAATACCTCTTCCGCTTGTTTAAGCACCTCTGGATTTAACTGAGCCTCGGTTATGGAGATGCGCTTAGATTTTGCGATTTCCATAACCACACTTCGCATGACACCAGAAACACAGCCTTCCGACAAAGCCGGGGTATAGATCTGCTTTTCATAGACCACGAAAATGTTCGAGGTCATACTTTCACATAAAAACCCCTCCTGATTGAGCATGAAAACATCATCCAGATTATTCTGTTTCTTGTGCAAACCGGCCATCACATACAGCAGGGCATTGCTGGTCTTGAAATTCGAAAGTTTATTGATGGGTTTGGTGATCTCATCATAGACATCTACGATCAGTCCCCGCTTGTTCAACTGGTAATCTGTGTCTGGCAACGGTGTCGCTTCCAAAACATAACCAGCTGTGTTACTTTCTGGTGTATACAGCCCTTCCCCTTCGCGATAAATAGACAGGCGCAAACGTACGTCTCCACGCAAGCGGTTCCGTTTTACCAGTTCTACAGCTTTTTGCTTCAAAAAGTACTCGTCCATCAGGCTGCTGCCGTCCAGCTTTAAGGCTTTCATACCTGCCATTAAGCGGTCGGCGTGCTGCTCGGGATACATCAGTTTGCCATTACACATCCGCATGGATTCAAAAAGACCATCTCCAAACTTAAAGGAGCGGTTGGATACCGGTAAAACCGGCTGATTAGAGAGTATGAAGTTGTCGTTGTGTAATATATATTCTTGCATTTATTATTGAGGCTGTACGATGTAATTTCTCCATTTATGAAGCACTGCTGCAAAATCTGGCGGCAATGGTGCTTCAAATTCCATATATTCTTTTGTTGTAGGGTGAATGAACCCTAGTGTTTGTGCGTGCAGCGCCTGCCTTGGTATCATGTCAAAGCAGTTTTGCACATATTGTTTGTACTTGGTAAACGTTGTACCTTTCAGGATCTTGTCGCCCCCATAGTTCGCATCATTGAACAGGGGATGGTGAATGTGCTTCATATGCGCTCTGATCTGGTGCGTACGACCGGTTTCAAGCTCACAGCTTACCAAGGTTACATAGCCTAAACGCTCAAGTACCTTATAATGTGTTACAGACCACTTACCTTTTTCTTCATCATCATAAACGTCCATGACGATCCTGTTTTTGGCGCTTCTGCCGATATATCCGGTTACCGTTCCATCCTGCTCGATGTCGCCCCAGGCAAGTGCAATGTACTTTCTGGTGATCGTATGATCGAAGAACTGCTTGGCAAGTTTGGTCATGGTGATCTCGTTTTTGCTGATCAACAGTAAGCCTGATGTATCCTTATCAATCCGGTGGACCAAGCCAGGTCTGCCTTCATTTCCCGGAAGCTGCGGCAATTGCTCGAAGTGAAAAGCAAGTGCATTAACAAGCGTACCATGATAATTGTTGTATCCCGGATGCACAACCATACCTGCCGGCTTATTCACAACCAGCAAATCTGCATCTTCATAAACAATATCGAGTGGAATATCTTCCGGGTAAACTTCCGTATCACGTGGTGGATGTGCAAATACAATGGAAATCTCGTCCGCTGGCTTAACCTTATAGCTGGACTTAACGGTTTTTTGATTTACAAGTACATTCCCGGCGTCGATCGCATTCTGCACGCGATTTCTAGATGCATTTTCAATCCGGCCCATTAAAAATTTATCAATTCTTAACAGGGATTGACCCTTGTCGACAACAATGTTGAAGTGTTCGTATAAATCCTGATCCTCTAAATCTGCTTCTACGTTGGTATTTTCCATTTTGCAAAACTAAACTTTAAGAATTACATTCTGATAAAAGAAATAACTGCAGATTTCAGGGAAATCGGCAATAATTCTACATCACGCAGTTGCCCATTCTTTATCTTTGATCCATGTTTGAAAAGCTTTACAGTCCGCTTCAGAAGATCGATCATCCTATACTTTCAAACTTTTACGTAAAACGGGACGATCTGATCGATCCATATATCTCAGGGAACAAGTGGCGCAAACTCAAATACTTACTTGAACGAGCTAAAAAGGAAGAAAAAACACACCTGGTTACATTCGGTGGTGCCTATTCAAATCACCTGGTTGCTACGGCTAGCGCGGCTGCCCGAGCGGGGTTGAAAGCGACGGCTTTTGTACGTGGAGAACCGGTACAAAACCAAATGCTGCTGCTGTGCAGATTATACGGCATGCACCTGATCTTCACAGATAGAGAAAGTTACCGGAATAAAGTCGACCTATTCAACCTGCACTTTTCTGCAGATCCGGAAGCATTTTTCATTGATGAAGGTGGAGCGTCCGCAGAAGGCGTTCAGGGTTGTGCAGAGATCGTTGGCGAATTGCCGGGTGATACCGAGCTCCTCTTTTGTGCTGCAGGTACCGGCACAACAGCTGCGGGTCTGATGCAGGGCATTATAGAACGTGAATTAAGAACGGAACTACACGTTGTTCCCGTGCTTAAAGGCGGCGATTTCATCAAAACAGAAATGGAACAATTTGTACCGGTAGACAAACAACTCGTACTGCATACAGCATACCATTTTGGCGGATACGGGAAAACAAACCCGGCACTATTGCAATTTCTGAAACGTTTTGCAACAACACAGGGCATATTAACGGATCCGGTTTATACCGCGAAGTTGTTTTATGCAATCGAAGATTTGGCAGCCAAAAAAGCAATAAACCCGCAGGCCAAAATTGTTGCGCTGCATACCGGAGGATTACTAGGTCTGTTTGGTATGACCGCAAGGTTGATGGACACCCTATATCCAGGGTAATCAGCCCTGGGTCGGCGTCGGCCAATACTTCAAACAGCTTACAGGTATTTTCAGCGACAGAACAGCTATTATACACCATTTGGACAGGTATGCTTCAGCTATAACTGGAGAGCCACTGAGCAGCCACTGATTGCTATCTCATAAATGACAAAACTTTCAGCACATCAGTCACAAATTACTTCCGGAATAATACTATCTTTCTTAACTAAATAAGATTTTACTTAAAACGCTCTCAACATGGGAAAAGCAAAAAACGGCATATTAGGGCCGATTACAGGGAAGGTCGGGAATCTTTCTTTTTATCAGGTGAATGGAGAAGCCCGGGTACGGACAATTGGTGTACGAACGGCCGAGCCTTCAGCATTACAAAGACAGTACAGGAACAAGATGGGGCTGTCGATTGCCTTTTCTAACACCATGAAACCATTCATAAAGGTTGGTTTCGCCAATGCTGCAAAAGGAACTAAGAAAAATTATCACAACCTGGCTACTTCATACAATCTACTTCATGCAGTACAGATGATTGACGGTTTGGTTTCCATAAACTACAATGAGGTTCGGCTAAGTGCAGGAACAGCCCTCCAGCCGCTTAACCCTGGTGTACAGCTCAGAGATGAGGGCTTAGTATTCAGCTGGCAAAATCCGGAGCAGGAATCCTGGACAATCTCACAGGATCAAGTCATGTTACTCGCTTTTTTTCCTGATATGTTCGAGGCCAGATATGTAGTAAATGGTGCAAAGCGTGCAGCAGAGCATGACCTTCTGCCGCTTACGCCTGCTTGTTTGCAGCAAAGAATGGAGGTCTATATGGCGTTTGTAACGGAAGACCGTTCAAATGTATCCGACAGTATTTACCTAGGCAGGATTAACTAAACACATTTTTAGACATCACGGAACGAAAACATATCCTTCATGTCTTCTGTTTTAGTTTAAAACACTGCACTATGGAAAACGTAACAGACCAAAAAGACCTTGAACAGGACAAGCACCAGAATGAACAATCTGAAGGAAGACCAAACACCGAAAACGGGGATTTGGAATACACAGAGAACGAAGTTGAATATGCAGACGGTCAGGGCACCTTACTTGATGAGGAGATAGATGACCCGGACACTGAAGCTGCTGAAGATTAAACAAAAAACGCGCTNNAGCGCGTTTTTTGTTTAATCTCAAATTCACTATCTTCAACAATACTAAATCTAACCAAATGAACCGTCTTAAATCATTATTGCTCGTCGTAGCCATTCAATTTCTGTTTATTTCTTCAACTTTCGCTCAGAAGCAATTCAAAGTACTCCTTGTAACGACTACAAAAGGTTGGCACCATGAGTCTCTGCATGCAGGCGTACTGGCCATCCAGCAGATGGGCGCAAGGAATTACTTTGATGTCGTTTTGTGGGAGAATCCAGGTGGATTTACCGATGAATACCTGAAGCAGTTTCAAGCTGTGATATTTTTGAATACCACAGGAGACATATTTGATGACAAGCAACAGCAGGTGATGGAACGATTTATTCAATCCGGCAAGGGCTACGTTGGTATTCATAGCGCTGCAGACACGGAATACGATTGGCCATGGTACAATAAATTAGTGGGTAGAATGTTTGTTATTCACCCAGAAGTGCAAACCGCTAAAATGAAAATCTTCGATCCGAAGTTCCCAGGCTTACAGGGATTTCAAAATGACAGACTATGGACCGAGGAATGGTACGAGTATGGTCCGGAGAAAGTCAGCGGCTTAAATTATATCTTGGGTGTAGATGAATCCAGCTATAATGCCAAGGCAAACTGGGGCGGAAAGGGCAAAGGTGAAGGTATGGGAAAGATGCACCCTATTGCATGGTATCATGAATTTAATGGTGGCCGGGCATTCTACACTGGTCTTGGCCATGTACCAACAAATTTCAGTGAACCAGCCTTTTTGAACCACCTTTATGCAGGCATTTTTTGGGCAGCAACAGGGAAGAAATAAAACGAATCTTCAAAGCAGATAAGAAGTAGCATCCTGAAAGAAAAAACATTTCAGGATGCTACAATTCAGACTATTTCGAGAAATTGAATTTAAGGCCGATGTTGCTGCGCTGCAAGCAGGCATTGAAGCTTGTATAAGCACTTATGGGAGCAGTCAGGTAATAATTAGCGAAGATTTCAACCTTTCTATTAATAACCACGCCTGCATTTAGCACTGGCGCGAAATTGTATGGTTCCAATTCTACTTTATCCGCTTCAATCCTTAACTCGTCTGTGCGGATGACTTTTGTAGCCACCTGATTGTTCTTGTTGGACACAAAGTTAATCCCCAGCCCGGCACCTCCGTAGAATTTAAATGCCGGTTTATTATAGAAGTTATATAGGATCTGTGGTGTAAGTGAAACCCCATATGATTCAAAAGTATGTTGCCTATAGGCATAAATCGGCTCTACGGATGTGGTCGTAATATCACNNGAAAGCTCCAGACGATATACCAGTTTCCCGATGTTTGGATTTGCCAATAGATCAACACCTGCGGAAATCATGGGCGTGTAAGACGATTTCTGACTTGCACCGGGTTTGTTAAACTGTGACTCTCCTGTATAGCTTAGCTTGGTCATGCTTAGACCCGCACCCGCAAAAAACCGGAAACTAGCTTTTCCCTTTTCCAGCACCTGGCCGTTAATTTTTGAGATTTCCTGCATGATAGGGGTTCTGGAATACCTGAGGTTTGCAATTCTCCTTGCATCCGCCGCAGCGTAAAGATTATGTTTAATCAGCAATGCGATAAGCTGTCGCTTGTAACGGTCATTTATCTTCACTTTACCAGATTCATTTAGGAAATACATGTTCATGATTAATTCCTGAGGCTCATCTCCACCCTGCTCCAGCATATAGAAACGGGTTTTGTTGTCATCTGTATAGGAGTAAAGGTTTACATGTTTGCCAGCCTGTATCACTTTAAGAAAAACCGTGTCTCTTAAAAAAGTAGTGTCAGGACCGTAGGATAGTTTATTGATTCGCGTATTACTTTGACTGATATCTACCAGAAAGCGCTCGTAAGACTCCAGCCCATCAATGTTGATTGCGACAGCAGTTGAGCGATTATAGGTTACTGCATCATCTTGAAGTGTGCTCTTAAATGATATCGACCTGGGGTTGTTCTCATTTTCCTTATAGTCGATGAAGCCATTTAGTGTGTCTTTAGAATTGGTGACCACATAACCTTTTTGATAATTGGATTGAGCCCGACTCAGCAATGGAATCAAGAGCATGGAGAGCATGAAGTAGCGTTTCATTCAGATTATTTTTGCACTGAAGATAGAATAAATTAAGAGCCTCCTCTGTTTTATGCATACTATTGTGCAATAAATTGTGCAATCCTTCGTTTGTGTAGCTATTTAAGCAACTTGATCGTCATGCTTGTCAATTGACACTAAAAAACGCTGAAAACCGGTTTTCAAGTGATTTGTACCGTGCATTAAGGCTTTCACTTAACACTGCATCCTGATGTTGCTTTGTAATCTGTATCATTTGATTCCAAAGCGAAAACCCTAGCTGGGTTTCCCGACCACCTACAAAGCTGCGCTTACTTGTCGAAACTTCCGCGACATATATCAATTCCCTTTCAATGTAATCCGCAACCTCCCTGATTAATGCGCTGGCTTTTTTATTGTCCTTCAGCATATATAATTGTTGCGCAAGCATGGTTTTCCCCCCTGCTATATACATGCTCTGTATGCCCCCAGGCATAACTTCAGTATATTTAGAAGCAAGTATTCTGGCCTTTTCCAAATCACCTTCAACAACCATACTTTCAATAGCCGTATTAAAGATGTTTGTCAGGTTTGCAATTTCCCGCTTAGATTCAGGATCAATATAGTGGGCCTGTTTCAAATTGCCCCAACTGTAATTTGAGGTAATGTTCTGAAACAAAGCTTCCGCATTTGCCAATTGTCCGTTCGCTGTGGTATCAGTTTTCAATGGCTTCAACCGCAGCACCAATCCTTCATTATACAAGTAGTCATTAAGTCCGTTGAACTGCTCTGGAGGCATGCCGGCAGTAAAGTAGATGGGGCGTTCCCAGTTATTGTGCACCAGTATATCAAACATGGCCAATGTACCTTTGGTCACATAGTTTTTGTTGAAAGTCCATGTTAAAGCATCCGCAATTCTTGTCGAGTCTTCAGGATTTACAGCTTTAAACCGCAGTACATCTGCTTTATTAATACTCAATTTTAAGTTTCGTGTAGGAAGAAAATTCTCTCTGGATCCGTCCTGCATCTCCAGCTGGTCTTCCGGGTTGTCTGACAAGAGAAGTTCCAGGATGGTTTTCAGTTCCACATTTCCGGGTATTTTGTAATCCTGAAAATACATCACATCGCGTGTGCCCTTTGCATACTGCTTTTCATCCATGGAAATGGGTAATGGTGCAGAAGCATTTTGCGGACGTTTCATACCATTAATGTACCATTCCGCATCAAAAAGACTTAGGTTAACCAGACGCACATCGGGCCGCAACCGCTCTACCTCCTGTATATACCAGAGGGGGTAAGTGTCGTTATCACCAAAAGTGAAGAGGATTGCATTTGGTGCGAGCGACTTCAGGTAGTTTTCAGACAGGTCATGAGCAATCATCCTTCCCGAGCGGTCATGATCGTCCCAACCTTCCATTGCCATTAAAACCGGGGCCGCAAGTAAACCAACGATCACCGCAACGATACCTGCTATTTGCGCTGTCAGCTTTTTCTGCAACCATTGCTGAAGTGCCAACACACTGAAACCTACCCAAATACAGAAAGCATAAAACGAACCAGAAAATGCATAATCCCGTTCCCTTGGTTCCAAGGGTGTTTGATTTAGATACAGAACAATCGCAATACCAGTGAAGAAAAAAAGTAGTGATACAATGGCTGCATCTCCCCTTTTTCGCTTGAAATGCCATACCATTCCGATAACCCCTAAAATAAATGGCAGGGAATAAAAACGGTTGTAACCATTATTCTCCGTGATGGATGGTGGGAGATGATCCTGGTTGCCCAGCCTTAATGCATCCAGAAATTTTACGCCACTTAGCCAATTGCCGTCAAAATAGCTTCCGAAACCTTGAGCATCATTTTGGCGACCTGTGAAGTTCCAAAAGAAATAACGAAAGTACATGTGACCGATCTGATAGGAAAAGAGGAAGCCAAGGTTATCGATCACCGAAGGAAAGTGGCTCTCGTCAAAGCGCATCCACTCTCTGTAGAAGTCCGGATGGCCGTTCCGGTCGCTGTGCATTCTGGGCATCAGGGTGGTACGGTCATAGCTGTACGCCTTCTTTTTGCCGGCAGACTCGTATTTATCCTCACCCTTGCGATATAATGATCCGACTTCATTTAGGGCGATGATCTGCGAGTTGTAGTTGGGTCCGGATAATAAGGGTCTGTCGCCATATTGTTCCCGGTTTAAATAGCCGAGAAAAGAAAAGGCATTGTCTGGATCATTGTTATTAAGGTTAGGTTTTGCCTGCGCACGGATGACGATCATCGCAAAAGAACAATAGCCAAAGATCAGCAAGGTAACAGAAAGCAGACCGAGGTTTAGAACTTTCTTCCTATGCTGAATGGAATACCTGATACCGAAAACGATTCCAGAAATCAGCAGAACGGCAAATGCGATCACACCTACGCCGAAGCCTGTACCTAAGGTATTCACAAAGAATAAATCAAAATATGCGCCTATTGCAACCAGATACTGAATAATTCCATACTGAATTACAGCAAGAATCAGAATACCGGCAAGTAATGTTTTTAACATCCCTGTCCGGCTTGGATGCTCTGTTTTCCTGAAATAGTATATAAAAGCGAGTGCGGGTATGGTTAGTAAATTCAGCAGGTGAATACCTATTGACAAGCCCATCATGTAAGCGATTAAGAGCAGCCAACGATCTGATCTGGGCTCATCTGCCGCGGCTTCCCACTTTAGCATTGCCCAGAATACGAGTGCCGTAAACAACGATGAAAGTGCATAAACTTCAGATTCTACTGCGGAAAACCAGAAACTGTCTGAAAAGGTGTAAGCCAGGGCTCCTACCACGCCTGAACCTATAATACCAAGCAGCTGGGAACGGCTCAGCTGCGCTTCCTGACTTACTATCAGTTTTTTGCTTAAAGCAGTAATGGTCCAGAATAGAAATAATATTGTAAATGCACTGGCAAATGCAGAACCGAGGTTCATGAAATAAGCGACTCTATTTTCATCACCAAATGCAAAAAGGGAAAAGAACTTCTCAAGCATCAGAAATAAAGGTGCACCTGGCTGGTGCACGATCTGCATCTTATGAGCCGCAGCAATAAATTCACCTGTGTCCCAGTAACTCACGCTGGGTTCAAGGGTAACCGTATAGGTAAACGCAGCGATAGCGAAACAAAGCCAGCCGGCAATGTTGTTTATTTGAGCATATGTCATGTGAATAAAATTACCTCGGAGCTAAAAATGGCTTGATGAAGTTAAATTAGACACATGACACGGGTAATACAATAAATTAACATTAATTAACAATTAAGGTACAAAGCATTGGTGCCCAGCTATGATTTTTTCCTGTATACCAATAGCGGCACTATTGAAGCAGCAGCAAACTCAGCAGAGATACTGGAAAGAAAAAGCTTTTCGAAGAAGGTTCTGTCCTGACGTGTAAACATCACCAGGATGGATGGTTTAAACCGGTCGACAGCTTGGGAAAGCTTATCCGCAAGTGGGGTATCCAGATCAAGGGACTCAAAGTGAGCAGTTACGTCATGCATTCCAAGTCCTTCATTTATGCTTCTGAAATTTTGTTCAGCTTCCGGACGTGCCGGACTGCTAAAGTGAATTAATTCTACTTTGGCGTTTAATGGTGTTGAAAACTGTAATACATCGTTAAGCTCATCCTGCACATGCTCCAGATCGGAGGCATAGAATACATGTTCAATTGTTTTCTGCTGATAATCTTCTGGAACAGCAATAAGGGGTACACTGGATTTCTCAATTAATGTAGAGGCTGTTGAGCCGAACAGCCGCATGGTGTTACCCCCACCTTTGCGTGCAATACAGATGTAAGGAATATGATGCTCTTCCGCATAATGGACCATGTTCGCAGGAACAGAAGAACTGTTTCTAACCACATATTGCGGGTCAATCAGTGTACTACCGGTTTCTGCAGAGACCTCCNNAAGTTCCTGTTGCAATCCTGCAATTTCCTTTTGCTCAAAGCTTGCGAAGAATTCTTCCGTCCATTTAAAAGGCTTTAGTATCTCAGTGACGTGCAGAAACACAAGCTTATACTGGCCTTGTTTGGCCATCTGCAAAGCGAAACGAATTGCCGCCTTTGAATGATCTGAAAAATCCGTAGTTACTAATAAGTGTTCCATTTTAGTTTTGATTAAGTCATTAGATTGCTGACGCGTACCACCTAAAGGTCTACATTTTACTTTTATTATTCATGTATCACAACACCAATAAACGTGATTCTCGTCACAGATGTTTAGCTGGTTGTTATACACGACCCTTTTCGTTACATTTGGTAAAACCAGCACCTTCGCTTATGTATGAACTAACGATCAATCCGCAGCAAGTCGCTGAGACACTAGGCAAACATATTTTGGCCGATGGCCTGGACCTTACCATGGATATGGAAAAAAGTCAGGGCTGTTATATTTACGATTCTAAATATGACCGGAGGCTTCTGGATTTCTTCACCTGTTTTGCGTCCATACCGCTCGGGTACAACCATCCAAAAATGCTGAACGATGAAGGCTTTAAAAAGAGCCTTTTGCAAGCGGCAATGATCAACCCATCGAACTCTGACGTCTATACGCAGCAGTATGCCGAGTTTATGAAAACTTTTTCAAGATTTGGCATACCGGATTATTTGCCGCATGCATTCTTCATTGCGGGCGGGACCCTCGCTGTAGAAAATGCCTTAAAAGTAGCAATGGACTGGAAGGTTCAAAAGAACTTCGCAAAAGGCTATAAGAAAGAAAAGGGCTTTAAAGTACTTCATTTTGAAAGGGCCTTTCATGGGCGCAGCGGTTACACCTTAAGTTTAACCAATACCTCGCCTGAGAAGACTAAATGGTATGCTAAGTTTGACTGGCCAAGGGTTGCTGTACCAACGATGCGGTATCCACTAACCGGTGACAACCTGAATACCGCGGTTGAGACGGAGCAATTATCAATCCGCCAGATCAAGGCTGCTTTTTTCGAAAATACGGATGACATTTGCGCGATCATTATAGAACCGATTCAGGCTGAAGGAGGCGACAACCACCTGAGGGAAGCATTCCTAGTTGAGTTGAAGAAAATCGCCGATGAGCATGAAGCCATGCTGATCTACGATGAGGTGCAAACCGGTGTGGGAATTACGGGTAAGTTCTGGTGCCATGAGCATTTTTCCGAAGAAGCAAGGCCTGATATACTCGTGTTTGGAAAAAAAATGCAGGTGTGTGGGATTTTGGCAAGCAAAAAAGTAGACGAAGTTGAACATAACGTTTTTAAAGTATCTTCAAGGATAAACTCGACCTGGGGTGGCAACCTGACAGACATAGTTCGAAGCACTAAGGTGTTGCAGATTATGGAAGAAGATAGTTTATTGGACAATGCCAGCCATGTGGGCCGATACTTGCTGAACAAACTTGAGACCTTTGCTACACAGTATGAAAAAATCAGCAATGTACGCGGGAGGGGCCTTCTTTGTGCTTTTGATTTACCCAATACTGAAATGCGCGATAGGTTTATTGAAGAAGGCCTCAAACATCGGGTCATGTTTCTGGGTTGTGGAAAACAGAGTATCCGGTTCCGTCCAGCTTTGAACATGGGGACTGAACACATTGATGAGGGCATGGATACCATGCAGAAGATCCTCGCTGGCTTATAGGCCCTAATTTGAATGATAAAATGAAGAACAACAAAATGAACATCGTTATCGGTGTACTTGTACTGCTATTAATAGGCTGGATGATTAAAGGAACCTTTACTCAGCCTGGCATTGAAGATCTGAAAAGTGGATTTAAAGAAGTAGCCCGGTATCGCAATGATAACAATACCGGACCCATTCAATACGTGTTTGCAGTAACCATGAAGGACACGCTTTCTGCAGATATGATAACTTATGGAAATTTCAAACCGCACCATAAGGGTGGCAACACCAAAGTATATTTCTTTTTAGAAGGCACAAAGGTGCCTACAACTGTAAAAGGAGGCACCCAGAACTTTCTGCCGGAATTTAGCACTTCATGGGTGATGCTTTATGAGAAAAGTGCTATGGGTAATGTGAGTTTAACAAAAAACCCCAATCACGAATAATTAGCGAAGGTTAAATAAATCATCGACACCCAGCAATTTTCGTGAGGTAAAACCTTCACCGAAGGTCGCTCCTATGGACTTACCAAACTCCCTTGATCGTGCAAGTACGCTTTCGAAGAACGCTGGTGAGGAGATATAAGTCTCCGCTTCCTGATGATCAGGATTGTAAAACTGCGTTTTGAACGCTTTAATGCATTCCACCTTCTTTTCAATAAAAGGTGTGATATCTACAATGATATCCGGTTTGATATACATGTCCTGTATAAATTGGAGGCTCAACCTGGGTCTCCAGGCTTGCTGAGGAATCCCTTGTAATTGGGTGTCAATCTTAATCAGCCCCGAAAGAAAAATGGAGTCATTAACCAGTTCTCCTGCCCTGCCATGATCGGGATGGCGATCCTGTAATGCATTGCTGAGGATGATTTCAGGCTGATATTTCCGGATCATACGGATGATCTGCATCTGATGGGCTTCATCGTTTCTGAAAAATCCGTCGCGGATACCAAGGTTTTCACGGACATGAAGCCCCAGTATCCTGGCGGAGTCTGCAGCTTCAAGGTCCCGGGTTTCGGCGGTGCCCCGGGTACCGAGCTCTCCGCGGGTCAGATCTACAATACCTACTTTTTTGCCCGCAGCGATATTTTTTAAAATGGTTCCAGAACAACCCAACTCTGCGTCGTCAGGATGTACAGCAAATACAAGTATATCTAATTTCATGAATGGATTATGAGTACCTGCTTATAGTAAACGCAGGATTTGCTTTTTAACTTTAGAGGTAAGTGGCTTGGTAAAAGGGAAGAAGTAATCTACAAGTTCCCCATCCTGATTTATCAGGTACTTATGAAAATTCCAGCGGGGTGTAGAGGTTAATACACCATTAAGCTTCTTATCTGCCAGGAATTTAAACAAAGGGTGTGCATGTGCACCGCGGACCATGGTTTTTTCAAATACAGGGAACTTGACCCCGTAATTAAGTTGACAAAACTTGCTGATTTCTTCGCCATCAAGTGGCTCCTGGCGGCCGAAATCATTAGAAGGAAAAGCCAGGACCTCAAAATTCCGGTCTTTATAAGTTTCCCATAGTTCCTGAAGCTCCTGAAGCTGTGCCACAAACCCACAGGCGGAAGCGATGTTCACAATCAGGAGTACTTTCCCTTTATAAGTGTCTAAATTCACATTCGTGCCATTTAGCAGGTTTACCTTGAACTGATGGATACTTTGGGGCTTTTCTGTCATGCTTTTATCTGTAATAACCTGAGGATGCTATGATTGCTTCAATATCACGGTCTTCCTGCGGATCGTATGTACTCTTCAAATTGTGTCCCACAACACGTGCGACTGACTGATATACAAATGCGGTCAAACCGCCTTTTGTTTGTTTAACGATGTCAAATGTAGTTCGTCCAAGTTCTCTATCAACAAGTTTAGTCAGGATTTTTCCTTGTGTTATGGTAAGTTCTTTGATCTCTTTGTTGAACATCTGCTTAATCTCTGCGTCACAAGCTTTGATGAGCTTTTTTTGTTCCCTTTTATTCGTTGTCATGGCAATATCACGCTCCAGCTGCTCATAACGTCGCTTAGCGAAAAGCGCATAAGGCATTACCTTCATCACATTATATCGCAACCTGTTGTATGCTGCCCTTTCCTGAGGAGTCTTAAAGATGCGCACGCCATAGATGGGTACTTCATGAAGTGGTATCCACGGAATCATCTCTCCGCCTTCATTTGTACCGGCAACTCTAATGGTATCATTTTTGCCCTTCGGAGGAAACTTTAACGGATCTGTAACCTGTGCGGAAGCCTCTACACGGCCGGCAATAATGACAATCAGCAGAAAAACTAACCTATAAAATTTCATAAATTTATAATCCCACAAAGTTAAACCTAAATAAATATACTAGGTTTGGCATCAGCACTTTAATTTGTTAATAGATTGTCAGATAGCGAACCATCTATCCGAATATAAGTGTTTAATACATAATGAAATCCGATACTACGAAAATAATACAAATGAAGAACACGTTGGTGATTGATTTAGAAGCTGAAAAGCAGGAGATTTTAAAAAGATACCGTGCCCTGCTGCGTGCGTGTAAACCAACCATGCAAAGGGGTGATAAAAAGGAAATCCGTAAAGCTTTTGACATGGCCCTGGAAAGCCATAAAGACATGCGGCGGAAATCTGGGGAACCCTACATTTACCACCCGATTGCCGTGGCGCAGATTGCTGCGGAAGAGATCGGTTTGGGTACCACCTCCATCGTGTGTGCATTGCTGCATGATGTTGTTGAAGACACCGATATGACCCTGGAAGATATTGAAAGGGAATTTGGCAAGAAGACTGCCAAGATTATCGATGGCCTTACCAAGATCTCTGGTGTATTTGACTACAACAGCTCCCTGCAGGCGGAGAATTTTCGTAAGATGTTGCTTACCCTTGCAGATGATGTTCGGGTGATTCTGATTAAGCTTGCCGATAGGTTGCACAATATGCGGACGATGGACTTTATGCCACGTCAAAAGCAACTTAAGATCGCGTCAGAGACCATTTATCTCTATGCGCCTCTTGCCCACCGCCTGGGCTTGTACGCCATTAAATCAGAACTTGAAGATCTTTCCATGAAATATCTGGAACCAGATACTTACAAGTACATCGCGACCCAGTTAAATGAAAAGAAAGCAGAACGTAACCTCTTCATTAAAAATTTTGTAGAGCCCATCCGGGAGATATTAGAAGAACAAGGCTTAAAGGCTGATATTTATGGCCGCCCGAAATCCATACACTCCATCTGGAACAAGATGAAGAAAAAGAATATCCCCTTCGAAGAGGTTTATGATCTGTTCGCAGTCCGGATAATATTAAAAAGCACACCGGAACAGGAGAAGGCAGAATGTTGGAAAGCTTATTCGATTGTTACTGACCTTTACCGTCCAAACCCGGATAGGCTTAGGGACTGGGTTTCTTCTCCAAAAGGAAATGGTTATGAATCACTACATACCACGGTTATGGGACCTAAAGGTCAATGGGTAGAGGTTCAGATCCGTACGGAAAGAATGAACGAGATTGCGGAGAAGGGTTTTGCGGCGCATTGGAAATACAAAGAATCAAGTTCAGACAATGGCCTTGACCAATGGATCATGAAAGTTCGTGAGATGCTGAGCAATCCGGAAGCTAATGCACTGGACTTTCTGGATGATTTCAAGATGAACCTATTTTCTGACGAGATCTTCATTTTTACACCTAAGGGCGCTTTGATACAACTGCCACAAGGCGCGACCGCATTGGATTTTGCGTTTGAAATTCATACCGATGTTGGTGCGAAGTGTATTGGTGCCAAGGTGAACCATAAGCTGGTACCGTTGTCCTACAAACTGCAGAATGGTGATCAGGTGGAAATTATTACATCCAGTAAGCAGATTCCAAAAGAGGATTGGTTGAATATTGTGGTTACTGCGAAAGCAAAATCCAAAATCAAGAGTTCACTCAAGGAAGAGAAGCGAAAAATTGCAGAGCAGGGTAAAGAAACGCTGGAGCGTAAGCTTAAATCGCTTAAGATCACTTACAATACCGATAATCTGAATAAACTTAGCTACTTCTTCAAACTGCCATCTACACAGGAATTATTTATTGCGGTAGCACAGGGTAAAATTGAGCTAAAAGATTTGAAGGATTATGTTGCAAGCGAAAAAGAAATTGAAAACCGCGGTGCCGAGCAACGAAACGACAGCCAGCAGATCGAAGCACTACTTAGCAAGGTAAAAGGCCCTGAATCAGACATCCTGCTGATTGGCGAGGACATGCAACGTATAGATTATACCCTTGCGCCATGTTGCAACCCGATTCCTGGAGATGACGTTTTTGGATTCGTGACCATCAATGATGGCATTAAGATCCACCGGACCACCTGCCCAAATGCTGCACAGTTGATGGCGAATTATGGCTACCGTATTGTAAAAGCGAAATGGAACAAACAGAAAGAACTCACCTTCCTTACAGGCCTGCATATTGTTGGTATTGATGACATGGGATTGATCAACAACATCACCAAGGTCATATCAAACGACTTCAAAGTAAATATGCGGTCCATCACAGTCGATACCGACAATGGGATATTTGATGGTTCAATTATGATTTATGTAAATGACAAGGAGCACCTGGATCAGCTTATCGGAAATCTGCTCGAAGTAAAAGGTGTTACTGGCGTGACCAGATTTGACGCTTAAAGTATCAATAAATCTAAACTTTATCTAAAATTTGGTACCTTTGAAAGGAGTTAAAAAAGTATGTCAACAAACCACAACAGCGAGCTGGTAAGGAAGATTTTCGAAGCTTACCTTGAGAATAAGAGTTTGAGAAAAACCCCTGAACGCTTTGCTATTCTTGAAGAAATCTATTCAAGGGACGATCACTTCGATGTAGAAACACTGTACATCCATATGAAAAACCAAAAATACCGGGTTAGTCGTGCTACAGTTTACAATACCCTTGAATTACTGGTATCATGCGACCTGGTTACCAAACACCAGTTTGGTAAGAACATGGCTCAATTCGAAAAGTCTTACGGTTACCATCAACATGATCACATCATTTGTATTGACTGTGGTAAGGTGGTGGAATTTTGTGATCCAAGGATCCATCAGATTCAGAGTATGGTTGGTGATCTGTTAAAGTTTGACATCAAACATCACTCTTTAAACCTTTATGGCGTATGCTTCGATTGCAAGGCTAAGTCGCTGCCAGTCGTGAATACCGAAATTCAACACGCAAATTAATTTATAAATATAATCTCACTAATTTTTAATAATGACGCAAGTAGACGTGCTTCTGGGCCTGCAATGGGGCGATGAGGGCAAAGGAAAGATTGTGGATGTTTTAAGTCCTCAATATGATTTAATCGCTCGTTTCCAAGGCGGACCAAACGCTGGTCACACTTTAGAGTTTGATGGCAAAAAGTTTGTATTAAACACCATCCCTTCTGGTATTTTCAATGAGAAAACCATGAATCTGATTGGTAATGGTGTGGTGATTGATCCAATCATTTTAAAGCGTGAATTGGACAACCTGAAAGCTGCTGGTCACGATCCCGTAGCAAAAAACAAGCTGGTTATCGCCAGAAAGGCACACTTGATCTTGCCTAGTCACCAGTTGCTTGATGCTGCCAACGAGCAGAAGATGGGCAAAGACAAGATTGGTTCGACACTTAAAGGCATCGGGCCTACTTACATGGACAAAACCGGTCGTAACGGGTTACGTGTAGGTGATACGACACTTCCAGATTTCAGAGAACGTTACAATAAGCTTGTTCAAAAACATAAGGAAATACTTTCACACTACGAGTTTGAATATGATCTTGCAGAGAAAGAAGCTGCTTTCTTTGAAGCTATTGAGTACATTAAAACCATTCCGCATGTAGACAGCGAACATTTCGTAAACGGCTACCTGCAGGAAGGAAAAACCGTGTTGGCAGAAGGTGCACAAGGTACACTACTGGACATTGATTTTGGTTCTTATCCATTTGTTACCTCTTCCAATACGACTACTGCCGGTGCTTGTACCGGATTGGGTATTGCTCCAAACCGGATTGGTAGTGTTTATGGTATCTTCAAAGCATACTGTACACGTGTTGGTGGTGGACCATTCCCTACTGAACTTGATGATGAAACCGGCGAAACACTTCGTAAGGTAGGTCATGAATTCGGTGCAACAACCGGACGTGCGCGTCGATGTGGCTGGATTGACATCCCTGCACTTAAATATGCTATCATGCTTAATGGGGTAACCGAATTGATCATGATGAAAGCTGATGTCCTGGATGGATTTGATACCATTTATGCCTGTACACACTATGAGTACAATGGCGAAACCATCGATTATATGCCATACGACATCATTTCGATAAAACCAACACCAGCTTTAAAAGCCATTGAAGGTTGGAAAACCGACATCACTAGGATCACTGCAACTGATGAGATTCCTACAGCCTTAGCAAATTACATTGCTTTCTTAGAAGCGGAGTTAGATGTTCCCGTTAAATTCCTTTCAGTTGGACCAGACCGTGTGCAAACACTTACACTATAACAGAAGAAATATGAATTTAAAAGGGTGGTTTTAAACCACCCTTTTTTGTTTATTCCAGAATTTTATGCGATTAACAGAAGATTTCAAGCATAAAGCATTACAATGGGCAGATCAGTTCACCTACTGCTGCGTTTTGGACTCAAACGGCTATGCCGATCCATATGGAAAATACGATCTGCTGATTGCTGCAGGCGCCGCGAAGCTTCTTCAAACGGGTACAGAAAACGCTTTCGGGCAACTGCGGGATTTCTATACCATTAACCCGACATGGATGTTTGGACTTCTGGGTTATGACCTTAAAAACGACCTTGAACAGCTGCAGTCAGCCAATGGAGATTGGCTTGAATTTCCTGAACTTGTCTTTTTTGTTCCTGAATACCTAATCATTTCGGAAGGCGGTAAATTGCGGGTAGAACTTGGTGATCCGAAAATTTTGCATCAGATTAACAGCATCAAACCAGGAGATTTGCAGCAAGTTGATTCTCCGCACATAGCCATAAGCGCCGGAATGCCAAGGGAAACGTATATAAATAAAGTACGCAAGCTAAAACAGCACATATCCAGAGGCGATGTCTACGAAGTAACCTTTTGCCAGGCTTTTTATGCTGAACATGCGAAGCTGAATCCCCTGGCGACGTACGAAAGCCTGAATGCGAAGTCTCCCTGTCCATTTTCCGGATATTTGAAGATGAAGGATAAGTATCTGCTTTGCGCAAGCCCTGAACGTTTTCTTCAGAAACAAGGCAACACGCTGATTTCACAACCCATCAAGGGTACCGCCAAACGAAGTGATGATCCGGAAAAGGATGAGCACATAAAATGGCAGCTTAGGAACGACCTGAAAGAACAAACAGAAAATGTTATGATTGTAGATCTGGTAAGAAATGACCTGACCAGAAGTGCTGTTCCTGCCTCCGTTCAGGTCGCAGAGCAGTTCGGTGTTTATTCTTTTGCACAAGTGCATCAGATGATCTCCACCATCTCCTGTGAACTTAATCCTGAACTGCATTTTATTGAAGCCATTGGAAACACCTTTCCAATGGGCTCCATGACAGGAGCTCCAAAGATACGTGCCATGCAACTTATTGAAAGCCTGGAAGAAAGTAAAAGAGGGGCCTATTCGGGCGCTATGGGTTATATCGATCCGCAGGGAAACTTTGACTTGAACGTAGTGATAAGAAGCATGTTCTATGCAAAAGATAAGCAATATTTATCCTTTCAGGTAGGTAGCGCCATCACAGATGGTTCCGATCCGGAGAAGGAATATGAGGAGTGTATTCTGAAAGCCTCGGTAATACTGGAAACAATAAAGGGACCGCGTTAGCAGTCCCTTTATTGTTTAGTTAGTCGGCTTACCCGTTGTCGACTTAAAATATTTTTTTGCTTCAGGCAGATCCTTTTGTATCTGTGCAATCCTGGTATTGTCTGCAGGGTGGGTACTCATCCACTCAGGTGGCTTAGCGCCATTACTTGCTGAAGCCATACGCTGCCAGAAAGAAACTGCGGTTGCCGGATCATAACCCGCCATTGACATAAAGATCAATCCAAGGTGATCGGCTTCAAGTTCCTGTTTTCTCGAGTTTGGTAAAAGCACACCAGCCTGGGCACCTATACCATAAACCTGGTTAATTACGGTTTGTGTAGCCGCCGACTGGTTTCCTGCTGCAGCACCGATTAAGCTACCAACGCCTTCTGCAACTGCAGCTTTAGAAGCCCTTTCAGAAGAGTGTTGAGCAAT
>DCLG01000091.1:0-11775 GCA_002320935.1 Pedobacter sp. UBA1654 | reverse complement strand
CCCAATGCGTTTCACCCTTGTTGCGTCTGCATTATTCAACACCGTTGTTTTAGAATCTTTAAGCAGTGCATTATAACTTTGAGCTGCCGCACTTTGCATCTCTGTTTCACTCACAAAACTCAAGCGATTTCTGCCGGTCAAAGGCACTGTAGAACACGCATTGGCGAACAGCAGCACTGCAAGAGCAAGGCCTGATAGTTTCATTTTTTTCATTAATGTTTGATTTAGTTGTTTTTGCTTTTAAACAGGTATACTTTGGATTCTTTGCGTTTAAGCCGTCGTTCGATGTTCTTCTGGTGGGTGATCAGGATCAGTACGCAAACGCACATGCCATAAAGCACCTCAGATTTAATGGATGAGTGAAATACGAATACAATGCTAAGCGGAAAAGTAAATCCTGCACAAATTGAGCCAAGGGAGACGTATTTGGTAACCAATAGAACAACAATAAAGACCAGAACACATAGCATAGCTGCCGGGAAGTTAACTGCCAAAATCATTCCAAAAAGTGTAGCAACCCCTTTCCCGCCTCTAAAGCCAGCGAATATCGGGAACAGGTGCCCCATTACTGCTGTTATGCCCAGTGCAAGCTCATAGTTGATAAATTGAGATGAATTGTGTGGCCCGGTTACCGACAGACCAATGAAATAGGCCAGTTTAGTAGCTGTGTACCCTTTTGCGATGTCAATGATCATTACAGCCAGACCGGCTTTTTTACCCAGTACACGAAAGACATTTGTAGCACCTGCGTTTCCGCTTCCATATTCCCGAACATCAATACCATAGAAGGCGCCACCGAGCCATACCGCAGTTGGTATGGACCCAAACAAATAGGCCAGGATCACAGCAGAAATAGAATATATAGATAACATTCTTAAAACGCCTTTAAGCTCATGTCTAAACTTTTAACGGAATGCGTCAATGCGCCCATAGAAATATAATCTACACCTGTAGCTGCATATTCGGAAATTTCAGATTCTACAATGCCGCCAGATGCTTCTGTTTTATACCGCCCATCTATTCTTTCTATCGCTTTTTTCAAAGCCTCAGGTTTGAAGTTGTCTAGCATGATCCTGTTTACGGATCCCGTAGCCAAAGCCTCTTCCAGTTCTTCAAAGTTGCGCACTTCAATCTCGATTTCCAGCTGTTTGTTTTTCTCTTTGAGATAGCTATTTGCCGCCTTGATGGCGTTTGCAATGCCACCGGCATAATCCACATGGTTGTCCTTGATCAGTATCATATCGTATAGACCTATACGATGGTTTACCCCACCGCCAATCTTAACGGCAAGTTTTTCGAGATACCGCAATCCGGGTGTAGTTTTGCGGGTATCCAGAACCTGGGTATGATACGGCTCGAGCACTTTCACAATGCGGTTCGTTTTCGTTGCAATGCCACTCATTCGTTGCATACAATTAAGCACTAAGCGTTCTGCAAGTAAGATAGCATGTGTGTTCCCTTTAACGGTAAATGCGATGTCGCCATATTTTACCTCAGCACCATCTTTAAGAAAAATATCCATCTGCAAGGATGGATCGATATGGTTAAATATTTCTTCTGCAAGCGCAACGCCAGCAAGTATACCGTCTTCTTTTATAATGAGTTTAGCTCTTCCAAGAGCATCAGCAGGGATGGTGGAAAGCGATGTATGATCACCGTCGCCAAGATCTTCGGCAATGGCATTTTTGATGAAATGTTCTATAATCTGTTTGTCCAAAACATTAATATTTACCCAAAAATAGCATTTTTAGCGTAATACAGCTAAGTTTTGTCGCCCTCTATTCTCAGCTCCGTGATCTGAAATTCACCCGAAGTCTTCTTGAAGGTGACTGTAACTCTGTACTTGGCCGTCTTTGTAAGTACAGACAAAATACCAATCTGATAGTTTGGATTTGTATTAATCAAATGAATTACCGTAGAATTCAGCGGCAGGTTTTTATTGAAAAAATCCCTGAGGATTTGCTCCGCCTGTGCTTTTGAATAGGTGTCTGTTTCGTTGGCAATGTTTAACTCAACAGCAGCATTAAAGTATCTGGCTATTTCCTTAGAATTCCCGTTCCTGAAGAATCCAGAAACATCACCAACCAGATTACTTTGGAATTGTAGCGGGAAAAACAAACCCGTTATTACGAAAAGTATTGGAATAAGAGATCTGACCATGTTTAATTTCCGCTAATATAAGCTTTACACCACAAACTATGCCATCTGGCCTTCACAAAATGGATTTCTATCACACAACAGAACTCATTTGCTTTATATTTGTTGAACAAGACCAGAACTTTCTCACAAAATAAAAAGATTAAAATGAATAATAAAAAAGTAATGCTCCTGATTCTTGATGGCTGGGGTTACGGTAAACAAGACGAATCTGATGCTGCGTATGCAGCCAATACACCTTTTTTCGATTCTTTATTGCAAACCTATCCAAATTCCAGACTAGAAGCTTCAGGTGAAGCAGTGGGTTTACCCGCAGGACAGATGGGGAATTCTGAAGTTGGACACATGAACCTGGGTGCTGGTAGAGTGGTATACCAGGAGCTTGGACGTATTAACAAAGCCATTTCTGACCGTACTTTATTTTCAAATGAGACCTTGGTAAATGCATTTAGCTATGCGAAATCAAATAACAAAGCAGTACACTTTATAGGATTAGTGTCTGATGGAGGGGTGCACGCACATATAAATCATCTGAAAGCGCTTTGTGATGCCGCGAAAGAAGCTCAGGTTGAGGACGTTTTTATTCACGCATTCCTTGATGGCCGTGATACAGACCCAAAATCGGGATTAGGCTTCATTAAAGATCTTAATGCACACCTGGCAACTTCGAAAGGAAAACTGGCCAGTTTAATTGGACGGTATTACGCAATGGACCGCGACTCCAGATGGGAACGGGTGAAGTTGGCATATGACCTGCTGACCAAAGGTACCGGCCTTGCTACACAAGATCCTGAGCGCATCATTGCAACATCTTACGAGAATGGCGTAACAGATGAATTCATCAATCCTGTTGTGGTAACCAATGCAGACGGTAGTCCTGTTGCCACCATACAAGAAAGAGATGTGGTTATTTGTTTTAACTATAGAACAGACCGTGGCCGCGAGATTACCTCCGCTTTAAGCCAGATGGACTACCCCCTATTTGAAATGCACAAGCTTCAGCTTCACTATGTAACCATGACGACATACGATGAAAGCTTTTCAAATGTTAACGTGGTCTTCACCAAAGATGATTTGACAGAAACACTTGGTGAGGTGCTGGAAAGAAATCACAAGAACCAGATCAGAATAGCAGAGACAGAAAAATATCCACACGTAACCTTCTTTTTTTCGGGTGGCCGTGAACAGGTGTTTGAAAATGAAAAACGCATTATGATCTCTTCACCGAAAGTTGCAACATACGATCTGCAGCCGGACATGAGTGCTCAGGGTATTACCGATGCTATTTGTGAGGAATTGGAAAAAGGTTGGGCCGATTTCATATGCCTGAACTTTGCCAACCCGGACATGGTGGGGCATACAGGTGTTTTTGATGCGGTGGTTCAAGCTGTAGAGACAGCGGACCGTTGTGCAGAGACCGTGGTTAAAAAAGGACTGGAAAATGGCTATTCTTTTATCCTGCTTGCTGATCATGGCAATAGTGAGTATATGATGAACGAAGATGGCTCGGTAAATACAGCTCACACGACCAACCTGGTACCGTGTATTTTAATCGACAATGATTTTAAGACGATCAAAGATGGTAAGCTTGGTGATGTAGCACCTACTATTTTGAGAATCATGGGCATTGACCCCCCTGCGATCATGACCGGAAACATCTTGGTATAATGAGAAAATACGCGCTTTTTATGGCTGGTTTTCTATTGTCCTGTGGAGCACCAGAAGCAGATAAGCAGAGTACTGCGGTGAGGTACTTCGATCTGAAAGGTTACTTTACCAGGGAGGCCGGTGCATTAAACCGCAGGGCCCCGCTCGTAAATAAAACGGTAATGGTGAACAACAATGCAGAAAACAAGCAACTGAAAATCAGCAACTGGGAAAAGGAGCTTTCTGCTTTTATAGATGCCGACATCAACAAGCNNAACAAGCCAGCATGGCAAGGAGCATTCATCAAAAGGAGCAATGGAGCGATAACAACTTTTACTTCGAACAACGAGAAAGTACCAGTAAAAAGCGTACAGGTCACTGAACAGCAAGGGAATATAATAAGCCTGTTGATCATTATACAGAATCAAAACTATCTATATAGTTCCAGTGACACACTGAGCTATTACCCCGATAGCCTGTATAAAATTAGAAAGACACAGCAGATCAAACTGATGTCGCCTAAGCAATACCAAATCACAGGCACATTTTAGAACCGGAGCCGCATCAATGATGCGGCTTTTTGTTTAATAAAAAAGGCCACCCTGAGGCAGCCTAAATATAAAATGGGAAAGTCCTTGTTATTTCAAACTTGCAATTTGCGCCTTCACATATTTTGTAAGATCCACGATATCTTTCCGTTGTGGCTGCAATACCAGGATTTTTTGAAAATCCGAAATTGCATTGTTGAACAAAGTGTTACAAACGGCTTTATCTGCCGACTTCTTAACTTTAAAAGATTTGAAGATTGCATAATCCTTGTATGCTATGCCACGGTTCTGGAGCAACTGCACATCTTCCTCGCCATTGAGTTCAAGTGCTTTTGAGAAATCTTTGATTGCGGACAGGTAAAAATTGTCACGCATGGTATTTAGTGACTCTTTAGGATCGTTGGCAATGTTCAGCCTGCCCTTACCTCTGTAGTAATAGGCAGAATTGTCGGTAGGCTTCAAAGCAATCAACTTGCTATATGCGGTAATTGATTTCTCATACTCTTTACACTGGAAATAGGCATAACCGAGTAATCGGGAAACATTCGGATTATCAGGGCTCTTTGCTTCTGCCTTTTCCAGGTGAGCAATTGCGCCTTTAAAATCATTTTTCATCATAAGCTGCATTCCGAGGTTATAATAGCCTCCACCCTGACCAAAACTATTAACAGCAGCACTAAGAAATAAAATGATGAAGGTTTGTTTAAGATATTTCATTAAGTATAAATAAAGATAAGTTGGAACGCTAAGCAAGGAAATGTTTCCCGCGGGTAGCAATATTACACTTAACGCTTAATATTTCAAAATATGTTAAATTTGAAATTATTTTTAGAATTCGGACTTTTTAACAGAATATCTGCTCCAGAATTCTTTGGCATAAGAGTTGAATTTAATGTTCTCACTACAAAAATCTAACATTATCAAACGGCACACTGTCATAGTGTCGTTTTAAAAAGGCCTAATTTAATGAGTATAAAAGATCAATTTGATTTTAGTAATGCACTTCCAATTATAAATGAAGATACTGAATTCTTCCCTTTAATGTCTCAGCAGGACGAAGATGACATGAATGGCGAAGAAACGCCTGATGTGTTGTCTATTCTCCCGCTAAGGAACACAGTGCTTTTTCCGGGGGTAGTAATACCCATTACGGTTGGCCGCGATAAATCGATCAGGTTAATCAAAGAAGCCTATAAAGGTGATAAAATCATTGGTGTAGTGTCTCAGAAGGACGTTTCGATAGAAGACCCGACCTTTGAACAGCTGAACAGCGTAGGCACAGTAGCGCATATCATCAAGCTTTTGCAGATGCCTGATGGTAATACTACGGTGATCATTCAGGGCAAGCAGCGGTTCAATCTTGAAGAACTTGTACAGGATGAACCTTATATCAAAGTTAAAGTAAGCAAGTTCGTAGAAAGTAAATTTAAAAAGGATAAGGAGTTTAAAGCGCTGATTGCTTCCATCCGGGAAATGTCAGCCCAGATCATACAGCTTTCACCTAACATTCCAAGCGAAGCGGGGTTAGCACTGAAAAACATTGAAAGTACGTCATTCCTGATCAACTTCATATCTTCAAACATGAATGCCGAAATGGCCGATAAGCAGAAGATGTTGGAGATGGCCAATCTGCGGGATCGTGCGGAAAAGGTGATGGAACTGCTTACCCTGGAACTGCAGATGCTGGAACTTAAAAACCAGATCCAATCCAAAGTCCGTACGGATTTGGATAAGCAGCAAAGAGACTACTTCCTGAATCAGCAACTGAAGACCATTCAGGAAGAGCTTGGTGGAAACTCCACCGACATGGAATATAATGCATTGGAAGCGCGCGGCAACAAAAAGAAGTGGGCTGCAGCGGTTAAGGAGCATTTTAACAAAGAGCTTGAAAAACTTGGCCGCATGAACCCTGCTGCACCGGACTATTCCATTCAGATGAACTATCTGGAACTTTTACTGGATCTGCCCTGGAACGATTTCACGAAGGACAATTTTGATCTGAAACGCGCGCAGCGTGTGTTGGATAAGGATCATTTCGGTCTGGAGAAAGTGAAGCAAAGAATCATCGAGTATCTTGCGGTACTAAAGTTAAAACGGAATATGAAAGCGCCGATCATTTGTTTGGTTGGCCCTCCGGGCGTTGGGAAGACCTCTCTTGGTAAATCCATTGCTAAAGCACTTAACCGAAAATATGTTAGAATTGCACTGGGTGGCGTAAGGGACGAAGCAGAAATTCGTGGACACAGAAAAACCTATATCGGCGCAATGCCTGGTCGGATCATTCAGTCGCTGAAAAAAGCAGGGGCTTCGAATCCCGTATTTGTGCTTGACGAAATAGATAAAGTTGGTTCAGATCACCGTGGGGATCCTTCATCAGCGTTGCTTGAGGTACTTGACCCGGAGCAAAACAATGCTTTCAATGACCATTATGTAGAGGCAGACTATGATTTATCTAACGTGTTATTTATTGCTACAGCGAACTCGTTGAATACTATACAGCCCGCGTTGTTAGACCGTATGGAGATCATAGAAGTCAATGGATATACTATTGAAGAAAAGGTGGAAATTGCACGTAAATATCTTTTACCAAAGCAAAAAGAACAGCATGGTATTAAGAGCAAGGATATTGTGCTTAAACCCGGCCTGATCGAAAAAGTAATAGAGGATTATACCCGGGAATCCGGCGTACGTTCACTGGAGAAGAAAATTGGCTCCCTTGTTCGTGGCGTTGCAACTAAGATTGCGATGGAAGAGGCATACGAGCCAACCTTGACCAGTGAAGACGTGGAACGTATTTTAGGCGCACCGGTTTTTGATAAGGACCTTTATGAGGGTAACGAAGTTGCTGGTGTGGTAACGGGATTGGCCTGGACTTCTGTAGGTGGTGATATCTTATTCATTGAAGCAAGCCTTAGTCCTGGTAAAGGTAAATTGACATTAACCGGTAATCTTGGCGACGTCATGAAGGAATCGGCGGTTATTGCCCTGGCTTACCTTCGCTCCCATGCTGATCAATTTGGCATTGATTACGAATTATTTGATCATTTTGATGTCCATGTACACGTGCCGGCAGGTGCTACGCCGAAGGATGGCCCTTCTGCAGGTATCACTATGCTCACCGCACTAACATCTGCTTTTACCCAGAGAAAGGTGAAGCCGAATTTAGCTATGCNNTAAAGTATTGCCAGTTGGTGGTATTAAAGAAAAGATTTTGGCTGCGAAGCGAGCGAACATTAAGGAAATTATTCTCTGCAAATCCAATAAAAAGGACATTATGGAGATTAAGGAAAGTTATGTTAAGGATCTGAAATTTCATTATGTGTCAGAGATGCGTGAGGTGATCGACTTAGCTCTTACTGCTGAGAAAGTGAAAAATCCACAGGACCTTACCGTTAAAAAGAAAAAACAAGAATAATATCATCATACAAAAACCTAAATTACCCGGATTTAATCCGGGTTTTTCATTTTATGGCTAAAAGCAAGTTTCTGGCATTTACAATCGGTATATTCCTCTTTGGAGTTCAGGCAAGTGCCCAGCAATACAAACACGAAGTTGGTTTCCAGAGCGACAATGATTCCTATCTGGCGCAAGGGTCAGACAGGTATTATACAAACGGCTTGTTCCTTCATTATCGCTTTGCAACCGATCAGAAGAAAGTCAAGCCAGGGATGGAGAAGAAAGTTGTTGAACTCTCGGCCGGACAGATGATTTTCAATCCGAGATCCGGCTATCGTCCAGACCCTGTCACGCAAGATCGTCCATTTGCAGGATATCTATACCTGGGTGGTGCAATCAGTTGGTTTAAGAGCAATGAACGGATGTTAAAAGCTGGTTTGCAGCTTGGCACAACCGGGCCAGATGCTTTGGCTCAAGATGGACAGGAATTTCTACACCGTACCATAGGTTTTTACGAACCTGAAGGCTGGGCGTATCAGATTCGGAACGAGGCAGCAGTAAATGCATCGGTACAATATGCCCGACTCCTGCACAGGTCCGAAAATTCGAAAACAGATTTTAGTTTTGAAGGCTACGCAAATGCTGGCACAACATTCAGTGGTGCCGGTGCAGCTGTGCTTTTCAGAGCTGGAAACATTGAGCAGTTGTTTAGCTCTGCCAGTTACAACGCAAGGGTAAGTAGTTTACAGGCTGAAGCTCCAAAGCACGAACTATTCTTTTACGCTAAACCGCAGTTAAATTTTGTAGCATATGATGTTACTGTACAAGGCAGCATGTTTTCAAAGGAAAGCCCGGTCACTTATGGCGTTAAGCCGGTTGTTTTTGCACAACAATTAGGTGTGAACTACAGCACAGGCAGACTTAGCCTTGACTTTAATGTGATCTTTAAAACTAAGGAAATCAAGAGTACAGCCGCTGCCCATCAATTTGGAAGCATTTCGGCTCATTATCGATTTAATTAGATCAGTAGAGGCAATATTTTGGAACACGCAGAAGCCAGCCTTAATATAATCGTGGCCGTTTTCGCATTTCCTTTTTTAATGCGGTTGATTGTTTGTTTTCAAGTCGCCTGCGAATCACAGATTTAGGAACTTTGGTTGGCTTTCTAGGCTTTTCTACTTTGAGCGAATTTGCGATTAAAGCCTGAAGCTTTTCGATGGCCGTTTCCTTGTTCGCCAGTTGACTTCTATCTTCCTGTGCAATGACATGCAAATTCCCGCTTGTATCAAGGCGGTGCGCGAGCCGGCTCATCAAAAGTGCTTTCTCCTCAGTTGAGAAAAGCTCCGAATCCGAAATATTCAGGATAACTTCAACTTTGCTGGACACCTTATTAACATGCTGTCCACCCTTGCCTCCACTTCTTGAGGTTTTAAAACTAACATTTTCTAAAAGGCGCTGTTTATCCGGGATCATTGCGTAAAATTATATTTTCTTTGACAAAGAAAAACGAAATGGGGCATTATCAACCTAAATAACCTTTGAGTGTTTACCAATCTATCGAAATACATCGACCTGATTTCCAAACTGCATGTAAAAGAATGTTATTTCATATAACATGGAAGAAAGGTCTGGAAACACATCAGAAAGTGAATATTGAACGGTTGAGCAAACTTTTCTTGAACAAAAGAGCATTTATAATGCTGAAGTAGCAGCATCGCATGTGCAAATCGAAGAACATTTAAACGAATAGTTGGAATGGTCAGACGAATTTGGATTAGGGAAGGTAGGTTCGTCTAAATTTCGGAAGAAATTCCACATCTGGTGTTAATTGTTAATAAGTTCTAAATCAAGAACTTTATTATATTTTCTTTCATTAAAAATAAATATTTCTATCTTTGTAGTCCCTCACGGGAAAAGGAGATTAAATTTTTAATGGCAAAAAAACAAGTAGCAGAAAAAGAACTAGAGGCTAAAAAAGCCGAATTCCAAGGCGCAGACGCTCGTCTGTCCGAGAAAGAAAACATTGAATCAGAAGCTGATACAGTGTCGATCGAAGCGATCAAATCATCATTAGCGACTCCAGATCAAGATTTTGACTGGGATGCAGACGACAAAGCATTCGGTAATTACACAGAAGAAGACCGTCAAAAGTTTGAAAGCATGTATACCGATACTTTTAATCAAATCAATCAAGGTGAGATTATCAGTGGGATTGTTGTATCTATCAACAACAAGGACGTAGTATTAAACGTAGGATTTNNTTTAAATCTGACGGTTTAGTATCAAGTTCTGAATTCCGTGATATGCCGGATTTAAAAATTGGCGATACAGTTGACGTTTTCGTGGAAGCCCCTGAAGATGCGAACGGCCAGTTAATTTTATCTCGTAAAAGAGCTAAAACTCAACGTTCATGGGAATCTATTAATGAAGCGCTTGAAAACGACAGAATCATCAACGGATTTGTTAAAAGCCGTACTAAAGGTGGTCTTATCGTTGACATCATGGGTGTTGAAGCCTTCTTACCAGGATCTCAGATTGACATCAAACCTATCCGTGATTACGATATCTACGTAGGTAAGACAATGGAATTCAAAGTCGTTAAGATCAACCATGAATTTAAAAACGTTGTAGTTTCGCACAAAATCCTGATTGAGGACGATCTAGAAAGTCAAAAAGTTGAAATCGTTTCTAAACTTGAAAAAGGTCAGGTATTGGAAGGAACTGTTAAAAACATTACTGACTTCGGTGTATTCATCGACTTAGGTGGTGTAGACGGTTTACTACACATTACTGATATTTCTTGGGGCCGCATAGAGCATCCAAAAGAAGTGTTAAGTTTAGACGAGAAAATCAATGTTGTTGTTCTTGACTTTGATGACGAGAAGAAACGTATTGCATTAGGTCTTAAACAATTAACTCCACACCCTTGGGAAAGCCTTGACACTAACTTAACTGTTGGTTCAAAAGTTAAAGGTAAAATCGTTACTGTTGCAGATTACGGTGCTTTCTTAGAGATCATCCCAGGTGTTGAAGGTTTGATTCACGTGTCAGAAATGTCATGGTCTCAAAACCTACGCAGCCCTCAGGAGTTCTTGAAAGTTGGTGACGAAATCGAAGCTGAAGTACTTACTTTAGACCGCGACGAGCGTAAAATGAGCCTAGGTATCAAACAATTAACCCAAGATCCTTGGCAAAATGTGGCTGAAAGATATCCAATCGGCAGCAAACACACAGCAGTAGTTAAAAACATGACTAACTTCGGTGTATTCGTTGAAATTGAAGAAGGTATCGATGGTTTAATTCACATTTCTGATCTTTCATGGTCTAAAAAAGTTAACCACCCTAACGAATTCACTAAAGTTGGTGATACATTAGACGTAGTTGTTCTTGAACTTGACGTAGAAAGCCGTAAATTAAGCTTAGGTCACAAACAATTAGAAGAAAACCCTTGGGATACTTTCGAAACTATCTTTACCCTTGATTCAGTTCACCAGGGTACAGTTGTGAAAGTAACTGATAAAGGTGCTGTTATCGCTTTACCTTACGGTGTTGAAGGTTTCGTACCTACAAAACACATGGCTAAAGAAGACGGTACTACCATCAAAGCTGAAGAAACAAATGATTTCAAAATCATCGAGTTTAACAAAGATGCTAAACGTATCGTTGTATCTCACGCCCGTATCTGGGAAGAGGCTAAAGCTGAAGCAGTTGCTGAAGAAAGAGCTACCAAGAAAAAAGAAGCTAAAGCTTCTAATACAGCAGTAAAGAAAGTTAAAGATTCTGTTGAGAAATCAACTCTAGGAGATTTAGATGTTCTTGCTCAATTGAAACAACAAATGGAAGGTGAAGAGAACAAAAACAAACAATAAGTTCTCCTAATCTCTAAATAAAAAAGCTATCCAATCGGATAGCTTTTTTTTATGCTCGTTAATCTCACGCTCTTAAACTGGAATCTGACATCCAGAGCAATTGCAATTTCGCAGATGCTCACTTCGTGTACCGCTTCTGCTAATAGAAATAATAACT
>DCLG01000063.1 GCA_002320935.1 Pedobacter sp. UBA1654 | reverse complement strand
AAGCTTCGCATCTTTACTTTTTAAAATGACGGCCTGGTATGTTGCAGAATCTACTTTGTCTACGGCTAACTTCATGGATGAATCGGGATTGATCCAGATCCCTTCGATCGAATCTCTTTTCCGATCAACAAAAGCCGAAACAAATGCTTTTTCAGTAACTGCCGTGTATTTAAAGGTTGTGGTATCAGAGATTGAACGATTCTTTGAACGTAGTAGATTGAATATAAGCAATTTACTCTAACAAAAATTGAATGATAAATTTAAAGATCCAGAAAATAAGCTTTAAAGGTTGTTCCCGATCCTAATGCGCTTTCGACTTCTATTTTACCGTTCATTGCTTCAATCTGCAGTTTAGTGATGAATAAACCTATGCCTTTAGCATCTTGATTGCCATGAAAGGTTTTGTACATGCCGAATATTTGGCTGCCGTGCTTATTTAAATCTATTCCCAGACCGTTGTCACTGACGCTAAGGATTTTATAATCATTTTCTTTGACCATCCCAATTGAGATCTGCGGATTGCGTTCTAATGAACGATACTTAATTGCATTGGTGAGTAAATTTAAAATGATGCTTTCGAGGTAAGCCGGGTTTGTGTTCAGAACCTCCTGATCTGATATATTGAGTTGGACCGATGCATGCGAGCCGGTAATCAATTGCTGAATAACACTTATTACCTTATCTATTTCAGCTTTGATGTGTACAGATTTTCTAGGCAACTTAGTGCTATCCTGGATGCTGATGATGGTGTTTAAGTGTTTGATCGTTTCGTCTAAGGCATTTGCACTTCTATTAAGCATTTTAAACGATTGGGTTCGATCTTGCTCATCATCCATATCAGTTGCTGCAATGATGCCGATCAGGTTTGCAACATGTGACCGTACATTATGAGAAGTGATATAGGCAAAGTTGTTCAGCCGGCTATTCTGCAGTTCGGTAATGTTAATCTGCGCTTGCAATTCATTCTGTTTTTGAATGAGAAGGGTAATATCATGTCCAATACATAACACTTCAGAAATATTCAGTTGATCATTTCTCAGTAAACTAAACTCCCATTGTATGTACAGGATTCCATCGGGTGAAAACATTCTTATAGTTACCCATCGGGTTTGATCAGGGTCCACCAAAGATCCGCGGATCGCATCAATGCAGGAGGAATGATCCTCAGGAAAAATTGACAATAATGCATTTCTACCGAGCAATTCCTGCTCCTGAATGCCTAGCTTCTTACAGAAAGAAGGATTGATATAGTTGAACTTGCCTNNTTCAATGATTGACTTGTAATAGGTATTATCCTTTAAAATCTTATCGTTAGTTGCCTGCAACTGTCTTGATAATTCCTTATGCTTGTCTGCAGCAAGGAGTAGTTCCCGCTCATATAATTTCCGTTGGGAAATATCGAAAAAGGTATAAACAGTAACTAAGTCGTCTTCCGGATTCTTCTTGACAATCGCATTCATTAAAACGGGAATCAGCATGTTATCAGAACGTTTCAGTTCTATGCTAATCTCCTCAACCGCTCCCTGCATTTGTAACAAGGGATTAATATGCGTCTCGAAAAACACCTTCGCACCAACAGGTAACAAATCATGAATGCGTTTATGTTCTATTACATCATCTTCTTTCAACAAAAGCAATCTTGCGAGATACTTATTTAGGAAAGTTATTTTTCCTTCGTCATTTGTAGTCAGATAGCCACAAGGAAGTATATTAAATACGCTTTCCATTATTTGTCTATGAAGGTATAAGTGGGAAGAAATCCGGCCATCGCGTCGATCGTTGCTTCAGGGATTGTAAGGTGGGGACAATGGCCACTGGTATCCAGAATTTTTAAAATGCTACCTTTTATTTGTTCATGAACGTAAATTCCAACTTCAACCGGGGCGATTACATCATGTTTGGTTTGAAGAATAAGTGTAGGTACAAGTATATTTTTTAAATCACTTCTGTTATCACCTGTGAAAGTAACTTCTGCAAAATGCTTAGCAATTTCAGGATTGTTCCGGCAAAAACTATTTGCAAGTTCCTTGCTAAACTCTGTATAATTTGAATCGCCAATGATAACAGGTGCGATTGCCGAACTCCATCCTAAATAATTATTCTGTAAAGTACAGAGCATATCAACAATATCATGTTGATTGAATCCACCTATGTATCCACTTTCCTCTTCGTTTACATAACGCGGTGAAGGACACACCATAATAAGCTTATTAAAAAGATCAGGTCGTTGGATACTCGCCAGTCCGGCAATTATTGCACTTACAGAATGTCCTACTAAAGTTATGTTCTCGAATTTAAATGCATCACAGATCTCAATGATATCGGCAACATAGCCATTTAAACAACTGTATTTTTCTGGATTGAATGCGCGCTCATCAGATTTACCACAACCTACTAAATCCAACAGCACAATTTTAAAGTTTTGCTGGAAGGCTGGTGTTACAAAGCGCCACATGTTTTGGTCACAGCCATAACCATGGATGAAAACGAGCGTTTCCGGTCCATCGCCGATTATATTAATATTATTTCTTCGTACTAATGGGTGTTTCATATAGGTGATTAAAGAACTAGTTCTGCCAGCGGTATTGACGGAAGTTCGCTAAAATGATGATTAGCACTAAGGTACAGACTACAAGTTAGATTACTGCTTATTCAAGATTAATCAAATCACCGTCAACAGACAGGCACTAAAATCACTAGCGGATCCAAGAGAGATCAACCCTCGTGTTTTAAAGAGATAAAACTCAAGCCAGGGCTTGATGCATCAGAAATGCTTTAATATACTTCTCTTTAAGTATCTTGGGCCCATATCGAGACACATGCAATGTTTGATCTTTTAATAGCCTACCTAAAAAGCAGAAGCAATATTTCGGATGAAACCATGTCGCTTATTTGCAGTAAGTTTATTCTGGTCAAAGCTCGACGGAACGAAATACTCATCGGGTTTGACGAAGTATGCAAGGGTTACTATTTTGTAAATGAGGGTTGCCTAAGGTTGTTTACCTACAATATTGATGGAAATGAAACCACGCGATTCTTTGGCTTTAAAGGTGGATTCTGTACAGCATTACCCAGCTTCATTCAGCAAACCACCGCTCAGGAATATTTACAGGCGATATCAAAATCCGAACTTCTGTACATCACCCGTTCAGATTTTTTTCGATTGGTAGAGACTGTTCCGCAATTCGCCTTTATTTATCGTGAAATCCTGGAACTGGGATTTATCAATGCGCAAAAGAGAATTTACGGATTCCAGGGTTTCAGTGCGCTGGAAAAGGTACGCTGGATCATCAAATTTCAGCCTGATTTTCTCCTGCGCCTGTCTAATAAAATGGCTGCTTCATACCTGGGTATTTCCCCTTCAACGCTTAGTCGAATAAAATACCAGCTTTAAATCCTTGCTCTAGAGCAACGTTTCTGAAGTCGGGCGACTGTATCTTTGTGGTATGATTATCAAAAAGTTAATGTTTTATGTTCTATTGACTTTACCATTTGGAGCTCTTGCCCAGAATGATGGCATTAGGAGTAAAGAATCTGAAAAACAAGAATTAGTGAAGAAGCAGACAGCAACCTATCAGTTATCAAGTCATATTCTAGATGTCGCGACAGGAATGCCCGCTCCTGGAGTTACCGTTCAGCTGGAAAAATTAGATGAAAAGACCAAAGTATGGGTTTTTGTCGATAAGANNTGAAAGTCACAGATGAGCAAGGCAGAATCAAGGAGTTCCTTGATCAACAACAACAAAATAGAGGTACCTATAAGCTCAGTTTTTTTGTAAAGGAATACTTTTCCAGCAAAAAAACAGAAAGTTTCTACCCATTTATTGATGTTGTCTTTCAAATTCAAGATGACAAACACTATCATGTACCGATTACACTCTCAGCATATGGGTATTCTACGTACAGAGGTAATTGATAAATAAGGTATTTAGCTGCCTTATTTTAGTGACTGCGGAATCGTAAACCAGAAGGTACTGCCCTTACCAAAATCCGTAATTACCCCAATTTCTCCCTTGTGTTTCTTTACGATTTCGGCACTGATGTATAAACCCAATCCCAATCCTGAATACTGTGCTCCGGTATAATCCACACGGTAATACCGCTCAAAAAGATGCTCCACCTTATCGGGCGGGATACCCGGCCCACTATCTTTTACCGAAATCTTTGCCCGGTCACCAAGATCTTCAACAATCAAATAGATCTCCCGTTGTTCCGGTGCGTATTTTACGGCATTATTTACTAAATTCACAACAACCTGATCAATTCGCATTTCATCTGCTGAAATTTTAAGGTTCATATCACCCTGTAAGATCAAATCATGATGCCCACCTATCCTAATGTGGTTACAACACTTATCCAGCAGCTCGGCAATGGTGAATTCCGTATAGTTCAGATGAAGTTGCCCCTGATTACTCCGGGTGGTATTTAGCAGATCGTCAATCAGGTAGGTGATCTTTTCCACGCTGACGTTAGCCTGGGAGATCAAACGCGGGATCGCAGGATGTCCAAGATTTGTTTTATGCCGGTTTAGAAGCTGCAATGATCCTTTTAGGGAAGTAACAGGCGTTTTGAGCTCGTGACTGGCAATGCTCAGGAAATCATCCTTACGCTGTTCTTCATTTTTGCGTTGGGTAATGTCCTGCACGATGCCCGAGAAATTGCCCTGACCCTTACCATCTCCATAAAGTTTACCCGTAGCGCGTACCCACCTGATCATACCATCATGGATGCCTTTCAGGGGATATTCAATATCGTAAGTTTCATTACTGGATATGGCCTTGTCAATCGCTTCTACTACAGGTGCCCTGTATTCTTCAAGGATCTGATTGGTGGCACCTTCCAGAGTTACCTCGTCAGTGGGGTAAAAACCGAAGATCTCTTTCAACCGGGCTGAAGTCTTCAATTCCATACTGGGGACATCTACGTACCAGGTGCCCAGTTTTGCGGAATCTACCGCCAGTCGTAATCTGCCTTCCGCTTCTTCGATCTGCTTTCGGGAACGAACCTTCTCGGTAACATCAAACACCGTTGAAATCACGGCAATCCGGTTCCCGGCCCGATCCTCCAGAGGCTGGCAGAAATAATCAATGTAAAAACGACGGTCTTCACCAGTAATCCGATGCTTATAAGTCACGGGTATTTCTGAAAACTTAACCGCTTCGCCACTTTCCAGCACTTGTTTCCAAAGCTCCGGATATACCTGATCTTTCATTTCAGGAAAGACCTCCAGCATGCCCCGGCCCAGTACTTCTTCCCTTTTACGGTCCCAAAGCTTCAAGATCGCTTCATTTGTCGTAGCAATGATCTGCTCAGGTCCCATCAGTACCACAACTGGAACTGGCAGTTCTCCAAGGATCTTGTTTAAACGATCTTCACTGGACTTCAGGTCAAGATTACTGATCATCAAGCGCTCCTGGGATTCATTCAAGGCCTCATTCGCCGCGATAAGCTTTTCATTAAGCTGCTGAACCTTCTCCCTTGAGCTCACCTGTTCCGTTACTTCGGTAGCCGTAACCATAATGCCCGAGATCCTTCCTTGCTCATCCTTTATGGCTTTATACACAAAATTAACGTACAAGTCTTTCAGGCCACCATTTTGTTCGAGCATGGCTTTAACTTCGATACCATAATACGGTTCACCGGAACGGTAGACCTGCTCCAGGAGGGGCAGAAAGTCTTGCCCTGCCAATTCCGGGATGGCCTGATGTAAGGGCATCCCGATAATGTTCTCCTTTTTGCCCCAGATCTCCAAAATCCTTTTGTTTGCGATCTCCACGATCATTTCCGGACCCTTAAAAACCGCAATGGCGGTTGGTGCATCGGAAAGCAGGTATCGCAGGTAGCTTTCTTTGTCGGAAAGTTCCTGCCGGCTGTTAACTTTCTCCGTTACGTCGGTCGCGATCTGTAAAATGGCATACACCTCGCCATCAGGATTCTTTACCGCACGATAGGCATAGTCGAAATAGAACAGTTGAAGCCTGCCATCTACAACCAGTTTAGCAGGGATAGCCTCCCCCACATCGTCAACACCCGTACGCCAAACCTCCTGCAGCATCTGCAAAAAAGGCTGGTCTGCAATTTCGGGTAAGGCGTCCAACAATGTTTTCCCGATGATCTCCGGGCCCTTTCCCCAGGCCGCAAGCATCGCCGGATTGGCAAGTTCGATTATGATGTCCTCCCCCGTATATACAGCAAAGGCTTGATCCATACCGGACAAAATGTTGAGGAGGCTATCGTTACTGAGTCTTTGGCTTTGATTCATAGACAGGTCATCACCTTTATTAAAAATTGGCGATGTCTGCGCAAAAGTACATAATTAATGCCGCGATATTCACCTTGGTAAGTATTCTATGAATGATTGTCAGCGCCTGCTAATACACGCCAATATATTGATTGCCTGGCTTATTGATCAGTTTCGCGCCCACAGTCATTTCACCACTTTTGGTGTTGAAAATGTGCAAATTGCCATTCTGACCCACTGGGGCTACTGCGATAAACAAATCATCACCATGTTTTGCGATGGCTTGTATCTGGCCAAAGTTCAGGCTGGCCTCGTTAGGCAAAGCATACTTGGTTGCAGTTTTATTGTTCAGGTTTACACGTGCGATATAACCACCTGAACGGCTGTTTCCAGTACCGGTATATTTGCTGTAAACAACGAATGCAATGCCTTCTCCTGCATATTTCCAGGTCTCAATATAGGTATTGCTTTCACCTAATGCCTGATCAAGGCTAAATACATAGTTATTGTCGTATTCATTGCTTTGCGCATCGATCCTAAGAATTTTCGATCCGCCATTACCCGGCCCTTCACCAGATGTTGCCTGATATACATGTCCGTCGGTACCCACGTACTGCATGGTGCTCCGGTAACCATTGGTATTGCCCCTGGTTTGTGTGGAAGTCAGCAATTTAGGGTTCTCCAGTGATGGGTAATCCAATACCAGGGTTTTTGCCCAGCTCCTTGGACTTGCATTGTCTGCTGCATAGGTTGGTAAACCATTGGCATCTATGGTGAAAGAACTTGTATTATGCTTGGATACTGCAGCACCGATGAATACTTTGTTGCCTGCTTTATTAACGACAGGAACATCGATCCTGCTTACATAATAGCCGCCTGCGATCTCTTCCGGAGATAGCGCCAGTTGGAAATCAGCAACCTTGGTGATCTTCGGATTATTAAGATCCAGTGTGATCACATCTACTGATGTAGTTCTTTCTTTGAATACGAAATTTGGACTGCTGCCTTCATATGCAACAGGGTTTGCTTCTGCTTTCACCGCTACACCAACGCCCTCGGTTGCTTTGAGCCAGCGTGGTGATGCACTTACATAAGGCTCGGTGTCAACCTCAGAACCTTCTGTTCTGAAATCTTTGCCGCCATGTACACTGTATTTATTGAATATGCCACCGTCTTCTCCAACATACTGGATGTTGTAGAGGTACTTGCCATCGGCGGAAGCTTGCAAACGTGCCGTACGTTGTGACTTCACGTGCATGCCCTGATCGAACACATTTACGCTCACATCTGGATTCTTTGCATCTGCAACGGAGATGCTGTACACCATCGTTCCGGCATTTCCGTCGCCAATGGTTACATCCGTCGGATCATCCATGGCACCGGAAAGGGTAATCCAACGATCTGTTTCCCCGGTCGGATCTACCGTATTGTTATCTTTTTTACAGGCCGATAAGGAAAGTGCCGCTACTGTTGCACTGAACATGAGGGTTCTGAATACTGGTCTTTTCATATGATATTGGTTTTTAGATATTTTAGATTTTATTAATGGTGTAATTAAGTTTGACGTAGAAAGCCCGACCTGGTTTCTGAACACCAAAGTTGTCGTAGATCTCTGCATTCAGGATGTTTTTGGCGTCCAGACTAAGCACCAGCTTACGGTTCGGGAAGCGGTAACTGGCGCCAAGGTCCTGCGCGAATTGCGTCGGGGTCGTAAACCACTCCGACTCCGGCCAAACCGTTCTAAATGGTGCAACATAGCCGAAATTGTAGAACAAGCTTAGTACGGCTTGCTTCTGAATCAAATTGCTGAGTCTGTACTGGACATTACCGTTCATGGTAAAAAAGGGCTCATTCGGAAGCTGCTTATTCTCATACTGACTTAAGCGCTGTCCCGTAACAGAAGCATCGCCCTGTTTGAACACGGAGTTGAACCTGGAAAAGGAGAACATTACATCCAGCTGCCTGCCATAAGCATAACCCAGTTCTGCTTCAAATCCGATGGACTTCGCCCTGCCAAGATTCATAAATGGTGAAACTTCCACTTCCTGGTCTGAAAGCGTGGTATTTACCTGACGTACGATGCGATCCTTTACATTCCTGGAAAATGCATTCCCTGATATCGAGAACCGGTGTTGCTCAAGCTCAAANNATTAAAGTTCTTGCTGACTTCAGGTCTGATGCTGAAGTTAGACAGGATGTTCTCGTTGGGATCACCCAGGATCTCCGTATCTCCCGGCATCCTCACGGCTTGTTCGGCAGAAGCAATCAATACGACTTTTGGTTTGATGCTATAAGATGCTGCAAGGCCATAACCTGTTGCAGCTACATCCTGATCATTACGCGATGTACTTACAACATTCTGCCCGCCAACCGTTGATATAACCGGCGTGGATCGACCCACCTGCTGCTGATAGTATTTCAAAAATAAATTGGTTCTAAGCCGGTTCTCCAACACCTGTGCTTCATAGTTGAAAGCCGTTACATTTTTGCTCAGGTCACTGATCGTTTTTAAGGAACCATTTTCAATGGGCCTTAAAAGATCTGCATCATTCCTGTCCACAGTATAAAAAACATGGTTCACAGAAAGCCTGTGCCCGGAGAATATTTCATAACTGAGGTTTGATCTTAGCGTAGCGATCTTCCTGTTGATGTCGGTGATTACATCTACACCCTGCTGTCCAAAGCCAGGCCTGTACATGGGACGGTTATAGAAATCCAGGCGGTAATTGCCGTCCCAGTTATATACATATCCGACCGTATCCTGCAGATAGGTACTTCGGTCGCTATATACGCCATTTACATTCAGGTTAAGCCCCTTTGTGAAAAGGTTTGCTTTGTTGTAAGTCAGATTGAACACATGTGCCTGTGCTTCGCTGGTTCTGCCGACGTATGGTTTTGCCATGACCTGTCCGTGGGGAATTTCGTTATCGGTGGTGGAGCCATTATAGCCCAGCAATAACACATCGGCCCATTTGACATTGGTAAAGCCCAGTTCAAAACGCCCTCCGGTAGATTTAAAGGAATCATTGAACCGCCTGGCCCTGTAGTATCTTTGCACCTGCCCATCCGGGGAAATGAACTTTGAAAATTTGCCCCAGGTTTCATAGCTGTTGTCCGTATAGGTGTGGAATCCCGAAGCTTTTGCCGTAAAGCC
>DCLG01000090.1:175707-181429 GCA_002320935.1 Pedobacter sp. UBA1654 | reverse complement strand
TTTCGATCCCGTCTATAAAGATGCCCACGGATCTGCCTGACATGCCATTCAGGTTGTATTCTACCGCAGAACCCAGGCCTCCGTTCTGACGTACACGCACACCTACACTACGGTCCAGCAGTTCATTGGTCTGAATGCTCCGTAAAGATGCTTCTTTGGGTTCAATCACATTTACAGCAAAACCAGAAGTTTCAATTTTCTTCTTTTCTGTTTTACCTTCTATAGATACCTGGTTCAATTCCCTGGCTCCGGAGGCTTTTACGGAAACATTCAATACAAGATCCGATCGCTCAACTTTCAGGTTCATGCTTTTAGGTTCCGTTTCCAGAGAACTGATCAGCAATGTATAGCTGCCTGCTCCAATAGATTTTAGTTCGTACCGTCCCGCTGCATCAGTGATGCTGGAGCGATTAAGCTCCTTAATCCGCACTGTAGCACCTTCAACCGGATTGCTATGTTCGTCGCTGACCTTACCGGAAAGTCTGGCCATTTGCGCATTTGCAGCGTTGCAGATTAAGAAAAGTAAAACGGTCAGTAGGATCTTAGGCATGTCTGTGTAACTTTTTAGCTGTCTCTTTAGAATAAATCTTAATAAGAATAACTTTGGCGCAAAGATATAAGCTGCACATGACGCAATCGGGAGAACAACTGACGATAAAGGGAGAAAAACAAGTTTCATTAAATTCATCCTTAAATCTGGAAGGATCAGCTGCTAGACTTTACCAGATGATCTTTGTACTTAAGGGTAGCCTGATTTTTCAGCATCGTAACTCGGCTGAGGCCGTATCTTCTATTGGATGTCAATGCCACAACCTTTGCTGCATCAGACAAAAAACCTTGAAAATGGTTATGGGCAGTCCGGAGGATGAAATTGTCTGCATCAACCTAAGCAATGCATTTTTGAACCGCCATCTGCAGGATCATGCAGCCTGCCGGTCCTTTCTCCAGCTGCCAGAACAATCGGGAATAAGTAAGCTGTCAGAGGCTGATCTCCAGCTAAGTCCCGAAATCAGTAGCCTGTTGCTGCGCCTGAATCAATCCACCAACAATCCAGTCTTTGATCAATTGCTTCTGGAATCAAAGACGCTTGAACTGCTGGCTTTGCAACTGCAACAGCTGGAGCAAGTTGAAAAGCGGTCTGCGTTACCAATCCTGAAAAAAGAAGACATGGACAAAATGATCGCTGCACGGGCGATCCTGATCAACAATGTCGGGCAACAGTTATCATTACGCGCGTTGGCACATCTGGTTGGCACCAACGAATTCAATCTGAAGCGGAATTTCAAGATCGCGTTTGGGAACACGGTGCACAATCACTTGAATCAGTATAAGATGGAACTGGCCAAAACCATGATCAAAGAGCAGGACATCACCATTGCGGAGGTTGCTGAAAAGATGGGATACAAGTATGCTACTCATTTTAGCTCCGCATTTAAGAAATATTTTGGCTACCTGCCTAATGCCCTAAAAGCAGGCAGGTGCTGCTTGCTCCTTTTTCCTGAAGAAATCTTTTTGATGATCGGCTATAGCCATTAAGATAAAGCCCTTGATCTTAAAACCGGATCAGGTTTTGCAACAGTTGTATTGAAGATCGATTGGTAAATGCATTAAAGGCTATTCTACACAGATTTTTACCAAATACCTGAAAAACTGGGGTATACTGTGTAGAAAAGCCTTTACAGAATGGGCAAAAATACACGTTCCCCAAAATCGTCTTCAATAACAACTAACCGCTCATACAAAATATTTAGAAATCAAAATGGCAGCACATAATGGCGAGATCGTCGAAAAAGTAATCAGAAGAGAAGGACATTCCTTAACAGATTTGGCAAAGATCACCGGCGTTAACAGACGTTCGATTTACAACTGGTTTTTACAACCGAGATTGAAACCCGAGATCATCATTAGAATTGGCCGCGCGATAAAGCACGACTTCTCTGCAGAATTCCCTGGTCAATTTGCACCTGAAGACTTTGTAACCCCGGCAGAAGTAAAATCACCAACCACTGCTTTGGACGACGAGACGCTGGATGTCTGGAAAGAAAAATACATCGATCTGCTGGAAAGATACAATTACCTGCTCAGTGAAAAGCAAGGTATACCTGCGGCCATTCGATCTGATATCTTTAACATCCGCTTTGTGAATGATAAATGCAATGAATACCAGATCGACCTGCGAAATGAGCCTACAGAGTTGTTTCTGGATAAATGCAAGCGAGCCGGATACCGCATTAAATCCATCAATAGAGGCGAACTTGCCGGGATCAAACACGATCAGCACATAAGCCTGGAGGGCGTTACTGAGAAAATCTGTTAACTTACTCAAATTTACACAGGGCTTTTCTCAAAAAGCGGACAGACGGTTGAAAAACTTTACAGCGGCAATACTTTCCATAATTTTATAGCAGACTTACTGAAAGTATTAACATCACGCTCATTATGAGAATTCTAATTACCGGAAATATGGGCTACGTAGGCCCTGGGCTGGTTGCTCAACTACGCCGGACGTACCCGGATGCAGAACTGATTGGCTATGACACGGGCGCTTTCGCGCATGCGCTGACCAATTCAGATTTCCTGCCGGAACGTCACCTGAACATCCAGCACTTCGGCGATGTACGCAACATCTCTGAAAGCTTACTGGAAGGGGTAAATGTAGTCATCAACCTGGCTAAGGCTGAACCGGATACTTTTCCGGAGATCAGTGCCCTGAGCACCATCCGCCTGGCCGAAATGGCAAAAGCTGCCGGCGTGCAAAGTTTTGTGGACCCTTACGGGCCGGGTGAGATTGAAGTGGCCAGCGCATTAGAAGCACTTGCTGACGAACAATTTAAAGTAACCATATTACAATTCGGTACCGCATGTGGCATGACCGATCGTCTGCGCCTGGATCTCATGCTTAATGCTTTTGTGAAGCAGGCCATTACCGAAGGTCAGATCTATGTTTCCGGGGACGCCAATGATTGTGTAAGTCTGATCCACGTGAAGGACCTGGCAAGGGTGATCAGTTGGGCCGTATCCGCGGAACGTTTAGATCAGGATGCTTTCCTGCACATGCAGGCCGGCGCCGCCGACTGGACCTACCGCCGCAGTGAACTGGCTTACGCTGTAGCCGTACTGATCCCAGGCAGTCTGGTGATCTGCTCAGATGCAAATCCCGGGAAATGTATTCCGGCTTTCTCTTTCGAACAGTTTCAGAAACTTGCTCCGGCACATCAGCCTCGCTATACCTTACAACAAACCATCCTGGAACTTTATGCCGGACTACTCGAGATGGGTATTGGCCATGATGCCTTTGATCCTGCAGTCTTTAGCCGTAACCGTTCCACTGAAAATCTGGAACAAGTTTAGCGATACCATACTAACAAAGAAAACCGGCAGCGCCGGTTTTTTTTTGATCCATTTCCCTATTCTGCAACCTCCCTTGAAATTGTTGAGAAATGCACTATATAAAGCAACAAACCGGCACGATTTTCGGACTGTAAATCCTGTAAAGAAATTTGTGTAGTTTTCTATGCAATTCCGCTCACCCGGTCCCTATGCTGCTACCTCAAATAATCTTATAATATGGAACAATGTTTCTTGAGCATGACTATGGACCCGAATCTTCAGAATGATCTGATCGAATTTAAAGCTTGGTACCGTTACCGGATGGACATCATCGAAAAGATCATCATCGCGGCTGAAGGCGAAGCCATCAGGGATCCAGACGAAATTGCACAGCTCAGAAAAGCAAAGCTCGCGCTCATTGAGAAAGCCGCCCGGGAGATCATTGACGTGTATGCCAGATATGGATATTATCCCGATCTTTAGCCAAAGCTACTACCTGCATTTTTCAAAATTACTTTTCTAACTTTGCATTAGCCCGGGCACTTAGTATCTTAGTCCCCCACACACGCCATGAAATATGGATGCTAATGTTCCCTATATTAATCAACAGCTATTACTTGAAAGGCTATATCAGCTTTCCAACGACCTGATCTGTGTCGCTACTGCCGATGGTTACCTCAAACGGGTAAACCCTTCATTCACCAGAACCCTGGGCTGGGATGAAGAATACCTGCTTCAACACGCCTTTACGGACCTGATACACCCGGATGATTTGAAACTTGCAAATGAGATTCTGCAACAGTTTCCATTTGGGGTGCATGCCAATAACCTGACCCTGCGTACCAAATGCAAAGATGGTGAGTACAAGTATATAGAATGGGTAACAACCCCGGAGCCGCAAACGGGCTACCTTTTTGCCATCGGCCGTGACATCACGAAAGAGCGGGAAAAGGAAATACAACTGCAAAATTCAGAAAAACGGTTCCGTGCCTTTTTTGAAAATTCACAAGGACTCATGTGTACGCATGACATGGAAGGCATAATTTTTACGGTCAATGCAGCGGGCGCTGCAAAAATCGGTTATGAGCCTTCAGAGTTGATCGGAAGCAGTTTTGCTCAGATCATCCATCCGAAGTTCCGTTATCTTTTTCCATCGTACCTGCAAGCATTAAAGCAGACAGGCAAGGCTTCCGGACTGATGCACATGCAGCACAAGGATGGATCACTGCTCATCTGGTTATTCAACAACATCACGGAGCAGGACCCCGACGGAAATCAATATGTGATTGGGAATGCTGTGGACATCACAGAAAGTCACCGCATGGAGAGCAATCTGAAACGAACCCAACAAATGCTGGAGCAAACGAGCACTGTGGCGAGGATCGGCGCCTGGGAACTGGACGTGATTCATCAAAAACTCAGCTGGTCATCCATGACCAAAATGCTACATGGCCTACCTGAGGATTATGAGCCGGTGTTTTCAGAAGCGCTGAGTTTCTACCCACCTGAATACCGGGAGAGCATAGCGACGGCTGTCCAGAACGCTATAGACAAAGGTCAGTCTTTTGACGAAGAAGTACAATTGAAGACCAGCTCAGGGACGATCATTTGGGTAAGGGCAATTGGAACACCGGAATTTGAGGATGGCAAATGCACCAGGGTGTTCGGAACGTTCCAGGACATCAATGAAAGTGCCCTGCATCGCGAAGCCTTAAAAAGGGCAAAGTTTCATGCGGAACAGGCCAGCATCGCTAAGTCGGAATTCCTGGCCAACATGAGCCATGAGATCCGCACCCCGCTTAATGGCGTAATCGGCTTTACCGATCTGGTGCTCAAAACATCGCTTGATGCCACCCAGCAACAATATCTGAACATCGTGAACCAGTCGGCCAATACCCTGCTGAACATCATCAACGATATACTGGATTTCTCCAAGATAGAGGCCGGAAAGCTGGACCTGGACCTGGAGCGCTGCGACCTGTTTGACCTATGCAGTCAGGCAGCAGATATGATCACTTATCAGGCGCAGACAAAGGAACTGGACCTGATCGTTAACATTCCTGAAAGTCTGCCAAGGTTTGTACAGGCGGATGGCCTGCGATTAAAACAGATACTCGTGAATTTACTGGGTAACGCAGTGAAGTTTACAGAGCAAGGTAGCGTTCAACTTAAGGTGGCCCCTTTGGAAGAACAACATGGGGAGCACATTAAGCTCCGTTTTGAGGTCCGGGATACCGGTATTGGCATTCAAAAGAATCAGCAATCCAGGATCTTTGAAGCTTTTTCCCAGGAAGACGCCTCCACCACAAAACGCTATGGCGGCACTGGCCTTGGGCTGGCCATCTCCAATAAACTACTGGCATTAATGGGCAGCCAACTGCAATTGGAAAGC
>DCLG01000090.1:170692-175685 GCA_002320935.1 Pedobacter sp. UBA1654 | reverse complement strand
ACAGGGCAGCAGGTTTTTCTTCGATCTGAATCTGAAGACAGAACAGGATGATACCGTTGTTGGTGCCAATACCGCCGCGGAGCCTTACATTACCAAATCAGCTGCTTTAACCATCCTGGTTGTAGAAGATAATCTGATCAATAAACTGCTGGCCAAGACCATCATTAGACAGATCGTTCCCGAGGCGACCGTGCTGGAAGCAGAAAATGGAGAAGAAGCGCTTGCACTTTACGATCAGGCAAATTTGATTTTGATGGATATTCAGATGCCGCTCATGAATGGCTATGAAGCGACCCGTGCCATCCGGGCCAGAGAGACAGTTGGCCGGGTACCGATCATTGCGCTTACTGCAGGTAACGTGAAAGGCGAGAAAGAAAAGTGCCTGGAAGCTGGTATGGATGATTTTGTGACCAAACCTTTTGTGAAGGATACCATTGCCGAGCTCTTCAAAACCTGGCTTTAAACAAAAGAAGGCGACTCACCTCTGAGCCACCTTCCCTATAAGCGTTAATTATATATGCTTTGATGTTTTATTTATCTACCCAGACCAGCTTCGATAAATCCTCTGTATGCCCATTTGGCTTTGTAGTCTTTGCTGAATAACAATGGGTAATCGTGATTTGATTCTGCGTAGCCTCTGTTGAAGTAAGAGTCTTTATCACCTACGCCCCATGTTGTGATGCCCCACTGAAGATGCTTTGGAACGCCATTGATGTAAGCATAAACGATTTCTTTATATTTCTTACCTTGTGCTCTTGAAAGGGAATCCGTCAGATCAAATGTTTTTGGTTTTTGATATCTTAGGGCTACGTCCATTTCAGAGATGTGTACCAATAGGCCTTTAGCTGCTGTTCTTACAAAACTTTGCTGAATCATGTTCGCATCAACCCTTAACACAGTGTGCATTTGGAAACCTAGTCCATCGAAGCGGATGCCTTTTGCTTTTGCCTCATCAGCGATTCTAAGGTATTTACTTAGTTTCTTTCCACCATATTCCTGGCTGTAATCGTTTGCGAACAGTTTTGCACTTGGATCTGCCTCAGAAGCAAACTGGAATGCTTTTAACAGGTAACCTTCGCCCATTTTACGTAACCAGATGTTGTCTACATAACCACCACCAGGGGTTAAGGCTTCGTTTACAACATCCCATGATGTTACTTTTCCTTTGAAGTGTTTCATCACGGTATAGATGTGGTTCTTCATAATGGCTTCGAATTCTTTAGCACCACCTTTATGCTCGAGTACCCATTTTGGTGTTACACCATCAAGTGCCCAGATCAGCGTGTGGCCGTGTACCTGCATGTTGTTCTGCTGTGCGAAAGCGACGATTGAATCTGCTTTAGCAAAAGTAAACACGCCTTCCTTTGGCTGTAGCATGTGGAACTTGAAGTTACTCTCAGAACTTAATCTTGAGAATTCTTTTTTAAGGGTGCTTGCATAAGGTTCGTTTTTCAAACGCTCATATACAACTGCTGCACCGATCGGAAAGCTGAAAGCTTTTTTCAAGGTATGCCCTTTCAAGTGGTAGCTACCTTTCTCTGACGTAGGATCCAAATCATTTGCGGAAACTACGGTTTCGGTTTGATCTGCGCTTTGCTCAGGAGCAAGATCTTCTTCCATGGAAGACTTACATGCTGTGAAACTAGAAGCGAATAAAGCTAATGCGATTGCTGCTGCTTTGAATTTGTTGGTTGTGGTTGGGTTGGTAAACGCCATTTTGATAATTTTTATAGGGATGAATGTTTTTGTTGTTGTTTGACATTGCAATATTACGCAACATTTTGATATTTATACTGTGTAACAAAATATTTATACGGTTTTTTATTGTTTTGGCGGGGTATTTGCAACAAGGTCTACTGCGTTTTTTACACTAAGCACATCCTCGAACTTTTCGGAGCTTGGCAACTTCGATTTAAGCCGGGAGAAATCACAAGACCATTTCAAGCTACTCTGCTGCTTAAAATAGAAAAAAACCGGCCCTAACATCCTACGGAGTAGCTGGTTAGCACAGCAATCAAAGAAGGCAAAATGATAAACTACATCATGTTTTTAATACTGCGTTAAACCGCAACTTACACCAAGTATGGTTTAAAAAAATGAAAATATTTTTTTTTAAACACTGAAAAACGTCCGAAAACCAGTCAAAACAGACAGATTTCCGGGCTTTTTTTGGCTTACCTGAATGAGAATTCTGCTTAAAAACGCGCGAATTGGGGAACTTCGGGAAAATACTTGCGGATAAAGGGGATATATCGCGATATAAATCTGAAGATACCCTGCCTTTAACGCATCCTTGTTGGTGACACAATTAAACCCTGTGATTTAAATGGACACCAGGGTTGTTCCCTTACATTCAAGGCTTTTTTTAAGTATATTAGATTAGCGCGCTCAGGGTCATGTAACCAATTCAATCCAGATATGAAAACCTGTCGTTACATCTGCATGAGCGCTACTGCTGTAGCGTGTCTCTTTATTATGTCCTGCAGCAAAAAAGAAGATGCTGTTCGGGCCGAGCCGAAAAGCAGTGTGGAAAAGCACCGGCTCAGCGTGCCATTAAAAGATGGAAGAACCTTCGTCGAAACAAAGGCACAAAGCAGTCGATCCATATCCAGCGTATTGCCGCATGGGCACCCGGGTAAATTCAGCCAGATTCCCCAACCTGATGCGCAATATTTGCGTTCAACAACGCTGATGACCTTGAAAAAACCTGCGGCTTTCAGCATCATCAACTGCATAGCGGATGATCAGCTGAAACTTACTTTCGTAGACAGCCTGATCAAAATGCCTGGTTACCCCAATGGATGGACGGCATTATGGAACGAACAACCATTTGTGGAAAAGCAATCCCCAACGGTCCTATATACCCGGCAGCAAAATAAACTGACGATCCTGCTCTCTAAATATGTCAGGACATTCGGCTTTGAACTTGCACCCAACATGTATAATACCTTTTCATTCTCTGTAGGATTTTACGACAGCAAGTACAATCCGGCGGTTGCAGCTTTAACGCAAAACGCCACCACACCTTCCGGCGCGACTTTATTCGCCGTACGTTCAGAAAAACCATTTAACACTATTGAGATCAGTTTCGCAGGTAATCTGAACACCGGGAACCACCCCTGGGGTTTTGGCATTGCCCACATCAGGTACGCCCTCGATTGATTTTTTTTAAAAACCCAGTACAAACCGTATGTTTCAAATCATTACCAAACTATTCAGGGATTCCGGAAAGTTCCCTGAACGCATTAGAAAACGTCATGAAATTTTCTGGTCAGATCCTGAGGCCGAGCAGATCAGAAACACTAAAATGCGGGAAGGGCTCCCATTGGAGGCCTGGCAGGATGTTCCGCACTGGCAAAGAAAATTAAGCAATAAGTATAATGCACGGGTATTTGCGAAATCGCTTGGCTGTCAGGTTGCAGACCTCTACTGGAAGGGCAGAGATTTAAATACCCTTAATTTTGAGGCACTGCCTCCACAATATGTGATCCGGCCAACCATCGGGCACGGCTCCAAAGGTGTATATATTATGGATGACGGTCTGAACCACTTCGACCAGAAACAATATACAAAGGAGGAGATCCGCCAAAACTTGCAAGCCGCACTCGATAAACATCCGCATCTGGAATTTCTTTTTGAAGCTTTCGTGCAAACCGAAGACGGCAGATATGCCATTCCAAATGATTTTAAGTTTCTTTGCTTCAATGGCGTAATTGCTTCAGTCGCGGTCATCGACCGCATCAGTCCCAAAGTTGGCTATAGTTACTTCTATGACGAGCATTGGAAGAAGATGAAACGTCTGCATCATCGCTACCCCGGAAAGGACGAACCAACAAAGCCCGCCTGCTTTGATGAAATGGTGCGACAGGCAAAAATTCTCAGCAAAGCTTACGGCATATTCGTCAGAATCGACTTTTTCGCAAGTATAAACGGTCCTGTTTTCTGTGAATTTACACCGACGCCCGCACTTGGGAAAAGCTTTACACCGTATGGTAAACGACTGCTGCTTAAGTACTGGGACCAACATTGCCGCGATATGATTTAGCATACGAAAACGTTTGTTGCATAAAATACCTGTGAATGAAATCCCGGCCTTAGAAAATTTCGTACATCTATCTCAACTAAACTTATAACCATGAGAAAAAACACTTCAAAGCTATTCACAGCGTTTCTGGCCTTATCAATGGCCGCTTTCACAGGATGTTCAAAGGATGATGATAAAGAACCTGAAGGACCTAAGCTCGATGCTGTATTTACAGCTTTGACTGCCAGTGGTAATTTACAGTCCCTTAACGCCCGGGATCTTTCCTCCTCGTTAAGCAGCAAAAACATTACAGGACTTCAAACCGGCGAGATGATCCTTGCCATTGATTACCGCCCTGCAACAGGACAACTTTATGGCCTTGGAAGTACCAGCCGTATTTACGTGATCGACATGAACGGTGTTGCAACACCTGTAGGAACCGGTGCATTTAGTCCTGCTTTAACCGGAAATGTTGCAGGCTTTGATTTTAACCCGACTGTAGACCGCATCAGGATCGTGACCACTTCCGGCCAGAACCTGCGTGCCAATCCGGAAACGGGTGCAATACAGGTGGTTGACGGTAACATTAACGGTGTTGCTGGTGCAGCGATCTCGAGTGTAGCTTATACCAACAGTGTAGCTGGTGCAACAACAACTGTTCTGTTTGATATTGATGCTGCTGCGAATAAGTTATATAAGCAGGATCCGCCGAATGACGGGAAACTGGTAGAAGTTGGTAATCTCGGCCTTGCCAGTGCAGGTACGGATTCTTCTTTTGATATTGCCCCTGATGGCACCGCCTTAGCCGCAGTAAATACCGGTTCTTCATCTGTACTGTATCAGGTAAACCTTGAAAATGGCTCAACCATGAGGCTGGGAATGTTTAAAGACCAGATTATGGGCATTGTATTTCCCGCAGCAACGCCTGCTAAGTAATACGATATATTAATCCATTACGCATCGGAAACC
>DCLG01000090.1:168672-170567 GCA_002320935.1 Pedobacter sp. UBA1654 | reverse complement strand
AACTTACCCTGCCAGGTGTTCGCCTTCGGCTGGCCACTTTCAACTACCTCATCACCCCATGGGTACCGCGCATCTTTAACGCCACCCCTGGCTGCAAATTCCCATTCCGCTTCAGTAGGTAATCTTTTTCGCGCCCAGCGGGCGTATGCATTTGCATCTTCATAGGAGACGTGTACAACCGGGTGATTCGCTTTACCCTGCAAATCACTGCCAACACCCTGAGGCTGCTTCCAGTTTGCGTCTTTGGTCCACTTCCACCATCTGGAAGGGTCGTCTAGTGGTACCGGTTGTGCAGGCGGAACAAAGACCAGGGATGCCGCAACCAAGACACTGTCGTGGGGTTTTGGCGTGCCTTCCGGCACCTGTTGTTTCAGCAGTTCCCAGTCTGGCACCTGCTCCGCTGTGGTTACATAGCCTGTTGCTTCGACGAAGGTTGCAAACTGCGCGTTCGTGACTTCAGTTTTGTCCATCCAAAAACCATTATCTGCAGGGATCCAGACCATGCCTGTGGTATCTGCAGGAATACCTGCGGTATATTCAGTTTCGGTGTAGCTCGCAAAGCTTGCAACCGGCATGCTGCTGCAAGTACTTACTTCGCTGGCATACACCGGAGGTTCCTCATGCCTGCAGCTTGCTAAAGCAAGCATGCAGGATAAGGTGGCGAAACATACCGTTGTAAAGTTTTTTCTCATTCTAATTAATTTGCACCTTGATTAGCCACAGTAGGCCATCCAGGATTTTGATAAATTACTGCATTTGCCAGATCCCCTTCAGTTGAGGTAATCACCAGGTGCTGTATCGCAATCGGCTCCAGGTAATGGGCCTCTGTCCATCTGTAGCCATTGTAGACAAAATTACTTGGCGTGTTATTGACCCGGTATGGCCTAATATAGGGACTCTCGGACCTTTTGGAAATATTGGGCGTTTTCCCGGCTGTTCCGGATTCAATCAGTAAACTTGTACCAGTCGCATTTACAAACCATTTCTCCATAGGGCCCCATACTTTCATGCCTTCAATGATGTAAGGATTGCTTTTCAGCTGATCCAGCGCTCTCCATCTTTTCAGGTCATACATCCGCATACCTTCTGCCATCAATTCCGTACGACGCTCCCTTCTAATGTTGTACAAAGTTCTGTCTGCAAGCAATGCTCCAGCAGAATAAGCGGCCATATCATGCTTGGCTTCTTCTGTCATGATCGTTGCATTGACCGTTACATTGAAGTCCGGATTAAGTCCGGCACGGGTTCTCAGTGCCTGCCAGTATTGAGCAGCCTTTCCATTTACAACACCTTCTTTCATGTAGGAAGCTTCGATATAGTTCAGGTAGGCCTCCGCTGCACGAAACACGATGCTTCCGGTATTACCAAGGCTACCTTCAGCATTCGATGCCAGGTAAGAAAAGCCTTTCTTTATGGAGTACCCGGTAACGTCCCGGGTTTCTGCCAGGCCAACAATATCCGGTCTGCCACTAAGCACAGGGGAGCCGTCTGGATTGGTTCTGTCCGTAAACCGCAGGTTGCCCGGGGTTTTCATAAACAATTGAAGTCGGTTGTCGCGGTTAACCTTTACCAGCTGCACGGAGTCATCTCCTGCGTAGCCGGATCCTGGCGCATAGATTGGCAATCCATTCTGCATTAAAATGTTGTCGACAAAACCCCTGGTATAACCCGTATTACCACCATTGTTATTGATGTAATGGTTCACATTATGGTTGATGCCCAAAGTTGGATCATACCGGCGCCACAACAGTACCTCTGCATATTTGCTCATATCTATATCTGCAAACATGGCCGTATAAGGGTTGCCGGAAGAATTATAACCGTCATCTTTCGTGTTGTTCACCAGCGGAACAGCATCAGCAACTTGTGCTGCTGCGTCCATCGCCTGGGTAAGG
>DCLG01000090.1:152107-168662 GCA_002320935.1 Pedobacter sp. UBA1654 | reverse complement strand
TTTCCCCGCCCCTGGCCAGTTCGGTCCGCCTGGTACCAGCGCGGTATTTTTATGGTAGGTCAACCAGCTGGCTTCATGTAAGGCCACACGGGATTTGAATAATAATGCCGCGTTTTTCGCCACGCGGTTTGTTCCGTTTGGCGCAACAGCTTTCAACAGGGTCACAGCGGAGTCTAAGTCTGAGAGGATAAAACGGGCAACTTCATTTCTGGGACGGCGCTGGGAAGCCTGCACGAGTTCATCCATTATGTCCGGAAGGGTATTTTTCAGGATCGGGAAGTCACCCAGCGCCTGTACCTTATCAAAGTAAGCATAGGCACGTAAGAAATAGCCCTCACCGATATAGTGATCGATATTAGCTGCAGCACCGGTGATCTTCTTTTCTTTCCAGCGCGGCACTGCCGTTTGGATAAAATAATTGGTATTCCGGATCTGGTCGAAGCTCCAGCTTCCACCCGCTTGTGGTACGCGCCATTCTCCGGGAACCCAGATGTTGGAAAACCCCGAAGTTGCCTGGTTATCAGTATGGTTGTCGGCCGCAAATCTGCCCGGTCCCCAGCCTTCATGTGTCGGGAAGCGGTATTGTCCGATCGTGTATGCCGCCAGATCCGCTTCTGTGAATAGGAATTTGTCTGGTGTGACCGCAGAAAGCGGTTCCATATCCAGTTGTTTGTTACAGCCAAGTACCGTGCTCAGGCCGGAAAGCAACAGGATGATATATGCTTTATTTATAATTTTTTTCATGACTTTGAATTAGAGGGTAATGTTTACACCAAGAGAATAGATCTGTGCCAATGGGTAGGTTTTGCCATCGTTATAACCGCTTAAGCCCACGGTTTCCGGATCGAAGATCTTGCTCATCTTCGTAATGGTAAACAGGTTATCGCCCGACACGTAGAACCTTGCACGGGCGATGCCCAGCTTAGCGGTAACCGGCTTTGGCAGGGTATAACCAAATTGCAGGTTCTTTAACCTGATGTATGCGCCGTTCTGAATATAACGGGTTTGTGTTTGCTGATTTTTGGTTGTGTTGAAGTATGGTTTAGCGAAATAAGGATCTGTATTTACACCGGCAAGACCGCTGGCCACCATCACAGAGTTTTCGTCGCGGAAGTAATCCATATGTTCGGTAAATCCGGCAGATTGCCACATACCACCACTTGCGCCCCAGAAATACGGTCCATTTGGCATGTAATCACGTTTACCCACACCCTGGAAAAATGCCCTGAAATCGAAGCCTTTGTAATCCATGCCCAGGTCTAGGCTGAAGCGGTACCGCAGCGAGGAGTTTCCGATGATGGAACGGTCGCCGGTATTGCCCAGAACACCTGCGCCACCATCTACTTTACCATCACCATTGATATCCTTATACATGATGTCTCCGGCGGTCCAGTTTCCACCCATGGCATTCTGGTTGGTCGTTGCCAGGTGTGCATCCATTTCCGCCTGTGTTTTTGCGATGCCTACCGTGGTATAACCCCAGATCTCACCGTTCATTCTGTTGTTGTACCAGTTGGCGATATTGCCTGTAGGGTTAGGATAGCTGGTCACCCTTTGCTGGTCATCAGATAAAACTCCGCGAATAGAGTAGCCAAAGTCACCAATGTGATCTTGCCATCTGACTTCTACCTCGAAACCATAAGATTCCATATCTGCATTGTTTACCTGTGGCACAGCAGTACCCAGGATCGCTGGTAATTCCGGTGCAGGACCAACCATATCAAAGGTGTTACGCTTGTAGTAATCGAAGCTCAGATTCAGGCGGTTCTTCATCATGGCCATATCAAAGCCGATGTTCCAGCTGGCAATACGTTCCCAGGTCAACATGGTACTTACAAGGCCAGGAGCGGTCGAAGTATTTGGACGCTGGCCGTTTAACAGCCAGTTGCCATTGGTTACACCAACAGGCATCGTGGTATAAAAGGGATACCAGAGATCGGTATTCTGATTACCCAGCTCACCATAAGATCCACGGATCTTAAATACCTGAACCAGGTCCTTCAGCATCCAGAACTCTTCCTGCGCCACGTTCCAGCCTGCAGAAAGCGAAGGGAAAAGGTTCCAGCGCTGATCCCTTAAAAAGCGGGATGAACCATCGTAACGGGCATTAACTTCTAATAAGTAGCGTTCTTTGTAATTATAGTTCAGGCGGCTAAAAAATCCGGTGGTCGCCCAGTTCTGGTAAGCACCTTCCGTTGCCCTGCTATCCGCTGTTGCCGTATTGATGGTCGGTAATTCCGGGGTGATCAGTCCACTGCGGGAAGCACCTAATGTTCTTAGTTTATTCAGTTCCGTATTGAAACCGGCAAGCACCTTGAAATTATGTGCATCATTTATCTTAAACTCATAATCGGTATAGATGTTTCCGGTGAAATAGTTTGCTTTATCATTGTATTCAGATACATAGCTGTAATCCGCAGCGTTGTAACCAACGGCAAGTGGATACTGGTTTCCGGCCACATTATAAGCGTAAGCAGGCAGGATATCATTATGGTTATTCCGGTTGGTGATCCGCACATTACCATCTGCTACGATATTCCAGCCTTTGGCCGGGGTCAGGATCAGCTGGCCTTGCTGGAATAAGATGTCCCTTTGATTAATTACACGACCGCCATCCAGCGTTTGAGCAATCTCACTTGGTTCAGAATAGAAGCCATTAGGGTCTTTCACCGGAACCGTAGGCCAGCGTCTGGCCACGTTGTGGTAGAACAGATCATTCTGGTGGGATGCTTTGGTATAATCCTCTCGTATGAACCTGCTGGTATAGTTGAATTTAGCGTATTTACTCAGCGCCGTAGAAATCTTACCAGTTAGTGAATAACGTTTGAAGGCATCACCTGAATAGGTTGTAATCCCGCCCTGATCCATAAAGCCGCCCGACACGAAATATTGCGTTTTTTCGGTTCCACCGCTGATGTTTATGGAGTGGTCCTGAGAAAAGGAATAATCCCGGTACTGTTCTTTGAACCAATCGGTATTCGCGTTCGACCCAGTATAGTACTGCCACTTTTCGCCGTTAGCATCTGCAACGGTGGTGTAGTCAATCTCCCCTTTCTGGTACTTAACAATTCTATCCAGTACGTCGTCCGCAAACTTCGGCGATTCACCGCCATTTGCAGCAGCCTCATTCCAGTAATTGGCGAAGGTATAGGAATCCATCATGGTTGGTAAGCCCATCGGTTTGGTCCAGCGGAAGTTGTTGCTGTAACTTACACTGGAGGTACCCATTTTACCTTTCTTTGTGGTGATTAAAACCACCCCAAAAGGCGCACGTGAGCCATAAATAGAAGAAGCCGCAGCATCCTTCAGAACCGTAACCGTTTCCACATCCTGAGGATTGATGGAATTCAGATCACCCTCCATACCATCAATCAGCACCAATGGTGAAGAAGAAGAGCCCGCACCGATGGTTCCGGTCCCGCGGATATTGAAGCTCAGGTTTTGGTTAAGCTCTCCACCGAGACCACCCGTCTGGAAGTTTAATCCAGGGATCAAGCCCTGTAAAGCCTGCCCCACATTTTGAACGGGGCGGGATTCCAATGCTTTGGAGTCAATGGAAGATACGGCGCCGGTGAGGTTAGCCCGCTTTTGGGAACCATAACCAACCACCACAACATCGTTCAGGTTGTTTGCTTGTGGAATAAGGGAGATGCTCATGTCGCCTTTTGCAACTTTAACTTCCTTTGGATCATAACCGACGTAGGTTACCACCAGGGTTGCATCTTCAGCAACATTCTTTAAGGTAAAGCGTCCGTTCTGATCCGTGGTGCTGCCCATCGTGGTGTTCTTCACACGGACGGTTGCGCCGGGAATGCCTTGCCCACCTTCATCCAACACCCTGCCGGTAACCGTTATGGCGGCAAGCGGGCCATTTACCAAGACGATCTCCGCTTTGCTACTGTAGGCTGCAGCACTCAAGGGCATGACGGCAGAGGCCATCAGGAGTATTGTCACTTTCATGACCAGTACTGCTTTTTTGTAGTTGTGTTTCATACATTATTTGGTTTTATTTTGCTTGTTTATAAATTCCGAATTCCGAAAGTGTCGGGTTCAAACGGGATTGTTCAATTATTAATCGTACCCTGGATGCCGTTATGGGATCAAATCTGAGTAACCGCTTATAGCCTACTGTGGTCCCTTCAGCGACTTGTTTCCAGTTTTTGCTGTCCCAGTATTCGAAGCGGAACTTTTCAATACGCTGCCCAATACTGATGTTCTCTTGCAGAGAAAGTACGTCGAAGGTTTGCGGCTGTTTCAATTCCAGTTCTATGGTGGCGGTACTGTCACTGCCCTTAGTGGTCCAGCTGCTGCTGTACTTGCCATCTAGTATTGCCTTTAAGTTTTTTCCATTGGGTGATTGCAGACTTGCGCCTTTTGCCAGGTTACCTTTGAAAGTTTCCGTCCGGAGTCTGGTTAGTTCTTTTAAGCTGTTTACATCACTGTCTGCGATCAGTCCTTCCTTGTTTGGGGGAATGTTCAGCAGCAGCACACCGTTGCGACCAACGGAGCTGTAATAGATATCCAGCAGTTTCTCGGGTGTTTTAACCTTACTGTCCTCCTTTTCATGATAGAACCATCCAGGCCTGATGGACACATCCGTTTCGGCAGGATACCAGACAAGTCCTTTGGCATTTTTCAGTTTGTCCCGGCTGCCAATATCCTGTCCTTTTAGAAAACCGGAAGGTTTGATGTTGATGTCTTTCTGCGAACCCGCAGATACAGAAGCCTGGTCAAGGTTATCTGCAGGCAGCACACTCCACTCGGTCTCCCGGCCATACCCTGTTTCTGTACCTACCCAGCGTACATCGGGGCCCATGATCGCGATGACCGCTTGTGGCTGTAGTTTTCTAATGTGTGCATACCAGCGGTTGAAGTCGTATTCCTGCTTCTTACCATTTGGTCCTTCGCCGTTTGCACCATCAAACCATACTTCATCCACCTTGCCGTATTTGGTTAGCAATTCTGTAAGCTGTTCAATGAACAGGTCGTTATAGGCATTACTACCATAAACAGGCGAATTCATGTCCCATGGCGAAAGGTAGACCCCGAATCCGATGTCATATTTTTTACAGGCAGCAGCAACTTCAGCAACCACATCACCCTTTCCATCTTTCCATGGACTACTTTCTACAGATTGTTTGGTGGTTTTTGTTGGCCAGAGGCAGAAGCCATCATGATGTTTAGCCGTCAGGATCACCTGTTTGAAGCCGGCTTCCTTTGCCGTACGGACCCATTGCTCCGCATCCAGCTTGGCTGGATTAAAGATTTTTGGATCCTCCTTGCCTGTACCCCATTCGGTACCGCTATAGGTATTGATGCCGAAATGGAAAAAGGCCGTAAGCTCCAGTTGCTGCCAGCGCAGCTGTTTAGCGGAAGGTGTAATGTTTGCGGCTTTGGCAATGATCTCCGCATGACTTTCAGCAGGTTTAATAATCGTGAAATTCGTCTGTGCATACGTCAGCTGGCTAAGGCCCAAGGCTGAAGTCAGCAACAAGTATTTGGGTAATCTATTCATATCGATTCTTTATTCTGCGTTTAAAATTTTCTTTGCGTCTTCATCCTGGAGCTTGTCTATCTCTGCATGTAGCGTTTTGCGTAATTCCGCTGTAATGCGCTCATATCCTTTTTTCCCATATACATTTTGCATTTCATCAGGATCTTGTTCCAGGTCGTAGAGCTCCCAGCCTTCAACACGCTTATAAAATCTGATCAGCTTATATTTCTTTGTGCGCACACCAAAGTGCGGCGAAACGGCATGTTCACCATTCTCATAATAATGATAGTACATGGCCTCGCGCCCTGCTGCAGCTTGATTGCTTAGCACCGGCAGCATGGAAATGCCCTGCATCTCTTTGGGCACAGCAACTTTGGCTGCCTCCAACAGGGTTGGCGCAAGATCTACATTCATGACAAAGCGATCTGAAACGGTACCCGGTTTCACCTTTCCGGGATAACGCATCACCATCGGGGTACGGAACGATTCTTCATACATGAAGCGTTTATCGAACCAACCATGTTCGCCCATGTAAAAGCCCTGATCGGAAAGGTAGATCACAATGGTATTCTCGCGCAGGCCATGTTCATCCAGATAGTCTAATGTGCGACCAATGTTTCTGTCCAGCGAAGCTGCCGTACTCATGTAATCACGCATATAGCGTTGGTATTTCCACTCCGTAAGGGCCTTTCCACTAAGGTTTAAAGCTTTGAGTTCCGTTTCTATTGCTTCGTAATAGGCATCAAGCTTTGCCCGCTGCGCGGCGTTCATTCTTTTGAAATTTCCGCTTTTTTCTTTGTTCTCTTTAGTACCGAACATCTTCAGATCGTAATCCATTAACATGGTTTTCTCGATCGACATGTCCTGAACCGCGGCAGCTTTCCTGCCTTCATATCGGTCATAGAAATTCTCAGGCAAGGGAAACTGGGTTTTGTCGAACTTCCCCAGGTCGGCAGTGTCGGGCAACCAGATGCGGTGTGTCGCCTTATGCCCGATTACAAGGCAAAAAGGTTTATCCGTATCCCGTTTCTCGAGCCAATCCTCACTCACATCGGTGATCAGATTGGTCACATAGCCCTCCTGGCGTTTTCTGCTGCCATCCATCATATCGAAATCAGGATTATAGTAGTCGCCCTGATCTGGAAGGATCTGCCAGTAGTCGAATCCAACCGGATTACTTTGCAGGTGCCATTTACCGATCCAGGCGGTTTGATAGCCGTTCTTGCCCAATTGTTTAATGAAAGAGTCCTGATCGCCATTGAAAACAGAACTCTCATTATCCCGGAAGCCGTTTTTGTGACTGTATTTGCCCGTCAGGATTACCGCGCGGCTTGGCCCGCAGATGGAGTTGGTCACATAGGCCTTGTTAAAGCGGGCACCTTCTTTAGCTATACGATCGATATTGGGTGTCTGCATCAGTCCGCCGCCGTAAGCACTAATGGCCTGGTAAGCATGATCGTCGGAGACAATGATTACGATATTGGGACGCTGATCTTTTTTAGGGATCTGCGCAAAGGCTGCAGGATTTACGAAAAGGCAAAGCAGCAGGGCCTTGATAAAGAATGACGTGCTGAGATGAGGAGAGTTTTTCATACTCAAATGTAGCAGGCGTATAAAGCTGCCTGTGTTCAAAACCATCCGGATTTGGTCTAATATCGTCCAGTGGAGCCTATTTCTGCCGGTACATTCAAAATTTCAGCTTCGATTGTTTCGAATCCGGGCCCACTTACATACATTTATAATTCTAACCTGTATCCCCCACGTGAAGCCTGAAAACCAAAGGAACATCCTGTTTTTCCTGATCTGCTTTTTTTGTATGACGTTTGCGCCTGTTCTGGCGCAGGAAGGGTATTATTTTAAACAGATTTCGATTAACGAGGGACTGACGCAGTCGACCGTCCGTTGCATGCTGAACGACCGGCGCGGCTTCATCTGGATCGGTACGCGCTCCGGCCTGAACCGTTATGACCGGTATGATCTGAAGCGTTACTTTTACAAGAAAAATGATCCCGCCTCCATTCCAGGGAATCTTATCAATTTCCTTGCGGAAGATAAAAGCGGCAACATCTGGATCGGTACTGAGAATGGGTTGGCACTTTACGATCATCATACGGACAAGTTTAAAACCATGACCCATCAGGGTAAACCGCTTGCTGTTCGCGCAGCCCTGGATTTACCCGGCGGTATGGTATTCGGAGGGCCTGGCGTGTTGTACCAGTATGATGCCACTAAGCAGGAGATTGTACAAATGGCCACTATCGGCAGGGAAAAAAGTTCAGATATATTCACCAAAATGNNTGGAAAGAAGATCAGGTATTGCTACAGACCCGCCGGGATGGCGCATGGCTGTTCAACATCAAGGACCGATCCATGCGTCGAGCAACGTTCATTAAAGAAAAGGAGTTGATTGGCCTTTATGTGAACCAGCGGCAGGNNGGATTTCGCCTTACGGGCAAGGCGTAAAAGGATACGCCAAAGATGGTAAGCTGATCAGCCATTACACCAGTCAGAATTCCGGGCTGACGGAAGATGTTGTGCTCGACATTCTGGAGGAAGATGATCAGCTCTGGATCGCAACCGACGGGGGTGGGATCAATATCCTGGATCTGAAGACGAAAGCATTTTCCAGTTTAAAACATGTGCCCGGCGATCCCGCTTCGCTGCCTGAAACCTCCATACTCAGCTTGTACCATGATCATGAGGATAACCTCTGGGCAGGCAGTATCCGGGGTGGACTGATTGCCATCCAAAAAACAGCCATGAATACTTACCGGGACGTGCCTATGGGCGGGGTACATGGACTCAGTGAAAAGACGGTGATCAGTATTTATGAGGATATAGACCGCTTTATCTGGATTGGAACGGATGGTGGTGGCGTTAACCGCTTTGACCCGGGAACTGGGCGATTCAAGCATTATCCGGGAACTTATGGACTTAAAGTAGCATCACTCACCGCATACAGCGAGCAGGAGCTTTTGCTCTACCTCTTCAATAAAGGGCTCTACCTATTTAATAAGGCTAATGGAAACATCAGAGCCTTGCCAGGCATAAGCCCTGCTCAAACGGCATACATCAAATCCTCTGGTATCTCCATCAATGTCAACAGGATCTCTGATGAGTCCATATATCTATTTACAGACAAGATCCTGCGCTACCATGTTTCGAGCGGTAGATTGGATCCTGTAGACTACAAACCCGCTACAAATGCCCACAGTTCGCTCCTTAAGATCTATTCAGACGCGAGGCTAAGCTACCTTTTTGCACCCTACGGGATCTTTGAACTTAATCATCAGGAAAACAAGATGCGGCCGGTATTTGAACTTCCGGCAAGCGGTGATCCAATTATGGCTGTAGCAAGAGACAGCAAGGGCGATTTCTGGCTCGGGAACCGGGATGGCCTGATGCACTATAACAGGAAAACCAGAAAGCTCCATAAAATCCCAACGAGCCTGTTTACTGAAATATCTACCCTGGTCTTTGACAAACAGGATCGTTTATGGATAGGTGCCCAGAATATGATCTTCCTGTATAAAGCACGGGAGCAAAAGTTTGTGGCTTTTGACGAGTCGGATGGGGTACTGCCGAATGAGANNTTAAAGCCGCACTTAGCGCCACAAACGGGAACACCTATATGGGCGGGGTAAAAGGTCTGCTCCAGATAAAAGGCAATACCAAAGTGGAGACCATCAAATCACCCATCATGGAGTTAATGGCGCTGGAAGTAAACGGCCTGCCTTTAAGTGTTGAAGGGGGAAAAGCCGACATTCCCTGGAATCACACCTCTTTGGTGGTCACGGTCATGGCCCGTGAACAGGATGTGTTCCGAAAGCGGATGTTCCGCTATAAGATAGCAGGTCTTAACAGCCGTGCCATCGAAACTTATGATCATGCCTTGGCTATTGGTTCCCTGCCGGTGGGTAATTATGAGATCCTGGTTTCCGCTAACCTGAAAGGTGGTGGTTGGAGCGATTATACCCGGCTGGTGGAAATTAACGTTCGCCCAGCCTGGTTCCAGCGCTGGTGGTTCATTGCATCTGTCCTGCTACTCGTATCCGCAGCCGTTCTTTACTTTTACCGGATGGCCATTGCCAGAAGGGAACGGAAGCTGCAATGGGATTTGAAAGCACATAAACAACGTACGGATGAAGCCAAGATCAGTTTCCTCATACACATCAGTCATGAGCTGAGGACCCCCCTGACGCTTATCTACTCGCCGCTTCGCAGATTATTGAATGAAAAAAATCTGAGTGGCGAACTCAGCAGAATCCTGGAGGGTATTTACCGGCAGGCCGGGAACATGCGGAACATCATAGATATGGTGCTCGACCTGCAGAAGATTGAACTGGCACAGGAGCAGCTCCAGCTGGAGCGCCATGAACTGAATGAATGGGTACTGAACATCGTGGAAAATTTCAGCGCCGAGCTGGATCAAAAAGGCATTACCCTGATCTATGATCTTGACCAAGGCATTGGGGAAGTTGTTTTTGATGGCAAGAAATGTGCACTGGTCCTAACCAACCTGATGGCCAATGCGCTGAAATTCAGTCCTCCGGATACGAGCATCACTGTAAGCACCGGTAATTTGGGTGGCTTTGTGCGGGTTTCGATCAAGGATCAAGGCATTGGACTGGAACATGCGGATATGGCGCAGTTGTTCAAACCCTTTTACCAGGGAGCACACCAGGAACATGGCAGTGGCATAGGACTATCCTATTCCAGGACGCTGCTGGAGATGCATGGCGGCCGTATTGCGGCATTAAACAACACGGATAAGGGTGCAACATTTTACTTTGAATTACCTATTGATCTTGAAGCAGCTGCGACAAACAGCAGAAGTGATCTGGCCCCGGATAGTATTACAACGGCGTTTCCAACTTCGGCTTACACGCTGCTGATCGTGGAGGACCAGCCGGAGCTACTGGCTTTCCTGGCAGAGAGCCTGATGCCGTATTATAAAGCAATCCTGGAAGCTGCAGATGGCCTGCAGGCAGCGGCGCTAATCGAACAAAAACGCCCGGACATTGTGCTGAGTGACGTGATGATGCCGGGGATTGATGGTTTTGAACTCTGCAGGCGCCTGAAGGAAGATCTCTATGTAAGTCATACACCCTTTGTGCTCTTAACCACGCAGGGTGATGCGGAAAGCAGGAACCTCGGTTACAAGCTTGGTGCGGATGCCTACATTGCAAAACCTTTCGACCTGGAACATCTGCAAACCATTCTCGCGAACCTGCTGAAGAACCGCGAACTGGTTAAAGCGAAATATAAACAATCGGCGATGCTAGTTCCTGCAGAAGCCGGTACTTTCAGCCGTGCTGATGAACGTTTCATCAGCAAATTGAACCAGCTGATCATGGAAAATTTAGACAGTAAGGATTTGCATGTAGATTTTTTAACTGATAAAATGGCCATGAGTCGTGCGACACTGTATAATAAGCTTAAACAGATCGCCGATATTGGCGTGAACGACTACATCAATAAATTCCGTCTGGAGAAAGCAGCATTGCTGCTGGCGCAGACCGATAAGAGCATTATGGAGATTGCAGACAACCTTGGTTTTAACAATCAACGTTATTTCAGCACAGTTTTCAAGCAGCACTACGGATCAACGCCAACGGCCTACCGGAACGAAAAGCAGCAAAAGGTCTGTTAAGGCTGCTGCTGATAAACCTTTACCCAGTCGACCTGCATTTCAAAGGGCAGATCTGCCTCGTTCAGTGGCCCCGGCCAGCCTGCCCCACCCGATTGATTTAAGATCAGGTAAAAGGGCTTATCGAAGGGCCATTCCCTGGAGCTCGCCCCGGCTGGTTTCGCATAGGTATACTGCAATACATCATTCACATAGAACTGAATGGTATCGGGCTTCCATATGATTCCATAGGTATTAAATTCCCCTTCCTTATAGCTGGCCTGATGTGTGGCGGTACTAGCCCCCGCAGCATTCGTTACTGCAGCATTATGTATGGTTTGATGAACGTGCTTTTCTTTATTGACATGTTCCATGATGTCAATCTCTCCGCTGTTCGGCCAGTTGCCATAAGCCGCAGGCAGTTCCGGCATCATCCATATGGCCGGCCAGGAACCTTTTCCTTTACTAAACTTTGCATGTACTTCCACCTTTCCGTAAAGCATACTAAACCTGGTTGAAGTCTGGATGCCTCCGGAGTGGTAAGGCAGGCTGTCGCCAGGGATCTCTGCTTTGTCCATGCGCAACACCAGCTTACCCGATTTCTGCTGCACATAGTCCTTAGAAGCGGTTAGATATCGGGCCCATGCTGGATTTTGGCGCGTACTGTACTGCCATTTACGTTCGTCGAAGCTGCCCCTGGAACTGAATTTATCAGAAAAGACCAGTTTCCATTTTCCGGTTGCTGCAGGTAGATCGGATTGCGCAAGCTGGGCCATAAGTTTTGGCCCGGTGAGTAAAGCAATCAGGAACAAACTGCAGTGTAGTAGATTTATTCTCATGTGTTTTTCCTTTTGAACTGAATATCGAAATTACCCCTCAAAGGCGCGTGGTGGTTTCCAATCCTGTCTGAATTTTGTTCAATATTGATGGTGCATTTTTGAATTATCGGGAATAATCCCAGCTAAGCTGGATTAATGTTTGCCTTATAGATGTGGCAAGATAGAACAATAATGCCCAGCACAGTAAAAACACACATTTCTTTCGTAAACATCACAGAACTGGGTAATTAGCTGTGTAACGTTTTACACGACTGAGTAATTATGTGTACTTTTGTTCCTGGAAAATATGATGCTAAATCATTGTTCTATACTGCCTTAAAAAAAATTAGTAAACATCTTTTATGAAAAAAATTTCTACCTGTATCCTACTTGCCGGAATGGTTGCACTTGCAGCTTGCAAAAAAGAAAGCGTCCAGCTTCCGGAGGAGACCACAACAAATCCGGTCGACAAGATTGCACCTAACGGATTCAATTTTAACACGACCAAAGACATTAGCTTAAATCTAAGCCTTAAAGCGAATAATGATGATGCTTTATCCGGCGTAGTGGTATCCGTTTATTTACCAGAGCAAACTAAAGAACCCATCTACAAAGGGGTGACTGATAAGAATGGTCAGCTGAAAGCGACAGTTACCATCCCGGCTTTCGTGAGCCAACTGATTGTTGATCCTGCGTATGTGGGTCTGATCCGTAATGCACAGGCGGTTATTTCGAAATCAAACAGTATTACAGCAACTATTGGTGGTAAGAACACATTTTCCGGCGACATCGTTGCAGAAGACCTGAACAGCAATGCTGCAGGCAGCAGCATGAAGATGGCTAAGGCGACAGACAGGAGCATGAATACCTACACAACAACCACAACAACGACCTTCGCTTACCCAAGTCCATACAGAAGCTCCACAGAGGCGGTTGTTCACAACACGACCTACCCTTTTAAACTCGGCAGACCGGTTTACCTGGAGAGCAGCCGTGACGTGATTGATGCATCTTTGTTATCCTTCATAAACGCTTCATTACCTGAAGGCAGTGCATTAACCAAAACACACCCGGAGTATTTGAGCAGTACAACGAAGCCTGATCTAAACATCACCGCTACTTCAGATGTATGGATCACCTTCGTATCAGAAGGTGCAGGGTTACTGAACAGTTTAGGTTATTATACCTATCCGACAAACTCGCCGCCAAACAGCGCAAGCGAGATCAGCAAAATCACGATCATCTTCCCGAACTCCTCAGCAGTTGGATCTGCCGGTGGCTTGAACTCAGGTGATAAAGTTAAACTGGGCCGCTTTAATGCAGGCACTTCCATCGGCTTTGTGTTACTACAAAATGCCTGGAACAGCACATCTGGCGTAATGACCAACACCGTAAAGTTTTACTCGGATCCAAGGTTCAATCCGGAAACCACTGCAGCTACGAAAAAGCATACTGTGACCCTTTATGATGATGTGCACAAGCTATTTGTGATGGGTTTTGAGGACCTGAACCGTCAGACGGAGTCGGACAATGACTTTAACGACCTTGTGGTCTATGCATCTTCAAATCCGGTTACCGGTATCTCCACAGGCGGCGTTCCGGCAATCGACAAGGGTGGCGACAGCGACGGCGATGGTGTACAGGACAACCTTGATGCCTTTCCAAATGATCCTACACGAGCGTATATAAGCTATTATCCATCTCAAACTGGTGTTGCAACCATCGCTTTTGAAGATAACTGGCCGGCAAAAGGTGACTTTGATTTAAATGACCTTACCATAAATTACCGTTATACTTTTACCAGCAATGCGCAAAATCAGGTGGTTGATATGAAAGGTGAATTTACGCCGGTAGCATCCGGTGCAGCCTTCAAGAATGGATTTGCCATTCAGCTTCCGGTAGCAGCATCTGCAGTAGCCAGTGTAACTGGTCAGCAAAACATCAGCAACTACATCAAATACGCAAGCAACGGCGTTGAAGCAGGTCAAAGTCAAGCGGTGATTGTACCTTTTGATAATCATGAAGCATTATTGAAAAACCCGGACAACGGATATTTCGTGAACGTTTACCCGAACAAAGAAAAAGTTACGCCGAAAACAGCAACTGTGATGGTGACCTTTGCTGCGCCTGTTTCTGCACAGAGCCTGCAGGTTGGCATGTTCAATCCGTTTCTGATCAGCGACCTGCGCCGTGGATATGAGATCCACTTACCAGCATTCCAACCTACTGATCTTGCTGACCGGAAACTATTTGGCACAGCCGATGATGCTTCCGGAACTGGTAAATTCTATCTGTCAAAAGATAACTATCCATGGGCAATTAACTTTGCCGGTAGCTATAACTACCCAATTGAAACGCAACCCGTAACGGAAGCTTATCCGCACTTTGCAGAATGGGCCCGCTCTGGTGGCACCCTTTACAGCGACTGGTACAGCAACACGGCTACCGGGTACAGAGATGCAAGTAAAATCTATAAATAATCTGTAGATTTTCTGAAACAATGAAAGGGCTGCTTCCAGGGAGGCAGCCCTTTTATCATGTATAAGGCTGTATGATTTATGTTCAAAATTGTCCATGTAACAGCGTTATTGTATAAACAGCTTCATTTTTGTCATTATATTGGAGGCTTATTTCAGAAAAGCCTAAAAATGAAAAAGATTTTAACCTGTATGATCGTCGCGGCAATTGCCCTTCCAGCATTTGCGCAGCATGATGCAAACATGGGTATCATTCCGGTACCCGTTTCAATCCAGAAGTCGAACGGAACATTTGTACTCGATAAAACCGTGGTACTCGTGTCCAAAGATGCCCAGAACCAAAGACATGCCGACCTGCTGAACGCCTTTGTGGTTTCAAAAGGTGGATTTGCACTTCGCGAAACCAAAGCAGCTGATGGCAAAACCAAAGCGGTGATCCTGACTTCAGAAGGTGCGGATAAACTTCCTGCTGAAGGATACAAGATTTCCATAACTAAAAACAACATTACGGTTACCGGTAAAGGTGCCGGATTATTCTATGGCATACAATCGCTGATGCAGCTGATGCCGGAAAAGGAAAATGACCGGATTGCGATTGCGACAGCAGAAATAAACGACTTTCCAAGATTTAAGTACCGCGGACTGCATCTGGATGTGGGACGTCATTTCTTCCCGGTGTCCTTCATCAAAAAGTACATTGACATGATGGCGGCATACAAATTGAATAATTTTCACTGNNGAGATCAAGAAATATCCTAAGTTGACCAGTGTTGGCGCTTCAAGGAATGGAACGATCATCGGCCGGCACCCGGGCATTGGCACCGACAACGAAGTATATAAAGGTTACTATACCCAGGATGAGGTAAAAGAAGTGGTTGCCTATGCAGCTACAAAATTCATCAATGTGGTGCCTGAGATCGAAATGCCGGGCCATGCCTCTGCAGCGATTGCTGCTTATCCTGAACTGAGTGCATTCCCGGATCGTGACACTTTTGTTGACCCGAAAACCCCATGGTCCGGATCCAGAAAAGGCAAACAGGTACAACAGACCTGGGGCGTTTTCGATGATGTATTTGTACCTACTGAAAATACTTTCAAATTCCTGGAGGGCGTTTTAGATGAGGTTGTAGCACTTTTCCCATCGAAATACATCCATATCGGAGGTGATGAGAGTCCGAAAGAATACTGGAAGGAATCTGCTTTCTGCCAGCAGTTCATTAAAGACAACAACCTTAAAGATGAGCATGGCTTACAAAGTTATTTTATTCAGAGAATAGAGAAATACCTGAACGGTAAAGGCCGCTCGATCATTGGATGGGACGAAATCCTGGAAGGTGGTTTGGCACCAAACGCTACAGTAATGTCCTGGAGAGGTGAAGACGGTGGTATCGCATCGGCAAAACAAAACCACGATGCATCATGACGCCAAACAGTGGCGGCTTGTATTTCGACCATAAGCAATCGTTGTCGCCGGATGAACCGCTAAGTATTGGTGGCCATTCTACTGCGACTAAAGTGTATGCCTATGATCCGGTACCGGCATCTTTAACCCCTGAACAGCAAAAATACATCATCGGTGTACAGGCGAACGTATGGACAGAGTATATTGAGACTCCGGCAAAGGTGGAATACACCATCTTGCCAAGGTTATTCTCCTTAGCCGAAGTGGCCTGGAGCCAAAAAAACCGTAAAGATTTCAAGAATTTCTATGAGGAACGTGTGCCTGCACACCTGGCCCGTTTAGACAAAACCGGCACGAACTATTGGGTACCAACCCCGATCGGGCAGGATGAACCAATTTTGAACGGCGAAAACTTTAACATTGAGCTGAAGGCACCAACTAAAGGTGCAAAGATCTACTATACCCTTGACAACCACCGTCCATCTGAAACTGCACATCCGTATGAAAATGCGATCAAGGTGAATGTACCTAAGGGCCAAAAGCGAATTCTAAAAACCATCGTGATCATGCCGAGCGGTAAGCGCAGCGTCGTGACCGAGACCATTCTAAACAACGGCGCAGCAGACGTTGACTTAAAAGCTGGTAAATAATTCAAAATGCTGAAGAGATGCTGCTATGTAGCGCTAATTCTAATCTGCACCTGGCCTGGCATTGATGCCAGTGCCCAGGATAGCG
>DCLG01000090.1:143902-152096 GCA_002320935.1 Pedobacter sp. UBA1654 | reverse complement strand
ATTATCTATATTCTTGCGGACGACCTGGGTTATGGAGATCTGAGTAGCTATGGGCAGCGTCATTTCAGTACACCCACCCTAGACAGTCTGGCCTCGCATGGACTCAAGTTTACGAATCACTATGCCGGAGCACCGGTTTGTGCACCATCGCGTGCAGCGCTAATGACCGGCCGGGATATCGGGCATGGCTGGATCCGGGGAAACTATGAAAAAGGGCCATTTGGCCTTGGGGCGGGATTACCACTCCGGCCTAAGGATGTCACCATTGCCGAAATGCTTAAAAAGGCAGCTTATCATACTGCAATCATCGGTAAATGGGGCTTGGGGATGGACGGCACAACGGGCCATCCGAACAAGAAGGGTTTCGATTATTTCTACGGCTACCTGAATCAGGCACATGCGCACAATCACTATCCAGAATACCTATATCGTAATGAAAGCAAGATCCTGGTTCCTGAGAACGCAAACCGGCGACAGGAAAAATTTTCCAGTGATCTTTTTACCTCTGAAGCACTGGAATTTGTAGACCGGCAACAGCAGGATGAGCCTTTTTTTCTTTATCTGGCTTACATTACTCCTCATGCAGAAATGCTGGCGCCAGACGATGAGCTTTTCAGATCCCTTATAGGAAAATTCAAGGAAGAGCCGTATACAGGTAAGGATTATAGCAAGGATCAGTCGGTAGGCGGTTATGGAAATTCTGCACATCCTAATGCAGCTTATGCGACGATGGTAGTCCGATTGGACCGTGATATTGCCAGCCTTATTAAAAAGCTTAAGGACAAGGGGCTGGACAAAAATACGATCATCATGTTTTCCAGCGATAACGGACCACATAAAGAAGGNNGGTGGCGCAGATCCCGCGGTATTGAACAGTGCAGGCGGATTAAGGGGCGCCAAGCGTGATGTATATGAAGGTGGCATTCGCGTGCCCTTCATCGTTGCCGGCCCTGGCATTCAAAGTGGAACAGTTTCCGGGCACATTTCCGGCTTTCCCGACATTATGCCAACACTGGCCGCTTATGCCGGCATTAACCTGCAAGCGCATAATATTAAAACAGAGGGCATCTCCCTGATCCCGGTACTTTCCGGCGATGTCCAAAATCAGAAAACGCATGATTACCTATACTGGGAATTTCAGGAAGGCAAGCAAGCGGTGCAAGCGATCCGGCAGGGCAAATGGAAAGCGGTACGTCATGCTGGATCAAAAACAATCGAACTGTATGACCTTGAAAATGACAGATCAGAGCAACAGAACCTTGCAGATAAACACCCCGAACTCATTTCCAAATTCCTGAATAAGTTCAAAAAAGCCAGAACACCCAATCCTTACTGGAAGATGGACTGATCTGGCTTTTTTCTGCTTCTATTGTGCGGATGGCGGCGGAACTTTTGTACCCCAGCTTTGATTCGGTTGATCGCCCATGGTAAAGACCAGTCGCCCCCCTTTTATCAACTCATCACGATATAACCAGCAGTTTTCCAGCTGCTTTCCATTGAATTCTGCAGATTGTACATAGATGTTCTGCTTCGAATTGTCCCTGGTCTCGATGATCAGCGATTTTTGATTTCCGAGACTAATTTCGGCCTTATCAAACAAGGGGCTGCCAAATTGTATGATGGGCCTTGCATCCGTTAATCCTTTTACATCAAACAGTCCCAGGGAGGATATCACGTACCAGGAACCCAGCTGTCCCTGATCTTCATCCTGCCCATAACCGTAGCCATGTATTGCATCCGTACCATAAAATTCCTGTCCGATCAACCTGGTCCATTTTTGCGTGAGCCATGGTTTGCCGGAAAAGTTAAACAGCCAGCTGATGTGCAGATTGGGCTGGTTGCCATGATTGTAAATGGCATTGATGCCCGCAAATGCGTCAATGGTTTTCCCACCACCAAAGGCAAGTTTTTCGGAAACGCTGAAGATGCTGTCGAGCCGTTTATTGAAATTATCTTTGCCTATCGCATCGATCAAACCTGCAGGGTTTTGGGGCACATAAAAAGTATACTGAACCGCATTACCTTCCTGAAATCCCCTCCAGGCTTGGTATGGGTCAAATTTTTCTATAAATTTTCCAGCTGCTGTTTTTGGATGGATCAGCTTGCTTTCAGGGTGCAGCAGTTCACGCCAGCCATTTGAATATTTAATCAGCTGCTGGTAGTTCTCGTTTTTACCCATGGCTTTGGCCATCTGTGCAGTAGNNGAGCGTATGTGAGCCGGAAAAATTAGAACCGGTGGAATCGCTGACAAAGTCGCGGCCGGTTTGTTCCAGGTGTGGCACATAACCATAATCCAGAAATGCTTTGGTATCCATTTTACCTGAACCCACGATCCTGTTCTTATAATTCAGGTCATTGGCTTTAACAGCTTCATAAGCCAGGTTAACATCGTAGTTGCGGATGCCGGAATTGTAAGCCGCAGCGATGGCCAATCCGACGAAATTTGTCCCGACGCCAGATACGTACTGACTGTTGGCGATGCCATCACCGAACCAACCCCGGTCCTTATACAGCTGGAGCTGCGTATTCACGAAGCTACCGTACCATTCGGGGTACGTGAGCGCCCAAAGCTGTGTAAGGTTCCAGAATCCACCCCAGATCGCATCGGTATTGATGAACTCGGCTTTCATGCCACCCGCAGGCTGCTCCGGAAGCTGGCCAATGCTGCCAGCATGTTTGGGATAAGCACCATTGACGTCACTCGCGATGCCCCTGCCCAGCAAGGCATGGAACAGTCCGGTGTAGAATTTGGTTTTTTCGGCTTCATCGCGACCTTCAACCGCAATTTTACCAAGTTCCTGCGCCCAGGTTTCCTGTGCTGCTGCTTTGGCTTTATCAAACGTTAGATCCCTGGCTTCGGTGCTGAAGTTTAATCTGGCGTTTTCAATGGAAGTGTAAGACAAACCTGTTTTAACTTCAATAACTTCCTGATCGCTGGTCTGGTAGTTCAGCACCAGTCCAGCGCCAACACCCTTTGCTGCATTCGTATTTGGTGTGATCTGCCCTGCGGTAAATGCCGTAACAGCTGCAGGTTTTTTGCTGATCTCTCCATAAAAGTACATCGCCACTTTACCCTGCGGATCATAGATCTTAACATACTTCGGATAGGTAACAACATATCCTTCGAAATGGGTATCATCAATCATGCGGATGCTCGCATCGGTGACGTCACTGCTTTCTCCCTGCTTATTTCCGATATCCAGAATGATGTGTGACTGCTCATTTGCAGGAAAATGGTAGCGTTGGAAGCCTACCCTTTTGGTGGCGGTAAGTTCGGCCGTAATGCCATAGTCGTCCAGCAACACTTTATAATATCCTGGTTCCGCCTGCTCATTTTTGCGATCGAACCTGGAACGGTAACCTTCATCAGGTTTTTCCAAAGATCCCGGTTTAACCTTTATTTCCCCGGTTGCGGGCATATAACTTACACCACCGATCTGCCATTCATGGAAATGCACGAAACCCTCTATGGAATTCTGGCGGGTATCATAACCTACAGCTTCCCAGCCGGTGGGATTACCATAACTGCCGTTGGTTGAAGGGGCGAGTTTTGCCATGCCGTAAGGCAGGGCTGCAGGTGTGTAAAAGAACCACCGGCTGTGTGCAGTTCCAATGTTCGGGTCGACGTACTTTAACACTGTTTCGCGCTTGACACTACAGGATGCAAGCGAAAGCAAGAAGAATGCGACTAAGGGTTTAAATGTTATTTTCATAATTTCCAGTATTCGGCAGCATGCCAATTTAGTGCTTAATAATATTTTTCCAGTGTGCTTCTATTTCTTCCAGGGAGCGACCCTTTGTTTCTGGTATCAGTTTCCAGGTGAGCCATAGTGCCGGAGAGCAGCAGAGGGCAAACAGCCAGAAGGTCCATGAAGCGCCCAGGCCTTCCAGCAGGGCCGGCGTAAGCTGTCCAACCAGGAAGTTACCGATCCAGAGGGAAAGGGTCGCCAGTGCCATCGCCTTACCTCTGATGGCGGTTGGAAAGATCTCTCCAATAACGACCCAGCAGACCGGACCGAAAGAAAATGCGAAACAGGCGATAAAGGCCAGTATGAAGAGCAGGATCCAGGGACCGGAGGTGATGCCAAGGGCGAACAATGCACCAATGGTGATGAGTGCGGCAACTGCGCCGCCTATGCCGACGAACAGCAAGGGCCTTCTACCCCATTTGTCGACCGTAAATATGGCCACAAAAGTGAAAACGACATTCACCAGACCTATGGTCACCTGCCCGCCTAAGGCACTGTTCAGGGTAAAGCCCGCTTGTTCCAGAATCCTGGGGCCATAATAGATCACCGCATTGATACCGCAGACCTGCGACAGGAAGGGCAACAATAAACCGATCCATAAAGCTTTCCGGTAAACGGGGGTAAAGAGCTCTTTGAAAGGGGTATCCTGGTCATCGACTTGCGCTTTAAAAGCATGAACCTCATGTGCAGCTGCCTCCGGACCGTCAATTTTGATCAGGATCTGCGAGGCTTTCTGCTCCTGACCTTTCAACAGCAACCATCGGGGAGATTCGGGCAAGAAAAACAGGCAGATCAGGAATATGGCTGCGGGTAAAGCTTCGAGGCCCAGCATGGCACGCCAGACCTCCGTAGAAAATATCGTGGTTATGGCTTCGCTGGCATACGTTCCAGCAGCATGCGCTGCGAGATAAGCGTTGGAGAAATAGGCGAATACAATTCCGATGGTTAGTGCCAGCTGATAAAGCGAAACCATCATGCCCCGCAATCGCGATGGTGCAAACTCCGAAATGTACAGGGGCGAGACCATGGAAGCCACACCTATTCCCAGGCCACCGATGAGACGGAAAATGACCAGCATGGTAAATGAGCTGGCGTACATACAGCCGAGGGCGGAAACCAGGAAAAGAACCGCAGACAGGATCAGGACGATCTTGCGTCCGTAATTATCGCTGAGTTTACCGGAGTAGCTGACGCCGATGATGCATCCGAGTAAGGCGCAGCTCACATACCAGCCTTCCGTAACGGAGTTAAGGCTAAAATCATTTTTGACCAGGCTGATGGTACCGGAAATGACTGCTGTATCAAAACCAAACAGAAAGCCACCTAAAGCGGCGACAAAACAGACGAAGTACAGATAAGTACTGCTTTTCTGAGGAGTTGAATTGCTGTTGACCGCGATGCTCATCTTTGCTTATTTTAGAAATGCTTTGATCACTTTGGCCTGATCTGTACCCAGGTTTGTTAACTGATACGAACCCGCTGCCGCTGGCACCACGAATGTTTCCGCATAGGCATATTCTTGAATCGTACCATCCGCGGTCCGGATGCTTATGGCCGATCCCTCTACGAGCATCAGCACCTGGCAGCTATCCTCGGTGGACACGCTGATCTGCTTATCAAACTCCAGACGGTGTACGTCATAGAAATGGTCAGCATGTGTGGGTAGATGCACAATTTGCCAATCCTCGGTCTTTTGAATGACCTTTGGTTTTGAGATCAGTTCGCGGCTAACCTTTTCGCCTTTGCGGCTGAAGTCGAGATTATGGAAAGCATGTTCGATATTGATCGGCCGTGGTTTTCCATCCAGGTCGAGTCTTAACCAATCGTACATCTTAAAGGTGAATATGTATGGTGTGGCACTTATTTCCAGCACCAGGTTGCCGGCACCAGCACTGTGTACGGTGCGGTTGGGGATCAGGAAGAAGTCGTGCTTTTTAGACTCGAACACTTGTACATGTTGTTCAATTTCTATTTCCTGCCCTTGTTTCTGACTTTCTTCCAAGGCTGTTCTGAAGGCAGCAGGTTCGATGTCATCCTGAAAGCCGAGAAATACTTTTGCTTCCGCTTCCGCATCCAGAATGTAATAAGTTTCATCCTGGGTAAGTTTTTCACCGAAGTTTTCCTGGATATAGCTTAAGGACGGATGGCACTGAATGGAAAGGTTGCCACCTTGAACGGTATCAAGGAAGTCGAAGCGGATCGGGAACTCATGGCCGAATTTCGCAGCATGTTTGCCCAGTACCTGCTGTTGATTTTGAAACATCAGGGTATCAAAGGTAACTTCCAGTAAATTGCCATCACTTTCGAAGGCCAGGCCGTTCTCGGGCGAGATCAGTTCGAAGGACCAGGCATAATTCGGCACCTCTGTATTCAGCTTCGGGATCTTGTTTTTGATCCAGTGTCCGCCCCATGCGCCGGGCTCAAACCATGGCCTTGCACGGATCACCGAATGGCTGATGCTGTTTAAAGCAGATACCAGATCTGATTGCAGCATCCAGTTTATGGTGTCTGGCCATTGGCCATCTGCGATGGCGTCCAGCTTATTTAAAATCGCTTTTTTGTGATCGTTCAGTAAGACCCAATCCACAAAGAATGCACGTTTGTACATTTTAAAAGCTGCTTCGAACTGGCTTGCGCCTAAATTATTTACAGCGCCTGCACGCATACGGAACTGCAGTTCATTTTTTGGCAGATCGATGTACAGGATTGCAGCATCCCAGCCCGCTAATGCAGCTGCAGGACCAATAATGATGTTGATGTCTGCGCCGCTGTCTGGCACCTGCGCGGAAAGTTCGTCAACCTGGTACAGATCGGCCAGGGACAAGCTGCACTTGCTGCCCCAAACAGAATCTGCTGTACCCAGGAAAGGTGCAACCATGGCTTCAATTTCCGGACCTGCTTTTAAATAATCATTGGTTCTTATCCAGTTGGTCCGGAGGCCCTGCGCTTCCAGGCAGTTGTTGATGGATTCCTGTATGTTGTCCCAGAAGACACCAACATAGCCATCGATAAGCACTGTTTTCTGATCATGGACCCAGTCCGCCAGGGACGCATAGCCATGGAAGATCTTACCACTGCCTAAAGCTGTTGCCGGATAAATGTTGTAACCCTGCTTGACATCAGCAGGCTCAAGTACCTGCGAAGGCATAAGGAACTGCGCTGTTTTGCGGAGTGCAGCGCTATTCTGATGGGTCTGGGTGTTTAAATCTGAATTCATAATCTTTTGTTATGCGTATACATATTAATTAGGAACTGAAACGTTTACAGGCTCTTATTGCTGATTTTGGAAGTAAATTGCAATAAATATTTTATATGTACAAACATATAAATTTGTTTGGATAAACAAAATGTTCTCACAGATGGATTACTTTTGTGTATAATCATGACCATGCGCTATAGTATAGATCACAAGAGTCCTGTTCCGCTGCATGTACAGGCAGAGAACCTGCTCAGACAACTCATCACGGAGGAAGAATATCAAAACGGCAAGAACATTCCGAATGAAGTTGAGTTGGCGGAAATGCTGGGCATATCCAGAACGACGCTCAGGATGGCGATCAACAAGCTGGTTATTGAGGGATTACTGATTCGTAAAAAGCGGGCAGGGACTAAAGTTGCACCCGGGGCTGTAAGCTCAAAATCAAACAACTGGCTGAGCTTTTCGCAGGAAATGAAGCTTCGGGGCATCCCGATTAAGAACTTTGAGCTTCATGTAACCTGGGCGCTTCCGGAGCCGAACCTGACGATCTTCTTCAACATCAGGCCGGAGGAACCAGTTTTAAAAATGGAAAGATTGCGCGGGAAACCGGAGGAACCTTTTGTCTACTTTGCTTCTTACTTTCATCCACGGGTAGGTCTCAGCCTGGATGACGATTTTAAACGCCCGCTATACGAACTACTGGAGCAGGAACATGGCATCATTGCCACCTTATCAAAGGAAGAGATCAGTGCGATCGGGGCTGATGAATTTATCGCCGGAAAACTACAGGTACCCCTTGGGAGTCCAATACTTTTCCGGAAACGATTTGTGTACGATCAGCAGGAACGCCCGATTGAATATAATTTAGGGTATTACAAAGCTGACAGCTTCATTTATACGGTTGAAAGCACCAGATAATTTAAGCTCATCAGTTGAGCTGATAATTGCCATATAACTTAATCAACTTGTCGGGGCTGTTCGTGATGATACCATCAACGCCCATCTCCCCAAGTGCAGCCATGTCTTTTTCATCATCTACAGTCCAGGGTAAAATTAACATATTGAGTGCATGTGCTTTCGCAACCATTTCGGGATCTACGGAAGCATAATAAGGACTATAGATATGTGGCTTGAAGCCTAGTTTTGCTAAATCATCTTCCATTCCGCCTTTGGCATTGAAAAGGGGTGATTGTCTCAATTTCTTCTCGTCTTCTGCGGATAGGCCCTGCGTTTTCAATTTTGCTAA
>DCLG01000090.1:138718-143883 GCA_002320935.1 Pedobacter sp. UBA1654 | reverse complement strand
TTTTTGAGGATCTGCAGCGTACGAACATCAAAAGATTGGATGGTCAGCCGTTCTTTGATTGCTCTTGCGTTAACAACCTCCATCATAATTTTGACGAACTGCTCGGGTTTCGGATTATAGATGCCATCTCCGGCTGGGGACAACTTGGTTTCGATATTGTAATAGACCGGCCTAAGTTTATTTCTTTTCACATAGGCTTCGACACTGTCAATTAAATCTCCAAGCAGCGGTTTAGGAACTTTCATTTTCAATTGTCCTGGAAAACGCGGATGTGGTTTGCTGCCGGCATCGAATCGGCTGATGCTGTCGTAAGTCATTTTGTACAGCGAAATGCTTCGTTCCTCAGATTTGGGGATGTCTGTACCGTCAGGCTTACGCATAAAATCCGAGGACATATACCCATCGTGGGAAACAACGACTTTCCCGTCTCCTGAAATGACGACATCGAGTTCAAGGGTTTTTACGCCTAATTTTACACTATTGAGCATGGCTTCAATTGTATTTTCGGGCATGAGCGACATGCCTCCGCGATGTGCCTGTACGTCAATTTTCTGCTGACCAAAAGTGTCCGTTAGGAAGGCCGCAGCAGCAAATAAGAGAAAGAATGTTTTTTTCATGTTGGAAAATTACTGGTGCCGAATTTTCCTTAAGTTAAGAATACATTAAGCTTTATGACAAAACAAATTCCGGTTTTATAATGCCCTGTACAGCGGAATATGGAATGAACAATCTGGTCCGGCCATATGCAAAAGCTTTGATCTCATAAGAATTGTACAGGAACTGAATACCTTTTTTAGTCAGGCAGAAATTATCATTGAGTTTGAATATGCCTTTTTCAAAAAAGTAATCCGGTTCCAGGCTGCCTGAAGCAGGCAGGCCCTCATTTTTACGGAAGATCTTTTCTGCAATCTTATTGAGCTGATCCATTTCTCCAGGCTGAATGATGTCCTTCAGTTGCAGCAGCTGCAGATCATTTACCCGGTAGTTTTGATAAGTGACGCCTGAATTTATATGTGCGCCACCAATATATTCCGCAAAGCTATATTCCAAGGACAGGTAATTGCCGGATTGCGGGAGCACCCTGATTTTTACCTCCCTGAACCAGGTATGCTCATTATTGAAAGTTTCTGCATCGTAATCATCAAAGGATTGGATAAAACTGGTTGCCAGGTCCTTGTAGGATGTATATGCCCGGTCATCGGGATTGTCGGTCCTGATGGCTGTAGCTTCCACGAGCTTGTTTAGCCTGGTGTTATTAAAAACGGGATAAAGGAAAGTCGCTTTGGCTGTGTCCGTGATGTCTTTGTTCTTCGAGACTGGATTTTTGCTGTAAACTTTTACAGAATCATAGTTGTAACTGAGCGTATCTGGTGTAACTGGCGAAGATTTTGCAGTGCTGCCGGAACGATCAGCAGACTGGCATGCAGCCAGGATCAGCAAAACGGGAATAAATATGGATGTTAATTGCTTCATGTTTACGTGCTTTGGTATGGTTCTGGTTGTTTTTCTAATTAGTTATATATTGCATTCTAAACTGCTCTTATGGATTTTCCAACTTATAAAGTCTACTTCAAGGCCATTCTGGATGGCGGGCACAAGTTGCCACCCTATAACAATGCCAACTATTTCGATTATACCAAGCTAAACTGGTCGAGGCAGGAACGCTGGTTAAAGACCGCCAGGCTTAATGAAGATCTGAGCCAGCACATCAGAGACATTAAACAGGTGCAGCACTGGATTGTCATCACCGAACCCTGGTGTGGCGATGCGGCACACAGCCTTCCTTTAATTTACATGCTGACTGCATTGAATCCCTTGATCAAGCTGGATATCCAGTTGCGCGACAGCGAACCTTTCCTGATTGAGCAATACCAGACCCGGGGTGGAAAGTCGGTACCCAAACTGATCATCCGCGACGAAAGTGGTAAAGATTTGCTCGTTTGGGGACCAAGACCTGAAAAGAGTCAGGAGCTGTATGACCGTCTGAAAAAAGAAAATGCCGATGATGAGGAGCTAAAGCTACAATTACAGTGGTGGTACAATGAAGATAAAGGCAAAAGTTTTCAAGCAGAACTCCTTGATGGACTGCAAAGTATAGTAATGCTTTGACATTCTCCGCTGGCTTGCACATTTTTGTTTCTCTAATTTTAAACTTACGGGGCTAAATCCCGTTAATACAGGGAAAGCGACACAGAACATGGAAAGGGTTATACAGATTGTTGAGGACGATGCCGATATCAGATTTATAGTTGAATACGTTTTAGAGGATGCGAGTTACACCGTGGAAACTTTTGAAAATGCGAAGGCATTTCTAAACCGGAGTAATAAAGAAAATGTTGCACTTGTGATTCTGGATGTAATGCTGCCCGATGGTAGTGGCATAGACCTAAGTAAAACCATGAAGGCGGGCGAAGATACCCGTGGTATTCCGGTGATCATCATGTCCGCACATGCGCCTTCAGATGTCGCCATTTCTGAGGGTGCAGCGGATGGCTTTATTCAGAAGCCGTTTGACATTGACCACTTTGTGAAACAAGTGCGTTCCTTTATCCGTTCAAAAAATTAATTTCATATCGGCGGCATCAGATAAATAATATCTTTGCCGCAAATGATTCGCCGCTTAATTGCTACTGCGCTACTGCTCGCTATGATGAGTTCCATCTTATCAAAGTTATTTGTCTATGCGGAATTCAAATCCAATCAAGCTTTCATTGCATCCAGCCTGTGTGAGAACCGGGAACGCCCGGAACTGAACTGCGAGGGTAAATGTTACCTGATGAAGAAGCTGAAAGAAGCGGAAGACAAAGAAAAGAAGCAGGAAAATCAGGCACAGAAAAAAGCCGCTGTAGACCTGTTCTTTTTGAACGAAAAGGTCGCGTCTGTATTCGTATTTACAATTCCGGAAAGAAAGAAACCTTCGATCCAGAAGTTTACTTTGCCGGAATTCAACGCCGAAATTCCACACCCACCCAGTTATAACTGTTAAAATCTTCCTGCGTTGTTCAGCGCCTGCAAAGCCTTTCGGTTTTGTTGCTGGAACAGTTGCGCCCGATGCGGTTGTACATACCGGCATCTGCAGGATCAGCTATGCAACTTATTTGTCCGGCTGATCCTGCAATGCCGGGAGGCACCGCTTTGCAATGCCCTGAACGCGCAATACTGAATAATTTTTAACATTTATTTCTATAAAATGAGATTAGCCTTTTTCAGCAGCCTGATGCTGATGCTGCTTTGCAGTACCATAACATTTGCCCAATCCACAGTCAAAAACCATAGATCTGACAGCCTTTTAAAAGATTCACTACGCCGTACAGCGGACAACATAGAACGCTCTAATGAGGACAAGACAGCGCAGCTTAAAGAAGTAGAAGTAAAACTTCGCAAAACCCGGTATCAGGTTTTAGAAAGCAGCAGTGCCAGTCGCAGTGAACAGCGTTTACTGCATAGCCCACAATCGGTGCAGGTAATCAACAGCCAGGTACTTTCCGATCGACAAGCCTTTACCCTGAATGAGATTGCCGGTAGCTTCACCGGCATGAAAGCTAATAATGGCAATGGCTCCTTCAACATGCGGGGTTTTACAGCTTATTCGCCGACGGATGCGAGTTTCCTTTTGTATAATGGGATCCGTGGAAACCTCTTCCTCTGGAGCCAGCAACCGCTGCTGTACAATATAGAGGCTGTAGAACTGCTGCGCGGGCCATCCGGTGCGCTGTTCAGCGAAGGTGCTCCGGGTGGGATCATTAACTTCATCACCAAAAAGCCGCTGGCTAAAGCCCATGCAGACCTTGAGCTTAGCTTAGGCAGCTGGAACTTCCGCAGGGCAGCCCTGGACCTTGGCGGTCCGCTGAGCCGCAACAAGAAACTGCTGTTCCGCACAAACATCGGCTATGACCGCTCGGAGAGCTTCCGGAATGGCCAAGACCGGGAAAACATCTTCCTGGCGCCTTCCATCAGTTACCTGTTCAATGCAGCGACAAGTGCGAATTTAGAAGTCAACTATGCCCGGCAAAAAGCGGTGCAGCAGTACGACAATGGCAGTTTCATCCGCAGCAATCCGGATGGCAGTTTCGACTTCAACTACTACCCTGCTTCGTTGACGGTGCAAAGTCCGACCGACTATGGACGCACAAACAACAGCTCCGCGACGCTGACTTTAAATCACCGCTTCAATGAAAAACTGAAGCTGACTTTTGTGCAGCGGGCCGTTCGGAACGTGCTCGACTATACCGATCACATACCACAGGGTGCGATCCGCAATGATTCAATCAGCCGCGGGTACCAGGATTGGGAAACGGACCGCTTTTCGCTGCAAAGCACGGTTTATGCGAACTATACGCTAAAAACAGCTGCACTGCAACACGAATTTGTTGTGGGGGCCGACTATAACCGGTACGGCTGGACGAAGAATGATTATGTTTACAAAGCCTCCAGCAGGATTTCCATTTTCAGACCCGACTACAGCAATGATCCCCCGGCAGCAGATGCTGCGATACTGGAATCGGACGACAATAAACGGGTCACTAACCTTGGCGGTGCCTACATTCAGGATCAGATCAGTATTGGAAAGCTGCGCGCATTGTTGTCCCTGCGATACGACCGCTATGATGGTAAGGAAAGTCCACTTTCTGTGCGTGATGGCAAACAGGGCGATGAAATGCAGGCTTCAGGCTTGATCCCGAGATTGGGACTGGTTTACCTGCCAGCAGCTAACATCTCGATCTACGGGAGCTACCTTCGGTCTTTCAATCCCCAGACCTCCAACAATACACTTTCCGGCGGGCCATTTCCAACCCGGAGTGCCCGGCAGTATGAGCTCGGCTCTAAAGCAGCGTTGATACAAGGTCAGTTGTCGGCAACCCTGTCGGTCTACCAGATCAACTATGCCAATATACTGACGGCCGCACCGACCGCTGAAAACTCACACCGGCAGGCTGCCATTGACGGGACCCGCAGCAGGGGGATGGAGTTTTCCCTGAGCGGCAGCATATGGCAGTTCAACATCATCGGCGGTTATGCCTATAGTGAACATGTGGTGCTGAGCAACAGTGCTTACGGTAAGAAAGGCGACCGCTTTGCAAATGCGCCGAAACACATGGCCAACCTTTGGATTAAACATCAGGTTTCAGGCCCTTTTTTGAAAGGACTGGGTGTAGCGGCAGGCA
>DCLG01000090.1:119437-138677 GCA_002320935.1 Pedobacter sp. UBA1654 | reverse complement strand
GGTAAACTATCAGTGGGGACGCTACAACCTGCAGCTGAATGCCTATAACCTGGGCAACAAGCACTATTTCACCGGGAGCAGGTCGGGAACCACTACTGCAGGTCTGGGTGACCCATTCAATTTCAGGTTTGGCATTCAATACAACATCTTATGAGCCGCTTAAAACACATGACCCGGATGGCCTTTAAGCTGCACAGCAAGCTGGGGCTGATTAGCGGAACATTCCTGCTGTTATTGGGTCTGAGCGGTTCCGCATTGGTATTTATGAAAGAAATTGATGCGCAGTTAAATGAATCGCTGTTGCAGGTTGAGCCCACAGCAGCGGCATTGCCGCTTGATGAACACTACCGGCATATTAGCAGCCGGCACCCAAACCTGGCGGGTATTGCCTGGATGAATCCGGATGCGCCCAAAGGGCAGGCATACGAATTCCGCCTCTACCAAAACGATGGAAAGATCAGCACCTATGATCTGGGACTGATCAGCATCAATCCTTATACCGGCGCAATACTACGGGAAGGGCGTCTGCGCGACCTGAATCCGAGTCTAATGCACTGGATCCTGCAGTTTCACTGGAGTTTCCAGCTTGGTCTTCCGGGTTTACTGCTGGCCAGCATCTTCGGTTTAACGATGCTGCTGTCGACCATCACTGGCCTGATCATCTATCGCAAGTTTGTCTGGCGGGTGCTGCTGTTCCGGGTACCTTTTAAATGGAACAACCGCCGCAGCGCAGCATCTAGCCTGCACCGCATTATTGGAGTTTGGAGCATGGTATTTAATGTGATCATTTTTTTTACCGGCTTCTGGATGAACATGTTTTCGATGGATCCAGGCTACTGGAAGCGGCAAATGGCAGTGGCACCTGCGAATACGCTTGCTGTACAGTCAATGGACAGCATGATGGCGGAAGCCAGAAAGCAGCTACCGGAAATACTGATACGGAATGTCTACCTGCCGACGCAGCCCGGTAAGGTTTTCCGCATCAGCGGTATGCTGCCGGGGCAACCGGCATTGTTCCACAACGGCAACTCCGTATCCATAGATCCGCAAAGCGGCAAGGTAAATCATGTGCAGCGGTTTTCGGAACTCTGCTTTTGGGCACAGCTGGAAACAACTTTCCTGCCGCTGCATGCAGGTAGTTTTGGTGGTACGGCTGTAAAGATCTTATATGTTTTACTGGGTTTGCTTCCCGGTTTGCTATCGGTTACCGGTGCAATGCTGTACTTGCGGCGGCAGCGTAAACGGTTGTAGTAATTGCTTTCTAACAGTTTCGTTACTTAAAATTAACATTCAGCAGAAGTTAACAGCCGGATTTTATCAGACATTTGTCGTCAATGCAAAAAGAGCGTAAACATATCTTAGGAAAATGCTACCAGGCCGGCGCTATGCTGCTGGTGATGCTGTTTCTTTCGATTTCGGTGGCGCAAATTTTGCACAGTCACCCAAAAGTGAGTGCCACAACACATACCCACCAGCATGATCTGGATGGGGGGCATGAGCTAAGTGCGGCCGACAAATGTCTGATCTGTGATTACCTTGCACATCAGCAATCCAAAGAATTCTACATCAGCCATCCTCTTGTACTCAGCATACCACTTCCGGATGCAATCACTTTAAACACCAATGTCTTTGTAGGAAACTACAAGTTTAGCCTGCAAGGCTTCACCAACAAAGGCCCTCCTGCCTTTTCCTGCTAATCAGTAGCCTGCGCAAATCTGCTTAGGTACTGAACGATGCTGCCAGCATGCTGGCCGGCCATCTTCTGCTGTATTCTTTTAATTTTTAATGCTATAAAATGATCTCTTCTTTATTGAAGGGCATCCTCACTTTAGCGTTTTGTATGCCGGTGATATTGCTTCAGGCACAAACCATACGTTTGTCGGGCAAAATTGTTAACGCTGCAGCGCGACCAGTAGAGCATGTCCAACTTACCCTGCAACCGCTGAACCTGAATTCGAGTACAGATGCTGCTGGTGACTTCCAGTTTTCATCGCTAAAGCCAGGTAAATACCGCCTGACGGCATACCAGGAAGGCTATATCCTGCTGAATCAGGAAATTGAGCTTTCGGCCGACCGGCACATCCGGCTTTTACTGCATGAACAGCAGCACCAGCTGGAGGAAGTGGTTATTCGCGACAACATTGTTCTGCAGCGAAAGCAGGAAGAGTCCATGAATGTGGAGATTGTTAAGTCCGAGTTCATCCAGCGCAATCTGGGCGGCAGTTTGATGAAGACACTGGAGCGGCTGCCGGGCATAAAGAATATCGGAATCGGTTCGGGGCAGAGTAAACCGCTGATCCGCGGTTTGGGCTTTAACCGTGTTGTGGTGCTGGACAAAGGTATGAAACATGAAGGCCAGCAATGGGGTGCCGACCATGGCCTGGAACTGGATCAGTTTGCTGCAGGATCGGTGGAGCTGATCAAAGGTGCCGCATCATTTGTTTATGGCTCCGATGCTATTGCCGGCGCCATTGACGTGAAACCACCGCCAGTGCCGGCAGCAAATTCTTTGGGCGGATCTGTAGAGCTGATCGGGAAAAGCAATAATGACCTTTATGGTACCTCCATTAACCTTTATGGACGGCAGCAGCAGCTGTTCTTTGATGCACGGTACACGGATCAGCGTTATGCCGACTACCGCGTGCCTACAGATACGGTGTTCGTTTATGACTATGCTGTACCCTTATACAAGCATAAATTGCGGAACACGGCGGGCCGGGAGACGGGCATGCATTTTAGCACGGGTTACCTGACAGACCATTTCCGCTCCATTTTCTACCTGAGCAATAGCCACAGCAAGAGCGGATTTTTCGCGAATGCACATGGATTGGAGCCCCGGCGGGTGGATGAGGCCATGCATGATGCCAGTGCCCGCGACATCCAGCTGCCGAGCCAGCAGGTGAACCATTTTAAGATCATCAACCGCAGCAGTTACCATTTTGCAGCACATCATCTGGAGCTTGAACTCGGCTACCAGCGCAATTTCAGGGAGGAGTTTAGTCCCTATGTAAACCATGGCTTTATGCCGCCGGTTTACCCCGACAGTATGCGGATACCATCTACTTTGGAGCGGGGCTTTGACAAGCGGGTGTATTCCGCGAATGTCCGCGATAACATCAGTCTGGGTAAACATAAATTAAGTATAGGCCTGAACGTAGAGCGGCAGGATAATACCAGGGATGGCTGGGGCTTTTTGGTACCATCCTTTGATCAAAGTACAGCAGGTGCATTCGTGTATGACAAGCTAGAAGTTAATGAGGAGCTGCTTTTACACGGCGCCCTGCGTTTCGATTATGGCCAGATCCGTATGTTCGAATACAGGGATTGGTTCAACTCGGAAATTAACGAAGGCGGACAGAACGTTCCGCAGCAGGTGGTCCGTGCGGCAAACCTGAACAGGAGCTTCAAAAGCCTGGTCTGGTCGCTGGGCATGAACTACAACCGGGAGCAACTGGCGCTGAAGGCCAATGTTGGCAAGAGCTTCCGAATGCCAATTGCCAAGGAACTCGGCGCCAATGGCGTGAATTATCACTATTTCAGCTATGAACGTGGAAATCCTAATCTTGAGGCGGAGCAGAGTTATCAGTTGGACTTTTCTGCGGCATGGAACGCCGATGCCTGGTCCTTACAGTTTAGCCCTTTCTACAATTATTTTCCCAATTACATCTACCTGAATCCAACAGCGTCGCATGACCGGAACTATGGTGCCGGCAATCAGATCTTTGAATACGAACAGAGTAAGGTGATGCGCTATGGTGCTGAATTGCAGTTTAGATATAAGTTCTGGAACACACTGAGCACTGAAGTACTGGCAGAATACCTGTACAGCAGGCAGCTTTCCGGCGCGAAAAAGGGCTATACCCTACCCTTTTCTCCACCTGCATCCCTGCTGCTGAACCTGAGCTGGAACCCTGAGGCACGGGGACTGGAAGGCAGTTACCTGTCTGTAGATTTCAGGATGACAGCGGCCCAGAACAACATTGTGCCACCGGAGAAGAAAACACCCGGATACCAGACGGTAAATGTGCAGGCCGGCACCAAACTGAACCTGTATGGACAGGAAGTACAGCTGAGTTTTCAGGCGCAGAACCTGCTCGACACGAAGTATCTGAATCATACCAGCTTTTACCGCCTGATTGAACTACCTGAAGCTGGAAGGAACCTGATCCTGTCCTTGAAAATGCCTTTTAAGATCAAAAAGTAACTGAATAAAAACAATTGAATCAAGACTAGAAATCATCAGATCAACCAACAAAAATTGAAAACAAAAACAATCAACATTATGAAACACAGCAAACTTATTGCAGGCTTCCTGCTTGTTGCCGCAAGCTTTAGCGCATGTAAAAAAGACAATGACGTTGCAGAAATTGAAGCACCAACGATCACAGGATTGGAAATTGGCCCGAACAACAACAAAACCGCACATCCTGGTGGTGATCTGCATATGGAAGCAGCACTTTTCGCTGCTGCAAACATGGAAAGTGTAACCCTGGAGATCAATCCGAAGAGTGGCACTGGCTGGAAGCTGAATACAGTTTACACTGAGGGTTTTGCCGGACTGAAGAACGCCGAGTTTCACAAGCATGTGGATGTACCTGCAGATGCCGCTTTGGGGAGCTATGACCTAAAGTTAAAGGTTAAAGATCAGAACGGTAAGGAGACGACCGTAACCGCTACACTGGAATTGACAATTGGAGATCATGCAGCAGGAGATGATCATTAAATAACGCTGCTAAATAAATGAAGAACAACAATAACCGGAGGTCTTTGGGCTTCCGGTTTTAACAATTAAAGAGATGGATAAATTTAGAGGAGGCATCCTAATGCTTTTAACCTGTGCAGCAATCATGACGGGCTGCAGTAAAGATGATGAGCAAGCCGTGGACGAAACTTACCCGGTAATTGACATTACTGCAGCCAATGCTTTTCCAAAACAGTGCAGCGTGATTGACCGCGGTGGCAAGTTTGTATTTCGTGCGCGCTTCAGCGATGACCGGGAACTTGGATCGGTGAGTCTTGACGTGCATAATAACTTTGACCAGCATAGTCACAGTACAGAAGTGACAGCCTGCACCATGGACGCGAAGAAAACGGCGCAGAAGCCATTTCTACTGATCCAGGATTTTCCGGTTCCGGCAGGCACAAAAGATTATGTACTGGAAAAAGAAATTGAAGTACCTGCTGATGTGGATCCCGGAGATTACCACTTCCTGATCCGGGTAACGGACAAGGCTGGTTGGCAAACCATTAGGGGCATCAGTATAAAAGTACAATAGGCTTATCGCAGATTTTTAAGCCAGATGAACAAGTGTATACCTTCGTTAACTTTTGTGAAAAATTTATACAATTGCCAAATTAATTCTACAAAGGCTAAATAGATTTATATATTTGTTGTGAGAGCGTTAATGCAGGGGGGCAATCGAGAGGTTGCACCCTTGCATAACTTTAAGTACAATTAGCTTATTTATCAGTCCTTTCCGCTAGAAATTCAGCCATAGATGGCAGCTTTACTTCGCCACTATTGATCCTTAACAACAAATTATACCGTTCCAATAAGTCGATGTATTTTTCCTTCCAGGGATTAAAATCTTCAGTTTTGACTTCCACTGCTCTCTCCTGTGGGATAAAATCTTCCGGAACAAACAAGTCCGGGAATTCCACTGAAAAATCATGTCTGATGGCCTGGCCGATTTTAATAATATTTTCTGGTTTAAGTCGAGATTGTGTAAACCAATTGTAGATGGAGCGGCGGTTAACGCCGGTAAGTTTTGCCAGGTCCGTTAATGAATGTCCTTGCCTTCGGATAACCCTTTCAACGATATCACCCTGATGTATTGCCATTTTGTTAAAGTTTTTCTAGTGTAAATGTATAATTACGTAAAGCGCCCCTAACATTTCCTCATTTTGTAGACAAAATTTCCCAAAATTTCCCGTAAACCTTCCTAGTTCTAATCAGAAAAGGCTATATAAGGCTGAGAAGCGTTAATTAAGCATCTTTGCATTAACATTATGCAAACATCCTGCCTTTCAATATTTAGACTTCAGCCAGGCATCTGCAGCAGGGAGATTGTTAAAAAACTGCATTTCAATATCTTTGCTGGCCATATCGGCCATTTTCTCGGCGGCCAACCTTCCAATGGCACTTTTTGACTGGATCCATGCAATGTATCTGAGGCCAGCTTCCTGCAAACTCACCATCAGATCCTTAGCCACCCATTCTGATGCTTCCGACCAATTTCCGAGCACATGGGTATTATCATTAAGCAGCCTGCGCACCTTATTATACCGGATCAATTCCAGGATCTTGAGACCGCCACGGCGAACGGATTCTGCGTTCTGATGACCTGTCCAGACGGCTTCAAGCTGGTGAGCGGAGGTATTGTATAAGATTGTGACTTGATCATCTTTATAAAACTGTCTCTCGTCGATCAAACTTTCAATGGCCTGATCCGGATTTAATGGTAAGCGGAAATAGAAGCTGGAGCCCCTGCCAGGTTCACTTTCCAGCCAGTAGGTACCGGAATGTCTCCTTACAATTTCTGCAGAGATATACAAACCCAGGCCAAGCCCCTCAAAGCGCATGGCCGTATTGTCACTACGATAATACCGATCGAACAGCCTTATCAAATGTGATTTTTCGATGCCGACACCATAATCCTGCACACAGACGATGATATGCTCATTTTCAAGGCTAACCCGTACCAATACCTCCTCGCCCCCAGGTGAATATTTTATGGCATTGTCGAGCAGGTTGATCAGCAGCTGCTCCATGCGCATGCGATCGCCGGTATATTCAAAGCTTTCCCCGCAGGTCAGGATGATTTCGTGAGAACTTACGGTGATCTGCACATTTTCGATGGTTTCCCGCACCATTTGCAGGAAGTCGAAAGGCTCCATGTTATACACCAGCTTACCTGCATTGATCTTGGTGACATCGAGCAGGTCGTTGATGAGCTTTTCGAGTCGCAAAATGTTATGGTAAGATTTCTGTATGTAGAGGCCCAGCTGCTGCCCGTCCCGCACGCGGTTCATAAGCTGGTTGAAGGACTTAATACTGGTGAGCGGTGTTTTTAATTCGTGGCTTGCGATGGAGAGGAACTCGTCTTTGCGCCGTTCATTTTCTTTTTGCACATCAATATTGGTATTGGTACCGAGCCAGAAGCTGACTTCTCCATTTTCAATCATTGGAACCGCACGGCCCAGGTGCCATCGATAAACACCATCAGCGAAACGGAGGCGGTATTCGGCGCTATATTCCTGACCGGAGTGCAAAGCTTCCTGCCATTTTTTATAGATCTGAGGCAGATCTTCAGGATGTGCAAATTCCGTAAGTCCGATTTCCAGGATCTCATCTGCGCTGTAGCCAAGGTCTTTACATAGTATATCATTCACGGCGATCAGTTTTCCTTCCGGGTTGGTGGTCCAAACCTGCTGTGGAATGGCATTTAGCAGGAAGCGGAGCCGTTGCGCCTGCCCTTCGGCTTCCGCCTGCAAACTCATGAGTTCGCGGGTACGGATCTGCACCCGTTCTTCAAGTTCCTCATTAAGTGCTACGAGCTGTTCGTGTGCCTGCTGCAACTGTTCATTTGTTTCTTCTAACTGCTCATTTACGGAATTCAGCTCTTCATTGGAGGCACTCATTTCTTCGTTGGCCGCCATTAGCTCTTCGTTCGTCTGGCTAAGTTTTTCTGTTATTTCTACGAGTTCCTGCTCACGCATTTCCAAGTCTTTACGGGCCTGCACCTGACCGGTAATCTCATATTTGAAGCTTAGGACGCCGATTACATTGCCATATTCATCCCGGTGGGGTTGATAGATGAGGTTGAAATACCGGCTTTTCAGCTGGCCCCCGATTTCATCTGCTAGGCGAATTTCGATTTCCGTTTCGACAAAAGTTTTATGTTCCTTATAAACCTGTTGAACAATGTTCCAAACGGGCATACTTGCTATTTCCGGCAATGCTTCCAATGCCGGCAGGCCTAGGACCTCCCGGTTTGGAAAGAGCTCATTTTTATACTGTGGATTTACATATTCGTAAACGAAATCGGGTCCGGTAACGATGGCAATCTGTGCAGGCACTATTTCGAAGAGCTGTTGCATTTGCCTGCTCAGCAGCGCAGATTTTGCTGCTGCTTGTTTCTCTGACTCAAGGCTCTCCTGTAAGCGTTGCTCGTAGATAACCTGTTCGGTTACATTATCAATATCATGAATGAGGTAAGCGGGTTCACCAGCGTCATTAAGCACGGGTGTATGGCTGATCTTCCAGTAGGATTCCTTCGCCTCCTTGCCTGGGCTGGCCCAATCCGGGATATGGAGCTGAATGATTTGCATTTCCTGTCTTTCTCCGCTTTCCAGCGCCAGCTGCATGGAGCGCCCCATACCCGCGTCCAGTGAACGGATCCAGTTTGGATTCTGATCGAAAACGTCATAAACATTTCGGCCGAGCAATTCCCCCCGCGTTTTTCCCACCAGTTTGAGATAGGCATTACTTGCATTCAGGATCCGGAAGTCCGGTGCTAAAATCAAGCAATTATAGGGTAAGGTCTCAAAAACCCTGAGGTTCTCGGGACTGATTGGAACGTTAACATTCGAAGCCATAAGACTGGAGCTGAGGTAAGTAAAAATAAATATATCAATAAGGATGCTTACATGCAATAACAAAGCGCTGCAGTATAGAACCAGATAAAAAAACAAAAAACCCGGTCGCTTACACGACCGGGTTTTCAGGTATTGAATTTAATTACAGGATGTTTTTATCTCTGTTTTCCGGGTCAATGTTTTCAGTATCTACTTCAGTGTGTCGAACAGTGTCCACGATGGTCTGGTCACTTTCCGTAACTTCCTTGTTCAGGCTCACTTCTTCAACCACACGGGCATCTTTACTGATCACCGGGATTTCAGCGCTTTCGGTCATTTCGACTGTTCCCTGCTGAAAAGTATTGAAGTCGGCTTCTGATGCCGGACGATCTACCGGGGTGCGGGTTACCGTTACCCTTTCCTGGCGTAAGCGGATGTTTTCTTCTACCGGACGTTCCACGATACGGCTGCGTAAGCGGACACCACCGGTTTGTATTTCCTGTTTACCCACATTCAGGTTTTCTTCTACCACTTTAATGGAATCCTGATTGGAGTGGTCACGCGTCAGATCCAGATCATCGTTGCTTGTATAAGCAGCTGAGGTTGTATCCTCAATATCTGAAAGTGAGGCGGTCTCGAAATCACTTGGTCCGCTGCTGGCAAAGCCGCCGACCGGAGTTGCGTCACCTGCTGGCAGGTCTGAATAATTGGTTGTTGTTGCCGCTTCATAGTTGGTACTTAGATTGGCAGCACCAGGAATGTTTCCCGGAGCAGTATCCCAGTCATCGCTGTCGTTAACGTTTACCGCACCATATTCGTCCATGATGTCTGCTGCGCGTTCCGCTTCATCATAAGAATTAGCGTGTACCGTAATTACGGTTCCTCTTTTACCCGCTTCGATGTGACGGTTAATCAGGTTTTCATCATCGTCATCATCGCCGCCGAAAAGATTGCGGAAGAAGCCGCCGATCGAATCATCATCTTTCTTATCAGCTTCATGCATTCTGGATTCTGCAGTTACATCAGTAACGCCACCGGTAATATCATTTCCGGCATAATCCGGTGCAGTATAGTTGGAATCTGCAACGTCAATGTTGGCAAGGCTGATTCCACTGTTTTCTAAATGTTGTCTGGCTACTGAAGCCTCTGTGAATGTTTTGAAAATTCCAATTACAGTGTGTGACATAGTTTTTGAATTTAGGGGGTTGTTTTTTTAGGTTGATTGTGGTTCATCTCCGCTGCTGCGGTTTATCTCTACCGATTCTTTACGCAGTGTTTCTGTACCGCTGACCATCTGTTCGGTTCTGCGTTTGCTGATGTGCAGTTCTTCTACCAGCATAAGCTTTTTCTCTACGACCAGCACTTCTTTAAGCACCGGGATGATTAGGGTTTCGCCTTCATAGCGGCTGGCCGGTGGTGCGGTGTCGACGTACTGGTTGATGGTTTTGCGTTCCATGATGACCTCCTCCTGGTTTACCGGCACATTGTAGTCCACCGCCTCTTCAGTTACGGTTTTAGAAACCTGCACGCGGCCGGTTTCCTGCCATACTTTACTGATGTGCAGCTGTTCTTCAATGACTGGGATCACCGTGTTCGGTTCATGTGCTTTCTGTTCCATATATCGGTTTTGATATACTATTCAACCACTTACGCAAGGGAATGTTTAATTTTCTTATAAAAATATTATTGTATTACAGATGTAACAATATGATTACGTATCAATAATATAAAATCTAAACAAAAAGCAGTTCAGTGTTGTAATACTAAAAATATTAGTAATTTTGAGGCTTTTAGATTATACCATGAAGATTGATTTGAAGCATAAGAACAGTGAGGCATATAAGTCGAAACTTGAGATCGCGATGAAGGCTTTCAATGCGGGTTGCATCATCTATTCACAGGACACTACGAAATGGTACACGCCAAGGGAGTTTATGGAATCTGAGGAAGTGGTGGTTTTCAAGCAGCTGGGGGTGGAGAAATATTCCAACTTCACCTTGATGTATCCGGCGCATGCCATAGAAAGGAAGCTTGAGGATCTTGCCCGTGCGCAGGAGGATTATAATACCTTCATGCAGAAAGTACTGCGGGCATTTGATTTCAATCCGAAGCATTTGAAAGAAAAGAAGCAGTAAGTAGAATGCAGCGGTAAGTAGAAAAAGATACAGTCGTGTCGTAGGATGATGTTTGTCGCACAACGCGCCCGGTTTTATATGCTGGCAAGCTGCGGAGATCATGCAGTTTGTTTAATTCTGTTAATAAGGAAATTTGCTTTGTTAATGAGGAAACCTGCTTTTGCTGCGCGGAACTAAAGGCAGGCAGAGCGTAAAGTTATTCACAGGTTTTCCCACAATCACTACAAATTTTCTCAGATCTGTTAAGGTGTTTTGGTATTGGCTAAACGATTTAGCTAACAGGGTTATACCTTCTATGTGGATTCCTGTTTAAAAATTTGTGAACAAGTGTATAGCATAGCACTTGCTTCTCACTTGCGGTATGTGCAACATCTACTTACCTTGGGTATATAAATTTAATCAACCTCTCATATGTATTTAATAAATCGAAATAGATTTATCCTGGAGAACATTGAAGTGCTTCTGAAAGCCGACTTAAGTCTGGCAAACATTGAGGCCAGCCTCGAGAAACGATCTTTACCGGAACTGCAGCAGCTGCTCAAAGACAACGGCGATGCAGCGGTTGAAGGGCTAAAGGTTTTCCGTTACGAGATTCCGACTGCCGACTATCACCGGCTGTGCCAGCAAAACTACGGTGATCTGTTCCGCATGAAAGATCGTTTTCAGCAGATGCAGCAAACAGCGGTGTATGGCTTACTTGGCCGCAATGCGAAGCATTTTTATGAGGCACTCTGGCTGATGTTGGTGGAGGTGGAAAGCTTTCTGGAGCGTGGGGGCATAAAGGGCCTGGAACCGGAGGAACTGGTGCCAGCCTATTATCTGGCAACCCGGCTGAGCCAGCTGGGCCGGGACAATGACCTGCTGAGGTCCAGGTTCAGATCCAGCAATGCGGACCCGATCTTATCAGAACTGCTAACAGATTATGTACACAGCTTCTGTGTGCGACAACGCATAACCTGGCAGAATCTACAATACATGGAGCAGCTGATGCAGGTATTGTTGCAAAGTAGGGAAACGGCCGACCAGGATCTGATGCTGATGCATACGGTGATCAGGTTAGATTTTAATACCCCCGAGTCTTATCAGTATTGCAGGAACAAGATTCTGGAAGCATTGGAAGAAGCCGAGGGCAGTAAGCGTAAACTGATGTTGCTGAACTGGCATGATAAAGCCATTAAACAGCTACTCTCCCTTCCAGGCATATCCCTCTACCCTCAGTACCCCGCTTTAAAAACCTTGCTGATCGAATTTGTAAGCAGTGAAATCAGCTACCTGGAAGCTGCTGAATTTGAAACAGATGCTGCTGAACCCTCCTGGAAGGGTACGAAAAAAGCACTACTGCCAGGCCTTTCCGCTACCGGTAAATTCCAGCTCCAGGTAAGTCAGCGGGTACTGGCCATCTGGACACAGACGCTGATCACGATGGAAGTGATCCGGCTGGGCCATAAAGGGCAGCGGAAGTTTACGGAATTCCTGGCCGATCATTTCACCACTGCCGGCCTGGAGGAGATTCAGCCGGACTCCTTCCGAAGACGATTTAAGGAGAAACATGTTAGCGCAAGTGAAACATTGATCTCGATTCTGGAGCAGATGATCCTTGTCATTAAGAACGAATATATCGGCGTTATTGTAGGGCAAAAAAAATAGATCAAAATATTTTTGGCAAAAAACCGCCTTTAATCACATTTCAATGCTGGTGGCAAAAAGGTGGCTGCCACCCTGCCACCCCCTGGCCGGAGCGCTTAACCTTCATTTGTATCGTAATGTTTGCACAGGGTCTGGCCAGCCACCTCTCGACTTACGAAATAAACAAATTTTATAAACCCCCTTAAAAACAAAGAAAATGGGAATTTACAATGAAGGCATCCTCGGCTTTTTCAGAGGAAAAGTAGGACGTGTAGTTGGTAGTGTGGTTCGTGGTGTACACTACATGAAAGGACTTGGTGATGTACGGGCAGATAACCCGAGCCAGGCGCAGTTGGATCAGCGATTGAAGTTCGCTTTGATGACGAGCTTTTTGCGACCGCTGCATGGTCTGGTAAAAACAGGCTTTCCGGCCGGAAAAACAGGCTTAACTTCGCTAAACAAGGCGTTGGCGGCCAACCTGAACGAAGCGATTACCGGAGTATCGCCGAACTTCAGCATTGATTACGCCAAATTCAGCTACAGCAAGGGTAACCTGCAAAAACCGATGGGTGTGACCATAGATGTTGCGGATGAGAGCAATCTGGTTTACAACTGGGTAAACCCGGGTGCCAGTGCAGGGACAGATCTGCTGACCTTACTGGTTTATAACCAAACCAAGGACGTGTACGTGATGTTGCCAGGTGCAGCGCCAAGATCGGCAACCACTTATACCCTGCAATTGCCGCTTGATTTTGCGGNNTTTGTGTCTGCAGACGGCAAGGACGTGAGTGACAGCTTCTACATGGGTTCACTGAACGTTTTTTAAGTCGACATTTTCAGGAAGCGCCGCCTGCTTGCGGGCGCGCTTCCTGAATGTTTAGGATCAGCAACGCTTTATTAAACACGGACATTAATCATGAAAACTTTAGGCATTAAACTTTTAGGCTATATCAATCGCCTTCCAGGCGTAAAACCCCGGCTCCTTCCTTTGGAACTGGGCCTGTTTCTGGGCCTGCTGCTCAGCTTATGGCTGCTGGGTAACCGCTGGATGCAGCACAACATGCCCTTTTCGGGCAGCATTGACCCGAATATCTGGCTGCTGATTTTATTGTCGCTCATCTGCTTTGTGGCGATGACAATGCTCTGCGGGTTGATCATGCAGCGGGTATGGCAACACCTGGGGCTACCGGCAATATCAATTTTGGTTTCACAATTTAAAACTTTAGCACCATGGCAACAGCTCGGATTTTACTACTGCTCATTTGCACTGCTCCTGCTTTCGGCAATTGGCTGCCTGAACGCCATCTGTTAAGGGCAGGTCCGGCTCAGAACGGCGCGGCAAGGATCATTGCACTGGCTGAACAGGAATTGAGGGTACGGGAACAGCATGGGAAGAACGAGGGACCGCAGGTGGAACGTTACCTGAGGTACATTGGACTTGGCAAGGGACATGCCTGGTGTGCGGCATTTCTGAGTTGGCTGCACGGGCAGGCGGGTTATAAGGAACCCCGTTCCGGCTGGTCGCCTGCCCTTTTCCCCGCTTCAAAGCTGAGCAAGGTTGCCAAACCCGGGGCCATCCTGGGGATCTACATTCCTACATTAAAACGCATTGGCCATGTAGGGCTGGTGACCGGCATCCGGCAGGACTGGATACAATCTATTGAAGGAAACACCAATCCACAAGGTTCCCGTGATGGGGATGGCGTTTACAAACGGCTGCGCCACCGGCGCTCTATAAACAAATATGCTTTCTTCCTTTAAACATCTATGATATGCTTAAATTTTACGAGACGGGACGATTTCCCCGCTGCTGGACCGGCTTTGCTGGAATAATTATTTGCCTGGTGCCTGCCTGTGGCCTATTGCAACGGAGTAGCAAAGCTAAAGAAAGCACAGCGCTGAATAGCCGGCAGTTGCAGAAAGTTACGCGGGGATCGCTGCTTGAAGGGAACAGTAGCACAACACAGCAAGAGTTGAATTTCGAAGATTCATCCGGCAGCTACCAGGTTGAGATCTGGCCGAAGGGCAGGTTTAGTTTCGAGCCGGGTAAGGGCTTTGAAGCGGAAGCTGAGAAAGTGCGGATTAGTGCTCAGCAAAACCGTTCGGCAGGTCAACTGAAGCAGTTTAGCAGTGCTGCAGCCCAAAGGCAGCTGGAAGCCGTAGAAGCCGATGCTGTTCGGGATCAGGCTTCCAGTCAGCAGCGTTTAAAGCAGGAGCGCCATCCGGCCTGGGGCTGGGCTTTGGTCCTGCTTGCAGTATTGCTCATTTTTGAGCGTTTTTTCCCAAAAGGCCGTTCTTCTTTTGTTCCCTGAAATGCTTTGAAAATTCCGTATTTTCGCAACAATGAGAACAAATCTGGTTGTAGCGATTGACGGCTACTCATCTTGCGGCAAAAGTACCATTGCAAAAGCATTGGCAAAGAAACTCGGTTTCATCTATATCGATAGTGGAGCGATGTACCGTGCAGTAACATTGTATTTCCTGCGTAATCAGGTTGATGTGCAGAATGAACAGGCAATTGCTGCCGCATTGGATCAGATTGAGCTGAATTTCCATTCCCGGGATTATCAAACCCATATTACGCTGAACGGCGAAGAAGTTTCTGAAGAGATCCGGCAGATGCCTGTTGCAAACTTTGTTAGTAAGGTTGCCAGTCTGAAGCAGGTACGGGTGGAAATGGTGCGCCAGCAGCAACATATGGGTGCAGTAAAAAACATTGTGATGGATGGCCGCGATATTGGTACTGCTGTTTTCCCGGATGCTCCCGTAAAGTTATTCATGACCGCAGATCCTATGGTACGTGCACAGCGTCGCTTTGACGAGTTGCGAAATAACGGAGACATGCATACCAGTCTTGAAGAAGTTTATGAGAACCTGAAACAGCGTGACTATGCTGATACCACGAGGGTTGAAAGTCCGCTGATACAGGCAGAAGATGCTGTTGTGCTTGATAACACGGAGCTGACGCCCGATGAGCAACTTGAATTTGTATTCCAGCTTATTAAAAGCAAACAACCTCGTCCTGAAGAAACAACAATAGAATAAGGGTACGAGACCCCTATTCTATCCATAAGTAACTATATTCTCAATTGCTGCCGCAGAAACTGTCAGGCAGCTTTCTTTGTGAAAAAGGTTTTAAAGAAGCGGATGCGCTCCTTCATTGGATGGCTTCCAACCAGCATATAAATTGCTAATCGGACTTTGCTCAGGCTATTTGGAATCTGACGTAGTGCAGGCATTCCATTTTTAAGGGCCTGTTCATTAAAGTAGGCATAATGCTGTTTTCTGAATTTGTTAAAGAAAACGGGATCCTTAAGCTTACCCGAGTCATTTGTACCGTGTACCCGATACTCTGAAAGTAATTCTTCCAGGGTCTTCACTTTACCGGTAAAGACGGCTGCACGGGAAAGGCGCACATCAGCCCAGATCAGCTCATAAACACCTTCCTGGAGCGGCAGCATTTTCTGAAGAAATGTCCTTGAAAATGAAAGCGCACTGGTTTGTACAAAAAAAGGATCAATTCTGCGGGTGAAATAGATACCATGCAGCAGACGCTCATCGATGATAAAGTTTTTCTTTCCGATTTCGCCCGTTGGTTGATTGTTCACATCAATCCGGTACATGTTGTGCTGGACCATGGTCAATTCAGGTGACTTATGAAAAGCTGCAACCACTTTCTCGACCTTCGTAGCTGCAAAAGCATCATCACTATCGAGTAAACAGATGATTTCGCCTGTAGAGGCCTTAAAGGCCTGGTAAATCCCGTTGGCCTGATTAAAAGAGGGGTATTTCCCATGATTGGGCTGAGAAATGATCTTAATTTTGTCGGCATTTCTTTGCAGCACCTCCAGGGAATTGTCTGTAGATCCATCATCATAAACAATTATTTCTATGTGTTTATACGTTTGATTGTATAAGGAATCCAGACAGTACTGGATAAAAGGCGCATAATTATAATTGTTGATCAGAACAGATACCAGAACTGGCTTAGCGCTAGAATAACTTGTCATACTCGACTCTTTCAAAGACTTCCAGTTTACCGCCTACCGTTGCATTATAGACTCTTCGTCCATCAGCTTTAAAGTACCGGTCTGCCTGCATATAAGATTTTTCCATTCTGTCTACCATGGGATCGTGCCAGCGTTTGCCTTTTCCGAAATAGTCTTTGTTAAAGTGATTTACATCATCCCCTAATGACAGGATCTCTGTACCTTCTACCTTCACATCTTTAGGAATGTCATAATTATGGTCGAAGCCCACAAGGTAAACTTCCTTGAAACCCAGGTAATAGGCTAGTTGCAGGTTGATATAGGATACTGTTCCACCCACCCAAACTTGTCTTAACGCATTTTTAGAGAAGTTTGGCAATGCTTCCCGGTCTTCATATTTGAAGCGTACATTTAACCAAATCACATCTTCTGCTGGTTTGATGCAATACTTCAGGTAGTTACCGAAGAATTTAACCGGGCCTTTGAAAGCGTTGATCTCATCCTGGCGGTCTTCTGCCACGAAGATGTCTTCCACCACATAGTAGTTTGGGTGGAAGCCCATGTTTTCATAATTGGTATATATGGCATTTACCCCCATGGTGAACTCATTTTTGAGCAGGGTAAGATCTACTTTGTTTAATGACGGGCCATTTCCGATGATAAAACACCTTTGCCCGGCATGTTTGTTTCTCAGGCTTGCGAACCTTTTTTCATTTTCAGAGATCGTGATATTGGTACTGGCGGCGACGCGGTGTTTCCAGCTGATCTTGAGTCTTTCCTGAAGACTCATTTTTGGTGTTCCCTGCGCATTTAAATGCGAGTCAAGAAATACATTATAAAGCGAGTAATAAACTTGTTTTATAAGTTGTTTCATAAAAATAGATTCGTTTATGTTGATATAAATACATGCGGGAGCGTTATTTATAAAATACCGGGCTTTGTTGCGTCTATTTTTGTTTGATGATTTCTTTGAAGTTTCCTTTATCGAAAATGGTGCATTTACCCCCTACAGTTGCGTCAGTGATCTGGCGTCCATGTTCTTTATAAAATTTGTTAGCAATGCGGTATCCATATTCAGATTTTTCCAGATCTGGCAATACCCAGCGGATGCCTTTAGGGAAGTAGTTCGGATCGAAGTGGCTCTTATCTTCCTCGTAGTTGCGGACCTCTACTGTAGAAGCCATGCCTTTTTCAGCGAAAGAGTGGTCCATACCAATGATCACGACCTCCTGAAAGCCCATCCAATAGGCCAGCTGTAATGAAGCGAAAGTAACGGTACCACCGAAGTGTGCAGGTTTCGTCAGGTCATCCTGGAAAAAAGGATTAAATGAGTAAGCTTCTTTAAGGTAATGGCATTTATCCAGTTCCTTATGGTAGCGGTAGTTTACAAATTTTGGAATATCCAGATTGTTGATATCATCCGCGAATTGTTCCAGTACCATGCCTTCCACACAAACCAGGAAGTTTGGTTTAAATCCGATCTTATCGAAATAGATGTAAAAGCGATTCAAGCACATGGTATATTCATCTTTCAGGACAGAAAGATCCATGTCTTTGATGCTTGGCCCATTGCAGATCAGGAACAAACGTTTGCCCTTGTATTTATCTTTATACTGGAGCAGCACTTCCCGGTTGTTTTTGCCGAGTTCAGATTCGTTCCAGGATTTAAGAAATGGTCTTTCGTTGATGCGGCGCTTGATTGCCGGTACAATTCGGGCTGGATTAAATCGGGTTAAGTCAATCATTGTTATATTTTATCGTGGTTGTGAGTATGGTTTATTCAGTATTTGCGGAGCGAAACGAATTTTAATTAAAGATATTGGTTAGTAAGCTAGTTTTTCCGGCGAAATCCGGATTTAACATAATGATAATGAAGAAAGTAAGCAACAGCAGCACTGGTACGGTAATGGTTTTAGATTCGAAAGCAAAAAAGTTAACTTTCATACTCCTGAGGGAGTGATATGCAGCATACCAGGCATAGAAACCCAAATATCCGGCCAGCATTCCTGTTGGAATGGCGTAGAGTTCAAATTTACCGAAAAGCGAAAGCGTAACGACGATGAAAATAATGCCCGAGACGCCATCTGCAATGTGTGAGATGATGTGGTTGGTGGTACTGTACAACTGAATGTGCATGGCACCGTAACGGTGAACAAAATACGCCAGTATAAGTAATAGCCACAACTTGATGTCCACAAATGGGACATCGGAGCCGATGAGTTCCAACAGGGAATTACCCAGACATCCAACTACGATACAACCCAGAACGAACAGTGTGTTTGAAATCATCATACCTCGTTGTGCCTTCTGGATGAGACCACTCATATCGCCAAAGGCACGTAACCTCGAGAATAAGGGGATCTTGCTGTAAAAAGGTGCCATCGAAATTTCCCGGATCTGCGCCAGCAGCCTTAATGCGAGTAAGTAAGAAGCCAGACTTGCTGCACTGCCCATTTGTGCATAGATGAGGCTGGTGATGCTTGCAAGACCATTGGACATAAAGCCCGACAGCCCACTTCTCCACGCGGGGTGCCATACGCTTTGAAAAAACTCCTTATTAAAAGGAATATGCTTATCCAGCTTTTCAAAAGCATTGTTTTCTACATGACGCGAAAGCTGGTAATCGCGGTAGAAGTTGATCAGCAGCCAGAATTGATTGGCAATAACCAATGCAATAAGCGATTGAAAAAAGATCAGCGCCATAATACTGCTTACAATAGAGCCGATAGAGGTTAATGCTTCCCAGCGTCTGACCAGTGCAATCTGGTTTAGTCCCTCCAGGTAATTGGCGTAAATCGTGCCGTAAAATTTAATGGTAGAGATCAGAATGATGACGCCCCAGGCCATCCAGGCCTCCTGCTGGTCTTCCACCAGAGACACGGGGCGGTTCATTGCCCAGCTGCCAATGGTGAT
>DCLG01000090.1:84892-119419 GCA_002320935.1 Pedobacter sp. UBA1654 | reverse complement strand
GTGAGCCGCTTGTATATGTAGCGCATCATGGAGAAGATCCTGGCCACCAGGGACCAGTTCGCTTCCTTTTTCCCTGATGCCGCCAGCTGGTTTTTACCGATGGTTGTGGCGCCGCCCATGGCATAAGAGATGAAGCGGATAAAGGTTGTTTTGAAACCCATATCTGCCAGGCCCTGCAGACCAATGAAGGTGGCGAAGAGATACCATAGTGATACTTCCGCGGTGCTGAAGTTCTTCAGCACCAGCGGAAGTACAACAAACAGGCTCAATGCCCTTGTTGAATAACTCAGCCAGGTATTAAATGTCGGTGAATTCCATAAGCGGTTTACGACCGGGTGATTATACATTAATCTAAGTCTTTCAGAACATTACTGATACCACCATCGATATTCAGGTTGGCACCGTTGATAAATCCAAGTTTATCTTCTGCCAGCAGCAAAGCCAGCTGAGATACCTCCTGTGGTTTACCAATACGCTGACTTGGGTGCAATTCGTTTAACATCTGCACTTTAGCCTCGTCATTTCCAAAGCCATCACGCAGCATCTGGGTATCGATGGCTGCAGGGCTGATGGAGTTTACACGCACCTGACCCCTTAAGTCTACCGACATGGCTTTTGTTAAGCCGATCAATGCGCTCTTAGAACTTGCATAAGCTACGAACTGACGTTTGGTAAGCTGGTGGTGGATACTCGCAATATTGATGATGGAACCCATTGATTTGGTCAGTCTTGACAGGAAGAACTGGCTCAGCAATAAAGGTCCGGTCAGGTTCACATTGAGCGTCTGGTTCCAATCGGCAAGTTTAATGTCTGAAACGCTGCTCAAGATCTGTACAGCTGCATTGTTGATCAGCAGAAACAGTTCAGGGATCTCCGCATCGAAAATCGCTTCCATTTCCTCTTTATAGGCAGCATCATGGCAATAGCGGTGCAGGTCGAATTTGAAGAACTTTGCACAGCATGGTGCATCCGCATCGCGGATATCAAGGCCGATTACATTATAGTCGTTTTCCTGAAAGGTCTGGGCGAGTTGTTTTCCGATGCCACCCAATACACCGGTTATTACTACGGTTTTCTTGTTACTCATACTTCTTTTAGTCCTAAAAATCCAAACAGAATGTCTATTGCCCGGTGACTTGCTCTGATTACTGCTTCTTTGGTATTGGAACCATTGTGTGTTCCGAAAATGCAATATTCAAACTGGCGCAGTTCACTATCCTTTGGTAGTGGCTCCACTTCAAATACATCCAGTCCGGCTGCACTTACCTTGCCTGATTTCAGGGCCGCAATTAGTGCAGGCTCATCAATCAATCCACCTCTGGACACATTGATGATCTTCACACCATCTTTCATCAGTTCAATGCTTTTTTCATTGATCAGGTGGTGGCTTGAAGGGGTTAATGCACAAGTGATGATCACGAAATCAGCTTCTCCAAGACCTTCAGGGAATTCAAGGATCTGATCTACGCCTGCATTTTCCGCATTCAGGGAAGTAAAGGGATCGTAAGCGTTAATTTTAACATCAAAGCCTTTCAGGCGGCGTGCCGTTGCAAGACCAATATCACCAAGGCCAATCAGGGCTACGGTTTTTTCTGTAGTGGACATACCCGGAGGTTTGATCCAATTGCCTTTACGTACTTCGCGGTCTACACGGTAGCTGTCGCGTGCCAGGCCGGTGAAATAGGCCATAGCCATATCTGCCACTTCATTACCGAACATTCGTGGTGTATTCTGGATTGGGATGCCAAGCTTTTCACAAGCTGCGAAGTCCACATTATCCACCCCTACGCCCCATTTTACTGCGGCTCTGAGTTTACCGTTTTTTCCGGCAGTGAATACCCGTTCTGTAGCTGGGTCATCACCGATGATCCAGGCATCTACGCCCGGCAGGATTTCAATAAGTTCTTCTTCAGTAAGTACCTGAACAACATCAGGGGTAATCAATTCAATTCCTTTTTCTTCAAAAAGATACCGAAGCTCATCGATGGCTTTAAGCATCGGGGGACAGGTCACTAAGACTTTCATATGGTGTTCAGATTTTTATAGAGTAGTTCGGCCATGATAAAGTTGAGTTCCACATCGATATCCTGCGCTTCAGCTTCCGGAATCTCGTACAGATAAGGTCTGTTGCCGATACGGTTGTGTTTGCTTTCCAGGATCTCTTTGGTGAACAGGTAAAAGCAGGAGTTTTCCTCGAAAATCGGCGGAAGATCCTGTGTTCTCAATAGGATGTTGGCATTGTGGTTTATTGGTCTTGCCAGGCTATCCCAGAAGCGTACATGTTTTCTGGTTACTGAAAACAGGGAATCATACATGGGATAACTTTTAAAGAACGTGTCGATACCGGCGCTTAAGGTAGCTGCGGTAAGGATCGGGTTGGTACTGTGGGTTTGAAGGTAAAACTCCGAAGGCACCTGGTTAATGGTGTTCAACAGTACATCGTTCATTGGAATGGCACCATCTTTCAGGTGTTCAGGTCTTTCCAGCACCAATACCGTAGGGAAATGCTCAGCACATTGCTCCATCACGATATCGCTGTCGGTGTCAATAACAACCTGGTCAATCTGCTTGCAGTCCAGCAAGGTTTGAACAACATAGTGGAAAAGTGGTTTTCCAGCAAAATCCCTGTAGTTTTTTCCGGGTACGCGCTCGCTGGAGTGGCGCATTGGTACAATGGCGGTTAGCTTGTTTATGGACATATATGGTTTAGTATTCTAATTCTGCGTAGTTAATTTTCTTCCCAAAACCATATTCCGGTTCTTCGTGCTTTTTACGGAAAAGCATTTTCCGGAAAGCATTCGGGTAGTACATGCGCATGCGCAGCGTCTCATCCGGTTTGCTGTCGCGGTTATAGCCCAGGTAAGTACCCCAGAACTGTAGTGTACGGAACATAATGATGGAAGGAAACTCAGCCAGGAACTTGCCTTCATGGATGGCATGAACGGCATCCGACCAGATGTTGGAATTGGTAAGGCGGATAAAGCTCCAGAATGAAAAGGTCTCATCCGGATAAATATTCTTTAATGCGATGGCCTCTCTGCGGTAGCGGTTTTTAATTCTGGAAGGTGTTTCCTCGTGAACGTGTACGATTGGTGCAAAGGCTTCATAAGCGATTACATACCCTTTAGCTTGAATTTTTGTTGCCCAATCAAGATCTTCAAGCCCTGTAAGGCTTTCATCGTATTGTTGGTCTGTCCACAACTCGCGGCGCACCACTGCATTCGCATTATTACAAAATGGTATGCGCTGTTCATGATTGGAAACCGAAGGGAACCACTTCCTGAATAGCTGGTGTTCGGAGTATTTGGTGATTTCGTTACCAACCTGACGGCCGTAAACCAGGGCAACCTTCTCATTTGAAAATGGTGCGATCATCTTTTCCAGCCAATCTGTGTATAACGGATAAACGTGTGCACTGGCAAAAAGAAGGTAGTCGCCATTAGCAACAGCACAGCCCATATTCAGGGCTCTTCCAAAAGAGAAGTCTTCAGGGCGTATGTTAACGATTTTTACGCCATAAGAACGGGCAATTTCAACAGTGCGGTCGGTAGAACCGGAATCAACCAATATGACTTCGGTCATATCGTAAATACTTTGCTGTGAAATGCCTTTTAGTAACCTTCCGATATGTTTTTCTTCATTGAAGGACCGGACGATAATACTACATTTTAAAGAAGACATATAAAAACTCTGTTAAAGGTGTAATAATTCGTGACTGCGAGCGCTAACGTTGCCAAACATCTGCAATATTTAAACCAGAACCAGATACCGCGAAAGAATGCCTAATGTTTTAGGAAATTTTGGGTAAAAAGTGAGAAAGCCGCAGAACGCGGAAAGTAAATACACCTTTAGAGTTCAGTATTTCCTTCAAAAAGCCGTATTAAATATGGAGAAAACTGCTACTATAAACACAAAAGCCCGCAATTGGTTTTGCGGGCTCGTATATTATGTTGGTTTTACGGTTGTTTAAGTGCATCTATAACGGCTTTAAAGGCGGGCTTCGGTCTGTATTGCGTATCGAACATCATCGGATGATCATGATTACGCCCCTTGCTGTTCCGGTAGGAGTCTGCATCGCCCACATTCCAGGTGGTAATACCAAACTGCTGCTTTTTAGGAATGCTGCTATAGGCCCTGAATACGGTCTTATATTTTTCTGCCTGCTGCCGCGACAGCTGTTCATTCATCATAAAAGGTTTTGGCATCTGGTGTTTTACAGATATTTCCAGTTCTGAAAGGTGGATGAGTAAACCGCTGCCTGCAGCTACTTTCATCGCTTGCTGGATTTTCGCATCAGAGAGCCGAACGGGTATGTGCATCTGCATGCCAAGTCCGTGAATGGGAACGCCGCGCTTTTTAAAATCCTTTATCATATTTAAAATGGCATACATCTTTTTGCCAACATACTCCTGTCCGTAATCATTATAGAAAAGCAAGGCATCCGGATCTGCTTCATGGGCATAGCGGAAAGCCAGCTCAATGTATTCTGGACCAATTTTTTGCAGCCAGATCGACTTCTTGAGCCCTCCCCCATCTGTAAAAGCTTCATTTACCACATCCCAGGAGCGCACCTTGCCTTTAAAATGTTTAACTACAGTCTGAATATGTGTTTTCAGGAGGTTTTTCCAGGCCGTTTTGTCCCCTTGGTACGATCTAACCCAGGCCGGGTTGCTCATTGCCCATAACAGGGTATGTCCATGGACCCGCATATTGTTTTCCTCCGCAAAAGCGATGATCTCATCCGCATTGTCGAACTTGAATACATGTTCTGAAGGGTGTACCGCTTTGAACTTCATTACATTTTCGGCGGTAATACTGTTGAATTGTTCTTTTACCAGGTTGCGGTACCTCGGATTGTTGCGCATGTGTTTGATGCCTACTGCAGCTCCTATAGGAAATGGCGCTACTGACTTCAGCACCGGGGGCGTTTCGGAGGAACTGGAATAATCAAAGGTCTGAGCGTTGGCAATGAAAATGGTATTGAGGAAAAAAGTAATCAGCAGAATGTATCTCATGTAAATAAGAAGTCTTAGAAGTTAAAAGGTTTAATGTGCAACATAGCAAAAACCTCCCCAAAGAGAAAGGCTGCCCCATTTAGAGCAGCCTTTCTTAATTTAAATCAATTCAATTTTATTTAGAATAACTTGTTTCGCCTTCCTAAACCAGCTTCAATAAAACCTCTGTAGGCCCATTTAGCTTTATATTCTACATTGAATAATAGCGGGTGATCACGATCAAAGTCTTTATAACCTCTGTTGAAATAAGAGTCTTTATCGCCGACACCCCAGGTGGTGATTCCGAATTGTTGTCTCTTGGGAATCACCACCTGGGGTGTCTTAACAATTTCCTTATACTTTTGTCCTTGTTGTCTTGCCAGGAAATCTGTTAGCGGGAATGTTTTTGGCATGTTGTGTCTAAGCGCGACATCAAACTCCGAAAGGTACACCAAGAGGCCTTTATCTGCGACCATTTTAAAGCTTTTTTCTACCTGTGGCATGGTGATTCTAAGTACCGTGTGCATTTGGAAAGCAATTCCGTCCATTTTTACACCACGTTCTGCCAGTTCATCAGCCATTGCAAGGTATCTTTTAAGTTTCTTACCAGCGTATTCAAGGCTGAAATCATTGATGAACAATTTAACATTCGGATCAGCTTCGCGGGCATATTTGAAAGCTTTATAGATATAGTCTGGCCCTAGTTTTCTCAGGAAGATGTTATCTACATACTTTCCGCTTGGTGTTAAACTCTCATTGATTACATCCCAGGACTGGATTTTACCTTTATAGTGTTTAAGGACGGTTGTGATGTGATCTTTCATGATCTTGTCAAATACTTCAGGACCACCTTTCTTGTTACGAAGCCATGCCGGGTAAGTACCATCATTTGCCCAAAGTAAAGTATGTCCGTGTACTTGCATGTTATTTTTTAAGGCGAAGTCAACGATACCATCTGCTTTCTCCCAGTCGAATTTTCCTTCTTCTGGTTGCAGGTATTTGAATTTAAAGTTACTCTCAGAACTTACTCTGGAGAATTCTCTTTTCAGTGTGTTTGCGTAAAGTGGCTGTCTCAAACGTTCATAAACTACCGCTGCGCCAATTGGGAAATCGAATACTTCTTTCAGTGTATAACCTTTAAGATGATAGCTCCCTTTTGCTGAAGTCGCATCCAGGTCATCTGCTGTCAAGGCAGTTTCAGACTTTTGTTCATCCACCGGTACTAAGTCGTCTTCTAGTGAAGATTTACAGGCCATGAAGTTCGTGATCAGAAGTGTAAAGAAGAGTAACGTTAACTTTAGATGAGCTTTTTGGAATGTAGACGTTTTGTACTGCATTGTTATTTAAGTTTTTTAGTTCGGTATGGTATAAGGCAATAACATGCCAACTCTAAAAAACTTGTAAATATTTATTTGCACTTTCTTAAAAAAGGCCATAATTGGCAGGGTAATTGCATTTCGGGGCGATTTTCTGGCACAACGGCATTTTTGAACTTTTTTCTGGACACTCTTTTTAATGTGGAGTTACTCCACACCTTGTGTACGTGGTAACCAATAGTTGAAAATGTAGCATTTTCATTACAATTTTGAGATTTAATATAAACTTATACGATAAAGCGCGGTTTAAACGTTAATGGAGGCTGAAAAAAAAGGCCGGGTCTTACCCGGCCTTTTTCGCATTTATGTATCTCAATGCTTATTAAAGCGTTTCCTGTAGCAGTTGTGCCAACCGGTCCCGGGAATTTCCATCTTTATAAGTGTAAATTAACTTACTAAGCCGCTCACGATGTCCAGAAAAATAATCATTTCCGGCAAGCAGCTCATTGAATGCCAAAACCAACGATTTCTGCGTTTCTATTACCGGTCCGGGCAGGTTCTCCAGGTATGGATATTTAAATCCATTGTCCTGATCAAAGGTGGAGAGATCATACGGCACAAAGAATATCGGCCTGTCGAGCAGCAAATAGTCATGGTATATAGAGGAATAATCGCTAATCAGCGCATCCACGAAAGGAAGCAGATAATTTGCTTCTACAAATTCTTTGATGGTTGCGAGCCTGATGTTTGGCGACAAAGCGCAAAGCCGCCTCGTTACACTGGCGCACGCTTCATTGTTCGTCAGATCCTGAAGATGTGGGCGCAGCAATAAAAGAATATCATTATCGGTAATGTATTTGGCGAAAGCTTCTGCATCCAGATCAGCGAAGGGGAACATTAAGGTTTTAGGTTCCGTCCTTCTCCAGGTTGGTGCGTACAGAATAACCTTCTTATACTTTCTGCCGCCGGTAAATTCATTCCAGGCCGCTACTGCTTCCGCGGGCGGGTTAAACATCCAGTCATTACGCGGAAAGCCCGTAAGTTTGTAAGTTTCTGGTTTGAGCCCATTACTCTTGGCCTGTACCTGAGCCATGAAAGGCGATGTACTAACGGCAAACAGCGTTTGTGCAGCGGCTTTAAGGCTATCGCTCTTAAATCCGGTATCCACACCTGCATTTACCGCGAGCCTGGTGTTTTTTACAGATTGTCCATGGCTGAGAAAAATCATCTTCAGACTGGATGGTACCGCACGGTAATCAATTGCCACGTCACGCAAGCGATTCGTGTAAAAAGCATATTTAGCCTTGTGAAGGATATAAATGCCCTGAAGGCTGTCGATGCGCATAACTGGCAGTCCCTGGCTTTTTAACAGCTGTTCTACTTTTGCACTCACAGTCATCCAGTAGAAGGTTTTATCCCTTCTGTTTTCCGTGTACCATTCATATAAGGCACGGCTATTATCCATATAGTAGTTTCCGTCCCTGGCACCAAACAAAATGATTTCAGAGCCTTTGTTATTGACGAAAAACCCACATATTTTGGATAATACCAGGAAGTAAGACTTATAGACTTTATGTAAATAGGTATTCATAAGCGTTAATATTTGGTTTTCTCATACTAAAAATTGCCGGCGTTAGCCATTTGCATGCAAACGTTCCAGCGTAGTTCTGATCAGGGTGCTTGAGGTTGTCTCCGTGTAATCAAAATACACCACGTCAACACCTTTTCCTGCGAACTGTTCTTTCAGATGATTCCACTTCGGACTTCCAGCCCAGTCGCTACCCTTGAAGATTTTGTCGAAATTATACAATTCCTGATCTGCAAGTTCATCGATCCTGCTTTGAGGCACTACGCGATCCACAACCCTTAAGGCGCTTATGATGTCACAACGTTCCTGAAAGGGAATGATGGGCATCTTGTTCTTCAACTGCATACACAGCTCGTCGGTTGTAATTCCAACAATAAGCTCGTCACACTGACTTTTCGCATTTCGCAGGATATTTAAGTGACCAATATGGAACAGATCGAATACCCCGGTTGTATAACCAATAATTTTTCGCATAGCTTTAAACTTTAATATTTTCAAACATGATTTTAGAATACTTTTCACCGATAACTTCTGCAGAGAAGTCTTTCGACCTCCGGATCAGGGGCTCGGCGGGCACATTCTGTTCCAGTGCATCGAACATCGCGTTGGCAAGTTCATCGACATTACCAACAGGCACCAGTTTACCATAGGTGCCCTGACTGAGGATGTGAGCTGGACCGCCGATACAGTTTGTGGAGACTACTTTCTTACCTAAAGAGAGTGCTTCCACCAACACGTTTCCAAAGCCTTCAAAAACTGAAGAAAGCACGAAAACATCGGCGTGTTTGAGGTAGGGATAGGGATTTTCGATTGCTCCGGCAAGTTTTACCAAGCCATTAAGGTTGAGGCTTGCAATCAGCGCCTCGAGGTTAGTACGTTCTTTGCCTTCGCCAATGATCAGCAAACGGCAGTCTTTTCTGGCTTTCACCTTTGCAAAGGCGCGGATCATCGTCGCATGATCTTTCATTACATCCAGCCTGCCGATGGTAATGAATAATGGGTTTGCAGAGGCATTTAGCCACTGGTCATCAATACGTACCGCAGCTTTTTCAAAGAAGGTTTTACTAATCACCGGATTGTCTACGGCGTGGATCTTTTCAGGTGCCATCCAATTTTTCGAGCGTAGTGCTTCAAGTACATCTTTTGAATTGGCAATAACGCCATCTGCGGCCTGGTAGGCGGCACGAACAAGCTTAACCATAACCGGATTTCGGTCTAATGTCTTGGTGATCGGGTTGATCTCACGGATGAAAAAGGATCCTGGTTTCGAGGCCATTTTCCAGGCCAGTGAACTGATTGCAGTAGCATCATGACGAACCGCTAATATGGCATCCGGTTGTATTTTTTTAAACAGGCGATAAAGCTCCAGCATTTTAAAAAACGGCTTTATGTACCTGTGCGCACTGGATTTTTTCAACGTGATCACATCGGTACCCGCGGGTACATCACCAAACTCAAGCTCTTTGTCGGCGCTGTCTGTTAGGATCAGACTTACAGCTGTACCTTTCCCACGGTAGTACTCCGTAAGGTTAAGGGCAACTTTTGCGGCTCCGCCGAGGCGAAGTGATGGGATACATATGATTAACTTCTTATTCATTAATGATTGAGCTGTATATATTTTTAAGCTTTGCTACTTCTGTTTCCAGGTTAAACTCCTGTTCTATTTTCTTTCTGCCCAGTTGGCTGAGCTTTGCGATTTCCGCTGCCGGGGAATTGATCAACTGTTCAATCTTTACCGCAATATCAGCGGCATTCCCTTCTTCGGCCAATAGCCAATGGCTTTCTTCAGGGATCACCTCCGGTATGCCTGAATGCCTTGTTGACACACAGGGAAGGCCCATCGCCATTGCCTCCATCAACACAACCGGAATACCTTCCTTGTCGCCATCTGCTCCCGTCTTGCTGCAAAGGATAAAAGCGTCTGAAGCGGCAATATGCCTTTTGGTATCCTCATGTGACAAGGCTCCAAGGAAGCTGATTTGTTGTTCCCCTGCTGGCAACAATCTCCTGAGCTCCTGCTCCTGGTTACCTGTACCAATAATCTTTAGCGACAGTCCCGGGTATTTAAGCGTTAGCAGCTGAAAGGNNCTTTTTTATCCTGAAGCCGTCCAACCGATATAAAGTTAAGGATTTGCGGCTGTTGTTTCAGTCTGAAAGGGTAGTCCGCTAATCGTTTCCCTACATGGATGAGCTTCAGTTTCGATGCCGGGCATCCCAGGCTGAGCAACTGCTCATACATAATTTTCGATACTACCGTCACTATTCCCGCACCTGCAAAAAGTTCCGACAGCTTTTCTCGCCAGCCCTTTTCATTTGGCAGCCTGAATGCATCGTAGCCATGGAAGGAAACGACGAGTGGGATACCCAATTTTAAGGCAACAGGTAGAATTCCGACACCCTGCGCACCGAAATGCGCATGGATCAAATCCGGCTTCTCTCTAATGAGCACCTTGCGTATGGCATCGCGCCTGCACTTCAGCAGCTCCTCAATCGATTTATATTTACACACCCTCAACCAGGTCAGACACTTTTTAATCAGTGTTATTGCCCGGTTAGCAGTAGAGACCTCCAGCTTGATGACCTTAGAAAATGGTCTTTCTTTTTGGATGATCGTTCTATTTGCAACCACTTTATTGTCGATCCCGGATTGTTCCAGTTCAACAATGACATCGTATATAAAAGTCTCAGAAAGCTTCGAAAAAGTACCGCAATAGTGTATAATCTTCATTATAAATTGATAAAATACAATGTATGATTATATCTGTTGCAACGAAACCATGCGTTTGAAACGTTCTGACTTTTCGGTTAACTCATTGAAAGTACCACTATAGCTTACCTTTCCTGATTCCAGCATATAGATCTGGTCCGCTTTTTTGATCGTTGATAAACGGTGCGCTATTATGATGATGGTGTAGTTACCTTGTAGCTTCTCTATGTTTTTCTGAATGAATAACTCTGTTTCAGAATCCAGTGCTGAAGTTGCTTCATCAAGAATTAGAATCTCTGCTTTTTTATAAAGCTCCCTTGCGATGGAGATCCTTTGTTTCTGACCGCCTGATATCAGCATACCTTTATCACCCAGGCTCGTCTGCTCCTGCTCTGCAAGCCCCTTTACGAAGTCTGTAAGCGAAGCGAGCTCAATAACCTCCCAGAATCTTGTAACATTCTCTTGTGTTGGATCTGCCCAGAAGGTTACGTTATTGAAAACATTGTCCTTGAAAATTACAGGCTCCTGAGAGATATAGCCTATTGTGCCACGGAAACTGTCTGTATTGTAATGCGACACCTTGATGCCATCCACCATNNCACTTGCCGGTGGAAGAATACCAGTGATGATGTTCGCCAGGGTGGTTTTACCAGATCCGCTTTCCCCCACCAACGCAATGGTGTTGTTTTTCGGAATCTTCATGTTAATATTATTAATCACCTTGTGGTTACCATATTTGAAGATCAGGTCCCTGATTTCAATTTCACGGTTGAAGCCAGTGAACATATTGTTGGTCATGATTTCCCTGTTGGCTTTCATTTCTTCAGATATTCTGGAAACTCCTTCTATTGCTCCAACATTCTGAACGAAGTTCTGCCAGGAATTTTGAAAGTTCATCAGGAAAGTAAGTGCACGGTAGAATAAGAGTAAACTCAGGATAACCGACCCGAGGTTGCCGTCCATCCAACGGATCTGAATAATAATTACCGTAACAACGATAACCAGCACCAGTGGTTCACGAATACTGGCCGTTATGGCCTGGTAGTATCCGATTTTACGGTTTAGTGTTTCAGTTTCATCAATTACACCCCTGATCTTCTTTGAAAAGCCAGCAAATTGATTGGTTGCTTTAAGGTATTTAAAGAAGTGTACTGCTTCGATTAAGTAGGCATTGAATAGGTTTCCCCTGCTTGAGATCTTGAATGATGCCGATTTTACGGTTTTCACAAAGCGGCTGAACAGCAAATTGGTTAGTAATGAACCAATGGCAACTAGAAAAGCAAACTGCCAGTTGGCCAGGAAGGCCATAACCACGTAGGTAAGCAACATACCCACTGCACTTACTGCGGTCAGGTAGTGTGCCAGTGCTGTTTGCACCTTCTGCACTTCGGTAGTTACCGTATTCTGGATCTTACCTGCATTTTGTTTAAGAAATCCGGTATAACTCAGGTTTTGCAGATCGTCAGTCAATCCATAACGTATGGATTTAATGAAGGTCTGCTTAAGACCAACCTGTGAGTAAAGCTGTCCGAACTTCAGGAAGCCCTTCATTACAAACAGGGTAACCAACATAATTAAGACGCTATAGATATTCAGCGGCAGGCCTACTGCGGTAAAAACATCGGTGAGGAAGTGCAGCATACCCATGGATTCACCTGTACTTGCGGTACTACCTTCATCCATCGATTGCAGCAGCGGTATGAACATGGCCAAACCAATACCATCGAGGAAACTCACGCAGACGCTGAGAAAAAGATCAAGGATGAACTTGGTTCCAAGTACCTTGTAAAAAAATTTAAAATAGCCTAAAAAGTTATGTTTAATGTTTGCCTTCATTTACGTTTATTCGTTTTATTATAGAACTTCCTCTTCAATCATCTCTTCTTCCGTCTCGTCATCCGGAAATTCAGTATTGGTTGCCATTAAAAATACGGTACTTACCGCGAAAAACAGATTGTTAAACGATGAAACCGACAACCCATTTATAATTACTATGGAAACAAATACAAGTGCTGCCCCCTTGCGTACGCCACTTACAATTAAAAGATTATAAGCTGCGAAAATGATAAACAGCAGCCCGAGTATGCCATGATCAAAAATTGCGCGTAACAAGAAGGAGTGAAAAACCACCGAATAGCAAGTTCCATTACCAGAACGGCTAAACAGGGTATCATACCAATGGTAAAAAAACCTGCAGGCGGGTGTAGAAAGGTTTGTAATTCTTGGTGCACCTACCATCCATTCAAAAAGGCTCCAGTCTTTCACCTGCGACCACCATACCATCATGAACTTAAATCGATCAATCTCTTCGATGCTGGAGTCACGTTGACTGAAGATAAATACAATGACGCTACCTAAAATCAATATGGCACCCGGGATGATGAATACTCGGGTTTTTTCATAGGAGTTATAAAAAACAAACAGTACCAGCACACAGTACATCAGTAAAGAGGATCTGGAGAGCGACAGAATGGTAATCAGTCCTACAAAACCCAGCACCGTAAGCGCTTTCTCTTTGGTTACCGTATACCGGATCAGGAATAATGCATAGATGAGCATTAGCTCAAAGTTATTTTCCATGTAAAGGATCGGGCGATCTTCGCCTTTTACCACGATCATGGCTACATACTTTACAAAGAACAGGCCCAACAGGATAAAAAGAAGTTTATTGGTGCCTTCGTATGTCATAAGTTTCTTCCCAGCCAGTAAGCTCAGAAAGAAAAGGTAAACAAAAGACTTGTAGATGAGCAGAAAATCCTGCAGGTTAGCACCTCTGATATCTACGGCGTATATGTAACTGACGCCGAGATAAATCAGACAGCCCCAACGTATAAAGGCAATGCTTAATACGAATTCATTTCTTTTGGCCCACCACAATGCCAGGGAAGAATAGCTAAGAAATACCGCTTCCAGGGCGTATTCTGCAAATTTCGCCTGACCTTTGTTCATTAACAAGGCAATTGAAATTAGTCCTGAGACCGTCATGATAATGACGAATATGTGTTGGAAAAAGAAAGACTTTATACTTTGAACTTGATTCTGCACCCTGTCTGCTACTTAACTACTTAATAAAAATCCCCGGATGGAACTCACAAGACTCCCTGAAGCATATTCACCTATCTTGGCTTCTGAGATTGCGGAATCATCCATTAACATATTTATAATTTTTGTTCTAAGCTGTTCTTCATCATATGCAACAGGCACATAGCCCAGCGCTTCCATCTTCCTGGCGCTATCCACCTGATGGTCGTCACGATGCTCTCCAAGTGCTGCTTTCCGCGGAATAACAATAATGGGTTTTCCTTTGGTCAGTGCAGATACGATAGAACCCATACCTGCATGACTGATTACAAGACGGGCTTCATTAAAAATCCGGCTGTATTCCTTAGGGTGTAAAAAGCCTACTACTTTTACGTTTTTTGTTTCAAAATTAACACCCGAGGCCTGTACGATTATTTCTTCTCCATTTAGTTCTGACGCTAATGCGTCCATGACTTTTACAAGTCTGTTAAAAGGGGCCTGTGTACCTGTCGTTACAAAAATCATAATAATATATTACCTGCGTAAATTACTTTTGGACCCGATAGTTCAGGCCACTGTGTATAAACTCTATCAACAAACCGGATTGCAATTTTGCCACTTAGCGAAAGCTTCTCGGCACTTGCAATCGTATCTACCCAGATGGTTCTGATCCCGAGCAACTTCCCGGCTGCAAGGGCAAGTAACCCTGGTGCTGCCCCCGTGGAAATGATGAACTTGGGACGTTCCTTGTAAACAATTTTAGCTACAAGGAAGAAAATCTGGATCAACTTGTATTTATTCCAGCGGTTGGCATCCGGTACGGCATAAAATTTCTTACCGGGAACCGTGTCCGCCAAATCCTGTTGAGTGGATACAAATACCACTTCCATTCCTGAAAAGGCTGGCATCAGCCTTAACAATTCAACCCAATGACCACCTTTTGAAGCTATAGCTAAAACCTTCATTTCTTTTTTTTTTGAGGGAGCATGTGTTTTACTCCCCTTAATGAATGCGTTCAATATCTATTCATATTTCTACAGCATCAGCCGTAGAACAAGAGCGCTTCGCGTTAATGCGATAATCAGGACCTTTTAGACCAGAACTTGAATTTGCTTCCAGTTCCCTCATCATCATGGCCATAGCTACCGTACTTGTATCCCGTTCCGTAGCCATAACCGTTCCCATTATCACGTTTGATGTCGTTAACCAGGATACCTAGCTGCTTCATCCGGTTATTATTGTTTAAATCTTCTACAATTGCCAATTGACTTTTATCCGTATAGTTATGTCTTACTACGTAGAGACAGAAATCTGCATAATCACCCAACAGCTGTGCATCTGTAACAATACCTACTGGTGGCGCATCGATGATGATGTAATCAAAAATATCACGTAAACCGTTCAGCAGTTCCGCTGCCCTGTCGCTCAACAACATTTCCGCTGGATTCGTTGGCAAATCTCCTGAGGTGATGATAAACATATTTTCATGTACGGCCAGAGGCTTGGTAATATCCTTTGCAGTTACCTTAGGATTAGAGACGAAGTCGGTGAAACCAGTCTGACGACTGATGTCGAACTTCGTTGATAGACTTGGCTTCCTTAAATCGAGTTCCATAAGCAACACGCGTTTGCCGGAAAGCGCCATAACGTTACCCAAATTGATCGCGGCGAACGATTTTCCTTCACCGGACATACCCGAGGTTAACAGAATGATGTTTCCGCTTGGCGACTTCAAATAGAAGCTCAGATTGGTACGTAAGGCCCGGAATTGCTCTGCAATTGCAGAACGCGTCATATTGCCAACAAGCAGGTTCTTAACATTGGTACTATGTGCAATTTCAGCAATGATCGGTACCGAGGTCCTTTTGGTGATATCTGACTTAGATTCAATCTTTGAATTCAGCAGGTATTTTAGATATATCCAGGCTGCAGGTATGATCATCCCAAGCATCAGACCCACTGCATAATAGATGAATTTCCGTGGACTAATCGGTGAAGTACCGGATTTAGGCGGATCTATGTTTGTGGAGTTTGGCGTATTATAGGTCTTCGAAATTGCAGTTTCCTCACCCTTTTGCATCAGGAAGATAAAAAGCTCTTCTTTAATTTTCTGTTGTCTGGCAAGATCAAGGTAATTACGTTCATTCTTTGGTACATTCTGCACCTGCCCTTCAACTGATTTCAATTGAGATAGCAGTCTGTTACGGGTAATGTTTAAGCTGTTTTTACTGCTGCTTAAACTTGCAAGCATGTCATTGTTGGTCTTCTCAATCTGCTGATTAAGATTCACAATGATCGGATTCGTTTCCGTAACGGTCATCAACCTGCGGTCGCGTTCCAGGATCAACGAATTATGCTTTTCTACCAGGCTTGAAAATAGCGGATCCGAAACAACAAGTGAACTTGGAACAACACTTGAACCTTTAGGGTTAGAGCGCATATGATCCTGCAAGCTGTTTAGCACACTGATCTGTGTTTCAATCTTTGCCAGCTGGTTCATGTACTCCGAACTGTTATTAATTAACAGGTTCGACTGCTGCGACATCTCCGTGATGTTGTTCTTTTGTCTGAAGCCCTGAATATTCGACTCCAGGCTTCCCAGTTCGCCACCAAGGTAACTTAACCTGGTCTGAATGAATGCGTATGCACTATCAGCAAGCCGGTTACGGTCGTTTACGTTGGTTGCAACGTAGATCTCCAGCATCTTCTTTAGAATCTCCTCACCTTTTTTAGGCACCGGATAATTCAAAGTAAGGTTAATTACAGATGCATCAGACTCTGGAAGAATGGTCAGTTGTCCAGTCAGGCGCTCTACTTTCTTATCTACAGAGGTAAGCGCAACAACATACTTATTATCTACTAACGGTTTGTCTTCTGTCTTTAGAACCTGCACCACACCAACTCCGGGTAAGGTAAGTGGTTTACTGTAATCAACTACAGTATCGATCTCGTCAGAAAAAAAGTGGATTTTATTGTCTGCAGAGAATGACACTTCAACTTCCCTGGTCTTTATGGTGTCCACCGGTTTAACGATGTCCACTACAAAAGGAGCCACATAAAGCTCTTCATTTCTGAGTTTTCCTTTGTTGAAGTATGTGATGTTTAAGTTCATGTCATCAACCACACGCTCCATCAAATATCTCGTTTTCAAAATGGCAACCTCATTGGAAATGGTTGCGCTTGCCATGGATCCTAGTTCCCCAAGCAATTGGGATTCTGCAGAAGCACCACCCCTTTTTGGGTCATTAATCTGCACTTTTGCAGAGATGAGATGCATGGGTATTTGTGTTTGCGCAATATAGTAGGCAATACCGATACACACGATCATCGAGAGCACAAACCAGTGCCACTTAGATAAAAACTTACGTAAAAGATTCTCCAACCTAAAGTCATCTTCGAACTCCGTCATGACTTGTGGATTTTTTTTTGAATTCATATTAGTTTTAGAATATTATTGATTTCAGCTTGAATTTAGCCCGGTAAGGAACCTGAGCTTAATCCAGTCTGGAATAGATAAGCGCAGCAGTTGATAATGCAGAAACGATCAAAGCAATCGTTGTTCTTGTACCGTTGTTCAGCGCAATCACCTTTTGCTTGTTCGGCTCTACATAAACTACGTCATTTTGCTTTAGGTAATAATAAGGACTGGAGAAAATATCTGAAGAGTTCAGATTTAACCTTCCGAATTCTTTTTTACCACCTACATCACGAATAACAAGAATGTTATCACGACGGCCAAAGATGGTCATATCACCTGCAAGGCTCAATACATCCAACACCGTTACTTTCTCATTTGGTACAGTATATACAGTTGGTCTGTTTACCTCACCAAGAACGGATATCTTATAGTTTGCAAAACGAACCGTAACATTCGGATCTTTCAGGTCGCGGCTTGCTTTCTGTTTGATCAGTTCTTTTGCCTCAAAGGTTGTTAAGCCAGCTACTTTAATCTTACCAATTAAAGAAAGTTCTATCTCTCCATTTTTATCTACCAAATAACCGCTAACCTGTTCTCGACCACTGCCTGTTGATGATGGCACTGCAAGGGTTGTTCCCGCCTGGTTTACAACAGATGCACTTTGAGGGTCTATAGTATTAATGGCAACCGCAAGAATGTCGTCAGTTTGTATAATCGGTTCAGCAAAGGGCGCTACGGCTTCCATCGTAGATCGTTTTGCAGTCGACAGATTTTCAAAATACGATACGTTTTTACTGCTGATACAAGAGGAAATAAAGAATGCACCAGTGATGCATAATACTTTTACAATAGCTCTGCTCTTAAAGTTAAGTTTCATGTTTTATTTAATTTTTTTATATGGATGTTCATTCATAATAATCAGAGGTGTTGATTAAATCAGGTTACTTTAAGGAGATACGCGCTTATATCAAGAACCAATCCAAAGATAAATCTTAAAGTCCAATTAAAGCCGCATTGCAGGGTTGATCCTGTAGTATGTGAAATAGAACGTGAAGACTTTGGGAAATAATGTAAATGGCACAATCTGTCCTGATTTTTATACCAAATCAAAGATTTTTTAACAACTTTTAGCGCTGAGCTAAAGCATTGTAGCTAAAACAGCTCTAAATGTACCCGGGAATGAATTTTGCACTTAGAATTTTAAACAATTACACTTAAATCCATAACTTGGCCGACCGAAATTTCTTTATTTTGGCCGATTCACTAAAAAATTCTATGATATCTATTATTATTCCTTGTTACAATAGCGAGCTTTTTATCCACAGAGCCCTTGATAGTGTCCTTAAGCAAACCTGGACAGACTGGGAATTAATCCTTGTAAATAACAACTCAACAGACAAGACACTCAGCCTCTTAGAGGCTTTCAAAGCCGATCATCCAGCGCATCGGATTCATGTATTTACCGAAACCCGTAAAGGTGCACCTGCGGCAAGAAACCGCGGTATTAAGGAGGCAAGCGGTACCTGGGTACAGTTCTTAGACGCTGACGATGAGATACTACCTGAGAAATTATCGGGACAACTTGCACTTGCAGGAGAACAAAATGCGAGTATTGTTGTTAGCCCCTACCAAAAATTAGGTGTTCGGGAAAAAAACTTCTTCAGTTATACCCGCGCATTATACAACACCGACGCCTGGTCTGCCCTGATATTTTCACAAATGGGGATTACCAGTTCCAACTTATTTAAACGGGAAATGCTGCTCCAGGTAGATGGATGGAACGAAACGCTCATCGCCTCCCAAGAGTACGATCTGATGTTTAGAATTCTGCAATTGGGTGCTGTTGTTGCCTTTGATAACAGGGTGCTTACCAAGGTTCATGTAGGTGCCTGGGAGTCAGTTTCACGCTCGAAAAGCGGAGATAAAGCCCGTAAGATATTAGACTCAAGAATCAGCCTTCGCTTAAGAATCAAAGAATATCTTGAGAATAAAGGCATGCTTACGGAAGAACGCCTTTATCTGATCAACAAGTTCATCTATGAAACCCTGATCCGTAACTACCGATTTTACCCTGATGATGTACTCGACATTCTGGGCAAAATTGACCTCAAACTTAAGCCGAAGGATCGCCTCAAAGGATTCTACTTTATGCAAAAGATGGACCTGAAGCGGTTTTTGATCAAATGTAACCTGATCAAATAAGCTATCCAAACAGCTGCTTATTCTTAAAGTCATAATTGCCGACAAGCTGGTACAACTTGCCGCTTTTCACCATTTGATCCAGTACTTTCAAGTGCCGCTCATGATGAAGATCTGTTGCGGCCAGATCGTAGATATGATTCGAAATCAGATACTCTGATGCCTGCTTTACTCCTTTTCCGTAATAACCGGACAAGGAAAGCAGGTTAAGCTGAAACAGCACTCCCATGTCTTTAAGCCGGTTAAATCTGGGATAGTTATTATGGTAAAAGGTATATCGCTCCGGGTGTGCAAGAATCACATAATAGCCTTGTAGCTGCAGATCAAAGATTACTTGTTCAATGTTCGGGTTTTCCGACAAGTAGGACATCTCAATCAGAATGTACTTTCCCGGAAACGCCATAAGATCGGGCCCCACAACGAAAGTCTCATCAACCATGTGTTCTGCCGCAGCGCTAATGTCAACCGTTAAGCCTTCCGCCAGCAAACCCGCTTTTAGATGATCCAGGGCAGCAGTAATGCTTGCGCGATTATTCGGATAAAGCTCGGTGAAAATATGCGGCGTGCAGATGAACTTTGAAAAGCCAAGGCCCTGCAATCCCCTAATCAGGGTAATGGATGTCGCTACATCCGGGGAACCGTCATCAATGCCCGGAAGCAAATGGGAATGAAGATCAACGCCAAGCCATTCAATATGGTCTACAACAGGTTTTCTTTTGAAAAAGGAGAACATCTATTTTTTAAGCTTTGTGCTTGCAAAGCTAATACATTTGACTGTAACTGTGCAATGATAACACTACAGACCTAAATTTCAGAGACATTCTGAAGCAGGTTTTGCCCCGAATGCGCCGTAGAATCATCGTACACCTCGAAAAGCGCCTTCTGAGCCTGAATATTCCTCGCAAGGATCCTGTTGTAGCGCCCGGTTACAAATGCCAGAATCTCGTTTCCGATTAAAGCAGATATGGTAAGGACCAACAGGATGAGGTTATCGCCAAATGGCTGAAGGCAGCAGGCCATTATGATAAACAGCATATTTAAGCCAGCGAGAATACCGGTTGCCTGGATATGAGTTAAACCAAGCGAAAGTAGTCGGTGATGCAGGTGGTTATTATCGGCAGCAAAAGGGGAAGTACCTTTAAGGATTCGCAAGGTAAACACCCTTAAAGTATCAAACACAGGCACAATCAGTATAGCAGCCACCAGGGAGATCCTGGATGTGATTTCCAATCCTGCGATACCAGTTGGGGCAACATGAGCAATGTTTATGAACTTAATACTGAATACCACGGCGATCAGACCGACAAACAATGATCCCGAATCACCCATAAAGATTTTTGCAGGCGTAATGTTGTAGTAGAGAAATCCAAGCAACGCACCTGCAAGGCTGAGTGCCAACCATGCCCAGCCTGGTTCAGCAGTGATAAAAAAGAGGAAGGCAAAGATAAACATAGCAAGGCAGGCCAGGGTTCCTGCAAGCCCGTCTATCCCATCAATAAGATTAAATGCATTTACAACCCCGACGATGAACAGTATGGTGAGCACCATGCCCAAGACATCTGGAATTTCATGTATACCTGCAACACCCTGGAGGTTGTCGATCCTGATATTTCCTGCTACAACCAGAATCAATGCACTTAGGATCTGCGCCGTAAATTTCACCAATGGTCCGAGCACCAGAATATCATCTTTCAGGCCGGTTAGGAACAGCACAAGACCAGCAGCAAGGATGGTATTTGCTTCGGGCACCATCGCTTGCGGAATAAACAAGGTACTGGTAAAAAGAAAGGCAAAGAACAGCGCTATTCCGCCGAAATTCGGTATCACATGCTTATGTACTTTCCGGCTTTCCACCGGATCATCAAATAAGTGCTTTTTAAAAGCAATGTCTATGATTTGAGGTACAGCAAATACCACAAAGAATAAGCTTGTGAAGAAAACCAGAATAGACTGCATCTTATGTATGATTTCGATGGTTAAAAAACGCAACAATTAAGCCAAATGAACTGTGCCTTAAGAACTTGTCTCGCCACTATCTAATTTTTATGCATCGTCTATCAAAATAGAAGCACACAATATTACATAACGAGCTCCTCTTCTTTAAACACCTCTGCCACCTTCTTCAGCGCAATGCCGACAACATGGTGCATGTCGTAGTATTTGTAATCTGCCAGACGGCCTCCGAAAATAACATTGCTTTCAGAGCGTGACAGCTCTTTATACTTTTTGAACATCTCTTCGTTTTTGGCATCATTAACAGGATAGTAGGGTTCATCGCCTTTCTTCCATTCAGAGGGATATTCGCGGGTGATCACCGTTTTCTCCTGTGTGCCAAATTCAAAGTGTTTATGTTCAATGATTCTCGTGAAAGGCGTATCACCGTCGGTATAGTTTACTACAGCATTCCCCTGATAGTTTTCCATATCCAATGTTTCATGTTCAAAGCGCAGGCTCCGGTACTCCAGCGTTCCGAACTTATAGTCATAAAACTCATCGATCATACCTGTGTACACAACATGCTCGGCAAGAGCGTTTAAAGCTGCTCTGTCTTTGAAATAATCCAAGCCAAGCCGCACTTCTATACCTTCCAGCATTTTCTCGATAATGCGGGTATAACCACCATTGGGAATCCCCTGATAGGTGTCATTGAAGTAATTGTTATCAAATGTGAATCGTACCGGTAACCTCTTTATGATAAAAGCTGGAAGTTCAGTTGCTTTCCTGCCCCATTGCTTTTCTGTATACGATTTAATCAGCTTGAAGTAAATGTCCTTACCGACCAGCGACATGGCCTGTTCTTCCAGATTCTGGGGATCTTCCACAAAAGCATCGCCTATTTGTTCTTCAAGTTTTGCCTTCGCTTCAGCGGGGGTCTTCACCTTCCACAATTGGTAGAAGGTGTTCATGTTAAAAGGTAAATTGAAGAGTTCGCCGTTGTAATTGGCAACAGGCGAATTGGTATAGCGATTAAATTCAACGAAGGAGTTCACGTAATCCCATATCTTTTTGTTGCTGGTATGGAAAATATGGGCCCCATAAGTATGTACATTGATACCTTCTACCGGTTTAGTATAGATATTACCGGCAATATGTTCGCGTTTATCGATTACCAGACACTTCTTTCCGCGTTTAGTAGCTTCATGGGCGAATATGGCTCCATAAAGGCCGGAACCAACAATTAAATAATCGTATTCTTTTTGCATAGTTGATGTTTTCTAGAAAAATACTGAAAACAGCTAAAATGTTTTGGTTTAGGCTATTCAAAATGATTTAGCGTATTAAACCCACCGTTTTTCAGGTGTTCATCCTTCTTCATTAAAGTAAGATCCGCATGAACCATCTCCTTTACCAGTTCGGACAGATCATATTTAGGCTTCCAGCCCAATTGTGTTTTCGCTTTTGTCGGATCACCTAAAAGCAGATCCACTTCCGTTGGTCTGAAGTATTTCGCATCCACGCGTACGACCTCCTGTCCAGGGTGCAAGTTTACCGGATTCAATCCAAGTTGCGCAACCACTTCATGATCAACATCAATGATTACCCCTCTTTCGTGTTGATCCTTGCCACTGAACTCTATTTCAATGCCCAGCTCTGCAAAAGACATCCTTACAAAATCGCGAACCGTTGTCGTGATCCCTGTAGCAATTACGAAGTCTTCGGCTTGCTCCTGCTGCAGGATCAGCCACATGGCTTCAATATAATCCTTTTCATGACCCCAGTCACGTTGGGCAGAAAGGTTACCGAGGTATAAACAGCGTTGAAGGCCGATGGCGATCTTAGCTGCTGCGCGGGTGATCTTGCGCGTTACGAAGGTCTCGCCTCGCAAGGGACTTTCATGGTTGAATAGAATACCGTTACTGGCAAACATGCCGTAGGCCTCCCGGTAGTTTACCGTAATCCAGTAGGCATACAGCTTGGCTACCGCATAGGGCGAGCGTGGATAAAAAGGCGTGCTTTCGCTTTGAGGTACCGCTTGTACAAGGCCATAAAGTTCGGATGTAGAAGCCTGATAGATGCGTGTTTTCTTTTGCATACCCAGAATCCGGATTGCCTCCAGCAGGCGCAGGGTTCCGATCCCATCGGCATTTGCCGTATACTCCGGCATCTCAAAACTCACCTGCACATGACTCATTGCAGCAAGGTTATAAATCTCGTCGGGCTGTGTTTCCTGAATGATTCGTATTAGGTTTGTGGAATCCGTCAAATCGCCAAAGTGCAGCTTAAAGTTGACTTGTTGCTCGTGCTGATCCTGGTACAGGTGATCGATCCGATCTGTATTGAACATAGAGGATCTCCTTTTCAGCCCGTGTACAAAGTAGCCTTTGTTCAGTAAGAACTCCGCAAGATATGCACCATCCTGTCCGGTGACGCCGGTTATCAATGCCGTTTTCATGTTGATTCTGGTTTATCATACAAATAAACTCAAAAATTATTATTTTTCGCTTACACCCATACAACCAGGTATAAACCAGGGAATTGTGGGCCATCAAAATCGGTCAGGGACATCACTGCAGCCAAAGCACGCTTGCCCGGGCCCAATCACCCCGCTAAGCGCAGCACTTGCACGCATTATGGAAATTTGGAACCTGCTAAGGTTTGTCTGCACTGACTGACAGACCATTAGCCCTTCGCAACGGAATATTATTCGCAATATTCTGAACAACTGTGCGCCTTTAAATTTTATATTAAAACATTTACCTAAAAAAACAAGGAGGAACTTTATGTTAGCAATGAATTATCGCGGCCCACGCCGCGTTCGTGCAGACCAGAAACCAATGCCGGAAATCCTTCACCCCAGTGATGCGATTGTGCGGGTAACCCGGTCATGCATCTGCGGTTCTGATCTACACCTATACCACGGATTGGTACCAGACACCCGGGTGGGCATGACCTTCGGGCACGAATTTATTGGTGTTGTAGAGGAAGTGGGGCCCTCGGTTCAGAAATTAAAAGTTGGCGACAGTGTTATTGTGCCCTTTAATATAGCTTGTGGCACTTGTGCCTTTTGCAAGCAGGAACTTTACGGAAACTGTCATGAGTCGAACTCGCAGGCTACTGCCGTTGGTGGTATATTCGGGTACTCCCATACTGCCGGAGGATATGACGGCGGACAAGCCGAATTTGTGCGTGTTCCGTATGCTGACGTTGGTCCTACGGTCATTCCAGCGGGGATGGATCATGACGATGCCGTACTGCTTACCGATGTTGTGCCTACTGGTTATCAGGCTGCCGAAATGGGTGGTATTAAAGCCGGCGATACCGTAGTGATATTCGGCGCCGGACCCATAGGTATCATGGCTGCAAAATGTGCATGGCTTTTTGGTGCGGCACGTGTCATTGTATTTGATCATGTAGAATACCGCCTGGAGTTCGTAAAAGAATATGCTAACTGTGAAGCTTACAACTTCCGCTCTATTGAAGATCCTGTATTGTTTGTAAAGAAAACTACAGACTGGCTGGGCGCTGATGTATGTATTGACGCTGTAGGAGCAGATGCCTCTGGTGATGCAATGCAAACCATTACAGGGAAGAAACTAATGCTGCAGGCGGGTTCCGCAACAGCCTTACACTGGGCAATCAATGCGGTTAAAAAAGGTGGTATTGTATCCATTGTAGGTATTTATGGTCCAACCGACAACCTCGTTCCAATCGGAAATGTTGTGAACAAAGGCATCACCATCCGTGCGAACCAGGCCTCAGTAAAACGCTTGCTGCCAAGATTAATTGATCATGTACAGGCCGGCCGACTTGATCCTAAGGCATTGATTACCCACCGTGTGCCACTGGAGGAAGTAGCAGACGCTTATCACATCTTTTCTTCAAAACTGGATAATTGCATCAAAACAGTTCTTATTCCACCATCTGCAAGAAGATAAACACAACGATTATGGAAAATTTAAATAACGATTATACAAACATCAAAGGTTGGGGAATCGATGCGGATGCGAAGAATGAACCCACCTATCCGATGAAAAAATATACCGGAGATGACCACAAGCGTTTGAACTGGGAGCGCCCACCATTACAGCCAGTGAATATTGAGGTACTGCATTCAATTGAACGCCCTAATATTACCGCAGTTTTTGGAACTTCAACCCCACCATCTGGCTTAAGTGGCGCCATTCGCAGGTATGCTTTTAAATTCAGTGAAAATCAGTACATGCATTGGCTGCCTTTGCTCCTTGCAGACCGCGTAAATGTGGTTGAAGGTATTGTGGATGACCTTAAACGTGGGCATATACCGAATATATTTGCGGAGAAAGGTATGAAGGCTGAGCTGAAGCACAATCCTAAAGGTTTAGCGAAACGGGTACTTGTGACCCTGGCTGTCACTTCAATTGCCTATGCATTGTTAAAGGGAAAGCGCAAGAAGCACTAAATATTGGAGAACTTCTTGTTAGAAGATCCATGAACAAAAAAAGGTCGCTGTGTGAATACAGCGACCTTTTTTGCTTGAAAACGCTATAGCGCTCTTTTGTCTTTAGTTCTCAATAACATTATCGATCGTCCCGAAACGTTTATCACAGATGAAGCTCCAAAAACTTCTTCTGAATCGTTCCATCCCGCAGCCGTATTCAGTACCTGAATCCATTGATCTGCATATTCGGGACCCGGAAGATGGAAGTCCAGATTGTCGTGGTAAGCATTGAAAATCACATAAAAACTATAGTCGATGATCTTTTCTCCCTTAAGTCCCACACTGTGTAATCCCATTCCGTTCAGAAATACACCTAATGACTTTGCATAATCCTCATTCCAGTTGTGCTCCTCCATTAAGCCACCTTCAGGAAGAAACCAGGCAATGTCATGGACGCTGGAGCCTTTTATTGGTTGTCCCTGAAACCATCTGCGCCTGCGGAATGAAGGATGGCTCTTTGTTATTTTAATCAGCCTTCTGGTATAATCTAACAATTCTTGATCGGCATTTTCCCAATCGATCCAGGAAATCTCATTATCCTGGCAGTACGCATTGTTATTACCATGTTGTGTTTTTCCAAGCTCATCGCCCGCAACCAGCATAGGTACACCTTGCGACAGGAATAAGGTAGCCAGGAAGTTTCGTTTCTGTTTATTTCGGAGCTCTATCACGCCCTGGTCATTTGTCGGCCCTTCAACGCCACAGTTCCAGGAGCGGTTATGGTCTTCGCCATCCTGATTGTTCTCACCATTGGCTTCGTTATGTTTCTCATTGTATGAAACCAGGTCATGCAAGGTAAATCCGTCATGGGCGGTAAGGAAGTTAATACTGGCCGTTGGGCGGCGATTATCATCCTGATACAAATCGGGACTGCCGGTGAAGCGTTGCGCAAATTCTCCAAGCATACTGTCGGCACCGCGCCAGTAATCCCGGATACAGTCGCGGTACTTTCCATTCCACTCTGCCCATCCTGGCGGGAAATTACCCACTTGGTATCCTCCCTCACCGATATCCCAGGGCTCTGCAATCAGTTTTACCTGTGAAATCACCGGATCCTGGTGGATGATGTCGAAAAATGCACTCAGGCGGTCCACTTCATGCAGTTCCCGCGCCAGGGTTGGTGCCAGGTCAAAACGAAAGCCGTCTACATGCATATCCAGCACCCAATAGCGCAGGCTGTCCATCATCAGCTTTAATACTGCCGGAAGGTTTGCATTCAGCGTATTACCTGTTCCGGTATAATCCATATAATACCGCTTATTGTCTTCCACAAGGCGGTAATAAGTAGCGTTGTCAATGCCTTTGAAAGATAAAGTAGGCCCCATTTCATTGCCCTCGGCCGTATGGTTATAAACCACATCAAGGATCACCTCTATCCCCGCTTTATGCAGTGCTTTAACCATATCCTTGAACTCCGTTACGTGCGCACCACGATAGGGATTTGATCCGTAACGAACATCCGGTGCAAAAAAGCCAATTGTATTATAGCCCCAGAAGTTGCTAAGTCCCTTCTCTTGAAGATGGTGATCATTAACAAACTGGTGTACGGGCATAAGTTCAATGGCTGTGATGCCCAGATCTTTCAGGTACTGAATCGTAACGGGATGGCCCAAAGCGGCATAAGACCCACGGATTTCTTCCGGAATATCTGGGTGCCGCATGGTAAAGCCTTTCACATGCAGCTCATAAATAATGGAGTTATGGTAACTTGTCCGAGGCAGCTTATCACCTTCCCAGTCATAAGCCGGGTCAATCACAACGCCTTTGGGAATATATGCTGCACCATTCCCTTCACTGAAACTCAGGTCCCCATTTTCTGCGTTAAAATCATAGCCAAACAAGGAATGATGCCAATTGATCACTCCGGAGATGGCCTTGGCATAAGGATCAATGAGCAGCTTATTTGGATTGAATCGGTGGCCATTATGCGGATCATATGGCCCATGTACACGGAAGCCATACAACTGACCCGGTTTAATATTTGGGATGTAGCCGTGCCAAACCTGATGAGAATGCTCCGGAAGGAACGCTCTGTAAGATTCTTCGGCATCATCTTCATGATCGAATAAACAAATTTCTACCGCAGTAGCATTCTCAGAAAAAATTGCAAAATTTACGCCCTGCCCGTCCCAGGTTGCACCTAATGGATAGGCCTGCCCTGGATATATTGTTCCTTCTTTCATTATATTGAAATTCTCCCTCCTGTTACCGGGATTGTTGCACCAGAAATATAACTTGCCTCATCTGCTGCCAGGAATACATAGGCATATGCCACTTCAACCGGTTGTCCCGCTCTACCCATTGGGGTATTCTCACCAAATTTCTCAGGTTCAGGCATTGTAGAAGGGATTAGCGGTGTCCATATTGGACCCGGTGCAACTGCATTTACGCGAATGCCTTTACCTGCTTCCAGCAACATCTGACTTAAATTGGCTGTAAAGTTCTGAATAGCACCCTTAGTAGCCGCATAATCCAGCAGTGATGCATTCGGATTGTAGGCATTAATTGATGTGGTGTTGATGATGTTACTGCCAGGTTTCATATGGGGCTCTGCAGCTTTACACAGATAGAACATTGCAGTAATGTTGGTGTCGAACGTCCGGCGCCATTGATCTGAAGGTATGTCCTGCAATGATTGCTGGGACATCTGGTATGCGGCATTGTTCACAAGAATATCAATCTGACCAAATTCCTGCACGGCTTTCTCCACAATTTGTTTGCAATGCGCCTCCTCTCGAATGTCACCTCTCACAAGCACAGCCTGCTGCCCTGCGGCGCGTACCAGTTCTGCTGTATTTTCTGCATCTTCATCCTCAGACTCGTCTAGATAGCTGATCAGCACGTCTGCACCTTCACGTGCAAAGGCGATTGCCACCGCCTTTCCGATACCGGAGTCTCCACCAGTAATAATCGCTTTTTTGCCTTGCAGCCTGCCGGAGCCTTTATATGATTCTTCGCCATGATCTGCAAGTGGCTGCATGAGCTTTTCCTGCCCGGGAACTTCCTGTTCTTGTTTCGGAAAGGGTGGTTTAGGGTATTTATCGCTTGGATTTAGGTTTGTGTTGTTGTTTTCCATGTTTGACGTTAGTTTGTTATAGGTCCATTTTTAACAATGCAGCATTTGCAATGTTTGAAAGATTATTTAAAACTTCCTGATTTCTATCCTGTTAATTGGCTAAACCTTGACCTATGGAAAACAAAACTAAGACCGCACTCATTACCGGTGCAACAAAAGGTATTGGCTATGAACTGGCCAAACTTTTCGCAAAAGATAACTACAATCTCATTATGGTTGCCCGTACACCCGAGCACCATGGCAACATAGAAGAAGAATTCTCCATGTTATATCCGCAGGCTACATTCCATTATCTTGAGAAAGATTTAAGCCACGACGGCGCAGCCGATGAGCTGTATGAAGAAGTGAAAGCTTTGGGCCTGCAGATCGACGTGCTGGTTAACAATGCCGGAATCGGTGAGGCCGGACTGTTCATTGAAACGGATCTGAAAAAGAACCTGGAGGTGGTTCATACAAATATAATTAGTCTGATGAGCCTGACGCACTACTATCTGAAAGAGATGATCGCTCGTAACGAAGGCCGGATTTTGCAGCTGGGTTCTGTAGCAAGCTTCAGCCCTAACCCACTGCTGTCCGTTTATGCTGCTTCGAAAGCATTTGTACGTTCTTTCACGGAAGCACTCATCAATGAGATAAAAGACACAAACGTAACGATGACCCTGCTGGCGCCTGCTGCAACGGACACCGGATTTTTTATCAATGCCAACGCGGAAGACACTGTTGCGGGTCAAGGTAAGAAAGATAGCCCAGCGGACGTGGCAAAAGCCGGTTATGAAGCTTTAATGAAAGGTGAACACCGCCTGATCTATGGTTTATCTGCAAAAGCAATCGTTGCTTTAGGTAATGTTATGACCGATGAAGCGCAGGCAGCTATATCAAGAAAGCAATTTGAAGAAAAATAAAATAGTCTCCCTGAACGGAACTTAACTGTATAAAAAAAGGCGCTTAACAGAAATGTAAGCGCCTTTTTTGAGCTATACTTATATCGATCAGGGTTTAAGGATGACCTTTACACAATCATCCTCTTTCTCATCGAAGATTTTGTATGCATGTGCAACATCACTAAGTGGTAAATTGTGGCTGATGATATCATCCAGCACCACCTTTTCTTCCTTGACAAGTTCGATCAGGTGATCAATATAATTGAGCACAGGCGCTTGTCCCTGTTTGATGGTAATGCCTTTGTCAAACATCCGGTGTACCGGGAAACCATCATATGGACTACCATATACGCCTACAATGGATACGGTTCCGCCTCTTCGAACGGCCTTGAAGCATTGTTCAATTACTTTCATACTTCCTTTTTGGAAGTTTATAGTCGACTTAACCTTGTCCAGCACAGAACGTTCAGGTTCAAAGCCTACGGCGTCAACACAAACATCCGCACCGCGACCTCCGGTCATCTCACGAATGGCTTCTACAACATCCACCTTATTCGGATTTATCGTATCTACTTTATTTACTGCTTTTGCCCTTTCCAGTCGGTAATTTACCGGATCAATTGCAATTACACGGCTTGCACCATTGATCCAGGCCGCTTTCTGTGCCATGAGCCCAACAGGACCTGAACCAAAAATCGCAACAACTTCGCCACCTTTTAATTGTGCCCAGTCTATGGCCGACCAACCAGTGGGAAAGATATCCGTCAGGAACAACGCTTGTTCATCTGTTAGGTTATCAGGGATTTTCCTTGGACTGATATCCGCATAAGGTACCCGCACATATTCTGCCTGTCCACCTGAATAGCCTCCGTATAGATCTGTATAGCCGAACAGCGCTGCTCCCTTCTGATCTGCCAGATCACCATTTGGACCATAGTGTTTATAGTTTGAGTTTTCGCAATGCGGAGAGGCCCCATGGTTACAGAAGAAACAAGATCCGCAGGCAATTGGAAAGGGAACTACCNNCTAACGGCGGGGCCAACTTCTTCCACAATGCCCATGAACTCGTGGCCCATGATCATGTCTGTAGGTTGTGGTACTGCTCCGCTGAGTATGTGCAGGTCGGAACCGCAGATGGCGGTTGAAGTGACCCTCAGGATGACATCGCCACCTTCTTCTATTCGTGGATCTGGAACGGTATCATAACTGATATCGCCAGGTTTGTGAAATACTGCTGCTTTCATAATGTAGGTTTATGGCTATTCGCCGGGATTGTTGATTTGTTTAAGATTCATTACAGGCGGGCCAGTGATCACCTGGCCTTTCAGGTCATAGCGCCCACCATGGCAAGGGCAATCCCAGCTTTTCTCAACTGCATTAAATTTCACAATGCAGCCTGCATGTGTACAGGTAGGGCTTAAAGCCGTGATCTGTCCTTGAGGATCTTTATAAACTGCAATTTTTTGCCCTTTATATTCGACTACTTCGCCACTATCCGGGGCAAGTTCCACAAAGGACTCCATGTCCGCTGTGCTCAGGCGGTCGGCTATAAAATGGTATGCTACATCCACATTCTCGGCTACAAAATCCTTGAAGCCTGCGATCGGTTTAATCCTGGCAGGGTTAAACAGCTTTAGATATTTGTCCTCTTTGCCCAATATAGCGTCTCTTAGCACTTTACCTGAGATGGTGCCCAGGATCATACCATTTCCGCTGAAACCCGTGGCAACAAATGTGTGATCGTCAAACCCCGGCATTTTGCCTATAAATGGTAAGCCATCTGCCGGCACATAGTACTGAGCAGACCATCTGTAATCTACGCTTTCTACATAGTAATACTTTCTCGCGTATTCCTCCAGGGCCTGGAAAGCCGCAGCAGGATCATCATGCCCGGTTTTATGGTCTTCACCACCCAAAATCAAGTACGGTTGTCCATCAATAGTGTGTGTACGGATATAATGGTATGGGTCCTTCATATCGTATGCCATATGCTTCGGATAATCACCGTTCTTAAGCTTGATGCCGATTACATAACTGCGATAAGGGAAGCACTCTACATCAAACACCGTCAGCCCCGGAGGCATATGTGTGGTATATACCAGATTGTGTCCTTTAATTTCAAAACGATCAGTATGCGCGATCTGAAGGTTGTCGGAGGTCGTGGTTTTGCGCACAAAGGCATTTTCCACAATGGTGCCACCAAGTTGCTTGAAAGCTTCAGCCAGACCCATACAATATTTCATAGGATGAAATTCTGCCTGATCATTGAAATTCACTGCCAGTTGAAAAGGTACCGGGANNTTCTACTCCAGCACGTCTGGATGCCTCCAGCAAGCTAAGCAAGGACTTCGTTTCTTTTTCAGTTTCCGAATATATGATGCCGTCTTTCAGTGCGAAATCACATTCAATATGGTATTTCCCGATAAGTTCCTGAATGATGGCAATAGACTCCTTTGCGGAATCAGCAAGTACCCTGGCACCATCCTCGCCGAAGTCTTGCTCTACCTGGTCGTAGGAGGTATCAAAGAAGGTGTTAATATGCGCTGTGGTTGCCCCGGTAGTTCCGAAACCAACATTATGGCCTTCGAGGATGATACAATTTTTACCTTGTTCCTGCAGCAACAGTCCGGTGGTTAGGCCGGCGATGCCCGCTCCGATAATTACAACATCATATATCGTTCCTGAGTAGACAACCTCTTGTTGCTGATTAAGACCTGGCTGCTGTTGCCATGGACTTACCGTTTTACTATCCCGTGGATTAAGGTTCGTGTAATTCATAAGTACAAATGGAAGGTTTAAAAGGAAACGCCCCTACCTTGGGAATTGTTTACTTTTGCCGGGTGTTTATCAGAAACTTATTTTTTTATGCTGGAATCGTCGTTGCATTAACCGCTGGTTCCAAGGGCAATCGTGCGGCAACTACACCTGCCACGATGCTACAGGCGGAAGTTTTCCCTTCCCAGCAGGATACATCAAGGCGCCAAACACAGCTGCTCAAAGAGGATTTTGAAACTGGAACAAAAGGCAGCTACGCAGCTGCAGTAGTAGAAATGCCTACAGGCTCCTGGGACCTGGACAATGTCCTGATCGGTCGGTCTGCAGCAGACCTGAAAAATGGCAGCAGCAGCATTCGCATGAAAACGGGAAGCATTAGTATGAATTTCGATCTGGCCGACGTTGAGCAGATTTTTATCTCACATGGATTATACGGGCATGACCCGGCATCCACCTGGAAGTTATTGGTTTCAGTTGATGGTGGAAAAAATTACAGCCAGATTGGCGAGACGATACTGGAGGACAACCGGACACTGGTGACTGACACTTTCAGCGTTAAGCATTATTACAAAATGCGTTTCCGTATCGAAAATACCGGATCAACTGCCGCAGCACGTATAAATATTGATGACATCACCTTTTTGAAAGCTGCTCCTGAGCCGCTGCGTACGGGCAACCAAAGTGGCTTGGAGAATGTTTCCCATACAACAAGTTTTTCGGGCAAATCCAGAGGCATTATTTACGATATTGACATACAGCCGGACAATGGAGACAATAGCAATATGCTGTTCGGAAACCCCTCCAGAGCATCATCGACCACGCCAGAGAACTACTATCTGGATCTTAAATATTACACACAATCTTACAGCCGCAGCAAAGCAATTCCCAACTGGGTAAGCTGGCATCTGGATGCAACGACCACAACCAAGGTTGCTGATCGAATGGATAATTTCGCAGGATTTAATGAACTTCCGCCGGATTTCTATATGGCAATCAGCAGCAGTTATACAGGATCGGGGTTTGACCGGGGGCACAACTGCCCTTCCGCAGACCGAAGCAGTTCGCCTGCAGCGAATAGTGCTACTTTTCTGATGACGAATATGGTGCCACAGGCACCAAGAAACAATCAGCGCACCTGGGCAAACTTTGAAGCCTATCTACGCAGCCTGGTTGATGCCGGTAATGAGATATACATCATCATGGGCAATTATGGCACAGGAGGTATTGGCAGCAAGGGACCGGCAAGCAGCATTGCCAATGGGAACATTGCCGTGCCTGCAAATCTCTGGAAAGTTGCTCTGGTACTCCCAGCCGGAAATAAGGATCTCTCCAGGGTAAATGCCAGCACCAGGGTCATTGCCATTAGTACCGCCAACGTGAACACGATTGATCCCGACTGGCGTAAGTACCTGGTTACCGTGAATGATATTGAAAAAGCAACCGGGTATGACCTGCTTTCCGCTTTGCCGGAGCGGCTGCAAACCATTTTGGAACAACGGAAAGACTCGGGATACTAGAGGCCGGGAGCAGCTGCATGGCATTATGATTCGACCCCATTTTTATTAAATTTGCTTCATTCACAAATATTAAGATCTATTAATATGACATATAAAGAAAAATTAAGCGAGATCCGCCGGCAAATGAAAGCGGATCAGGTTGAAGCTTACATCATTCCCTCCGCAGACCCGCACATCTCAGAATACCTCCCAAAATATTACAAGTGCATCCCATTTACTTCCGGCTTTAGAGGCTCCGCAGGTACATTGGTGATCACACATGATTTTGCAGGTTTGTGGACCGACTTCCGCTACTTTGAACAGGCAACTGAACAACTTGAAGGCAGTGGATTTGAACTTGTAAAACAAAAGGTGCAACATGCCCCGGAATACATACAGTGGTTAGGCGAAAGACTGGCTAAAGGTGCTAAGGTCGCTGCAGATGAAAAGCTGGTATCCATAGCTTTAGGCGAAATGATCACGAATAAACTTGGGCTAAAAGGCATTACGATGGTAGACCGTGACTATTTAAGTCCGATCTGGTCTGATCGCCCAGCCCTGCCTTCCGAACCTGCATTTCTCATTGAAGAACAGCATATCGGTCAGTCTGTAAGTTCCAAAATTGCAGCAGTCAGAGC
>DCLG01000090.1:84440-84832 GCA_002320935.1 Pedobacter sp. UBA1654 | reverse complement strand
TGGATGATCTGGCATGGCTCTTTAACATCCGTGGTAAAGATGTAAGTTACAACCCTGTAGTATTGAGCTTTGCGCTGATTAGCCAGGACCATGCTAAGTTATACCTGGATGAGCATAAACTTACTGAAGATGAGAAGGTGACCTTATTGAAGAATGGCGTTGAAGTATGTGCATACGGAGAGATAGAAGCCGCTTTGGCGAAATTGCCGGATCATAGTTCCATCTTTATAGATCCAAAAAGAAACTGCTTTGCCTATCTGAAGCTCATTCCGAAGTCTGTAAGCGTCATAAAGGATACCAATCCATCAACCAGTCTGAAAGCGGTAAAGAACGAAACAGAGCTGGAGAATACCCGGATTGCCATGACAAAGGACGGCGTAGCAATCACCCGT
>DCLG01000090.1:47174-84395 GCA_002320935.1 Pedobacter sp. UBA1654 | reverse complement strand
CAGATCGGCAAAACCAGGATCACTGAGCTTTCTGCTGCCGCACAGCTAAGAAGCTACCGTGCAGAACAGGAAGGATTTGCTGGCGACAGCTTCAATACCATTAGTGCCTATGCGGCACATGGCGCGCTACCCCATTATTCGGCTTCTGCTGAAAGCGATGTGGAAGTAAAGCCTGAAGGACTGTTTTTGGTAGACTCTGGAGGTCAGTACTTCTATGGCACCACCGACATTACCCGCACCATCCCGATGGGCAATACCACCGAAGAGGAAAAACGTGATTATACCTTAGTGCTAAAAGGGATGATAGATGGATGTAAGGTGCTTTTTCCACAGGGAACCTGCGGTTACCAGATTGATGCCATAACACGTAAGCCACTCTGGGATCATGCCGTAAACTACGGCCACGGAACTGGTCATGGTGTTGGTTACTTCCTGAATGTACATGAAGGACCACAAGTCTTAAATCCGACGGCAAACCCTGTAGCACTGGAACCGGGAATGATCACTTCAGTTGAGCCAGGTGTTTACCGCCCGGGAAAACATGGTATTCGGATCGAAAATCTCGTTAATACCATTGTCGCAGACCAGAATGAATTTAACGTGTGGTATGCTTTTGAATGCCTTACCATTGCACCAATAAACACATCAATTGTGCAAAAAGACCTGTTGGAACAGCATCAGATCGACTGGTTGAACGACTATAATGCGCTGGTTTTTGAAAGACTGAGTCCGCACTTGACTGCTGAAGAAGCAGAATGGCTCCGGGCAGAAACCCAGGCCATCTAACCTGGTAAACTAATTTTACCCATTGCAACAGCGGGCTGGCCTTCAATACTGATCTCCGGTCCGCTGATGCATTCATTTGCCAGCAGCGCGAACAGCACTGCTTCCTTTGCATCCGGATCAAGCTCCAACAAAGCCGTACTCTCCATTTTTTTACCGAGTTGTACTTCCAGATTCCGGATCAGCAATGGGTTGTGCATGCCACCACCACTTACATAAATTTTATAATCAACGCCTTTAGGAATAGTTACTTCGAGGGCTCTTACAATACCGACGGCACTGAATTGTGCCAAAGTAGCGAGCACATCTGCCGGCTTTGTTTCAGATGAATTCGACATGATCTTTTCCAGGTGACTTAGGCTGAAAACTTCAGGACCAGTAGTCTTTGGGAAACCAAGATTGAAAAAAGGCAGTTCTAACAGGCGATTCAAAAGCTGTTCCTTTACAGATCCGGTTGAAGCAATTTCAGCATCTTTATCAAACTGCTTTCCGGGAAAGTGCTTTTGTATATATTGATCCATCAGGGTATTGCCTGATCCGGTATCTGTAGAGAATACATTAGGTATGCCCCCTTTATTTTGCTTGCTTAGTGCCGGTAACCAGGTAAAGTTTGCAATGCCACCAATGTTTAAAAGTACCCTGTGTTCTTCCGGATCGGAAAACATCAGGTAATCTCCAAATAGTGCAAGTGGAGCCCCTTCGCCACCTGCCGCAATGTGCTTTTGCCGGAAATCGCTCAAGGTAATGATGCCCGTTTTCACAGCAATATGATCGCCGTCAGCAATCTGCAGTGTTGCATTTCCATACGGCCTTTGCTGGTGCTGGAAAAAAGGCGCATGAAAGATCGTCTGGCCGTGGCTGGCTATTAAATCTACCTGTTCCGGAATGATCTTCCATTCGTTTAGGGCTTCATTGATCAGCTCCGCGAAATAAGTACCTAACCAGGCATTAATCAATGTAACCTCCTGAAGATCGACGACTGGCTTGGAGCTGATGGGCTTTAGCCTGGACTTTACTTCCGGGGCATAGCTAACCGTCTTGAAGTGAAGCAGCTCTACTCTCGTCCCCGGTCCACTGCCATGAAATTTGCAAAGGGCAATGTCAAGACCGTCTAAAGAGGTGCCCGACATCAGTCCGATGATAAGCCTTGATGGGGCTTTTGCGATATCAAACAAACGTGAAAGATCTTTATTCATCTGGATATTCCTGGTTAATGGTCGCTTGTCCCGCCTATAGCTCAATTACAATTTTCCGCTGTGGATAGTCTATTTTACTGCTTTTTCGTTTTCCATACCCAATGAAATGCATGATGTTGGCCTGATCGTCAAATTGATCATAAAGTACACTGTTTGTCGTTTCGAATTTTTTAAGACCTTGCACGGGTTCAGACTCCAGGTAAACAATTGTGGCTTCGTCATCTTTCTCAAATCCGAGGTAAGTAAGTGCAAGCGTCTTAGATGGGGTCCTGAAGCTCAGATTAGCCAGTAGGTATTTTTTTACCAGCACATCCATCGCTTTATGGCTCGCGGGAGCGGTCAGGTCTGTTTTAGTATTGAACGTTTTTGCCAGCGCCAATTCAAAATCATCGGTAAACATCCGGCAGCTCACTTCAAGCGTATTGGTTTTTGGGTTATAGTTGATCTCAGTTGAACTGACATGAAATGGATGAACCGTTTCGGCGCTTAAGTTAACCGGTGCTAAAAAAGCCAGGATCAGGTAACAAAATAATAGCATTCTGGGCATTCTTTTTAGCATAATGGGATTCTTTTTTCGGTTTACAAAAAAACACTTTAAATTTAAACATTCCATAAAAAATAAAATGAAGAAACTTTACATCTCTATGCTTCTTGCCAGCACGGCTTACTATGGTGCACGTGCACAGAACATCCAGAACAATCCTGGAAGTAATCATGGTAATAAGTTCGAACAACTGGGAACCATCCTGACCACTCCAAATGAGCAACGTACGGCTAGTGGTGCACCTGGGGTTAAGTACTGGCAGCAGCAAGCCGACTATGATATCAAATGTACGCTGGATGAGAAGAATTTGGTCCTTAAAGGAACCGGAACAATTACTTACACCAACAACTCACCGGATGTGCTTACTTATATTTGGCTGCAACTGGACGAGAACGAACACAGCACCACCAAGAATGCCGGGTATCAGACCAGCAGCAAAATGCCAGCCATGTCTACCGTTCAAATGGTTGACCGTGTAGCGGCAGAATCGAAGGAGAATGGCTATGGAGTTAACATAAACACCCTTACTGATGCTTCAGGCAAGAAACTTAGCTATACGGTAAATAAAACCATGATGCGTGTTGAATTGCCAACACCTCTTAAATCTGGTCAGAAGTTCGTTTTCAACGTAGGCTGGGATTATAAAATTACCGACAGGATGGCTTTCGGCGGACGTGGTGGTTATGAATTCTTCCCTGAAGATGGCAATTACCTCTTTACTATGGCACAGTGGTATCCTAGATTATGCGTTTACAGCGACTATCAGGGCTGGCAAAATCACCAGTTCACCGGTCGCGGCGAATTTGCACTTACCTTCGGCGACTTCAAAGTACAGATCACAGTACCTGCGGATCACGTCGTGGGAGGCACCGGAGAGGTAACCAACTACAACGCAGTGCTAACGCCTGCACAGTTGAGCCGCTATAAAAAAGCGACGACCGCTAAAGAACCTGTTGAAATCGTAACCCTTGCAGAAGCTAAAGCAGCAGAATCAAAAAAGAGTACACAGACAAAAACCTGGGAATTCCAGGCGCAAAATGTGCGGGACTTTGCCTGGACATCGTCCAGAAAGTTTGTATGGGACGCTATGGCGCAGCCGGTGGAAGGTAAGTCGGTGATGTGTATGAGTTTTTACGGTAAAGAAGCTTATGGTCTTTACAGTAAGTTCTCTACCAGAGCTGTTGCACACACGGTGAAAACCTATTCTGACTTTACATTTCCTTACCCCTACCCAACAGCGCAAAGCGTTGAGGCTGCAAACGGTATGGAATATCCAATGATCTGCTTCAACTATGGCCGTACTGAAAAAGATGGTACCTATAGTGAGACATCTAAAAACGGTATGCTTGGGGTGATTATTCACGAAGTAGGTCATAACTTCTTCCCAATGATCGTTAACAGCGATGAACGTCAATGGACATGGATGGACGAAGGACTGAATTCCTTTCTGGAGTATCTGACTGAAGAGCTTTGGGACAATAAATTTCCTAGCAAGAAAGGTCCTGCGCATACGATTGTGGATTACATGAGACTGCCAAAGGATCAGTTAGAACCTGTAATGACCAACTCGGAAAACATTGTTCGCTTCGGACCAAATGCTTATTCCAAGCCAGCTACAGCATTAAACATTTTGAGGGAAACAATCATGGGGCGCGAGCTTTTCGACTATGCTTTCAAAGAATATGCGAAAAGATGGGCATTTAAACACCCAACACCTGCTGATCTGTTCAGAACAATGGAAGATGCCAGCGGTGAAGACCTGGATTGGTTCTGGAGAGGCTGGTTCTACAGTACAGATCCGGTTGATATCTCATTAGACTCTGTAAAAGTTGCCAGACCTGATTTCAGTGGCAAAGTACCACCTGCAAGAACCATTACGGCGCGCGTCGACAAACCTGCGGTTAACGAATTCGAAGACATCTCCAAGATCAGAAATCGTGAAGATAAACGAATCGTGTTCTATACTGACCAGGATAAAAATGCCAGAGATTTCTATTGGAGGTATGCACGTGGTATGGAAAAAGTTGATACGACTGCACAGAAGATGGAGTTCGGCAGACAGATTGAGCAATTGACATCTGCGGAGCAAGCTAAATATGCTGGCAAGTACTTCTATGAAGTCAACTTTAGCAATAAAGGCGGCTTGATCATGCCGGTTATTCTTGAGTTTACTTATAAAGACGGTACTAAAAAGATTGATCGTATTCCGGTACAGATCTGGCGCTTGAATGAGAAAAACGGCTCTAAATTCTACGTTGAAGATAAAGAGGTTGCTTCCATAAAGCTGGATCCAATGCGCGAGACCGCAGACATCGATGAGTCTAATAACACCTGGGGTGGTGAGGCTAAACCTTCAAAATTCCAGTTATTTAAACAAAGCGGCGCTAATGCTGCAAGAGGCCAGTCCGTTGGCACGAACCCAATGCAGAAAGCAATTAAATAGCTTCACTGCAGTTCAATAAAAAAAGGGTGTCCANNTGGACACCCTTTTTTTATTGATATAAAAGTCATAATGTTGACTTATAACGTTGTAGTTTCCTGATTAGCAACCGACTCTTCCAGCTTGGTGTACCATTCCAAACCGTACTTGCGGATGAGTGGACCCTTAAGAAATTGGTACACTGGAACCTTCAGTTCCCGGCCGAATGTACAGGCATCACTGCAAATACTCCAGCGATCATAATTAAGCACTTCAAATTCCGGGTACTGTGTAATACGAATAGGGTAAAGGTGGCAGGATATCGGCTTTGGCCAATCTACCAATCCTTGTTCATAGGCTTTCTCAATCGCACACTTCGTAATACCATTTTCAAAAGTTACATAAGCACATTCCTTATTTCCATCTACACAGGGCGTGGTTAGATCTCCATCCATGTCTAGTACCGATGTACCATAAGTTTCTATTGCAGCAATGCCCCGGGGCGCAAGCAAATGTTTGATTTTCGGGTATATGTCTTCTAAAATTGCCTTCTCTGCATGTTCCAGCGGTGCACCGGCATCTCCTTCAACACAGCAAATGCCTTTACACTTATTTAAATTGCACACGAAGCTCTCAGAAATTATATCTTCATGAACAAGGGTATTTTGTACTTCTATCATATTAATCGGTTTTGGCAAGCGGGTACTTTAAACCCTCTGCCGATGAAATTTCCATGGTAACTGCGCCAACCAGGATCTCAACCTGGGCTTTTACAGGCACCCTGTTGCCATCATCTGTTATCCATAGGTATAACTTGCTGTCTTTTCTAAAAATCCGTCCAGGTTGTATAGAAGGACTGAATTTNNAGAAGGACTAAATTTTAAGCACCTGATCTTTCCCAGGTTCGTCTTAATAACTTCACGCCCCACAAAAGCAATCTCCAGCTGACTGATTTCGTCGCCCAGAAAGTAATTGAGCTTAAACTTCTCCCCAATCTTCATTCTGGAGATGTCCAGGCTTCTGGAGAAGTAATATGCAGATACCAGATCAAAGGTCTGATTAGTAGGACCTGTGAAAGTACCACGATTCGAAACAACCTTCCTGGTTTTCTGATTAAATCTCGCTTTGTCTGCTCTTCTGTAATTACCCTCACGGATGTTCTCCTGATAAAAGTAAGGCGTCAGGGTTCCACGGTCAATGTAAGAATCGTAATGATCCCTGACTTTGTAGAAAACATCGAATGTTCCCGATGTTTTCCCATCAACCGAAAGCCGGTAAGTTGGTTTATTCTCAAATTTTAGATCAGAATCCAACACTTTCAGCGTGCCTTCTGCTGCGGTAATAAAACCATATTTCAACTTGTACTTCAAAACCTCTCCGGGTTGGAATACAGATTCAGATTTCACAGGTAGCTCCTGTGAAATTACATTGATGCTGAATAAACTCAGGGAAAGAAAAAGAAAGAATTGTCTCATGCGAGCGTTAAACAAAAAGCTTTCCAATTAATCTTTCCGCTTGAAGATTGGCACTGTAGAGCATGGTTCCCCGTACATGATACTTTTTGCTACTTTACTTAACTGTCTTGTAATTTCTACATAAGCAAAAATCGGGATATCGATGTCAGCACATCCCTTTACCACAACACGCTCATTTGCAAATGTATTGAAATCAATTTTTGCCAGGGCTTTACTAAGCAGAACTGCCTCAAGTGTTTCAAGGCTCCCGAACACAAGTTCGTTTACATACGGACTTAGCTTGTTGGATAATAACATGTATGCCCAGGTCGGAACAATCGCATCTGCACTGCAGGTAATCGCTACGTTCTTGCCGGTATATTGCGACCAGTCATGCGTCTTAATGAATTCACGGAAATCCTTCTCACGTAAAATCAGTCCATGAAAAAGATTGTCCTTTATATCATAAACCACACGTTCCGCCTGGTTATAATAAGCTTCCAGATCTAAAGTGATTAACCCACTGGATGCTACTTTATTGACTATATTTTCCTGAATTTCCATTTCCTATGACATAAAAAAACCGGAAGAGAAATCTTCCGGTTACAAAATTACGCAAAATAAGATTAATAGAATTTCACCCTATTGTCTTTTATCTTGATTTTATCCTGAAGGGCCTGGAAAGCAGCACCTAATGAGCGCTGACCTATACCTAATGCCATCGTTTCTTTTTGCTTGTAAGTATTTGCCAATGGTGCTGGTTTACTAATGCTGCTTGTTGCGAAAGCATACACGCCGCGCTCCCCATCAACTGGTCCACCAACTTTATTCACTGGTGTTCCGAAAACCGCGCCAACTAATTTATTCTCCTGAGCAGCGCCAGGAAGAATTGGGTTCGCAAATACAACGTTCTGTACCGGGGTAACTTGCTTGCCTAGCTTCTGAGCAACCTGGTTGATGTTTGAAGCACCTTTTAATGCAGCATTCATCTTCTCGGTAAGCATTTTAGCTTTCACAGCGTTGATCACCATAGGCTCGATGTCTTTCTTGATTGCTTCAAGAGGCAGCAAGCCTTTTGGACGAATATCGGTAAGCTGTGCAACCACATAAGCGTTTTCCATTTGATATACCTGCTCAAGCACATCACCTTTATCAGCATCGAAAGCAGCTTTGATGATAGGACGTGGAGTATCTAAACCTGGAGCATAACCCTGACTTGCAGTGATTTTATCTGCTACGGCTACAGTATAACCTTGTTTTTTGGCAACTTCTGAGAAGTTCTTATCGTTTACTTCCGCAAGGAAGTTGGTTGCTTTCTTATAAGCAGCTTCCTTGGTCTTGCTGCTTGGAGCAAGATTTTTCTCAACATAAGCAACTTTAACAACTTTCGACGAGCCAATTTGCTTCTCGATTCTAATCAGGTGAACACCGAATTGTGATTGTACAACCTTTAGATCACCAGCTTGCCCGTCGAACGCAGCATTTTCAAATTCCGGAACCATTTGCCCACGGCTGAAGGTTCCAAGATCACCGCCTTTATCTTTCGAGCCATCAACGCTATGTTGTGCAGCAAGCTGCGCAAAGTCGCCGCCGTTTTGAACAAGTGTTTTTAGGGAATCGGCAAGTTTAGTTGCGACATCCATACCGCCTAAAGCTGCTGGATTTAGTAAAATATGACTTGCCTTAACAGAATCCGGAGACATACGTGCACTTACCACCTTTGCCAATTTGTATGAACCATCGGTTAGTACCGGTCCGTAGATGCTTCCTGCTGGCAAAGTAAACACTGCAGAGTCAACACCTGGTTCAAGTCTGCCTTTCGTTAAATAAGTAAAAGGAACTTTTACGTCAGAATTTACAGCTGCGAACAACGAATCATTTTTGGTCTCACGAAGGTCCTGTGCTAATTTCTGAACCTGTTTGTTGATCGCTGCCGAATCCGCTTTAGTCGGATTGATATTGAAGGAAACGTAATTGAACGTGCGTGTTTCAGCAGGGTTATCAAAAAGTTTCTTGTGCTTGTCATAGTAATCATTGAAGTCTGCATCAGTAGGTTTTACTGAGGCGTCTGCAATGCTGGCATAATCCAGGGAAACGTAACTGAAGTTTGCCAGTTTATTTCTATTGGTATATTCTTCATTAGCTTCCAGAGAAGTAACATATACAGAGTTCTTAACCAGGTTGGCATATTTTTGCTGAAGTGCCTGTTTCTCGATCTCAGCTTCAAGCATATCCCACTGTGCTTTAAGTTCGGCGTTTCTTTGTGCCTGCTTTAAAGAACCTATTACCGCTGCGCGGTCAACCTGCCCGGTTTGAGGATTTCCAAAGTACTGCACAATAAGCGGACTTGGTTTGCTACCCTGATACAGGTCAAATAGCTCGTCACCGGAAATGCTTAATCCTAAACGGTTATATTCTTTTGAAAGCACAATATTTGCAACTTCAGCATTCCAGACATTCTCAACCGCCATGGCCTGCATCTGTGGATTGGCTGAACCGCCGTATTGCTGTCTGAACTGTGCTTCTGTTTGTTCAACTTTTCTTCCGAAATCTTCAATGCTGATATCTTCCCCGTCTACGGTTCCAACAACTCTTTGAGATTCCGCCCAGAATGGCGTCCCTGCACTGATCGCATCACCTAATAAAAATGCAACAATTGCGAAACCGATGGCGCCAATCAAAATGTAGCCTGCGCGATTACGCAAAAATGTCATTAAACCCATAATAATCTTTATTTACTTTTTTTAAGAGGGCGCAAGATACAACTTTTGCGAAAAAAAGAAAATATATAATCGAATTTGAATAAGTAATTAAAAATTAGCCTGATATAGGACTGAAAAGAAGAATTTTATTGGGTAAGATCACCCTTGATATAGGTCTCCCCATAGGCATTCTCGAATGCTACCGTACTGAAATCTTCAGGTGCGGTAAAGTTGATCGCATTGATCACTGTGCCGTCAGGTTTGGTAATAATTCCCTTCGGTGAGCTGAACCGTTTGGTGTTTTGATTCCATNNGCTTCGGTATTGAACGTTAAATTCTCGTTGATCACAACCACATTCTTCCGGAAGATCGTAATCTGCTCCGTTTCTTTCATGATTGCGTATTCGGAAGTAATTGTGCCTTTGGAAGCCTGGAGTTCATCAAAGAACTCGATCTTCACGCCTTTTGGCATTTCCTGGAAATTGCCTCCTGAACTTGGTGTTACCTTATCCAGCACCGGAGCAAAGCCTTTTGCCTTTACCTTCGCCGAGTCGCTGTAGATCACCTCTGCGCCAAACGTGCGGTTCGCATTGAACGCCTCTTTCTGAAGTTTAACCGTTTCTACCTTTTTCAGGTCGTCATCGTTGCATGCACTGAACATCAGAATGCTCATGCATGCAATCAGGCCTTGATAGAGACGCAGGTTAAGCATTAGTCGAATTTGAAACGTTGGAACCAACGGTCATTCAATGTGAAGCCCAGGTGGAAATTCACAAAGTTCTCCTGAATCAAACCGTTTGTTAAGGCACCTCTTCTACCAATTTCTGTCGTAAAGTTGATTTTGTAAAAAGATCTTCTTGATGGAGACGGTGCCAAAGGAAGGCCCAATCCAAAGCTGATCGCAGATTGTTTAATATCCTGATCATTAAGCCTTACATAAGTTTTATCATAGCTAAATCCAACCCGGTAGTCTACGCGGTTCCAATAGCTGCCGATAGAAGTAATATCGGGCGTAATTTGTCCACCCACTGAAAATCCATAGGTATCCTGTAATTGTTGATTTACATCACCGATGGAAAGGTCCGACCATTTACCACGTCTGTAATCCGCACCAATTACCCACTCATTAAACTTCTGCAGTGAGATCCCAAAATTGTGATTCAGTGGTAATTTCATTTTTGCAGAGGCATTCTGAATGTTAGATATCGTATCCATTGCTGGCTGCTCATCCCCTGTGGTCGGGTTTTTAAGATACTGGGTTGCTACAATAGATCTTTTTGAATTGATATTAGAAGCAGAGGAGCCTGAATACCCTAAGGTAAAGGAGGTTTTGCTGTTTAACGGAATGTTATACTGTGCACCATAGCTGAAAGCTACACCACCGATGCTGTTTTTAGATTGCAACCTGGCATTGATTGTGTTCCAGTTGCCTAATCCATCTGTTTGATTAACCAGCTCAGTGGAGCTCGTTTGCATAAGATTACCAAATACATATTCCGCATTTGCGCCGACACGAAAGTGATCGCCAATCTGGAAACCGTATCCAATGTAAGCCTTGTTTAAACCGCCTTCGCCAGAATAAAGATAATCCACCTGCTCCGAACTACTTCCGTTTGTTGACGAAAGTGTTGCACGGTTGGCAAACTCATAACCCAATTCGGAGTATGGCAGCACACCAATACTGAAAGCAGATCCTCGGGTTACCGGAAAAGCAAGTGTAACATGGTTTAAGGTTCCATTGAAACTACGTTCACTGGCATCGCCTTTTTTTAAGTTCATGATCGTACCACTGGCACCAATGTCTGCAGTTGTCAGTGAGATACCGGCGTATGAAGCAGGATTCTGCATATTGATATTGCTATACCCTGTAGGGCTGAATATCGCAGTAGAGATACCACCCATTGCTCTGTTCTGCGGCAAAACCATTGGTCTAATATTTCCCAGACCATATCTAGAATATGGAGATTGCGTGGTAACCTGAGCTTTTGCCGCGGTGCCGAAAAGCAGTGCCAATACAGCTGCGGTATAATTTATCTTTTTAAACATATTCAAATGCAATGACTTCATTTAATCCTTTAAGTACCAGGTAGGGATCATGAATGATCTGCGGCGCAAAGATGCTGTTTTTAAACTGCCCCAGCAAAAATCCTGCGTCGCCCCCGGTTACCATGATTTTCAACGTACTGTTGTCCTTATATTTTTGTGTTATAAATCCTTCAAGTTCACTGGCCACACCTTGCAGCACACCCGAAATCAGTGCGGTCTGTGTATCGGTGCCCAAAGGGATCACATCATCTTTATTCCATTTAATCAGGGGCAATTTTCCGGTATAATGCGCCAGAGCATTAAACCGCATTTGAATACCGAGACTGATACTCCCCCCAGAATAGCGCCCCTCAGCAGGCAAGTAGTCATAGGTGATACAGGTGCCCATATCAATGATAAAACATGCCTCCCCCGCATAAAGCTGATGTACCGCAATGAGTTTAGCCCAGCGGTCCAGGCCTAAGGTGTCAGCAGATTTATACTCGTTTTGAATTCCTGTATTCTTTTCTACAGAAAAGGGAATATAACGCGTGTTAGCCTTTAAAAAGGATACTAAAGCATCCTGTGAACGGTTAACATTGGAAAGAATAGCGCTTTCAATACGATATTCAGCAATCAAACGGCTTAAGTGTTCCAGAGCAATACTTGAAACTACTTCATGATAAAGTAACGTCCTGCCTTCAAAAACAGCAAGCTTACTGTTTGTATTACCGATATCTATTGCAAGATTACGCATTCACCATTCCAAGAATGGATTCAAATATAATTAGGCCATCCTGATTATCTAATATTGGATCGGCAGCACGCTCCGGATGTGGCATCATACCAAACACGTTTCTTCCTGCGTTACAAACACCAGCGATATTGCCGATAGAACCATTTAAGTTGGATTCCGAACTCATATCACCGTTGGCGTCGCAATACCTAAACAGAACACTATCCGTATCATTCAACATTTTGATCGTATCCTCATGTGCAAAATACTGCCCTTCACCATGTGCTACCGGAATCTTTAACAATTTGTCCGGATTAGCCAGCCTGGTCAGCATACTGTTTGTAGTCGCAACTTTTAAGTAACTGTTTCTGCAGATAAATTTCCTGTTCTCGTTATGCAATAAAGCACCTGGTACCAGGTTCGCTTCTGCAAGGATTTGAAATCCATTACAGATACCCATCAGATAACCGCCATTATTTGCGAAACGGACAACCTCCTGCATGATTGGAGAAAAGCGGGCAATTGCACCGGATCTCAGGTAGTCACCGAAAGAAAATCCACCAGGTAAAATGATAAAATCTGCACCTTGCAAATCGTGATCTTTATGCCATAAACGAACCACTTCCTGACCAAGAATATGCTCTAAAACATAAATTACGTCCTGATCGCAATTAGAACCGGGGAAAACTACTACGCCAAATTTCATGATACAAAGCTATCAATCTTTAGCAAGTTTCAAGGGGTCAAATTGTTAAAAAAAGTTAAACGAACAAAAAGTATTGAATGGCTAAAACCAGTATCAGGAACAAGCTTTCGTAAAACCAGCGCTTACTTGCATTTGAAAAATAGTAGGCCAGTAGAACTGCACCCGGAGGTACACACAGCAGAAAATGATACAGCCTAAAGTTAGGCTTTGTATAAAAGCTGATGATCGCGCAGATGAACATGAAGAACAACATCTGGAAAGCTTTCCTGGTGCTGATGAAACTCCTGAAAAAACTTTCACGCAATTGAATCATGGCCAGCACCATCATTACACTAACCGGAACAAGTACCAGATAGTCATTATAATTGATTTTGAATGTTGCGGGAAATTTATTTGCCAAAGGCAACCAGATCTTGTAGAACATACCCAAATTATCATTCAGGTAGTAGAATACCCCCAGAAAAAAGAAAATCGTGATGAAACCAACAAGCCCTGAAACCCACTCCCGCCAGTTAAATGACCTATATAAAAGTAGTGACAACCACAACATGAGCAACATGACAATGAAAGGGAAGTAAATCAAGGTGCCGACTGCAATGATCATCCCCACATCGAACATAATCATAATCACGTTCATCGATTTAGCCATCTTCAGCAATTTATCCATCATCCAGATTAAGAGAAAGTTGCAGATTAAAGTCGGGCTTAAAACCAGAAAAGGCATGAACAAACTGGCTCCGGTAATATATAACAGTGCTGGCAGGTAGCCGGGCTTGGGCAATAGTCCGTGATTGTTGATGATTACGTTGAAGATAATAGCCTGAATAAACAGGATCAGTGCCGCAACAATAACGTTTCCTGTAGGCGTAAATGTGCTCTGTAGTGGAATCTGGATGAAAAACCTGGCGTATGGTTCCAGAAACTCAAAGTTCAGCTGTTCGGGAACATGCAGCAGAATAACGATCCGCATAAAGAACGTATACGCAAAAAGGAGCAGTAAGTTTATCGGATTTGACGTTCTGAACTGATTGATCATGTACTGGCTAATTAAGCATATTATCTTGCAAACTGTTTTACCAACCTGTCTATCATCCCTGCGGTTTCGTCCGGATAGTTAAAATGTAAAGCCGAACCACCAGCAATCCATTCTTTAAGTACAGGTAACCAATTTTTATTGCTCCCCCAAATTACCGGAACACCAAATTTCTTCAATGCAAAGGCATTGCACTGCTGCTCATATTGAAATTTCATGGGTACAACAAGCAACTTTTTACCCAGAAACAATGCTTCTGCCGGACCTTCAAAGCCACCTCCCGTCAATAAACCGGTACAGCTTGCCAGACTGTCATTGTACTGCTCATTATCAATCAGATTGACCTGTACGTTCTTACTTGTATAAGAACTAAGCGCGTGTTTTGAAAACACCTGCCAGTTAACATGAGGCAACTGATGAAGGATGGGAATCAGAAATTTATCATCTATGGCGGGAAGGTAAACGGTATAATGCCCTTCATCCCGGACCTGCAAATTCCTGATTTGCGACCTGATCACCGGCGTATTGATGAAATGATCATACTTTTCAAAATGGAACCCTACATAGTTTGTTGCGGGCGCATAATATTTGAGTACAAGCTGTGCCCAGTCAATGCTCTTCGGTTTTGGTACATTCCTCGACTGAAAAGAAGCCTGATGACTTAAACCTACACTTTCCAAACCTTTTTTTTTGCAGGCCCAGGCGGTTACCGGTTCGAAATCATTGATNNTAATCCTCTAATGGCAATTGATTCATATCCCTTACGAATCTGGGCAGATTCATGCTGCGCCAGGTTTCATAGTGATCAACGCCGCCTCTTTTACCAAAAATAAAGCTGAAACCATGAAGTTCATACTTAACATTCTCAATAAGACTAACGTCTGCCTGGGTACCACTGATCAGCAGATCAAGCGTTCCATATTGATGCAACAGGGGTACAATCTCTCTCGCCCGGCTGATATGCCCATTACCTGTCCCTTGAATTGCATATAAGATCTTCATTAAGTATCAGTATACCTGCGCCTAAGCAACAGGGACCTTGTCTTTACGTTTTTCAGTATAAAATGCAAACCCAAGGAATGCGATTAACAATAAACTACCCGCCATTGAAACCTTTTCACCCATATAGTATGAAGTCGGTTCAAATTTAAATTCTACCGTATGGTTCCCCGCTTCCAGCTGTGCTGCACGTAATACGTAATCCGCACGGAAATATGGTTTCTTAACTTTATCCACATACATGTTCCAGCCCTTATCATAATAGATCTCGGAAAACACTGCAATCACGTCTGTCGGTGAGCTGTAAGAATACACCAGGTGATCCGGNNGGTGATAGCGCTCAAGTTTGATCATCGAGGTCGGTCCACCCGGGCCTACCCGTTTAAGATCAATAACACTTTTGTATTGCTGATCCACAATTGCCTCACGTTTCGGATCAAAGCTGCTGATCGCTTTCATCTCTTCATCGGCATCTTTCGCAAACTCAATCTTTTGTACAAACCAGGCATTTCCCGCCGCCGTATTATTTCTAGACATCTTATACGATCCGGATTGCTGATCCTGAGTAATGATATATTTTGTGTTCAGCATGTCCAGCACATCCTGGTTGATGCTTTTTGAGAATTGTTTGTCAATTAATTCCTGGTAGCGTTTCAGCTTTGCTGCATGGTAACCACCAATTGTTTTATGAAACTGTGAAGCACTTGCATCTGAAAATGTTGAAATTGTCAGATCCATCACCCTGAAATTTGGATCTTTATCCGCAAGGATAAAAGTATCTACATCTCTGGCCTGAAAGTGATTCGCAAGGTCTGACTTACTGGCGAAATTATCTTTATTCAAATACCTGCGGTCTACTTGCCACATATCGATCAGAATCAGAATACCAAGCAAAACATAAACAAACTGCATGTTCATTTTCTTAGTGAATAATGCCCATAGCAGTCCATATGCAAGTGCAATAAACAATACAGTTCTTAAAGCATCTGCTCTTGCAATGTCCACACGATCAGACACTAAAGCATTGGCAATATTCTGCGCCATCCCGCGGTTGTTCTGCATGATCTGTGTCAGTGCGTCCAGGATCTGTGGGTGCGTTGAGCTCGTAAAACTGAACAAAGCAGTCGGCATGATCGCAACAAGCAATGCAAATCCACCAGTGATTGCAGCTGCAATGCTTAACTTTTTAACAAGCACCTTCTGTTCAGTTTTCTCGTCCTGAGTTTCCCTTAGCGCTAAAAAGGCAAGGATCGGTACCATCAGCCCTACAATGGCAAGGATCGATTCGACAGCTCTGAACTTGTTGTATAAAGGAAAATATGCAAAGAAAATGTCAGATACCAGCGGGAAGTTTCTACCAAAAGATAGCAACATGAATAAGATGGTTGTTCCTAAGATCCACCACTTAATCCGACTCCTCACAATTAATAAACCGAATACAAAGAGGAAACAGATGATCGCTCCAAAATAGTAAGGCCCAGATGTACCAGGCTTCTCGCCCCAGTATTGTTGCATACCCAACTGTCCTGCCAGCTGCTGTATTGCAGGGGTTGGATCGCCCCCAGTGACTTCAGATAAAGCTTTATAGAGATGACTTTCTGGCTTTACCAGCTCATCTATGCTCGTCGCACCACCATACAGGTTTGGAATCAGGAAGGTAAAACTTTCACCAACGCCCTGGCTCCAGCCATATGCATATTCTTTAGATAAACCATTTTTTTCTTCCGCACGATCCGTTGTCAGATTAGATTTACCCCGGTTCGACTCCTCACCATACTCATAGGTGGTCCAAAGTGTACCGGCATTAACCATCACTGCAATCAAAGCACCTGCAGCCAAGAAACTTAAGCCTTTCCCAACGATAGCAAAACGCTTTTCTTTTACGGCATGATAAATTTCTATCCCAATGAAGATCAACAATGCAATGGCCAGATAATAGGTCATCTGAATGTGGTTTGCACGAATTTCCAATGCCATGAATAAAGCGAATAGACTTCCGCCAAGCCAATAACGGCCCCGCATACCAAGTATAACACTGGCGAGAATAGGCGCACAAAATGCGATGGCTAGCGCTTTATTGCTGTGCCCTGCGGCGATTATGATAAAGTTGTAAGACGTAAAAGCGAATGCAATTGCGCCTGCAGCTGCCAGATATGGATTTATTTTGAGCGTACAAAATAATAGATAAGCACCTAATAGATAGAGCAACACAACATCTACAGGGTCAGGAAGTACCGTTTTAATGAAGTTAATACCATGAGAGGCAATGTTCATTGGGTACTGCACCCATATCTGGTATGCTGGCATACCACCAAACATCTGGTTGGTCCAAAGGGGGCCTTTGCCATCTTTCTCCTTGTAATCCATAATTTCTTTCTGCATTGCCTTAGCCTGTAAGACGTCGCTTTGGGCCGGACCTTTGCCTGACAAAACAGGGCTGAAGTAGGCAAAACAGATGATTATGAAAAACGCAACGATGGCCAGATGTGTGCCATTCCTTTTAAACCATGTATTCATTAAAGGTTAGTTTAATTTAAATCTAACCCCAAAAATAGAAAAAGGAAGGAAATAAGCGCCTAATTGAAAAATTATAAAATATTATTTCACTTCTTCATACTCCACAAAATCACCTAGTTTGTCGGCGTTACCCTTTTTAGGTTGTGGTGGCACATAGTCAATGTTGATGGAACCCTCTGGAGCCCGTGGTCTTTGTTGTTGTTGCTGCTGCTGCTGATGCTGCCTTGGGTCAGCGGCAGACTGCTGCATTTTACTGAACATATTTTTTAACACATATGGAAAGATCAGCCTCAGAAGTAATCTGATTAACCAAAGCACCATTATTGTGATAAATATAAATTTTATTAACCCCATGTTTTACAAACTGATTTTTACAAATATGACGGATTTGCCTATTCATTATTACAGCAACCTGAAATTTATTGCACTGGTATTACATATGCAATAAATACACCAGTATCAATCCTCATCAAGAATTTCCGCAACTCTGCCAACCTGCCCGTCTTCAAGGCGAACCTTTATCCCGCGTGAATGATAGGGCGCTGATGTTAAAAGATTTGCAACAATCCCTTCCGTCAGTTTTCCCGTACGCTGATCCTTCTTCAATATTATATTTACCGCAAGTCCAGGGTAAATGTCTTTTCTATTTCTACCGTCCATATTATTTTGCAAACCGCTCTTCAAATATTTTCTCCATGGCAAACATCTCATCACGCAGCCTTGCTGCAAGTAGAAAGTCCATATCCTTGGCCGCTTTTGCCATATCTTTTTTAGTCTTGTCAATTGCCTTCTGCATCTCTGCCTTACTCATATACTGCACCACAGGATCGGCAGCAAGGCTCACCTCGTCAAACTCAACGTAAGCTTTAGCGCTTTCGTTCTTATCCGCAAAGTTTAACATGGATGTTTGTTCCATGATCGCTTCCCTGGACTTACCAACTGTTTTTGGCACAATTCCCATTTCCAAATTATGTGCGATCTGACGTTCACGGCGTCTGCGGGTTTCTTCGATGGTTTTCTCCATAGAGTCTGTGATGCTGTCCGCGTACATGATCACACGTCCGCGATCATTTCTTGCAGCACGCCTGATAGTCTGAATTAATGATCGTTCTGAACGAAGAAAGCCCTCCTTGTCTGCATCCAGAATCGCCACCAAAGATACTTCCGGCAAATCCAGCCCTTCCCGCAGCAGGTTGATTCCAATCAGCACATCAAATTCCCCCAGACGTAATCCCCGAAGTATCTCTACACGCTCCAACGTCTTCACTTCAGAGTGAATGTATCGAACTTTGATGTTCAGTCGATCCATATATTTGGTAAGCTCCTCCGCCATACGTTTGGTCAATGTCGTCACCAGTACACGGTCGCCCATTTTAATCGTTTTGTCAACTTCATCCAGCAGATCATCCACCTGGTTGATGGCTGGACGAACTTCTATCTCCGGATCCAGCAGACCTGTTGGTCTGATCACCTGTTCAATCACTATACCCTCAGACTTCTGCAACTCGTAGTCGGCAGGTGTCGCACTAACATAGATGGTCTGCGGTGCAAGTCTCTCAAATTCATCGAAATTCAAAGGCCTGTTATCCAGGGCCGAAGGTAAACGAAAGCCATATTCCACCAGAGACATCTTCCTGGAGCGATCACCACCATACATCGCGCGGATCTGCGGCACAGTAACGTGACTCTCATCGATCACCATCAGGTAATCGTCAGGGAAATAATCCAGCAAACAGAAGGGCCGCATGCCAGGTGACCTGCCATCGAAGAACCTTGAATAGTTTTCAATTCCAGAGCAGTAACCTAACTCCTTCATCATCTCAATATCGAAATTCACGCGTTCCTCAAGACGTTTAGCCTCCAGCAGCTGCCTGTCTCCAATAAGCTGATTCTTCCGGATCTCCAACTCTTCCTGTATACCCCAGATTGATGAATTGAAACGATCTTTGGGTGTCACAAACAGGTTTGCCGGATAGATTGCCATATCTTCCAGTTTCTCAATTGTCTTTCCGGAGACCGGATCTATAACGGAAAGCTCTTCAATATCATCCCCGAAAAACGATATCCGGTATGCATTATCCAGATATGCCGGATACACATCTACCGTGTCTCCTTTAACGCGGAATGTTCCGCGTTTGAATTCATTTATTGTTCTGGCATAAAGTATTTCAACCAGGCTGTGCAAGAATGAATTTCTCGAGATCCGGGTACCTACTGCAAAACGGAAAACCGACCTGGAAAAATCCTCCGGATTCCCCATCCCATATATGCAGGAGATAGAGGAAACAACAATTACATCCCGGCGCCCAGACATTAAAGCAGATGTTGTTCTTAACCTAAGCTTCTCAATCTCCTCATTAATGCTTAAATCTTTTTCTATATAGGTGTTACTGCTCGGCATGTATGCCTCAGGCTGATAGTAATCATAGTACGACACAAAATAATTTACCGCATTGTCCGGAAAAAACTGTTTGAACTCACCATATAGCTGGGCAGCAAGTGTTTTGTTATGACTTAATATCAAGGTTGGTTTTTGTGTCTGCTCAATAACATTGGCAATCGTAAAAGTCTTACCAGACCCAGTTACCCCCAGAAGAGTTTGATAGTGCTCATTATTATTCACGCCCTCCACCAACTGCGCGATGGCGTTTGGCTGATCACCGGTCGGCTTATAATTTGATACGATTTTAAATTTCATAGGTATTCAAAGATAAGGATTATTGGTGTATTGGAATATCGTCTTAATATCCTAATTTTAGGTACCTTTACTGCGCCTATGATGTTCGAATTAAATAAAGTCAATTCCATTGCAAACACGTATATCGCTGAATTAAGGGACATTAACATCCAACGTGACCCTGCCCGTTTCAGAAGAAACCTGGAGCGACTTGGTGAATTCTTTGCCTTTGAAATCAGCAAAACTTTAAAGTACAGCGATACAGAAACGCAAACACCCCTTGGCATTGCACAAACCAAAGCCTTGACCTATAAACCAGCATTGGGCACGATTTTGAGGGCCGGATTACCCTTACATTCAGGGATGTTGAACATCTTCGATCACTCAGATTCGGTTTTCGTTTCTGCTTACAGAAAAGTCCATAACAGCGGTGCTTTTACCATTCAGATTGATAATATATCTACTCCGGATCTAAACGACAGGATACTAATCATGTCAGATCCAATGTTGGCGACGGGATTAAGCATGGTCATTTGCTGCAAAGAGCTTCTTGCGAGGTTCAAAGTGAAGGAACTGCACATTGTCGGACTGATTGCAAGTGCTGAAGGGATACGCCACATTCAGGCTAACCTGCCGCAGGCCAAACTCTGGATCGGCGCAATAGATGAAGAAATGACCAGCAAATCCTACATTGTACCAGGCCTGGGAGATGCCGGGGATCTGGCATACGGCAAGAAATTATAATGGTAAAACACATCTTTTTTGATCTCGATCATACGATCTGGGACTTCGACAGAAATGCTGAAGAAACCCTCATGGAGCTATATCAGCATTATAAACTCGCCGATCTGGGCTTGAGCTCCGCAGATGAATTTATCCTGAACTATACCTTGAATAATCATGCCCTCTGGGCAGATTATCATCTTGGAAAAATATCAAAGGAAATCCTGCGTGCTGAACGTTTCAAAAGAACCTTCGTCCAAATGGGCATAGTTCCCGAGCTTGTTCCCATCCAGTTCGAAGAAGACTACGTACGTCTCAGCCCAACCAAGACAAACCTCTTTGAGGGTTCCCTTAAAGTGCTCGAGTACCTGCAGCAGCGATACCAGCTACACATCATCACCAATGGCTTCAAGGAAACGACAATTACTAAAATGAATCTGTCGGGCCTGAATCCATATTTTAAAAACGTGATCATTTCCGAAGATGTGGGTTACAACAAACCACATCAGGCCGTTTTTCAGTATGCGCTCGACATCGCAAATGCAGGCAAAGCAGAAAGCATTATGATTGGCGACAGCCTCGAGGCAGATATCTATGGAGCACAGAACTTTGGAATGGAAGCGATTTTTTTCAATCCCCTAAAGAAAGAGAAGCCTGCTGATGTCTCTCGTGAGATCTATCATCTCGAAGAATTGCTGTTACATTTTTAAGCATTAAAACCCACCCCAATGAATACAGCAGGCGTTTTAAATTCCATCCGACAAATAACAGATGCTTATCGTGAGCGCCTTGCCAGGGTTCAACCAACAAAATACCATCAAACTCCTGCCGATGGAGGTTGGTCCTACTCGGAAGTTTACGCCCACATTTTCGATCTGAGCATTTTATCACTTGAAGCAATTGAGCGTTGCAACTCCGTGGANNTGGAGGCAAAGCAGCGCAAAACACCTTTCATAACCCGGGCGATCCTTTTTCTCGGAGCATTTCCGCCTGCAGTAAAATTTAAAGTACCAAAGCAGTTTGAATCCAGGGTAAAGAAGATCGAAATGAAGGATGCCAGGGCTTTGATTGATGCGTTTGCAAGTAAACTTGTAGTCTCCGCCTCGTTCGTAGAAAAGACCGATAAAACGCGAAAGACAGCACATCCCAGACTGGGGTACCTGAACGCTGAGCAGTGGTTAAGATTTACAGAGATCCACCTGAAGCACCACCTGAAACAGTTAAAACGAATCGATAAGCAAGATAATTTCACATCTTTGCGTCCATGAAGATTCCGGGAATCAAGGGCTTTGACGAAGCCGCTTTCCAAAAGTATTTTAAGAATACCGGGTGGCTGATGTTTGGAAAGATCCTGAGCATGGTCATCAATCTTGTTACCGCCAACTACCTTGGTGCCATTTCCTTTGGAGACCTGAGCTTTGCTGATGCACTTACCGCTATTGTCGCAGCAGTCGGTACATTAGGACTAGACAGCTTCATCATTCGGGAAATCATACAGCAGCCCGACAAAAAAGATGAAATCCTCGGAACCGCCCTATACATGCGCATTGGGATAAACCTGATTCTCATTCCGGTTTCCATTCTGATCTACATGATCTTTCACCATTTCTCGGGGCGTACAGACAACGCTCTTACCTGGATCGTGTTTTTTCTTGCATTTGCTTCATTTTTCAAATCTTTCAATGTCATCGACTCGTACTTCCAGTCGCAGGTCGCCTCTAAATATGTTGTACAGGTCCAGAATGTCTGTGTAATTGTTTCTGCCCTTGTCAAAATATTGTTAGTCGTACTTGGTTTACCAGTCATCTATTTTGCTGTTGCGCTTACTTTTGATGGCTTTATCCTGGCTGCGGGACTGGTGTGGATGTATCATCGGCGCGGAAACAGCATGCGTAAGTGGCACTTCAGGAAAGTGCGGGCTAAAGCATTACTTAAACAATCTTTTCCGCTGATCCTATCTGCAGTAATGGTGTCTATCTACATGAAAATTGATCAGGTGATGCTAAAAACAGTGGGCAGCGCTGAAGTCGGGATCTATGCTGCAGCTGCAAAACTTAGTGAAGCCTGGTATTTCATTCCTATAGCAATCGTTACATCTGTCTTTCCAGCGATTATACATGCGCGAAAAACTGACCTGGAGCGATACAACAAGCGGATGGGAAATTTGTACGATTTGTTGATCTTTATCAGTCTGCCGATAGCCTTATTCGTTAGCTTTTTTGGACCTGACATCATCAATCTGCTATACAGAAATAACCAATTCGACGGTGCAGGTCCGATGCTGGCCATACACATCTGGTCTGGTGTATTTGTATTTTTGGGCAGTGCCAGCACACAATATCTGCTTGCCGAGGGCTATACCTTGGTTTCTTTTCAGCGCACCGCGCTTGGCGCCCTTATAAATGTGGTCCTAAACTTGTGGTTAATTCCCCTTTATGGCGGCATGGGTGCATCAATAGCAACGCTCATTGCATGCATCTTTTCCACTTTTTATCTTTTATTTTTACGGCAAACCCGGCAGCAAGGCATTATGATGTTAAAATCCTTATTTTTGATTTCTGCGGCACAAAAAATATTTAAATCTTGAGTACACTTAAAGCATTAACAACATTAGTGGCCAAACCACGACGGCTAAAAGCCCTTTTATCGTACGGGCATAAAGGTTATCTAAACAGCATTGGTTGGTTTCGTGCCTTTGATGAGCAGCAGGCCATCGATGAAAACGGCGAGCCATTACCCTGGGTAACGTATTCATTCATCGACTTCATCAAAGGACGGCTAAGCAAGAACCTTGTGGTATTTGAATATGGCTCCGGTAGCTCTACGTTGTTTTATGCTAAACATGTGCGTAAGGTGGTTTCCGTTGAGCATGATGAAAGTTGGTATCAGAAGATTGTAGGAAGCAAACCAGCTAATGCCGAAATGATCTATACAGAACTCAGCACAGACGGCGAATACGCGCGCAAAGCAGCAAATCTGAACGAAAAGTTCGACATCATCATAGTAGATGGCAGGGATCGCGTTAATTGCTGTAAACACAGCATTTCCGCCCTTAGGGATAATGGTGTGGTGGTTTTGGATGATTCTGAAAGAACAGCATACAACGATGCCCGGATTTTGCTTAAACATGCCGGCTTCAAAGAACTTTCTTTCAGTGGAATTTCGCCGGGCTTGTTCTACCTCAAAGCAACTTCCGTTTTTTACAGACCTGATAATTGTCTTTCGATTTAAACCTATGTTAACTCGCATTAACCAAAGGCTCAAGTCAAACCCCGCAAATTTTTTGAAATGCAAAATTTCGCTCCAATAGCCTTATTTGTTTATAACCGGCCACAGCATACGGAAAGAACAATCAAGTTTCTTCAACAGAATGAAGTTGCTGCCGAAAGCCGCTTATTCGTATTCTCTGATGGGCCGAAAACACCGGAGGACGAGGATAAAGTTCAGGAAGTACGCGAATTCCTGAAGACGGTTGAGGGCTTTAAGTCTGTAGAAGTTATACAGCGTAAGGATAATGCAGGACTTGCCAATTCGGTGATCACTGGCGTGACCAAGCTCATCAACGACTACAAACAGGTTATCGTGCTGGAAGACGACCTGGTAACTTCTCCACATACGCTTACGTACTTTAATGAGGCCTTAAATCGCTACCGCTACGAGCATAAGGTCATGCATATCGGTGCCTATATGTATCCATTGAAAGCCCCTAATCTGCCAGAAAGCTTTTTCTACAGGGCCGCCACGAGCTGGGGATGGGCAACATGGGAACGCGCCTGGAAGCAATTTGAACCTGACATCGATGTATTAATATCACAGTTCGATTCCAAGATGATCCATGATTTCTCCATCGATAAGACCATGAACTTCTGGAAACAAATGCAGGATTTTAAAAAAGGAAAGAATGATTCATGGGCTATCCGTTGGTATGCATCCATATTTCTGAAAAGCGGATTAACACTAAATCCCTCCCATTCACTGGTAAATAATATTGGTCATGACGGCACTGGTGTGCATTCGGGCGTAAACGACATCTACTATGTAGTCGTAAATCCAAGACCGATCCGGCAATTTCCTGCAACGATTAAAGAACATCCGCTCGCATACCAGGCAATCAGGAAGTTCCTGGCAAACCGCAAAGGGTCCTACTGGACCAGACTAAAAAGATTTATCAAGGAGCGCTTCTCCTAAGTTTTAATAACAACATATGAACAGCGCTTTGTTTAACCGGATACTGGAACAGGGATTGAGCGGAAAGCTGATCCCTTCCAATGAATATATTGCCAGCTGGGCGCTGGACATCATGAATCTTTTATTTCCGGAGCATGCAAGAAATACCTTCAATACTGTTCCCGAGCTTGAACAGGAAGCCTTCCGGCTAAATTGTCAACTCTCCGGAATCATTAACCCGATTATGGGCACCAATGTTGCCGACAGCCAGGCGCTTGCAAATACTTTTTTTGACCAGCTTGAAAATGTTTATGAGCTGCTACTGACCGATATCCGTGCAACTTACGACGGTGATCCTGCTGCGATCAGCCGGTTTGAAGTGGTCAGAACCTATCCTGGCTTTTTCGCGATTTGTTTTTACCGGATCGCGCATTTATTGCATTCCTTACAGGTGCCTTTAATTCCACGTATCCTCACCGAACATGCACATTCGAAAACCGGCATTGATATACATCCCGCGGCGCAAATCGGTGGGCATTTTTTCATCGACCATGGTAGTGGAATAGTAATTGGTGAAACCTGCACGATCGGGGAAAAGGTTAAGATCTATCAAGGTGTTACCCTGGGCGCATTGAGCGTCCGAAAAGAAATGGCAGGATTAAAGAGACATCCAACTGTGGAAGACGGGGTTGTAATCTATTCAGGAGCAACCATACTTGGTGGTACGACAGTTATCGGGCATGATAGCGTAATCGGCGGCAATGTTTGGTTAACCCAAAGCGTTGAACCATTTTCAACCATTTACCATAACCCAGCGATTACATTTAAAAGAATACAGGAAAACACTTAAAATTATGGCAGGTATCATTGATTTAATCGGAAACACGCCCCTGGTTGAACTCACTAAGCTCAACCCTAATCCAAATGTTAAGCTATACGCTAAACTTGAAGGTAACAACCCGGGCGGAAGTGTTAAAGATCGTGCTTCACTCAACATGATCCGCAGCGCAATAGAACGCGGTGAGATAAAGGAAGGAACCCGGCTTGTAGAAGCAACAAGCGGGAATACTGGAATTGCTCTGGCAATGATTGCCGGACTATATGGCCTGGAGATCGAATTGGTGATGCCGGCAAACTCAACCAGAGAACGAACGGTTACCATGGAAGCATTTGGCGCCAAAGTGACCCTACTTGAAAATATCGAGGTTTGCCGGGATTATGCCGAGGAAAAAGGTGCAACTGAAGGTTATTTTTTACTCAATCAGTTCGCAAATGAGGACAACTACATGTCCCACTATAAGACGACCGGGCCTGAGATCTGGCGTGACACAGCTACTGAAATAACGCACTTTGTAAGTGCCATGGGTACCACGGGAACGATCATGGGCTGTTCACGGTTTCTGAAAGAAAAAAATCCGGACATTCAGATCATTGGTTGCCAGCCGACCGAAAACTCCTCCATTCCTGGTATACGCCGCTGGCCAGCTGCATACCTTCCTAAAATATTTGATGCGACCCGCGTGGATCGAACCATGGACATTTCTGAAGCAGAAGCGACATTGATGGCGCGTAAACTTGCAAGAACAGAAGGTATCTTCGCGGGAATGAGCTCTGGCGGCGCCTGTGCCGCAGCACTGAAGATTGCAGCGGAGCTTACTGAAGGTACCATCGTGTTCATCGCCTGTGATCGGGGTGACCGTTACCTAAGTACCCCTTTATTTGGGTAGCCGGAGCGATCAGACACTTGGCTTTATAGCCGATTATAAAACAAAAATCCCGGCACTCATACAAGTGCCGGGATTTTTATTTTCTTGATTTAGTAACCAGGATTCTGCTTTAAAGCACCCTTGCTTAAATCGATTTCATTTTGTGGAATTGGTTGAAATTCATTTTTACCCAACTGGAAGTTTGCTATAGACAAGTAACTCCGCTTTACCCTTTCAACCTCAAGGTACTTGTTAATTACAGTTCCAGCTTCACCCCATCGTACCAGGTCAAAGAAGCGATGACCTTCCAAACAAAACTCAAGGCGACGCTCCAGTTTAAGCGCACGAATTGCATCATCGTAACCATTAAAGGCTGTTGGATATTCTGCCACACTATAATTCGCAGCATCACCGCCGTTGAGGCTTTGTACTTTCCGGCTGTCTTTAGCTCTGCGGCGTACCTGATTTATCAAAGCACGGCCTGTTTCATAATCACCTGTTTCAATACTTGCTTCAGCTTTCCAGAGTAGCACGTCCGGATAGCGGATAACATAGTAGTTCAGATCATTTGTATATGGATTAACCCTTAACCAATGTGGACCCATTGGAGAAACAAGTCGCTTCTTCAAGCTGAAAGGGCCATAGGTTGCCAGGTCGCGGATCCAGGTTGTGCTATATGGTGCAGGCAGGTCAAGGAAAGGAATACCCTCTCTTGCTATGCTGTGGTCTAATCTTGGGTCAACATAATCTTGTGCCGTCACATCTACATTATCCCCTACTGGAAGTCCGGTAACATCTGTTTTAAAACTATTTACCAGATTTTGCGATGGTCGTAAGAAGCCGTACTGTGCTCCTGGCCAGTATGGACCGCCAATTGGGAACAAACGGTCACCAATGGAGCCATTATAGCTATTTGTAGAGCCATCGTTGATTGAATGCTGCACGGCAAATATGATCTCCCTTCCATTGTCATTCTCAGGAGTGAAGGTGTCTGCGAAATTCGGCATCAACATGTAGTTTCCTTTTAGGATTACCGTATCTGCGGCAGCTTTGGCATCTGACCACTTCTTCTGAAACACGTAAGCTTTCGCTAAATACGCCCAGGCCGCAAAACGTGTAGGTCTTCCAGGCTGCGTGGTTTGTGTATTCGGAAGTACATTTAATCCTGCTTTGAAGTCATCTTCGATCTTGCGCCATACCTCTTCCGAACTCATCGCCTCATTAGATACGTAGTAATCTTCCTTTGTCTCGGCAGATTCATCGATATAGGGTATTTTGTTGTAAATCTTCTTCAGATCAAAGTAAAAGTGGCCCCTCAAAAACCGCATTTCTGCAATACGCTGGTTGCGAAGCACCTCATCATAACCGCTGGCAGCTTTGATTAGCCTCAATGCCTGATTCGCACGGTTAATACCTTCAAAACATGCCATCCATTTCCTTTGAGCATCCAGAGATGTCGCATCAACCGTAAAGGTTTCCATCTTATGGATGTTATTCTGGTCGCCCGTACCACCGCCTCCTTTATAAGCATCGTCAGATGTCACATCTCCGAAAGACCAGTTAGAAGCAGGCGAGTTAAAAGCATTTGACGCCTGGTCTATCTGCCCATTTAAAACGCTATAGGCACCAACAATTACGGTTTCAACCCCACTTTTTTCAGCAAGCTGATCTCTGGACAACTGCCCAAGTGGCGGTGAATTCAGGAATTCTTTCTTGCATGCTGTCGTCATCAACGCAGTTGATACCAACAGATATATTATTTTCGTTTTCATGTTTTCTTATTGATTATTCATTAAAAAGTTACGCCTAAACCGATGGTATACGTTCTTGAATTCGGATATAATCCTCGGTCAACACCCATATCCAGATTGCGGTTATCAGAGGCGTAGTTCTGCATACCAACCTCAGGATCTAATCCCTTGTAATTCGTAAAAGTTAACAGGTTTTGTCCTTGTACAAATACCCTAAGCTTGGCAGCATGGATCCTGGTTGCCAGTGCCTGCGGCAAAGTATAACCCAGCTGTACATTCTTTAATCTTAAGTATGCACCATCTTCAATAAAATAAGTGGAAGGACGCAATTCATTATTGGCATCTTTTGTACTTAAAGCCGGCACGCCTGAGTTGGCGTTTTCTGGTGTCCATGCATTTAGAATATTGGTGCTTTTGTTAAATTGATCAAAGAAGAAGTCGTTATGATACTTCATGAAATTGTAGATCTTATTTCCGGAAACACCCTGAAAGAACACACTTAGATCAAAATATTTATAGTCGGCTTTAAGGTTGATTCCATAAGTTAAGGTCGGAATCGGGCTTCCAAGGAAGGTACGGTCATTTGCATCAACAACACCGTCGCTATTTAAGTCAGCATACCTTAGGCGACCAACACCTTTTCCTGTTTGAGCCGGTGCAGCAGCAACTTCCTCCGGAGTTTTAAAGATACCAACAACCTGGTGACCGAAAAACGAAGCTATAGGCTGCCCCACTGCCGTTCTTTGCAGTTCAAGACCCCTGCTCAGGTTATTGCTGGCCGGGCTGGAAATGTAAGAAAGTTCACCGCTTAGATCAGTGAGTTTGTTTTTAATGAATGCAATATTTCCGCCTATTTCATAACGGAAAGCTTTTTCCCGGCTGCTCATGTAGTTAGCGGCAACTTCAATCCCTTTGTTGTTCATAGACCCACCATTGATATATGGTGCTGCAGCCTGTCCAAAAACCGATGGTTGTTTTGGTTGTACCAGCAAGTCCTTTGTGTCTTTGTTGAAATAGTCGACGGTCAACGTTACCCTTTCGTCCCATAAACCGAGGTCTAAACCTAAGTTGGTCTGGGTAGTCGTCTCCCACTTCAGCTGATTATTTCCGTACCGGTTTTGCGCAATCCCCGGAACCAGACTGTTATTTGTTCCGCCAAGATCATACGTGGTATTATACAAGTCCAAACCAAAAGAANNAGGCGCAATTTCCTGGTTCCCGGTTTGTCCCCAGCCCAGGCGAAGCTTCAAATTGCTGATGAGCGGTGCATTGTTCTTAATGAAGTCTTCTTCTGATAACCTCCATCCAGCAGAAAATGCGGGGAACACCTGAGTGTTGTAGCCTTCTGCCAGCTTAGATGAAGCATCCCGGCGAACCGTAGCAGAGAAAAGGTAACGATCATTGTAAGTATAATTAGCCTTTGCGAAGAGCGAGAACAAAGTAGACCTTATACCTGAGCCTGTATTCTTCGGCAAGCCCTGCCCTGCATCAAGATAGCGAACATCCAGAATATCTACAGGGAAATTATCGCGGTAAGCACTGAAGAACTCCGAATAGAACCGTATCGCTTCCGTACCGGCCAGCACATCGATCTGATGTTTGTCAATGGTCGCATTGTAGTTTAAGGTATTCGACCAGGTCCAGGTCTTGGAAACATTGTTCTGCACAGTAAGGTTACTGATGTTCTGACTGGTGATCGGTCCTTCATTGTACCTCGAACTGTAGGAACTTTGATTGAATGTATTATAATCCACGGCAAAGTTAGTCTTTGCGGTCAGGCCTTTCAATATGGTCACTTCTGCAAATACATCCCCTAAAATCCTTAAGGTTTTCCCGATATTATCTTTATTATAATGCAGGTTCGCTAAAGGGTTCCTGATGTCATTAAGCCCACTTACCGGTCCGGCAAAATTTCCAAAGATATCGTATACGTTTGTTAAAGGATGTGCCTTATAAGCATCTCCTGTCACACCACCGATTGCAAGATTGGAGTTTGCACCAGCACGTTCTGCATACGACACACCAATGTTCTCACCAACACGTACCCGGTCAAGGATATTATAATCCGAGTTCAAGCGAACAGAATACCTTTTAAATCCTGTATTTCTCAGGATACCGTCCTGGTTATAATAACCTGCAGAAAATGCCTGACGGGCCTTTTCGCTTCCACTGCTCAGCATCACATTGTGCGACTGCACCAATGCCGGGCGATAAACTTCATCAAACCACTTGGTATCTCCAGCGCGTATAGTTTTTGCGGCATCCAGAAACTCAGGTATCACAGCTGTTGGCCCGGAACCGAAGATAGGGCTGCTTGGTGCTATACCGTCATTGCTTAATGCTTTGAAGTAAGTGTCTCCAAACTGCTGCGCATTTAATAGTTCAGGTACGTTACTCACATTCTGGATACCGGCCATTCCATCGTAAGACACTTGTGTTTTACCACGGGTCCCCTTTTTTGTCGTGATGATCACAACACCATTAGCTGCTCTTGATCCATAAATAGAAGCCGATGATGCATCTTTCAATACCTGAATAGACTCGATATCGGCAGAATTAATCATGCTGATCCCGGAGGTTGTTGGTACACCGTCGATGATATACAAGGGATCATTATTTCCGATGGTACTAAATCCACGTACACGAACAGAAACCCCACCGCCAGGCTGGCCGTCTCCCACTACTGCCACACCTGCAGCTCTACCCTGCAATGCCTGGTCTACCCCTGCAACAGGGACAGTTTTCGCTTCATTCACATTAACGATGGATACCGCCCCAGTTAAATCTTTCTTGCGCTGTGTTGAATAACCGGTTACCACGATCTGATCAAGTGTATTACTTTGCTCTGTAAGTTTAACCAGAATAGACGCGTTCTCTCCTGCTTTAAACCGATAACCTTTCATCACGTTCGATTCGAAACCGACATAGGAGAAAGTGATGGTGTAAGTAGATGCAGTGTTCAGATTGGGCATGGTAAACATACCTTTTTCGTTGGTACTTACGACCCGTCTTTCAGCCGTTCCCTCATTCCTGACTTCAACAGATACTCCAGGGAGGGGGCCTCCCTGGTCACTCTCTACCATTCCAGAGAGCGTTGCGTTTGTACCCTGCCCAGTGGCAAGATAACTTGTTCCACAGAGTAAAAGTACCAGGAGGCTAATCAGCCAGGGCCTTTTACTCCGTACCAGATGTTTAAGCGTAAAGTGTTTCATACATTATTTATTATTGGTGAAATTTATTCTTGCCATTTTGAAGCTGATATCCAGCCGCTGTTTTCTTCAGCTCCATATTATTCAACTCCGCTACCACCTTTAGCATCCGTTCCAGCGAGTCATCAGGCTGGAAGTTCCCGGTGAAGTAGTTATTTTTCAAGCCCTTAGCGGGAAAGACTATTTTTACCCGATGGGATTGCTCCAGCGTCTGGAACACTGTAGCTACCTGCACCCGGTGAAATGAAAAAGCAGGAACACCATGATCAGGCTTTGGAGAAACCGCTTCATCACGATGCGATTTTACTTTCCTGCGTTTATCAACTGAAGCGTCGATGACAGTTGTACCCGAATCCCTCGAATGTATCAGCTGCTGACGAGGCCTCAGATAATGCTGTGCAATGCGTCCGGTCGTTTTTTCTGGAACTTCGACCATCACCTTACCTGCTAACAGGCTAATGTTTGTTGCCTGTATACCTGGGCGTGCATCAATGATGAATATGGTACCCAGTACGGTTGTAGTGGTATTTGCCGCCAGTACTGAAAACGGCCTGCTCTTATCCTTGCTGATAAAGAACTTGGCTTTGCCGCTCAGCCTGAGTCCGGAACGGTCATTTGGGAAATGCTGTGGAAGGGAGATTTCGGCACCCGAATCAAGATCAACAGCTGAGCCATCATCCAGGACAAACCTTTTTACGTTCTTGCTCTGATTGCGGATGAACTTCAAACCTGCTGAGGCACTTGCTGTTTGATGTTCTGAATGCGGGCGCTGCAGATTTAAGATAAAGAAAAAAGCGCCGGCAATAATCAACAAGGAAGCAGCAATTGCTATGTATTTGATTGTAAACTTTCTTGCTGGTTTTTTAGATATGGCGAGCCGTATATGCTTTAGCATGCGTTCAGACTGCAGCTCAGGAATTTTCGCAGACGTGGCTTCAACCTGATCCCATTCTCGCTTACTGAGATGTCGCTCAAGTGCTTCGGGATTGGATTCCTGATACGCCAATACTGCTTCAGCCTCTTCTGAATTGCATTGCCCTTTAAAAAACCGATCTACCAAATCGTCTGAAATTTCCATGTCCTTTTAAGTAATACGATCCTAAAAGGAAAAACACGTAACGGGTAAAAAATATTATCTAAGGGTTTTCAGCTGCTTAATGGCTAAAGAAATATGTTTTTCTACCGTTCTGATTGACACTTCAAATTTGTCAGCAATCTCTTTATTCGAAAATCCTTCTAAACGGCTTAGTAGAAAGACCTGTTTACGCACTGGCGGTAAAATGTTTAGTAAGCCCTGGATATGCCGATCGGAATCAAATTCTTTTTGTGTCTCTGCATGAACAATGGCTTCCGTTTTCAAGGACTCGATCATCCTAGTTTGGTTTGCCTGCATCCTCAAATAGTCAAGCAGACAACTGCGGGCAATGGTAAATAGCTGTGGCTCCAAAAGAATGGACTCGTCGAGTGTGTGTCGGAAGTTCCAAAGTTTAATAAAGCTGAGTTGCAGCAACTCTTCCGCCATATATGCTGAATTTGTTTTCTGATAAAAATATGCGTACACCTTCCGGTGATACCTTGCATAGGAATTTTCAAACTGACTTTCACTACTCTGTTTAATTGCCAGTACATTCATGTCTAAGGAAATTATTTGGCAGCCTGATTTAGGCTAACAATTTGGGAATTTATTTCGTGATTTCCGCCTTCCCAAGCATGATAAAAGATTCTGGCACTTCAGGGGATCCGGGAATATTTACTAAAGCGGCTTTTTAGCCTCTAAGATGATATACGGAGATAGTTGTTTCGAATTGAAGGGCACCAGCTTGGTGAATACTTTTCCTGCTGTCCAGACCACTTTTTTAAATAACCGGACCATAGCAGGCTTATTTTGCTCATCTTCAAGCCAGATGCTGAAGTTACCATAGTAACCTGCTTTGATTACTTGAAGGCCTTCCTTACGGCAGATACCAGCGAGCAGTTCAGGATCCATGCAATTAATGTTATGGATCTTATGGTTTTCAGGATCGAACTGCTTCTGAAACCAACCATTTAAAGCATTAAAATTTGGAAGGGTAATAAACAAACTACCTCCAGGCTTCAGAAAGTTGATATGACGCTTGATTATATCAGCGGTATCTACAAAATGTTCAATCAAACCGCAAGACAGCACAAGGTCATAGTTTTGTTCTGGTTGGTATTTGAAAAGGTCTGTTTCAATTACCTTGATATCCTGATCTCTCAAACCATTTGCAGCCAAAAGCGAATTTGTAATCGGTTTATGGATGAAATAATCCAGAAGCGTAACATCCAGCTTAAAGTACTTTTTCAGGAATACGGCGTAATAACCTGGAAAACCACCCAATTCTATTGCTGTTTGAACCTGCTTTTCCTTGATAATCGCACCCAGTTCCTTGTGAAACAGATAATCTGCAGGCACATTTATAGATAATCCGCTTTTACGTTCCCAATAATTTACCCAAAAAGCCCTGTCGGTTAGAAGATTATCCATAATGTTATACGCTCAATACATTCCAGATCATCTGTATGGAATGGAGTTTTTCAAAAATACAAGATTATAGCAATCGCTAATCAATAATCTGTATTTTTGAGAAATTGAAAATTGTACACTTAAATACATACCAGGGAAATGGTGGTGCCGGACGTGCTTGTCTTCGCCTAAATCATGCGCTGAATGCAAGCGGAGCGGCTTCCAGGGTAATGGTGTTTTTTCAATTTGAAGAGAGTAAAGAAACTGGCACTTTTAGTAAAGGTATTTTCCGGAAAGCGACTGCAGTTTTTAAAATACTTGCGGAGCGATACCTTGTGAAGCTCTTTGCCAAAAACAGCAAAACACCATTTTCACTAAGCTGGTTTGGCCGCAATGTCGCTAAACACCCCAGCCTTAAGGATGCAGATATCATCCATATCCACTGGGTCAATCATGGCTTTCTATCGCCTGAGGATTTAGCCAAACTAGACGAACTCGATAAGCCGATTGTGTGGACTTTTCATGATAGCAATGCCTTTACTGGCGGTTGCCATGTTCGTTATTCCTGTGAAAACTATCACAAGTCATGTGGGTTTTGCCCCTTGTTGAAGAACAGCAGCGAAAAAGACATTTCACATAAAACCTGGTTGCGGAAAAGTAAGGCCTACGCAGCATTAAACTGCCACATCGTGGCGCCCAGCCACTGGATGGCTGATTCCGTTAAGATGAGCAGTCTGATGGGTTTCCGGCCCGTTAGCGTAATTCCAAATACTATCGAGACTGATATCTTTAAACCATACGTTAAAGCCGAGGCGAAGAAAATGCTGCGGATATCAGAAGATAAATTTGTACTCATGTCTGGCTCTATGCCGTCCAAAAACGATAAGCATAAGGGTACAAGCTATCTCGTGGATGCCTTAAATGACCTGGCCAGCAGACCAGGCATTGATAAGGACAAGATAGAACTTGTGATATTTGGCAATAAGGCAAATGCCGATATGCCGGTGTTTCCATTCAAAACGACATTCCTGGGTTCTATCAACAACGACAGCCACCTTGCCAAATGCTATTCGGCTGCTGACGTATTTGTAGCACCCTCACTGGAAGATAATCTTCCCAATACCGTAATGGAGAGTCTGGCCTGTGCAACGCCTGTAGTCGCCTTCAAAACCGGTGGAATACCCGACATGGTCAAACACCTGGAGAACGGCTACTTAGCGGATTACAAATCTGCAGAGGACCTGGCTACCGGGATTGAATGGCTTTACCATGATGAGCATGCACCAGAGATCCAGAAAGAAGCAAGACGCTCCATATTAATTCATTTCTCAGAAGCAGTAGTTGCAGAAAAACACCTGAACCTGTATCAGTCACTGATTGACCTGCAACCCAAATAATACCATTACATGTCTAAACCTGTACTAAGCGTCATTACTATTGTCTACAATAATGTCAGGGACATCGAACGAACAATGTTGTCGGTTCTAAATCAAAGTTATCCGAACATCGAATATTTACTGATTGACGGCGCATCTACAGATGGCACAAGTANNGAAGTACAAAGACAGGCTGGCTGGCTATATCTCGGAACCTGATAAGGGCATCTATGATGCCATGAATAAGGGGCTGGCACTTGCCCGGGGCGAATATGTCCTCTTTATGAATTCAGGTGATGAAGTTTACGACATTAACACTGTAGCAAATGTTTTTGCAAGCGGATCAGATGCAGACATCTATTACGGCGAAACGGAAATGTACAACGACAATTGGGAAAGCCTGGGTCAACGGAGGCATAAAGCCCCTGAAAGCTTTCATTGGAAAAGCTTTCGCTACGGTATGAGCATCAGCCATCAGGCAATCTACATCAAACGGACAATTACTGAGCCGTACGATCTGAAGTATAAATATAGTGCAGACATAGACTGGATCATCAAAGCAGCTAAAAAGGCAGGGAAAATTGTAAATACAAAAAGATATGTTGCCAAATATCTTGTTGGCGGAGTATCAAAGCAAAAACACCTGGATAGCCTCAAAGAGCGCTTCCACATTTTCAGCAAGCACTACGGACTGCTACCTAATATTTTCAATCATGCAATAATTGCCTTCAGGTTAGGCATTTACTTTGTAAAACACCGCAGAACCAACGACTAGCTGAAGAAAGGTAATAGGCAATGGCCATTGCATTAGAAGGACACAGCATTGTCGTTAACGAGCCTTTCCTAAGGGGTTGACCAGGTATTGACAAGGTCCTGGCCTGATCAACGCCTTGTTAAGGCCTTGTCAACNNTGTCAACCCCTTGTTAACGCCCTGTTAACCCCAAACGTAGCACCCACAATGCCGAAACCTGCATCTGGCAGGTCATGAATATGTCTGAATTTTTCAGCTTGGATGTGCGGGCCAAACAATCTAAATGCTGACTTGTAGTTTAATATAGAAAGCATTAACAACCTAAAAGATCATACTATGGGACAATTAAATAACAAGAACATTGCAGTACTTGCAGCAAGCGGATTTGAAGAATCGGAACTAACCAGTCCAGTTCAACGCTTAAAGGACGAAGGTGCGAACGTACATATCATTTCTCTGGAAGCAGGGAAAATTCAGGCCATGAAAGGCGATAAAGACTGGACCATCGAAATTGACGTGGACAAGGTCGTTTCTGAAGTTAAAGCTGAAGATTACCACGGATTATTGCTTCCAGGAGGTGTGTTAAATCCAGATTCCTTAAGAGGCAGCGAGGAAGCCATCAGCTTTGTAAAATCATTTTTTGAAGCCGGAAAACCTGTAGCAGCAATTTGCCATGCCCCGCAGGTGCTGATTACTGCAGATGTGGTAAAAGGCAGGACGCTAACTTCCTATCAAACCGTTAAGGTGGATCTGGTAAATGCAGGCGCAAACTGGGTTGATGAAGAAGTTGTGGTAGACCAGGGATTGGTAACCAGCAGAAGTCCGAAGGACCTTCCTGCTTTTAATGATAAAATAGTGGAGGAATTCGCTGAAGGCGTACATGATGGGCAGCATGCCTAACTTAAACAGTATTTGATAAAAAAGGGAAGTGCTGAGCCTTCCCTTTTTTTGTTTTTATGGATTTGTAGACCAGAGACCAGCTTCTTTTACGAATACACGCCTGTTAAGTTTTAATTGCGAAACCATGAACTCCGCGAAATCTTCAGGTTGCATTACACGCTCCGGATTTCCGTCGGTAAGCTTAAGATCCTTAGCCATGTCCGTAGCAATGGTACTTGGCAAAAGTGTGCTCACCCGAATGTTATGTTTACGCGCTTCCTGCATCAAAGATTCGGACATGCCGATAAGACCGAACTTCGAGGCACTGTATGCGCTGGTTACCGCAGCACCATTCTTTCCTGCAGTTGAGGAAATGTTTAGT
>DCLG01000090.1:44632-47126 GCA_002320935.1 Pedobacter sp. UBA1654 | reverse complement strand
CGCATTATTGATCAGAATATCTATTGCACCAAGTTCAGCTTTCACTTTTGCTACAGCTGCATTTACTTCTTCAATATCGGCCACGTTAACCGTTGCAACAGCAGTTTTAACACCATAAGATGCCAGTTCTGCAGCGACCGCATCCAGATCTGCAGCAGTCCTTGCCATCAAGCCAATGTTAACACCTTCTTTAGCAAGTTGAATGGCTACTGCACGCCCGATGCCTTTACCTGCACCAGTTATAATTGCATTTTTTCCACTTAATGATTCCATGTTATTGAGATTTATGGCAAATGTAGAAAAAAGCACAGTGCAAAAAACAACAGCAGTGTAAACAAAAAATGCCGGCAGGATAAGCTGCCGGCATTGTATATATAANNAAGCTAACCTCTATTGGTAATTTTTTGCATTGATTTTACGCGCATTCTCTGTCAAGTGAATTTTACGTAAACGCATGCTAATTGGGGTGATTTCAATGTATTCATCAGCCTGGATGTATTCCATTGCTTCTTCCAGCGAGAACTTAATTGCTGGTGCGATACGGGTGTTATCATCCGTACCGGAAGCACGCATATTGGTTAAGGCTTTACCTTTAACAATATTTACGACTAAGTCGTTATCACGGATGTGCTCACCAACGATCTGACCTTCGTAGATATCTACACCTGGATCAACGAAGAAACGGCCTCTGTCCTGAAGTTTATCAATTGAATAAGCAGTAGTTGTACCTTTTTCCATTGAAACCAATACACCACTTAAACGACCGGGAATTGTACCTTTCCAAGGCTCGTAAGCTTTGAAACGGTGGGCAATGATCGCCTCACCAGCAGTTGCAGTAAGTACGTTGTTCCTTAGTCCGATAATACCACGTGCAGGGATATCAAATTCTAAGTGTTGAAGATCACCTTTTGGTTCCATGATCAACAATTCACCTTTACGTTGCGTAACCAGTTCGATCACTTTACCAGCTACTTCACCCGGTACGTCAACGATTAGAGTCTCGATTGGTTCACATTTTTTACCATCAATTTCTTTAACGATAACCTGTGGCTGACCAACCTGAAGCTCATATCCTTCACGACGCATGGTTTCGATCAATACAGATAGATGGAGAATACCCCTTCCGTATACCAAATATGCATCCGGAGATTCGGTTTCAACAACCTTAAGTGCAAGGTTTTTTTCCATCTCTTTGTATAGACGCTCTCTCATACGTTGAGAAGTAACGAATTTACCTTCTTTACCGAAGAATGGAGAGTTATTGATGGTGAACAACATGTTCATTGTTGGTTCATCAATACTGATAACCGGAAGTTGTTCCGGAGCTTCGAAATCAGCGATGGTATCACCGATATCAAAACCTTCGATACCAACTACGGCACAGATATCACCAGATTTTACTTCTGTAGCTCTGATTTTACCAAGGCCTTCGAAAGTATAAAGTTCTTTTACTCTTGATTTAACCATTTTGCCATCACGCTTAATCAATGTGATTGGCTGGTTTTCTGTGATGCTTCCGCGGTGAACACGTCCAATTGCAATACGACCTACGAAAGAAGAATAATCTAACGAGGTGATTTGCATCTGCAGTGTACCATCATTGGTTGGTGCAGGTGGAATAGATTCTACTACAGCATCCAATAGGGCGAAAATATCGGTTGTTGGTTTAGTGTAATCAGTGCTCATCCATCCTTGTTTAGATGAACCGTAGATTACAGGGAAGTCCAACTGATCTTCTGTAGCCTCAAGGTTGAAGAACAATTCAAAGATTTGCTCATATACCTCTTCCGGGCGACAGTTTTCTTTATCTACTTTATTTACAACAACAATAGGCTTAAGACCTAATGCCAATGCTTTTTGTGTTACGAAACGTGTTTGTGGCATTGCACCTTCAAAGGCATCACAAAGCAACAATACACCGTCAGCCATTTTTAATACCCGTTCTACCTCACCGCCGAAATCCGCGTGACCAGGAGTATCCATGATGTTGATCTTAACATCTTTGTACATCACTGAAACGTTCTTTGAAACGATGGTAATACCACGTTCGCGCTCCAGATCATTATTGTCAAGGATTAAATCACCTGTTTGCTCGTTGTCACGAAAAATAGAACAAGTGTGTAAAATTTTATCAACCAAGGTGGTTTTACCGTGATCGACGTGTGCTATAATAGCTATGTTTCTAATTTTTTGCATAAAATGCGCCTGTATTTTGGCGCAAAGATAAGGTTTTTAATCGTAAAAACCGCCTATAGAAAAGGCTAATATCTTGATACTAAAACACTGCCGTTCTGGGGAAAGCCCAGCAAAGGAATGCGGGTAAGGCCCGGGCCCAGCAGGGCACTTCATGGCGACCCCCAACCATCTCATAATAAAACACCTCATCAGGGCGGATGTACCCTTTGTCCATCAATTCTTTAATGATGTCAATCGTATCGTCGATGGAGTCAATAATATAGTTGTGATTGCGGTCTTCCGTTTCATCTTCCGTGCC
>DCLG01000090.1:37101-44598 GCA_002320935.1 Pedobacter sp. UBA1654 | reverse complement strand
TTCCCGAATCACCTGATGCATAATCCGGTCTTCCGGCGTATAGCCATCATTAAGGTCCTTTGTGCGCCACCAAAATGAAGCGGAAAATGCGCCTATGATGTCAAACATATGATGGTTTCTCCAGGCAATGTCGAAAGCACTTAATCCCCCAAGTGAGAAGCCGGCATAACCCATTTTACCCCTATGTTTCAAATTCAACTTTTTATGAAGATGTGGGAGCAATTCGGAGATGATGAAATTGTTATACAGATCTGCTTTGGAACCCCGGTTCTGGAAGTCGGGCCTACCGGCCACACCATATTCGTTCATCCTATCGTCGGAACACTTAATCGCCACCACAACCAGGGGATCTATACGCTGTGTAGCATAAAGCTCGTTCAAAGTTTCCTTAAGCTGGAGCCCCTCAGCGTCCTGTCCGTCATTAATTAACAGCAGATTCATCGGGATGTTCCGGGAGATGCCTGATGGCATATAAATCAGGAACTCTACCGTTCGCTTCAGCTGGACAGACTTCAGTGTATTTGTGCTGATTTTTAATTCGGGGGTCATCATAATAAACCTATTTACAACTACTTAAGCAAAATGTTTTTTAGAAAGCTTAATTATCGTAGAAAAACAAAAAAGACACTGTTAATATTTTTTGGGTAATGAACGCTTTTCAGCAACAAAACAATCGTATTCTTGTTAAAGAAGAGTTCTTCGTATCTTATCATCTAAATTACTTCTATGCAGGAAGAATACATCAAATGGTACAGTCCAAACCTAAGTATGGACATCGACATGCTGACCTTTGGACACAGCGGTTATCCGCTCCTTTTATTTCCAACCAGTCAGGGGCGTTATTACGAGAACAAAGACTTCAAACTGATTGATTCCATTCAGCATTTTATCAATTCAGGCAAGGTAAAGGTTTACTGCCCGGATGGCATAGACAGCTTGAGTTTTTATAACAAAGGGGTACATCCTGCCGAAAGGATCAGGAACCACATCTGGTACGACAAGATGTTATTGGAAGAAGTGGTTTCGCGAGCGCAGCATGACACCGGACATCACAAGGTGATCACTGCCGGTTGCAGCTTTGGTGGGTATCATGCCGCAAACTTTGCGTTTCGCTACCCGTGGCTGGTTTCACACGTATTTAGTTTAAGCGGCGCGTTTGACATTCGTGGACAGTTTGATGGCTTTTACAATGAGGACATTTACTTCCATAATCCGGTGGACTACCTGCCTCATGCAAATAACCCTGAGCTATGGAACATGAAGATTGTGCTGGGCACATCGGACCGGGATATCTGCAGGTCATATAATGAGCAATTATCAGAAATACTAAATAAGAAAGGAATTTCCCACTGGCTCGACATCCGGCCTAATGCCGATCATGACTGGCCAATATGGCGGGAGATGTTACCTGACTACCTATCCAAACTATAAGAAAACTAAAAAGCATCAACGATGAAAAAAATTGGAATTTTATTCGGACAAGAAAGATCTTTCCCGGAAGCCTTCGTAAAACGTGTAAACGAGCTGGCCGAAGGAGAGTTTGTTGCGGAATATGTAAACATTGACAAGATTTTCCAGGCTGAACCACTGGATTATGCTGTGATATTGGACCGCATTTCTCAGGGTGTGCCCTTTTACCGCGCTGCGATGAAAAATGCTGCCAGCACGGGTACTGCAGTGATCAACAATCCTTTCTGGTGGAGTGCAGATGAGAAGTTCTTTAATAATGCACTTGCTGTAAAATTGGGTATTCCGGTACCAAAAACAGCATTGATCCCTTCCCGTGAACTGCCGACTGACACCACAGATGAATCTTTCAGCAACCTGGCTTATCCGCTGGACTGGGATGCCATTTTTGAGTATACCGGCTTCCCGGCCTACATGAAACCTTTTGACGGTGGAGGCTGGAAAGATGTTTACAAGATAAACGACAAGGAAGATTTTTTCGAAAAGCACAAGGAAACCAAACAGTTGGTGATGATGCTGCAGGAAGAGATTAAATTTGAAGAGTATTATCGCTGCTATTGCATTGGAGGCAAGTATGTGCGCATTATGCAATATGAGCCAAATAATCCATTTCACTTACGTTATGCAGTCGACAAGGCGCCGTCGAGCGAGGAACTGTTGCAAACCATGCATGATTACGTCATTAAACTGAACCAGCAGCTGGGCTACGACTTCAATACGGTAGAGTTTGCTGTACGGGATGGTATCCCATATGCGATTGACTTCTGTAATCCTGCACCAGATGCGGAGATCACCAGTGTTGGTGAAGAGAACTTTAATTGGGTAATTGAGCATGCTGCTTTATACGCCATTGAGCGTGCAAGGGCACATAGACCGAATCAGGATAATTTAACCTGGGGTGAGTATATAAAAGGCTCTGTTAAAGCAGGTGCAAAAATCAAAATTGAAGCGGCAGAAGAAATTCCGGTTACCGAAGAGTTGGCAGCACCAGTAGAATTGGAGCCACAGAAGAAGACAACTAAAGCGAAAAGCACAACTGCCAGTAAAAGTTCAAAAGAGAAGTCAGCTTTAAAAGCCGAAGATGCTGACCAGGAAGCACCAGCTGCAGAAAAGAAAGCTACTGCGGGTAAAGCGCCGGCCAAGTCGGCAGCAGCAGAAAAGCCTAAAGCAGAAAAAGCAAGTAAACCTGCTAAGACGACCAGCAAAACAGCAACTCCGAAAGCAAAAAAGGAAAGCAGCAACAAGAAATAATATCCACATAAGCGGACTGTCATGAAAAACGAGTTTACACTTGGCATTGAAGAAGAGTACATGGTTGTTGATCCGGTTACCCGGGAGCTCACTTCGCATGACCAGAGAATTGTTGAAGCCGCACAGAAGATTCACAAAGACCAGGTAAAGGCTGAAATGCACCAGGCCGTTGTGGAAGTTGGTACCGGCATATGCACCGATACAACACAGGCCAGAAGAGAGATCTCACAGCTGCGATATACCGTATCGCAGTTGGCTGGTGAGCAGGGCCTTCGAATTGGTGCTTCCGGCACCCACCCTTTTTCGCATTGGGAGAAACAGTTAATTACCGAACATCCGCGTTATAGTGAAATTGTAAACGAACTTCAGGAGGCCGCAAGGTCCAACCTGATCTTCGGCTTACATGTACACGTAGGCTTTCAGTCGAGGGAACTGGCCGTACACATTGCCAATCAGGTCCGGTACTTTTTGCCCCATGTTTTTGCCCTATCCACCAATTCCCCGTTTTGGGAATCCAGGAACACAGGCTATAAATCTTTCCGCACCAAGATCTTTGATAAGTTTCCCAGGACCGGCATTCCTGACATCTTTAACAGCATAGAAGATTATGATAATTATGTCAAATTGCTGATCAAGACCAACTGTATTGACAATGCAAAAAAGATCTGGTGGGACATTCGTGTGCATCCATTTTTCCAGACCATTGAATTCAGGATCTGCGATTGTCCGATGTTAATTGATGAGACAATGGCGCTTACAGCGCTATTCCAGTCCTTATGTGCAAAGCTCTATCAGCTGCGCCTTCGGAACATGTCGTTCATCAACTACTCCCGGGCACTGATTAATGAAAACAAATGGCGGGCGGCAAGATACGGGATTGACGGGAACCTGATTGATTTTGGCAAGGAAATGGAGGTCAACTGTCGAAACCTGATTTTAGAGTTGCTTGATTTTGTGGATGATGTGGTAGATGACCTGGGTTGCCGGGAAGATATCAACTATGTTCACAAAATGCTGGTCAACGGAACAGGTGCAGACCGGCAGTTAGCCGTTTTTGAACAAACAGGCAAGCTGGAATCGGTTGTGGATTTTATAACCAACCAAACGCTAATAGGAGCGTCACAGTAAAAATGGACAATATTAAGAAGATGAAGGTTGCGGTGATTGACATGAATAATGGGTCGGCCAACCAGGGGATGCGGGGAATTATAGAGATTTTGGGGAAATACCACCAGGAACATGGTGTGGACTTCTCATTAGAAATTTTCGATTTACGGCAAAAAGGAGAATTGCCAGGTTTGGATTACAACCTTTACATTTCTACAGGTGGCCCAGGTAGCCCTTACGATGGAATAGGTGAAGATTGGGAGAACAGATTTTTCGATCTTCTGGAGCGGTTACATGAGCATAATCTAAGTGCTGATCCGGATAAAAAATATGTATTCCTGATCTGCCATTCATTTCAGCTTGCATGCAGAAAGTTCAAGTTGGGCAATGTAACAGAACGTAAATCAAACGCATTCGGTATTTTCCCGATCATGCTTACGGAAGAAGGCGAACAGGAACCTTTCTTCAAAGGCCTCACCAATCCTTTTTATTCTGTAGATAGCCGCGACTGGCAGGTGATAGAGCCTGATGAAGCTGCCTTTGACGCTTTTGGCGCGAAGATTCTGGCGCTGGAGAAAGAACGGCCCAATGTGGATCTGGAACGATGCATCATGGCGATCCGTTTTTCGGATGAGATCATGGGCACACAGTTTCATCCAGAGGCAGATCCGACCGGCATGCGTATGCACCTGCTACGGGAAGATAAGAAGAAGTCGATTATTGAAAATCACGGAGAAGAAAAGTATTATGACATGCTGGACAGCCTTGAACATCCCGAACGGATTTCACTTACGCAAAGCGTGATCCTGCCGAACTTCATTTCAAAAGCAGTTTCGAACACCTTACAAGAAGTATAATTATGATCAGGTCATACCGGGACAGTTTCAATGCAAACTTTACATCCGCGAAATACAACACCTTTCTGCACAAAGCTGATGAAGGCTTCCCGCCTATTGAATTCAGACTTGCTGAGACCCCGGTATTCATTCCCAATGACCTGAAAGAAGAGCTTATTAAAGCCGGTGAAGAAATTGTAAATTTCATTAAACTTCCAGGCTTTAAAGCATTAACGAAGAAAGCCATCCCATTTGAATGGGAAGTGCCCTTTGAAAACAGTCACCCGCACTTTCTTACGCTCGACTTTGGCATCACCAGAGATGCAGATGGCAGGTTGATGCCTAAGCTGATCGAACTACAAGGCTTTCCTTCGTTGTATGGTTTTCAGACGCACCTTGCAGATCTCTATAAAGAGGTTTATGAACTTGACCCCAAGCTTACGCCATTTTTTAACGGACTGAACCGGGACTCGTACCTTGAACTTTTGAAGAAAGTAATTGTAGGCCAGCATCCACCACATCAGGTGGTACTGATGGATCTTGACGTAAATAAGCAGAAAACGGCGATTGACTTTTACATTACGGCAAAACATTTAGGCATTAAAATTATTGGCCTTGAAGATATTTTTCGGGAACAAAACCACATCTGCTATCGGGAGAACGGTGTTAATGTGCGCATAAAGCGGATCTATAACCGCCTTATTTTCGACGAAATTAAAGACGATTTCAGTTTATTAAAGGAATGTTTCGACCCAAGGGAAATCATTGACGTAGAGTGGATGACCCATCCAAACTGGTTTTACCGGATCAGTAAGTACACAATGCCTTTTCTGGAAAGTAAATATGTACCGGAAAGCTTTTTTCTGAATGAGGTTACGACCTTACCGCCAGACCTTGAACATTATGTATTAAAACCTCTATTCTCCTTTGCCGGCATGGGCGTGATGATTGATGTGACCAAAAAGGACATTGAAGCTATTGAAGATCCGGAGAACTGGATCCTGCAGGAGAAAGTGGTGTATGAACCCGTATTACAGGCTCCGGATGGCGGCGTTAAAGCGGAGCTGCGCCTGATGTACATCTGGCCAGATGGCGAAGATCCAATTTTAGCCATAAACCTGGCGAGATTAAGCCGTGGAAAGATGATTGGGGTACGCTACAACAAAGATTTTGACTGGGTGGGTGGAACTGTAGGACTAATGGAACCATAATTTGACACTGGTTCGACCTCACAAAGCACTTGTTTCATTAATTTTGGAATATGGATATGCAAGCAATATTAGTGGCTATTTTATTTGCAGCGGCCCTGTTCTACATTGGCCGAATCATTTACCGTTCGATAAAGCCAGCTAAAGATGGTGGTTGTGCTTCGGGCTGCAGTAAGTGCAATGTAGATTTCAGCAATATTGATCCGGAATCCAAATAGATTTAAACTATATGCTTGAAAAGTTTAAATCCTACCTACAACAACGTATCTCCCTTACGGATGCGCAATTTGAAGCCATTGCCAAAGATTTAAAAGTAAAAACCTTCCTGAAAAATGAACTCATCCTATCACAGGGTGAAACCAGTACCAGAACTTACTTCGTGCTGGAGGGTTTAATGCGAAGCTATTCGATCGACAGCAAGGGAAAAGTGCATATTATCCAATTTGCACCCGAATCCTGGTGGATATCTGATCGGAATGGCTTGCTGAACAATGAAGCATCTGATTTCAATATGGATGCCATAGAGCCCACTACTGCCTTAATTATTCCAAAAGATTTCTTTTGTACTGCAGCAGAAAATGCACCAGAATTTACGCTTTTAAATTCCACGATGCTTAACAATGCAATTCGCTTTATGCAGAAGCGCATCAACTTGTTACTGGCGGCAACCGCTGAAGAACGTTACCTGGACTTCATCAAGTTATATCCGAACCTTACCTTGAGAGTGCCGCAGTGGATGATTGCGTCGTACCTGGGCATCACGCCCGAATCCCTGAGCCGCGTACGGAAGGATCTTGCGCACAAGCATTTCAAGGTTTGATTTCTTAACATACATCAAGGGTAATAAACTGTAGCCTGGATACCTTTGTTATATCAAAATAACAAATCTAAATCAGACAACCATGGCAACAACAAAATGGACATTAGATCCAACACACAGCGAATTACAATTTAAAGTTAAACACCTGATGATTACTACAGTAACGGGTAGTTTCAGAAACATCACTGCAGAACTGGAAAGTGAAGCGGATGACAACTTTGAAAATGCAAAGGCGAGTTTCAGTGCTGAAGTAGGCTCTGTTGATACCGGTAATGCTGATCGTGACAAACACCTGGTGACTGGCGACTTCTTCGACGTGGAAACACATCCGACCATGACTTTCGAATCTACATCCATTACCCGCGATGGAGATGACTATAAATTAGCAGGAAACATCACCATCAAAGGCGTGACAAAACCAATTGTACTTGATGTTGAATTTGGAGGTACTGCGGTTGACCCATGGGGCAACACCAAAGCAGGATTCACTTTAAGCGGAAAACTAAAGAGAGGTGATTTTGGTCTTACTTATAATGCAACCCTGGAAACTGGCGGCGTAATGCTGGGTGACGAAGTGAAAATCTTAGGAGAACTGCAGTTTGTAAAACAAGCATAATGAAAAAGATATCAGCCATTCTAAATCCACCTCCTGCCCATATGGTTGGCGATGGATTTAGAATGCACAATTTCTTTCCAAATGGTCACAGGTTGAAAATGAGCCCCTTCTTTTTGCTGGATTATAATGCAAAAACAAGTCTCAAGCCAGCTGATGAAGTCCCTGGAGTTGGTGTACACCCGCATCGTGGCT
>DCLG01000090.1:7289-37064 GCA_002320935.1 Pedobacter sp. UBA1654 | reverse complement strand
CGATAGTGCAGGAAACAGCGGGACGATCTATCCAGGAGATGTGCAATGGATGACGGCAGCGGCAGGCATTTTACACAAGGAATATCATGAGGCCAACTTCAGCAAAAGCGGAGGACCGTTTCAGATGGTGCAACTTTGGGTAAATTTACCTGCGAAATTCAAGATGAGCCCTCCCAAATATCAGGCGCTCAAAGGCACCGAACTTAAATCTGCTTCCTTAGCAGATAACGGAGGTAGAATAGAGGTTATTGCAGGCAGGTATCAGGATGCCCGGGGATCTGCCTCGACTTTTAGTCCAATTGAAATGTACAATGCGCGGCTGAATGCTGGTGGTAAGGCTTCGTTTTCTTTTCCGGGAGGATTTAACACTGCCTTCCTGATCATTAAAGGTGAAGTTAAAATAAATGACGCTGCGAGGGCTGGTTTAAATCAGCTTGTACATTTTTCCCATGAAGGCACAGGAATTAAAATTGAAGCAATGGAAGATAGTATCGTGCTTGTACTAAGTGGCGAGCCCATCGATGAACCGATTGCTCAGTATGGACCCTTTCTGATGAATAAACCAGAGGAAATTCAACAGGCACTCCGCGACTACAATGAGGGCAAGTTTGGCTATCTGGATTAAAGGGCTATCTGCAAATATTCTTGGGTATGGAAGTAATGCAGCAGGGCTAATGAAATAAGAGCCGGTATGATCCGGCTCTTATTTCTGATAAGTGACTTTGGTGATTCTATTTTTTTATGCCTTCCTGGTTGCTTTGTTTTACACCGTCAGCACCGCCATTAGCCGAACGATTCTTACTTACGCTATCTCTAAGAGTTGTGTTGATATTGTTTTCACTGAGCCCTGTTGTATCTGCTGCTCCGGAATCCGATCCCGAGGATTTCTGACCACTTGCCGAGTTCATTGCCGGAACTTGTGTTGTATCCATCCTTACTGAATCTGCAACAGATTCATCTCCTTTGTCGCCAAATGAACAGGCACTTAAAGACAACACCAAAAAGGAAAACGCTAAAACCGGTTTGAATAAACTTTTCATAATTAGGATTTTCTTTTATAAACCTGCCGTATCGAAGAATTGTTTTCTTGATTTTAATGGCAGTACTATCGAATCACCTGCATAGGTCGATACTTTATGGGTTACGTTTAACTTTTTTCAATCAGGCAAACTGCGTAAGCAACAACGCCTTCTTCTCTTCCGATAAAGCCCATTGTTTCATTTGTTGTCGCTTTTATGGAGATGTCATCTGTGGAGATGCCGATTGCCTCAGCAATATTTTGTTGCATACGTGGGATGTGCGGATTGATCTTTGGCGCTTCCAGACATAACATGGCATCAATATTTCCCACCTCGAAACCTTTCTCTTTGATAAGTCTGACGGTCTCCTGCAAAAGGATCATACTACTGATACCTTTCCATCTGGGATCAGTATTTTTAAAGTGAAATCCAATATCCCGCAGATTTGCGGCACCAAGCAAGGCGTCGCATATGGCATGCAACAACACGTCAGCATCTGAATGCCCGAATGCACCTTTGTGATGCTCCAGATCAACACCGCCAACAATAAAGGGGTGATTGTCCTTCAACTGGTGAACATCAAATCCAAAACCTACTTTAATCTTCATAATGCTATATATTAATTTGGCCTTATTAAACCAAAACGGTTCTTCGCCAGGTGGCCGAAATTAAACAATAAGCTAATCTTTAAGGTATTTGCCATAGGACTTTTTTCCAGGTCCAAGGGTAGATAAGCGAGATCAAGATTCATGGACTGGTACTGTATGCCTGCCCCCAGCGAGAGATGGCTCTGGTTTCCTTTTTCAGGTTGCTCGTACAAATATCCGGCACGGAGTGAAAACTGCTGCTTAAAAGTATATTCAAGTCCTGCAGATATAGAGATTTCAGCAAGTTCTTCAGTCAGCGTTCCGTCGCTGAAGGATCGCAACATGCTGGAAGGAAAGTTTGGATAGCTGTTCAGATTGGCAGATGTTGCCAGTGGCACAAGCAGTTTGTTAAGGTCTGCAGCTATCGTTAATCGGCTGAGATCATCGATATCCAGCGCTGCGGCGCTGCCGATCCTGAGGTTTGCCGGCAGGTAGCTTCGTGCTGCATTTTGATTGCCAATACTTCCCGGTCCTATGTTGGAAAGGTTTAGACCTGCGGACAGGTTTGCACCGTAGCCAAAAAGTGTTGTGGGTTTGAGAAAGTAAGCGGATATACCCACCGCCAGGGCATTTGCAGAAGACCGGATTGCTGTAGCCTGTTCATTCAATGCCAACCTGGAGATCGCGTATCGCATGCTTGCAGCAAGGGAGAATTCAGGGCCAAGTTTACGCGCATAACTAAAGTCCACGGCATATTCAACCGGATGAAGCAGGCCTAGCAGCAAAGCCTGCTCATCCCGTATCGTGGTTTCACCCAGCGAGAAGTATCTTAAGGAGATGCCGATGGCTTGATGACCATTGTTCAAGTAAGCACTAAAATAGCTCAGACTCATGTCCTTTGCAATACTTTTTAACCAAGGGTTGTAAGAGATGGAAAACCCGGCCTTTTGAGGTAGAAAGACCAATGCGGAAGGATTGATACTGAGTGCATTTGCATCCGGACTCCGGGCAACCCCCGAACCGGCCATTGCAGCCGATCTTGCATCAGGGGTGATGCGCAAAAAGGGGAAGCCTGTGGATATGGCAGTATAATTGCTAGGGGATTGATTGTCAGAATTCAAATTTTGTGCAACAGCATTGAAAATTCCTGCAAAAACAAGGCTTGCAAAAAGCAGGAATTTTGTTGAAGAGCTAGAATTCATATGGAAAATGTAATTTTTAAAAGAATTCTACAATTTAGAAGATAGCTACTTACGTACGAAGCAAGTTTCGATATTATTAATTAATTTTTGAACATTTATATATTTTGGTGCGTAACTTAATTTTTTAGTAATTTTAACACTCAAGTTTATCGCTTTGCGTCTATGAAAAAAACATACCAATATTCATTATTTGCTTTACTTATTATTGGGTTATACTCCTGTAAGTCCAAGACCGTCAGCAAGTCGGACAAAACAGGATGGAATTATAATGAAAAGGAATTTGGGGGCTTTCAGGTTCCCGCTAATTATGACCGCGGTGCTCCGGGACCCGGCCTTGTTGCCATTGAAGGCGGCGTATTCGTAATGGGCGGTAGTGCTCAGGACGTGCCTGGACAAGAGTTAGGCAATTACAACCACAAAAGGGAAATCACCGTATCTTCTTTTTACATGGATGAAACAGAGGTTTCCAATACCAACTGGCTAGAATATCTGGACTGGATCAGACAGTCGTATCCTGATGATTACGAATATTACTACAATGAACTACCAGATACACTGGTATGGCGCAGGCCCTTATCTTACAATGAGCCTTATGTAGATAATTATCTGAGGCACCCTGCTTATGGAGAATATCCGGTAGTAGGTGTGACCTGGGAACAGGCACAACGTTATTGTACCTGGAGAACATCAAGAGTGAATGAGTTGCTTTTACGTTCTCAGGGATATATGACCTCGTTTGAGGATCTATATGGTACAGGTAAAGGGCGTAAAAAGGACCAGGTTCAGGCAGCGCCCAGACCAGAAGGACCTTTCAACACAGATGTATACTTGAATGGACAATATGACGATCGCGGAAAGAACGCGATGAAAGATTTAGGTACAGCTGCTAACAATCCGACCGGGAAGAAAGCAGATGCTCCAACCCGGAACGTTCGTTTAGAGGATGGTATATTGAAGCAGCCTTACCGTTTACCTACTGAGGCAGAATGGGAATATGCAGCTTTAGGACTTATCGGCAACACGCAGTATGAGAACATTGCATCCAACAAAATCTATCCCTGGGATGGTTTGGGCTTGAGCTCGGCGAAGAAGAGTACAAGAGGTATGATCCTGGCGAACTTCAAACGCTCGAAAGGTGATTATATGGGTGTTGGTGGTTCACTGAATGATAAAGGAAGTTTAACCGTCTCTGTAAGATCTTATCTGCCTAACGATTTTGGCTTGTACAACATGGCTGGAAATGTTAATGAGTGGGTATCGGATGTATTCCGCCCAACGACTTTCGAAGCTGCTGAGGCGTTTAACCCGTACCGTGGTAACTACTTCCAGGACAAAAAGCTTTTAGAGCCTGGTTCGGCTAAAATAGCGGTAGATAAATACAACAATCCAATCCTTGTTCCCGCTACCAATGGAAAGAAACAAACCTGGGCAGAAAAACAAGCTGCTTTAGCAGCGAGTACTGCTACAGATTCACTTGGGAATACCACAGTAGCCAGCAGCTACGTTGCGGATCAGCGAGGTCATAGAGACAGGCAAAATGAGCTTTACGGTGAAATCACACTTGTTAACGACAAGTCAAGAGTTTATAAAGGTGGATCATGGGATGATCAGGCGCTTTGGCTTAACCCAGCAACCAGACGTTTTCTTCAACAGGACGAGTCAACGGCTGACATTGGTTTCCGTTGTGCGATGACGATGCTTGGTGCTTCTGAAATAAACCCCCGAAGCAACAATAACTTCAAGACCAAACCCGCAAGGAAATTTAATGCGAAGAAGATATAACTGCTAGTTTTAAGCATAAAAAAGGGAGNNCTCCCTTTTTTATGCTTAAAATCTTGCTTTTTATATGTGCACGGTTATCGAAATTGGAGTAGAACAGTGTTCTTTTCTATTTTATCACCTTGTGAAACGTTGATTTTCTTCACGACGCCGTCGGTTGTGGATTTCAGGATGTTCTCCATTTTCATAGCTTCGAGCACCAGCAGACTATCTCCTTTTCTGACCTCTGTACCCTCTGTTACCAGAATCTTCAAAACCATTCCTGGCATAGGTGCCTTAATTTCACGGATCTTTGTACCGGCGGCAGCATCCATACCAAGCTTTTTAAGTAGCAAATCAAACTGATCCTCCATCTGCACTTTGTATAAACTTCCATTAACTTTGATTGCAGCAGTTTTTTCCTGGCTGTTGAGTTCCACTACTTCAACGTTATAGGATTTGTTTTTATAGATAACACTGGATTTACTGTTATCGGTAAGTGCCTGAGCATTCAATTCAACAGCAGCGCCATTAACAAAAAAGCTATCACGGGAATTTTCGATTTCAAATTCCAGCTGGTCATTGACTTTCACTTTATACATAATACTCGGGATTTTAGCGGTTGATGTAGTTTATTTCAAAACAGGCTGCCAAAGCCGCAGTTTCAGTGCGCAGGCGTGTTGGTCCAAGTGTCACAGGCATATAACCCTGCTCCAGGGCAGAACTAACCTCCTGGGGGCTAAAATCGCCTTCAGGGCCAATTAGCACGAGGTACTTGCCACGGGGCTGAACCAGATCTTTCATGTAACTGCGGTTTGAATCATCTATGCAATGCGCAATCAGTTTCGATGCGTCGGTTTGCTCGCGAAGTAACTGAGCCAGCGGTTTGGCAGGGTTGAGCAATGGATGGTAGGCTTGCAGCGACTGTTTCACCGCAGAGCTGATTACCTTTTGCAGACGGTCATCCTTGATGATCTTCCTTTCTGAACGCTCACAGATGATCGGCGTGATTTCATCAATGCCGATCTCTGTAGCCTTTTCTAAAAACCACTCCAACCTGTCGATATTTTTGGTTGGGGCGATTGCTATATGCAAATGGTGATTACGTTTTTGATATTCCTTTGTCGTTTTTGTTATAAGAAGTCCAACATGTTTCTTGGATTCAGATTCAATTTCAGCCTCATATAAACCACCTCTGCCGTCAACTAAATAAACCTTATCGCCGGCAGACAATCGCAATACTTTACTGCAGTGTTTGCTTTCTTCTTCGTTAAGTGTGTAGCGAGCCTGATCCTGAAGGTCGGGCGTATAGAAAACATGCATAGTTTGGCTTTAGTGCAAATCTACAGCATCTTCCTTGTTAATAACCAGCTCAAGCTTAATGGTTTCAACATTCTGTTCTGTTTTCTTTAGAATTGTGAACAGATATCCATAACACTCTTCGCTTTCCCCAACTTCTGGGAATCGGCCGAAAGTATGTGAGATCAGTCCACCGATGGTATCGTAATCTTCATCCTCCGGAAGGTCGTGTGGAAGGTATTCGTTTACATCGTAAACGGTAGCATATGCATTGATGATAAATTCAGTATCTGATATTTTTTCGACAGTAGGCTTTTCCTCATCGTACTCGTCCTGGATTTCACCTACGATTTCTTCAACGATGTCTTCAAGGGTAACCATACCCGCAGTTCCACCAAATTCGTCAATTACAATGGCGATCTGAATTCTTTTTTGTTGAAGTTCACTAAGCAGATCATTGATCTTCTTGGTCTCGGGAACAAAGTAGGGCTTTCTGATGATGTCACTTAGCTTCCACTCCTTGTGAGTGGCTAATAGCGGTAGCACATCCTTAGCATGGATGATACCAACAATCTTGTCGATGATGTCATCGTATACAGGAAAACGGGAGTATCCCTCAGAAATAATCATATTGATCACTTCTTCTTTTGTTGTATTTAATTCAATTCCAGAGATTTTGGTTCTGGGTACCATAATGTTTTTAACGACACGTTCGTTGAAGTCAAACACATTTTTAATAAGTTCATGCTCATTAGTATCCAAGGCGCCACTTTCACGTCCCTGATCAAGTAAGTAGTAAAGTTCCTCAGTACTGTGGATAGACTCATGTCCACTTACATTGTTAATACCAAATCCTTTAAGAATGATGTTTGCAAATCCGTTTAAAGCCCAGATAAAAGGTCTGAAGACCAAATAAAAGACCTGTAAAGGAAAGGCGATGAAAAGTGTGGTTTGCACCGGGCGCTGGATAGCAAGTGATTTAGGCGCAAGTTCACCAAAGACGATGTGCATGACTGTAATTACAGAGAATGCGATGATTGGGGAAGCGGTTTTAGAGAATGATTCTACAAATTCCGGCGCAGCGCCGAAAGATGCAAGCAGGTTGGTTAATACATGTTCCATAACAGACTCCCCTACCCAACCTAAGCCAAGGGAAGCTAAAGTAATACCTAGCTGTGTTGCAGCTAGGTATCCGTCTAAATGCAGGGTAATGTGCTTAGCGATATTGGCTACGCGGCTACCTGATTTAGCTTGTATTTCTATTTGCGACGCTCTGACTTTAACGATTGCAAACTCTGCTGCAACGAAAAAGCCGTTAAGGACGACCAAGAAAAACGTTAAAAATATCTGAAATCCCATTTAAGAATTGTTTCTATAGGTAGTATCGTACAGTTCCAGACTTTCTTTAATAACTTTAAATGCGTATTCTCTGCCAAGTAATTGTTCAATGGCAACATCTTTTCCTTCCAAAGCTTTATAATCCTGGAAGAATCTTACAATCTCTTTCATGGTATGTGGCGGCAATTCATCAATGTCATTGATGTAATTTACAGACATATCATTTTTAGCGACAGCAATAATTTTATCATCCTGTTCGCCATTGTCAACCATGTGCATTACACCGATTACTTTGGCTTCAACGATAGATAAAGGGTAAACATCCACGGAACATAGTACCAGGATGTCAAGAGGGTCATTATCGTCACAAAATGTTTGTGGGATAAAACCATAATTTGCGGGGTACATTACCGAAGAAAATAATACCCGGTCAAGCTTAATGAGATTAGACTCTTTGTCTATTTCGTACTTCGCTTTTGATCCTTTGGGGATTTCAATAATTGCGTTAACACATTCAGGCAGCTTCTCGCCTGGTGATACTTGATGCCACGGATGGTGATCGTCTTTATTCATTTTTTAATTTAGAAAGTTTTTAATCTTCATTGTTTGACGCAGACCTTTTTCTCAAAAATGCAATGAGTACAGGTATGGTCGTGATCACGATGAAGCCTAAGATTATATATAGTAAATATTGATTTATTTCCCTCTCAAATTTCTTGCCTAAAAAATAGCCGAGCAAAGTTAAGGAAGCAATCCAAATTATAGCGCCTAAGACATTATATAAAGCGAATTTTCGAAAATCAAGTTTAACTACCCCAGCTATAATCGGTGCAAAGGTTCTCACAATGGGAACAAAACGGCCCATTATCAACGCAAATGCACCTTGTTTGTTGTAGTAAGCCTCGGCGGCTTTAAGGAATTTCTTTTTGAAAAAGAAGGAATCTTTACGCTGGTACAGCACCGGACCAGTCTTACGACCGAACCAATAACCCGTAAAATTACCTAAAATTGCGGCGGCCATTAATCCAGCGATAAGTACATAGATGTTCACATCAAGCTTACCTGTTGCGACAAACATACCGGCAAGGAACAAGAGATAATCACCTGGAAGGAAGAACCCAAAGAAAAGGCCGGTTTCGGCGAAGATCACGAATACTACTACATAAAAACCACCTTCTCTTAGTAATTTTTCAGGGTCGATGAGGTGCTGTAGATAGTTCCAAAAATCTTGCATAGTTCTATTCTTCGTAAAACTACAAATAATAATCTGTAGAACCGGTTATATCAGGTTTAAAATTAAAGACGGATACACCCCGAGGAAAATGGTTATAATCAAAGAAAAGACAAGCACCACCTTATATTGCACCGGTATACTTAACTGTAGTTCAGCTCCTTCTTTGAAATACATTGCTGCTATTACCCGGAAGTAGTAATAGAATCCAACCAGTGCGTTCAGAATAGCAAATGCTACAAGATAGATCTGATATCTGTCCATCACATTTAAGAACATGACATATTTTCCAATGAATCCAGCTGTAAGCGGTATTCCTGCCAAGGACAACATGGCAATGGTGACTGTAAATGCCAAAAACGGATTCTTCCGTCCTAATCCGTTGAAACTTTCAAACGTATCCGAACCTGTTTTCTGCTTTACCAGGATCATTGCTGCAAAGGCAATAATATTAGCAAAAGTATATGCAGCCGCATAAAACAGCACGTCGTTTGAACTTCTGGAGCTTAAACTTACCAACGAGAATAACAGGTATCCGGCGTGGGAAATACTGGAGTATGCAAGCATACGTTTGAAGCTTTTCTGAAAAAGCGCCGTAACGTTCCCAATGAAAAGCGTTAGGCATACAATTGCCATTAAAGGCGGTAGCCAGAAATCGTGCAGGGGTGCAAAGGTACCTGAAAACACCCTTAGAAAGGCAGCAAAACCAGCCGTCTTTACTACGGTAGACATAAAGGCCATTATCAAACTTGGCGAACCTTCATAGACATCAGGTACCCAAAAGTGGAAAGGCACCGCTCCTACTTTAAAGCTTAGACCAATCAACATAAGGATCAAGCCAGGATAAAATAGCGGCGAAACAGATTTATAATTACTTATAAGATATTCATTGATCACGTCAAGATCAAAGGAGCCCGTGGCACCATAGATCAGTGTTATACCGAACAATAAGAAACCTGTAGAAAAAGCACCCATGAGGAAATACTTCAAGGAGGCTTCATTAGAAGCAAAGTTTGTTTTACGTATACCTGCAAGTATGTAGAGCGCTACAGACATGATTTCTATACCAATGAACAACATGGACATGTTCTTATAGGAAACCATGATGATCATGCCTGCAAGTGAAAATAACATAAGCGTGAAATACTCTGCAATATTTTCACTGTGCTCTGCAAAGTAATTCTGTGTAAGTAGAAACACTAATATAGATCCGGAGATACACAATCCTGAAAAGGCAAGTCCGAAGTTATCCATGTGCATCATGTTATAATACACTTGATTGGTATCCCATGCAGCAACCACGAAACCCAGTGCGGTGAATAAACCTAGTAAAGTAAGTGGTAATAATGCCTTTTTCGCCTTAAACAAGCCTGCATAAAGTACCACAAGCGCTGTTACTGTAACTGTTATAATGATATTCATGCTCTATTTTACCGAGATTAATTTGTGATTCACCTGCTCCAATAATTGCTGCACTGCCGCCTCTGATAAATGAAGGATTGGCTTTGGATAAACACCAATGACAATAACCAATGCACATATGATATATAAAACAACCTGCTCCGATCCTTCGATGTCCCGGAATGTAATGGTTCTTTCATTGGTTTTTCCCAGCATAATGCCCTGGTAAGCCCTAAACATATATACTGCACCAAAGATGATGGTCAAACCTGCGATAACTGCGGCCCAGATGTTTACTTGATAGACACCCATTAATAACAGGAACTCTCCAATAAATCCATTGGTGCCTGGTAGCGCTACTGTCCCGAGTACTACGATCAGAAATACAACAGCAAGTTTAGGTGCTACCTTCGCAATACCGCCAAGATCTGCGATGGTGTTTGTATGCATCCGGTTAGCGATGATGTCCATGATGAAGAACAAGCCAACAACGTTGATACCGTGGCTCAACATCTGAATCATCGCGCCCTGCAGGCCCTGCGCATTTAGCGCAAAAATTCCTGCGGAGATCAGACCAACGTGTGCAATGGAAGAATATGCGATCAGGCGCTTGGCATCCTGCTGTTTAAAGGCGATGATGGATGCATAGACAATACCGATTATGGATAAGATAAAGGCCGTCATGCCCCATTCAGTTAAACCTGCTGGCACAACTGGAAGAATCCACCTGATTACGCCGTAAATTCCCATTTTGAGCATAATCCCTGAAAGCAACATTGTGCCTGCTGCAGGTGCCACTGTATAGGTATCCGGTTGCCAGGTATGAAAAGGAAATATTGGCATTTTGATCGCAAAGGCAAGAAAGAAAGCCCAGAAAATCCAGCCTTGTTGTGTCCAGTCAAGTTCAAGATTGTAGAAGGCCTGCAGATCAAAGTTTTGCGCCGGATTTTGCAGGTATAAATAAATGATACCCAATAACATGAACAGCGATCCACCAACCGTATAAACGAAAAACTTCATGTTAATCCGTATTCGATCATTTCCGCCCCAAATTGCACAGATAAAATAAATCGGAATCAATGCAGCCTCCCAGCCAATGTAAAATAGAAATGCATCCATCGCGGTAAATACCAGCAACAAACCGGATTGCATAAACAAAATCAAGGCTAAGAACGCAGGTTCATTCTTATGTGCGGATTTGAAAGTCGTCAGTATAATAATTGGAACTAAAATGTTGGTCAGCAACACAGGGATGATACTCAGTCCATCCACGCCTACTTTAAAGCTGATGCCAAGGGATTGGATCCAAGGATAGTTCAGTCCGAATTGCAGGCTTGCATCTGGTACAAAATTGACTACAAGAACAGAGGCAATGCCTAATGAAACCAGTGAAGAAATTAAGGCGACGGTCTTGGCAGCGCTACCGGCAAATGCCGTGACAATTGCGCTTACCAGCGGAAAGAAAAGAAGTAATAGTAAAAGTTGTCCCATTATGTTTTTCTGAACGATCTTTTAGATGGATAAATAAGTATACAATAACATAGAGATGATGCCCACAACCATCATAAAAATATAGAAACCAACGTTTCCGGTTTGGATCAACCTTAAGCCTTTACTCGCTTCGTTGGTTCCCCAACCCAGGCCACTAACAATTCCATCAATGATGCGGGTGTCCATGATCTTGTAGAAAAATCCGGATAAAGCATCCAATGGCTTTCTTATGATGGCGTCATAAATTTCGTCGATATAAAACTTGTTGTAAGACAAGCCTGCAAATCCGCTTCGCGCTTGTGTTTCAGGCAAAGGCACATGATTTTTGCTGACGTATCTGGTATAAGCAATCACAATGGAGATGATTACACCTACAATGGTTATGCCCATTAACATATATTCAGTGGCATGATCAGGCGCTGCAGCATGGTGCATAATTACCGGCGACAACCATGCTGAAAGCCAATGATCGCCACCCAGACTATGTGGTATCCCAATTATTCCTCCGACAGCAGATAGTACGGCAAGTACGATTAATGGGATCGTCATTGATTTCGGGGATTCATGGATGTGATCTGCATCATGGTGCGCAGCACCTCTGTAATCTCCAAAGAAGGTAAGAAACAACATCCTGAACATGTAGAATGCTGTCAGAAATGCCGTAAACACACCAATTGCCCACATGACCTTATTTTGTTCATAGACATGTGCAAGAATTTCATCTTTCGAAAAGAAACCCGAAAAAGGTGGAAGCCCCGCAATTGCGATCGTACCAATAAGCATGGTGATGAAAGTTACTGGAAGTTTCTTGCGTAACCCGCCCATGAGTCTCATATCCTGGGCATGATGCATCGCATGAATAACAGATCCGGCACCTAAGAATAACAATGCTTTAAAGAATGCGTGGGTAATAACATGGAAGAACGCTCCATCATAGGCACCTACACCCAAACCCAAAAACATGTACCCCAACTGTGATACTGTTGAATACGCCAGTACTTTTTTAATGTCCGTCTGTGTCAATGCGATCAGCGCGCCTAATAGTGCTGTCGCTAAGCCGACAATTGCTATCAGATGTTGTATAACCGGAGCAAGTTCAAATAAAACATTCGAACGTGCTATCATATAAACACCAGCAGTAACCATTGTTGCAGCATGAATAAGCGCGGACACAGGAGTAGGTCCGGCCATGGCATCTGGTAGCCAGGTAAAAAGCGGCAGTTGTGCTGATTTACCACAGGCACCGATGAAAAGACAAAGGGTAATTAATATAATGGTGCTTTCCCCGGAAACCAGATCTGCAGCTTTCGGAAAAACCTCCTTAAACTCAAGGCTTCCAAAAGTATTGAATATCAGGAACACTGCGATCAGAAAACCCAGGTCGCCGATACGGTTCATTACAAATGCTTTCTTTGCGGCCGAAGCATAGCTGCTATTGGTATACCAAAAGCCAATGAGCAGGTATGAGCACAGTCCAACGCCCTCCCAGCCGATAAACATTACAATGTAGTTTGATCCGAGGACCAGCAGCAACATAAAAAATATAAACAGGTTCAGATAGCTGAAAAACTTACCGAAGCCCTCATCATCATGCATATAACCTGCAGAATAAACGTGGATCAGGAAACCCACTCCAGTTATGATCAGCAGCATAATGCTGCTCAGGGGGTCTACCAGAAAAGAAAGTGGAATGTTCAGCTGCCCTGCGCTGATCCAATCGAAAAGAAACACCTCATGTGATTTCTGTGCATCAGCACCAATTGCCATGAATATGCCAAGACTTAGCACGAAAGAAGCAAAAACGGTTGTGCTGCCAATGAACGCGATTACGCTTTTTGGAAGTACATTTCTACCTAAGCCATTAATGATGAAACCTAGAAAAGGAATCAGTGGAACCAGCCAAACTAAATTTATGATCATCTTTATTCTATTCTATTTTACCACTTAAGGCGATTCAGGACATTTATATCAGTTGAAGAAGTATTCCGGTAGACCATTACAATGATACTTAAACCAATTGCAACCTCTGCTGCTGCAAGTGCCATAATGAAGAACACGAACACCTGTCCGGAAGCATCGTTATTATGCACAGAGAATGCAGTAAGCAGTAGATTTACAGCATTCAGCATTAACTCTACGGACATAAAAATCACGATGGCATTTCTGCGGATCAGTACGCCTAAAACGCCGATCGAAAAGATGATTGCGCTTAACCAGAGGTAGTGGTTAAGTGGAACGCCCTGCAAGGTTTGAGTAAGTTCTCCCACTATATTTTTTCTTTTTTAGTTAATAATACAGCGCCAACCATCGCGGTCAGCAATAGAATAGATGATAGTTCAAAAGGTAGCATGAAAGGCCCGAAAAGCTCGCGTCCCAAGTTTTCAACCAAGCCAAGATTGGGGTTTTTGAGCAATAACGGATTAGATACTGCTGTTGCTTTTAGCGAACCGATTAGTGTTACCACCAGGCAGCAACCTGCAATCACACCTACCACTTTTACCAGAGGCGATTTCAGGGGCTCGTTGTCCTTGTTCAGGTTGAGCAACATCAGCACAAAAAGAAACAAAACCATGATTGCCCCCATGTAAACAATGAAATTCACAACAGCCAGGAACTGCGCATTCAGCAGAATGTAGTGTACCGTAAAAGTGAAAAATGTCACGATCAGATAAAGTACGCTGTGCACGGGATTTTTTGAGAAAATCACCATCAGAGAAAAGAAAACGCTTAGTGCTGCTACGATATAGAACACGGATGTACCCATTAATTTTGATATTTTGTTGCCAAGCTGGCCAATTATATATTTTCTAAAAGAGCTTGCGCTCAATCTGTCTACTTAATTTCTAAAGGCGCCTCCACCAGTTTATCCTTACCATAGATAAAGTCTTTTCTCAGGTAATCGGATGGTACTATCGGCCCGTCCAGGTAAATTGCTTCTTTTGGGCAAGCCTCTTCACATAAACCGCAGAAGATACATCTAAGCATGTTGATTTCATACATTGCCGCGTACTTCTCTTCCCGATACAAGTGTTTTTCTTCCGGCTTGCGTTCGGCTGCGATCATGGTGATCGCTTCTGCAGGGCATGATAATGCACATAATCCACAAGCTGTACAGCGCTCACGCCCTTCTTCATCGCGTTTAAGCGAATGCATTCCGCGCCAGTTCGTAGAAAATTCTCTTTCTACTTCCGGATAACGAATTGTTGCTTCTTTTTTAAAGAAGTGACTTATGGTAATAGACAAACCTTTCGTGATCGCCGGCAAATACATGCGCTCGGCTAAAGTCAATGGCTTTTGTTCTAATACTTTCTTTTTATTGGTCAATGGTTCCATGTAACCTCCCTATTTATTTCCGCCCTGCGGGTTACTAAAATTTTTCAACGACTGCAATTACAATCCCTGTTACGATCACGTTTGCGATCGCCAATGGTATTAATACCTTCCAGCCAAGGTGCATCAGCTGATCGTAGCGGAAACGCGGAATTGTCCAGCGTACCCACATAAAGAAGAATATAAATGCAAATATTTTTATAAAGAATACAAGAGTTCCGATAAGTGGCCCGATAGTCGTTCCCGTATGTTGCAGCACCCAATCCATTCCGGGATAGTTGTATCCCCCGAAATAAAGAGAGGCAATTACTGCCGATGAAACAAACATATTAATATACTCTGCAAATAGATAGAAGCCAAGTTTCATAGATGAGTATTCCGTATGGTAGCCCCCAATCAACTCGGTCTCACACTCCGGCAAATCAAATGGCGCCCGGTTGGTCTCAGCAAAAGCACAAATTAGGAACAGGATAAAGCCTAACGGCTGATAGATTACGTTCCAATGCCAGCCATGCTGTTGCTCAACTATTTCCTTCATACTCATTGTTCCGGAAACCAGTAGTAAAGCAATAATGGAAAGCCCCATAGCAATCTCGTAGCTGATGTTCTGTGAGGCTGCACGTATTGCACTTAAGAGTGAATATTTATTGTTAGATGCCCATCCGCCGATCATCACGCCATAAACTCCCAAAGAAACCACCCCGAAAATATACAGCACGCCGACATTAATATCCGTCACTTGTAGCGGAATAACCCTTTCACCGATTTGAATGGCCGATCCCCATGGAATAACGGCTGTACCTATACATGCGGTAAGCATAGCCAATCCAGGGCCTACCATAAACAGCCATTTACTGGAATTTGAAGGCACAATCTCTTCTTTCATGAACATCTTCAAACCATCCGCAAGTGGCTGAAAAATACCAAAAGGACCCGCACGGTCTGGACCGAGGCGGTCCTGCAAAAAAGCTGCAACTTTACGCTCCGCATAGGTGGAGTACATGGCAATCACCAGGCTTATTCCGAAGATTATGGTAACAAGTATAAATTTCTCTAAAACAAAGGTTATCTCCATCAGAATTTACTGGTTTTTTCAAGTTCTATTCTATTCGCTTCCTGCAGTTTAGGATTAACCTGAATAACTGGCAAGGGCTGTAACGTTTCATAGTGATTCGATGCAATAACCGATGCATCACTGATGTGGGTTGGATGTTCCAACACCCAATCTGCGGTCTGCTTTTTATCAAAACGGCAAGTGTTGCAAATAAAATCCTCCACCTCACCATAAACATCCTTGCGTGCAGTTACACGCAAAACATCTGCTCCTTTGTACCAAAGTGTCACCTTACCCGTACAGGTCGGACAATCGCGATGTGCATCGATAGGCTTGGTAAACCAAACGCGGTTTCTGAAACGGAAAGTTTTGTCGGTTAGTGCGCCAACAGGACAAACATCAATGACATTACCGGAGAAGTCATTGTCTACTGCTTTTTCAATGTAGGTTGAGATTTCTGAGTGATCACCTCGATTCAGCACGCCATGGACGCGTTGTTCTGTAATTTGATCGGCCAGGAACACACAACGGTAGCAAAGAATACACCTGTTCATGTGCAGTTGAATCTTATCACCTATATCAATGCGGTCGAATGTACGCCTTTCAAACTCATACCTGGTTTTCTGGAGTCCATGCTCATAGGTAAGGTTCTGCAAATCACACTCCCCTGCCTGGTCACAGATCGGGCAATCAAGCGGGTGATTGATCAATAGGATCTCCACTACACCACTACGCGCTTCCATCACCTCAGGAGAAGTAATATTCAATACCTCCATGCCATCCATTACTGTCGTACGGCATGAAGCAACGAGTTTCGGCATTGGACGCGGATCTTTCTCGGAGCCTTTGCTCACCTTAACGATACACGTCCGGCATTTACCGCCACTACCTTCCAGTTTGGAGTAGTAGCACATTGCAGGCGGCACGATGTCTCCACCAATTTGCCTCGCAGCATTCAATATTGTCGTTCCGGGTTCCACTTCTACCGTGATCCCGTCTATAGTCACCTTAACTTTATCACTCATACTGATGATATGTATTTGGTTAAATTATGTAGTAACTTCTGTTTTTGCAATAGGCTGTGCATAGTTTGCTAAGCCATAGTTTGTCTCCAAACATTTTACAGGCTCCTTAACATGCCACTCAAATTCATCTCTGAAATGCCTTATTGCACTTGCCACAGGCCATGCTGCTGCATCTCCAAGGGGACAGATGGTGTTGCCTTCTATTTTTTTAGCGACGTCCACCAAAAGATCTATGTCGCTCATTTTACCCTCACCAAATTCAATTTTCCGGAGAATTTTTTCCATCCAGCCTGTTCCTTCTCGGCAGGGAGAACATTGTCCACAACTTTCATGTGAATAGAAACGTGCGAAATTCCAGGTGTTCCGAACCATGCACTGGTCCTCATCGAAGGCAATAAAGCCGCCGGAGCCCATCATCGTACCGGTTACAAAACCGCCTTCCGACAGCCCTTCATAACTCATGAGCCGCGGATCGCCGTTTGCAAGTTTTAGCGTGAGATTTGCTGGTAATACCGGAACTGAAGAACCGCCTGCTACGGTAGCTTTAAGCCTCTTTCCGTTCGCAATACCTCCACAGTATTCATCTGAATAGATAAATTCCTCAACTGGAAGTCCTAGTTCAATTTCATAGACACCTGGACGAACCAGATTACCAGAGGCTGATATCAGCTTAGTTCCAGTGCTTCTTCCGATGCCTATTTTTGCATATTCTTCACCACCATCATTGATAATCGGAACCGTAGCCGCAATAGACTCTACATTGTTCACCACCGTCGGACAACCATAAAGACCAGCAATTGCAGGAAATGGCGGTTTAATCCTTGGGTTTCCCCGTTTACCTTCAAGCGATTCCAACAATGCGGTTTCTTCACCGCAGATGTAGGCACCACCACCCGGCTGTACATACAGCTCCAGATCGTAGCCAGATCCCAGGATGTTCTTCCCAAGATAACCGGCATTTTTGGCTTCCGCAATGGCACGTTCTAAAATCCGTACTTGTGGCATCATTTCACCACGAACGTAGATGTATGATGTATTTGCGCCAAGCGCAAAGCTGGACACAATCATGCCTTCAATTAAAGCATGCGGAATATGTGTCATCAAATATCTGTCCTTAAAAGTTCCAGGCTCCGATTCATCAGCATTGCAAACCAGGTAACGTGGTACACCTTCCGGTTTAGCCAGGAAGCTCCACTTCATACCGGTTGGGAAACCTGCACCGCCGCGCCCACGTAAACCAGACTTCTTAACTTCCTCCACAACTTCATCAGGAGTCATCTTCAAAGCCTTTTCTACAGCACGATAGCCACCTTTCTGGCGGTAAACATCAAATGTATTGATGCCTGGTACGTTTATATGTTCTAATAATAGTTTACGACCCATTATTTATTTCGTAAGTCTTGGATTAATCGATCTACCTTTTCCTCATTCAGGTTTTCATAGAAAGTGTATTCTGGCCCTATTTGCAGCACAGGTCCGAAGCCACATGCCGCCAGGCACTCTACACCTCTCCAGCTGAAAAGTCCATCCGGAGTAACTTCATTTTCCTTAACACCAAGCGTATTTTCAATATGACCCATTACTTTCTCTGCGCCAACAAGGCAACATGGCCCGGTCCTGCAAACTTCAAGTACATATTTACCCTGCGGCTTAAGGAAGTACATGGTATAAAAAGAGGCAACTTCGTAGACCTCAATTGGCATGATCCCAAGATGTGCTGCCACCTTGTCCATAGCAGGCACGCTCAGCCAGCCGAAAACAGCTTGTACCTCATGTAACATCGGCAGCAAAGCCGACTTCTGTTTGCCTTCAGGATATCTGCCAATGATTTCATCGAACTTTGCAATCAAAGTTTCCGGAAATACTTCAGGTTGTTGTTCTTCTACTTTAAGCATCTAATTCTCCAGCAATTATATTCATACTACTCATGTTAATAATGGCATCTGAAAGCAGCATACCTTTGCTCATGGGTGCATACATTTGATAATTTATAAAACTCGGCCGTCTGAAGTGCAAACGATATGGAGTACGTCCACCATCGTTAATCAGGTAAAAACCCAGCTCACCGTTACCACCTTCCACAGCATGGTAAACTTCTGCCTTAGGTGCATCGATTTCACCCATTACGATTTTGAAATGGTAAATTAATGCTTCCATGTTGTTGTAAACCTCTTCTTTAGGAGGCAGGTAAAAATCAGGCACGTCGGCATGGAAAATTCCGGCAGGCTCCTGTTTAATTTTTTCTAAGGCTTGCTCAATCAGGCGAACACTTTGCCACATCTCTTCATTACGCACCAGAAAACGATCATAGATATCGCCGCTTGTACCAACGGGGATCTCAAAATCGAAATCCTGGTAAGATGAATATGGCTCACTAATCCTTACATCGTAGTCTATACCTGTAGCCCGCAATAACGGCCCGGTCCAGCTAAAATCCAGTGCCTGCTCTGGTGTAACGGCTGCCACTCCTGCGGTACGGTCAATGAAAATCCTGTTGCGGTTTAGCAGACTTTCAAACTCCCTTAATGCGACAGGGAAGTCCTTGAGGAATTTATGGATCTTTGCAAAAGCAATATCATTGAAGTCACGTTCAAATCCGCCTATACGTCCGATATTAGTCGTTAGTCTTGCACCGCAAATTTCCTCATAGATCTCATAAATGTGTTCACGGAACTGAAACAAGTAAAGGAAAGTGGTTGTCGCACCTGTATCCTGTGCGATAATAGTGTTGCAGATAATGTGATCAGAGATCCGTGCAAGCTCCATTACGATCACACGCAGATAATCTACCCGCTTAGGCATTTTTATATTTAGGAGCTTTTCAACTGTCATATGCCAGCCCATGTTGTTGATCGGCGAAGAACAATAGTTCAAACGGTCAGTCAAAGGAGTAATCTGGTAAAATGGACGATGTTCAGCAATTTTCTCAAAAGCCCGGTGGATATACCCAATGGTAGAAACGCCACTTACGATGCGCTCACCATCAAGCTGAAGTATGTTTTGAAACACTCCATGTGTTGCAGGGTGGGTTGGTCCTAGATTCAGGGTCACCAACTCACTTTGCGGATCATTATCTGTTAATACTGGTCGGTTGTGTACCATAGTTATCTGCCAAAATATTCATCTTTCTTGTCCACCCGGTTAGGATCTTCAAGGGGGTATTGTTTTAACATCGGATGCACGCCAAGCTCATCCATATTCAAAATGCGGCGCAAATCCGGGTGGCCATCAAAGAGCACCCCGAATAGATCGTAAGTCTCCCGCTCCATCCAATTCGCACCATTCCATAAGTTTGACGCAGTTGGAATATTGGGGCTTTGTGTATTCAGATAAACTTTAATCCTGATTCGCACCTTGTCAACCATATTATGCAAGTGGTAAACAACCGCAAGGCCATTCGGCAGCTCTGGATAATGCACCGCAGTAATATCAGTCAAGAAATGAAAGTTCGTACGGGAATCAGTTTTGAGAAAAGTTAGCACTTCAATAATATCTTCTTTACCCGTTTCTACAGTTAATAAGCCATAAGGCTCATCTACATTCGTAACACGATTCCCAAATTCAGTGCTTAGTAGTTGTATTAGATTGTGGTTCGTCTCTTCTGTCATTATAAAATTCCGTATGAGGCTAACAATTCTTTATATTCCGGAGAATCACGTCTTCTGCCAGACTCATTCCGCACCAGCTCTTGTATCTTTCCAAAACCGTCTAAGATTGCTTCAGGACGAGGAGGACAACCTGGAACATATACGTCTACAGGAATAATTTCATCAATCCCCTGCAGCACGGAGTAGGTATCAAATATACCTCCGCTTGAAGCACATGCACCCACGGCCATAACCCAACGCGGCTCGGCCATCTGCAGATAAACCTGCTTCAGCACAGGACTCATTTTTTTTGCAATAGTTCCCATAACCATCAACAAATCCGCCTGACGTGGAGAAAAACTCAAACGCTCGGAACCGAATCTGCCGAAATCGTAGTGCGAACCCATTGTCGCCATGAATTCAATGCCACAGCACGAGGTCGCAAATGGCAGCGGCCACAAAGAGTGGGAACGAGCCAATCCAATGACTTTATCGAAGGATGTGGCAAAGAAGCCAGATCCTTCTATGCCCGGAGGGGCGTTTACGATATTGATTTCACTCATGATCTAACAAAAAAAAAGTTCATTCCGACAAAGAATGAACTACAAATCTACAATAATAGAGGAATTTACATAATGTTGGCCTGATTTAGAAAGAATCTAAATAGCTTAGTTCCAGTCCAATGCCTTCTTCTTAATCACGTATATAAAACCTAGTAAAAGGGTACCCATAAAGATGAACATTTCGATCATTCCATCCATACCAAGTTCCCTGAAATTAACAGCCCAGGGATACATGAAGATCACTTCTACGTCAAAAAGCACGAAAAGAATCGCCACAAGAAAATACTTGATTGAAAACGGCTGCCGGGCATTTCCCACAACTTTAATTCCAGCTTCGAAAGTGGATAGTTTGTCGGCTGTTTTCCTACTCGGACCTAAATAATGGGTTGCAATCAGGGTTACAACCACGAATCCAATCGCTACGATGACCTGGAATATAATTGGTAAAAAATCTACGGGTACACTTTGAGTTTCCATAAGCATGCTTTGAGACAAAAATAAAATAAAATGGCAGGATAACAACTTACTTGTTAATTTTCTAAATTATTTACCGGTTTCTTGCTGAACCAGTTATAGCCTTTAGACCCGCAATAGCTGTGGGATCCATCGGGTCTAAAAACAGCGTCTTATTCCAATACACACGAGCTTTTTCTCGGTCGTTCCCTGCATAAGCATGCCCTGCAATCGCATTACAAACCTCTATAAGGCTTCTTTTCGTAGCTGCTGACTGTACTGCTATGCTCCGTTCTGTTGCGTCGATGTAGGCCTGATATGATGACACCATTAACATGCGGGATTGCGGCACATCTTCCATTAACAACAGTGTACGGGCATTCCAGAGATGTGCCGCCGCTTGTCCAGGCAAATGTTTCAATGCCTCATCAAACAATGCTGTAGCTTGTGAAAGCAAGTTGATAGCCGGGCTTTCGCGACGGTTAAAGGCTTCTACATACTTTAAAAACAAAGCGGTTCCATGGTGCAAAGAGACGTCTGCCACATCCTTCGGCTTGCCATTCAGACTCCTGATCAGCTCGTAACTTTCAATTGTGCTTCCCCAGTTACGTTCATGATAATAGGCCTTTGCGATGTTCTCCAAGGCTAATGTACTAGCCGAATCCAGCTTAATTGCCATAGTTGCATGCTCAAGTGCCAAAACGGGTTGCCTAAGCTTTTGCAGAATGAGACTCATGTACGTATGATCCATAGCACAAATACCACCTTTATCTCCGATGCTGTTGAAGAATATGTTCATATACTGAAGTGCAGCGGGGTGATTGCCATTCTCATAGCTTGCATAACCTCTTAATCGTGATACGATAGCCGACTTAGGGTGAGTCGGACCTACCATACCCAACTTAGATAACTCCAGCTCTAAACTTTGGAAGTCTTTCAATTCATAAAGCAACATGGCAAACCTAAATCTCGAGTCGAAAGAATCATCTGTGACCTCAAGGTATTGGCGGTAATATGATGCTGCCTGAATGGCTGCATTGCGATCTTCAGGAGCACTTAGATACCGTTGCTTGTAGGTTTCTGACGCTAACTTGTAAGCTGGACCATAGCTGGGACGTTCGGCCAACACATTTTTAAGCACGCTATCTCCTTTTTTAAATTGCCCGGTATTCATGTACAGTCGCGCAATTTGAACACCTGCCCGCAAAAAATTCGAATCAATACCATGCACCTTGTGGTATTGCTCAAGTGCTGCCGCATCGTTCTTTTGTAAAGCAAAGTAATCCCCAAGCGCCAGGAATATGCGTGGATCCTTATCTGCTTTATCCAATTCGTCTGCTTTTTGGAGATACGGTAAAGCCGTGTTCAGCGCTGGGTTTGGCAATGCTAGAAATGCTGCGCCGACAGCCAGTTGAGCCTCATATTTTCGCCTAGGACTCAAGTTTAAGGCTTTGTCAAAATATATTCTTGCCCCCGAAGGGTTACCAGAATAGAGCTCAACCTCACCCAGTCCAACATGGTTCAGCGGATTTTTAGATTGAGCACGAATACCCTGAGTAAAAGTCGATCTGGCCGAATCTATGTAACCGGTCTTCAGATACACGCTACCGAGACTGTAATAAGCATCTCCCGATTTCGCCTGGCTAATCAGCAGGGTCTTGAGCATCGACTTTGCCGACTCATACTGTTCCGCATCAATCACACGACGGACATCATCTAAGCTTTGTCCTGAAAGACTCATGCTTATTGCAAGGATGCCCACCGTCAGAACACATCTATATACACTCATTTCTTAAAAGAATTTAATTGCCCGACCTTTTTAGTACCAGCACAATACCTATGAAACAAAAAAGAGAATGCCAGGATGGCATTCTCTTCTAAGAATTGAATTATTTAACGTTATTTTTTTGCTGTTTTAGCAGCACCAGACAACGATTTGATACCAGCTAAGGCAGTTGCATTCTGTGGATCAATAGCTATGGTTTTGTTCCAATATGTTCTTGCTTTCTCATTATCATTCTTATATGAAGCAAAACCAGCAATCACATTATAAGCTTCAACTAAATTTCTTTTAGTCGCTGCTGTTTGTGGTGTAGTACTTACTTCTGTAGAATCTACATAAGTTTGATAAGACGGCAACATTGCACCTTGAGGATCGGTTTCATCTTCCATCAAGTTTAATGCTCTACCACTCCNNTGCCTCAGTAGTTTGCGGCGAAACTTTACTAACGTGTTTGAATGATGAGTCAGCACGTACCAAAAGTTCTTTAGATGGATTTGTTTTCGCAGTCAGACCAGCAGCATATTCGAAATACAATGCAATACCTTGATAGAAGTTGTTGTATAATGAACCTTTACCATTCGGGTTTAACTTGTTTACTAAAGTATATAGCTCAATTGCTTTTGGCCAGTTTTTCTGATCGTAGAATGATTTAGCAACGTCCGCTAATGCTTCAACTTTCGTTGAATCTAACTCTACCGCTTTCATGATGTTTTGAACACCTTCAGCATCTTGCTTTTGCTGTAATTGTGCTTGTCCTAGGTACAAATAATCGTCAGCAACAATACGACTGCTATCTTTAACTTTAGCAAAGAAGTCGGTCATGTATTCCAAAGCCTGAGGATAGTTTTTATTCTCATAAGCAGAGTATCCTCTCAGGCGTGAAATTAAAAGCGCTTTAGGGCTATTCTGAGCCATCGCAGCTAATTCACTAGTTTCTGCCTCTAACTTTTGGAAATCCTTCGCATAGAATAATATCTGTGCGTATCTGATACGTGAATCAAAAGATTTATCAGTTAAATCAAGATATTTTTGATAGTTCTCGATAGCTGCAGCGGACTTTGCCTGACCGTTTGGATCACCAAAAGACCACTGGTTGTATAATTCAGAAAGCTCTCTGTAAGCAGGGCCATAGTTAGGATCCTGTGCAATCACTTCTTTCAAAGCAGTTTCAGCCTCAGGGAATGCACGTGACTCTTTGTACATTTTTCCAATCTGAACTTTAGCCCTTAATATATTAGGGTTAATATTTAAAGCTCTCATGTAGTTCTGAAGTGCTTCAGAGTTTTTGCGCTGATAAGCGTAGAAATCACCAAGTGCTAAAAACGTTTCAGCATCCTTGTCATTTTTATCAAGCTCATCTGCTTTCTGCAAAAATGGTAATGCGGCGTTAAAGTCTGGCTTGTCAACTTCGATGTATGCTTTACCAATATATAGTTGAGGAATGTAATCTTTGCTTTTGGCAACATCTACCGCCTTGTCAAAATTGGTTTTTGCGGAAGCAGCATTGTTCGACAATAGATCTGCCTCACCTAGTCCAATGTAATTCAAAGGATTTTTAGGATCTGCAGTCACACCTTGTGTGAACACCGCTCTTGCCGAGTCGATGTAGTCTGTTTTCAAGTAAACTTCACCTAAATTATAATAATTCTCTCCTTTGCTGGCTTGAGATTTCACAAGTCCTTTAAGCATAGAAGTCGCTTTTTGATACTGTTCAGCATCTACAGCTTTTTTAGCATCTTCCAGGCTTTGAGCAAAAGAGGCAGAACCCATTACTGCTAAACCTAGACTTAAGGTTATTGCTTTTTTTGTCATCTTCATATTTCAAATTTATTATTTAGTTTGAATTTTTTAAGTTAAAATCCCTCGAAATCAGCTTATGTGGTCCCAGACCTGATTTCAAGATTATTAGTTGTCCACGCGGACTTGCCAACCAATTTGCAAATCCCGTACCGACGCCATCTTTACCTTCACAATTGATGATGTATACATTTCTAAGAAAAGGATATATACCACTGATCAGATTATCCTGGGTAGGCTTATAAAATTTATCATCTCCCTTCCCTCCTTTGACGTTCTTCACTCCGATTAGTTTAACCTTTGGATAATCCGCTGACCCAGTTTTTCCGGCTTGCAGGTACCAATTAAGGCCGATCACACCGATGTAGTCCTTGTTTTCAGCAACGTATTTAATAACGTCAGCATTACTGCTTAAAGTATACACACCCTTAGATGGCAGTTCATTTATTTTTGCAAGCGCTTTAAAGTAAGCTACCGTACTGGAATAAGGATTATCAAATACCAGCTTTTTATTACCTGTGTAACTTCCCTTCAATATGGAGACAATCTCATCAGCTGTAACTGTAGAATCCTGACCCTCACTATTGGCGATCAAAGCAACACCATCAATGGCAAATCGTTGTGTGTACACGACAATACCGCGATTGGTGTACATTTGTTCTTCTTTTGGCGTCAAAACCCTTGACATGATGATCACGCGAATACTGTCGTTCAAAAATGTCGGTAAAATACGTTGCTCTTGGCCTTTTATCAACTCTACCTTCGCATCAGGGTAATCCGAGTTAAAAACGTATAACTGCTCATCAACAATGTTCGAGAAAGTATCATCTACCAGGACCTTTGCCGAACCGTAAGTTCTGGTTTCCTGCACAGCAGCATCCTTTGTCTTTTGCTTACAAGAACTGAACCATATCAAAATCCATAAAAAACCAAGGTACTTCATATCTATCGGTCTGTTTGATTAAGCCTGAAAAATCTGATAATTGCGTACACGATCAGCAAAATACCAAATAGGATCCTATAGGTTGGCTGAATATCGAAAGGGATGTCCTTCCAAAAGATCAGAAGAAGACCTAATCCGAAATAAAATAGCAGAATAATTAGGCCGAAAATAAACAGAAATCGCTGTTGGGGCGATTTCTGCTTAAAATTATTGTAGTTAAACATATTTTAACTCTTATTGAGATAAGGTGAAACTGATTGGAATGTTGTACTTAACACGTACTGGCTTTCCATTCTGAATACCTGGTGTCCATTTTGGGCTCGCCTTTAACACGCGGATTGCCTCTTCATCTGTACCACCACCCAGTTTTTTACCTGCCAATTGAATATCAGTAAGCTCTCCATTTTTCTCTACTACGAAAGAAAGGAATACTTTACCCTGAATATTGTTCTCAGCTGCCATTGGAGGATATTTCACGTTCTTACCAACATAAGCGTAGAACTTAGCAATACCACCTGGGAAACTTGGTGGGGTTTCGATACTTACGAAATCGTAAACCTGGTTATCTTCTACCACAGCAGCTTGCTTCGGTCCCTCACCTACAGGTGCGGTAATCACGATATCAGCATCCGGATCCCCGGCTATGGTTTTCTGACCTGGGTCAGCTTTTTTCAAATCCTCGATCTGTGGTGGCTCCTGGTCACGCACCTCAACATCCGGCTTTACAATCGGAGGCGGGAACTTCACCTGATCAACTTTTGGTGGTGGTGGCTCCACTGGTGGCGGCGGTGGAGTCTTCGGATCTACTGGCGGTGGCGGCTGAATCGCAACCTCTACCTGCCGTACGATCTCTTCTTCTGGCATCGAACCTTTAATCAAACTAATGATGTTAGGTGTCAAGAATGCCAGGATAAATATTGAGCCTGCAATCAGCGTTGCCTTTGTTGTAGTCGAACCATTATTCTGACGAAGCCTGTATGCGCCGTAAGATTGATTTTTGTTTTCAAAGACAACATCAAGCCATTCTTTTCTGAACAAATCTATTTTAGACATTGTGCTTGGTTTTAGTTGTTATAAATGTTAGAGTATACCATTTTGCTTCATTACAGCAATCTCAGAATCGAGGATGTTTTCATCATCAATAGCCGGAGCCGCGGTGATCTGAGCAATATTCAACTCATCCATAATATCCACAAAGTTCTTATAGGTTGATCCTGATGTTGGCTTGATAACGATAACAAGTGTTTTCTTAGGATCGTTACCATACAATTCAGCAACTTTCTTTTTGTTTTCCAGGATAGACTTTCTTACTTCCGTAAACCCTTCAATTGTCGGGGTTTCCTTTCCTGCTTCTCCCATATACCAGGCTACCTTGTTGTTTTTACCAAGTAGAATGGTCATGGTTTGTGATGCACGAAGCTCTAACCTGTTGGTATCATCTTTTTCGTTTTTATCGGGTTTTGCAATGTCCATTGCAATAGGCTTCGAAAGTGACGTGGTTAGCATGAAGAAAGTGATCAAAAGGAAAGCCAAATCCACCATTGCGGTTAAATCTACTTTCGTGTTGGCTTTCTTGGTTCTAACTTTGCCGCCTTTTTTGCCACCCCCGCTGGAGGTATCTAATTCTGCCATTGCTTTTTATTATTCACCGCCTTCGGCCGATGTAATTAAACTAAACTTGTTAATTTTCTGTTTCTGAAGAATGTCTACAATCTTTTTGATTGCAGGATATTCCTCTTCAGCATCTCCGCGAATACTAATCCTCATGGCTTCAGAGTGCAACTCCGCAACCGCCTGGCGAGAATTTAAGATCCAATCTGCCAGTTGATTGTTCGTCGAATCTGTTGGAATTCCTGTACCTAAACCAGACTTTTCACGTGCAACTTCATCAGGCAAGTTGATGTACTGCTTCAAACTCTGAATCGGCACACCGAATGACTGAATTACACTGAAACGCTTACGCTCCTCTGGTGTAAATTCGATTTTGTATTGGGCTGCCATTTTATCCAAAGTGGCCATCTTCACGTCTTGCCCTGCTACTTCGTAAAACACCTTGCCATGTCCGATCGATAATTTTGCAATATCAACATCTGGTACAGGAATCTTGTAGGTAGATGTCGGAATTGTAATCTTAAGAGGATCAGGTTGACGTGCTGTAGCTGTTAAAATAAAGAAAGTCAGCAGTAAGAAAGATACGTCGCACATCGCCGTCATATCTATCGCAGTACTCTTTCTTTGAACCTTTGCTCTTGGCATAATCTAAATATTACTTATGTTTTTATTAATGATGTTTATTCTTCCGGTTTTCCATAAAGCCGGTAAAAAAAAATTCATTATTTCTTATTTATGCGTAGAAGCATAAGTCTGGATGATACTGAAACCAGCCTCATCAATTCCATAAGTCAATTTGTCAATTTTTGAAGTCAAAATGTTGTACATGATAATCGCAACTGTAGAAGTACTAATTCCGGTAGCAGTACAAATTAACGCCTCAGAGATACCGTTCGCTAGTGCAGCCTGATCCGGAGCTCCAGATGTAGCCAAACCACTGAAGGCCTTGATCATACCTGTTACTGTTCCTAATAGACCTGTTAATGTACCTACTGATACAAGCGTTGCAATAACAGTTAAGTTTTGCTCTAACATCGGCATTTCTAATGTAGTTGCCTCTTCAATATCTTTCTGAATCGCAAGACATTTCTGATCCGTATCCATGTTAGCTTCAACTTCCATTTCACGGTATTTTTTCAAACCTGATTTAATCACGTTTGCTACAGAACCTTGTTGCTTATCACACTCAGCCATTGCAGCTTCAATGTTGTTAGCACCTAAAAGGCCTTGTACTTTCTTAATGAATACATCTAAGTTTCCACTTCCTGTTGCTTTTCCAATAACAATAAGACGTTCAACTGAGAATACGAATACCATTAAAAGCATACCCATAAGGATCGCAACAATAAGACCTCCTTTATAAGCCATACCTGCATAGTTTCCTGGAACTGGGTGATTATCCGGATTAGCGTCTACGAAGTTTGATGGATTACCAAGCACGAACTTGTAAAGACATAGACCAATAATGATACAAATTGGAATTACTAAAGTCGCGAACATGTTAGAAGCTGTAGACGAGCTTTCTTTTTTAACTGGTGTAGTTTTTGGTGCGTTTGCCATTTTTTTGTTTTTAGTTTTTTAGTTTTTAGTTTGTTTTAATTTCGAATAATTTCTGTAATACACTTCAACGGCTAATGTAGGCAATTGTTGCTATAACAAATTTAAAATTTCCAATTTAAAATTACAGTAAAATTTCAAAAGTTATCAATTCGTTACGTTAACCGACAGACCTTGGTAAAATCAAAAAAAGATTGCCGCTTTCCAGACAATCTTTCACAATTAAAACTAAAAAAAAAATGAAATGCAAATTTTAACCCAAATTTCCTCGTTTAAAGCGCTATTTCACGTACTTTAGGTATGGCTGCCACGATTTCTGCATTCGCATAGGGTTCAAATGCCTTAAAGTTTGCAACAAAGGCATTGGCCAGTTCATTGGCTTTCGCGTCGTATGCTGCGTCATCCTTCCAGGTATTTTTCGGATTCAAAATTTCTGATGGCACTCCCGCACAACTTTCTGGTATCTGAAGCCCGAATACCGGATCTTTTTGATATGCCACCTTCAAAAGGGAACCGTTTAACGCTGCTGTAATCATCGCACGGGTATGCGCAAGTCTAGTTCGCTTACCAATTCCATAAGGCCCACCGCTCCATCCGGTATTCACCAGCCAGACATTCACCTGCTGCTGTTCCATTTTCGCACCCAGCAATTCAGCATACCTTGTGGGGTGCAATGGCATAAATGCTTTGCCAAAGCAGGCCGAAAACGTGAGTTGCGGCTCCGTAATGCCTGCTTCGGTTCCTGC
>DCLG01000090.1:1260-7256 GCA_002320935.1 Pedobacter sp. UBA1654 | reverse complement strand
GGCAACACACCGCAGGCATCCGCTGTCAGGAAGAAAATGTTTTTGGGTACAGGTGCAACTGAGGGCTGCAACGCGTTGTCTATATATTCAATAGGATACGCAACGCGGGTATTCTCCGTTTTACTTACATCCTCAAAGTTCACCTTCCTGCTGCCTGGGAAGTAGTTTGTATTCTCAAGCAAGGCACCAAATCGGATTGCAGCAAATATCTGTGGTTCCCGCTCTGGTGTCAGATCCACACATTTCGCGTAGCAGCCACCTTCAAAATTGAATACTGAAGAATTTCCCCAGCCATGTTCATCATCGCCAATCAAAGCGCGATTTTCATCTGCTGAAAGCGTGGTTTTCCCCGTTCCTGAAAGTCCAAAGAATATTGCCGTGTCTCCTTCTGCACCTACATTGGCAGAACAATGCATTGAAAGTGTCCGGTGCGCTACCGGCAGTAGAAAATTCAGTACCGAAAAAATTCCTTTTTTAAGCTCTCCGGTATAACCACTCCCACCGATCAGGATGATCTTCCTGCTAAAGTTGATGATCGTAAAATTACCTTGCCTTGTTCCATCTGTTGCAGGATCGGCTTCAAAGCCTGGTGCGGCAAGAATCGTCCAGTCCGGACGCGCTTCCGGCCGTAGCTCCGAAGGCCTTAAAAACAAGTTATGCGCAAACAGATTTTGGTATGCCGTTTCAGTAAGCACCCGGATGCTGATCTGAAATTCCGGGTCTGCACAGGCATAGGCATCCCTAACATAGTACTTCTTATAATTAAGGTATGCCGTAACCTTATTATATAATACATCAAACTGTGCCGGAGCGATCTTAATGTTTACATCTCCCCACCAGACTTCATCATTCGTGAGTTCATCCGCTACGATGTAGCGATCCTTGGGGGAACGTCCGGTAAATTTTTCAGTGTCAATTGCCAGTGCGCCGCTGTCTGCCAAAGTACCCTCGCCATTCGCCAGGGCTTCTTCAACCAGTTCGGGTACACTTAACTGATATTTCATAAACTCAGCATCCATTCCCAAGTAACTGAGATCGGGTCCTGCCAACATATCTTTACACATAATATTTGGTTTATGTGCCAAAGCTAAATAGTTTAAAAGGAAAATCTCCGCTTTTACCACTATTTATTTTACTTATTGTGCCGCTTACACTATACTTAGAACCTTCAACATCAGTATGTTATGACGATGTGCCTTTGAAACTTATCCGCCGGATTTCTTTGCTTTAAAACCTTCTTTTTGCAACAACGTCAGCACCTTTTCCCTGAAATCGCCCTGGATAATAATTTCACCATCCTTTGCCGATCCGCCAACGCCACACTTTGTTTTCAGCATCTTACCCAATTGCTGCAGGTCATCATCATTACCCCTGAACCCGGTGATTAGCGTTACGGCTTTGCCGCCCCTGTTCTTCCGGTCCAGCGTCACACGCAGGTCCTGCTGCTGATTAGATACCCGCTCTTCATTTACCTCCTCTGCCGGATACTCAAAATCGGGATTTGTGGAATACATGATTCCACCAAGATTCTCCAACGAACGCTTCTTAGGCTTCATAATCTGGTGTTATTATATTTAATGATAATGGCACAACGGAAACCTCAATTTCCCTGCCCATTTGATAAGGCTCGCCATCAATATGGATTGCGGCTGCCTTCTCCCTGGTTATTTTAATCTCCCGCCCCCGGATAATTTCCACCATATCACTATTATGCGTTTTCCCCCGAAGCATATGATAGGCCAGTTTAGGTAACAACAGCAGTGGAAAGGAGCGGATCACACAAACATCCAGCAAACCATCGGTTACAGATGCTTCCGGAGAGATGTAAGTATTGTTTCCATATTGCGAACTATTTGCAATGCTCACCACAAATGCCCTGCGGCTCAAACTTTTACCATCCACGTTTATTTGATAGATCTCCGGTTTATAGTCCAGCATCTCTTTCAATCCAAGTTTCACATAACCTGAAAGTCCGCGTTTCTTGTCTCCCGCAAAAATCGCACTGATGTGAGCATCAAAGCCCATTCCCGCCATATTAAAAAAGCGCTTTCCATTGAATATCGCAGAATCTATGCGCTTAACGTGCAGGGCATTGATCACCTTAATTGCTTTTACAGTATCCATCGGAATCTGAAGATACCTAGAAAGCCCGTTTCCAGAACCAAAAGGTAATATACCAAGGGTTTTCCCCTGTGCCAACACCTGCGTTCCCACTTCATTGATGGTGCCGTCACCGCCAACAGCAACCACCACATCAAAGTTTTTGTTTCCCGCCTCCGCTGCAAGCTCTGATGCATGACCAACATACTCTGTAAAACAGTAGTTCGCATTAAATCGCGCTTTTTCAAGATGCTTGTCAATCAAGCCCGGAATGTTCGCTTTATCTCGTCCGCCGGAGATTGGATTTATGATGAATAATATGTTTGTTTTAGGCAAGGCAACTTTTTTAAGAAGCTGCAAAATAATTGATATTTTTTGACTATATGAATATATATCCTATTTTTGAGCGCTTAAAGTGGACTGATTTGTGATGCTATTTATACAATAGCGGGATTGCAACCACGTAAAAAAAAGTGCTAACCATCAATACACTTCCTTTTACTGACTGTTTGACCAGGATCATCATCCATTTTATTTAATTTTTTATACTTCATAAAATTATTTAGAATGTCATACTTATTTACATCAGAATCTGTTTCCGAAGGTCATCCTGATAAAATAGCAGATCAAATATCAGACGCACTTATTGACAACTTTCTAGCATTCGATTCTGATTCTAAGGTTGCCTGCGAGACTTTGGTTACCACAGGTCAAGTGATCTTAGCCGGTGAGGTTAAATCAAAAACTTACTTAGACGTACAGCAGATCGCACGTGATGTCATCAGAAAAATAGGATATACCAAAAGCGAGTATATGTTTGAGGCAAATTCCTGCGGTATCCTTTCTGCAATTCATGAACAATCTCAGGACATCAACCAGGGTGTAGACAAATCCAACAAAGAAGATCAGGGTGCAGGCGATCAGGGGATGATGTTCGGCTATGCCACCAATGAAACCGAAGATTATATGCCGCTCGCGCTTGATCTTTCACATAAACTCCTGCAGGAACTTGCAGTTTTAAGGCGTGAAATGAATGAGATCACTTATTTACGTCCTGATGCAAAATCTCAGGTTACACTAGAATACGATGATAATAACAAGCCTGTTCGTATTGACGCAATCGTAATCTCTACGCAGCATGATGATTTCGACGCAGAAGCAAGCATGCTTGAGAAGATCAAACATGACCTGGTTACCATTCTTATCCCAAGGATCATCAGTAAGAATCCACAGTATGCTCACTTGTTTAATGATCAGATCCAGTACCATATCAATCCCACCGGAAAATTTGTAATCGGTGGTCNNGGCTTAACAGGTCGTAAGATCATTGTAGATACTTATGGCGGTAAAGGTGCACACGGTGGTGGTGCTTTCTCCGGAAAAGACCCAAGCAAAGTAGATCGCAGTGCAGCTTATGCTACCCGTCATATTGCCAAGAACCTGGTTGCTGCCGGTGTTGCAGATGAGATCCTGGTACAGGTAAGTTATGCCATCGGTGTAGCAAAACCAATGGGTATATACATCAATACTTATGGAACTTCTAAGGTTTCGAAAACAGACGGTGAGATCGCCAGGATTGTGGAGGGTATCTTCGACATGCGTCCGTATTTCATCGAACAACGTTTAAAATTAAGAAACCCGATATATAGTGAAACTGCCGCTTATGGGCACATGGGCAGAAAGCCAGAAACAGTGACCAAGACCTTCAGAACACCAAATGGTGAGGAGAAAGTGGTTACCGTGGAATTATTTACCTGGGAAAAATTAGATTTTGTTACCGAGGTCAAAGTAGCTTTCGGGTTGTAAGACACAATTATATCAAAGCTGTAATATAAAAAGAGCTGCCTCAATGGGGCAGCTCTTTTTATGTGTCCCCATTTCCCGCAAACCATTTATCATGCCTGTTGTTTTAGACATATAAACATATTGAAGATGGAACAACCAGCAGAAATGAATACCCTTAGCCAGATTTTAGAGAAATTAAGGCAAAAAGGCTACGATAACGAGCTTACCATGACTGAAGATGGTCATATGAAAGGCAATAAAATTGATAAAACTTATAGCCCGGAAGATTTGACCATCATCAAAACATATCGCTTTGAAGGTCATTCCGACCCCGGAGACAATTCTGTCATTTACATCCTAAAGGATAAGGAAGAACAAATCTCCTTCATATCCGATGCATATGGCATGTATAGTGAACAGAAAGGCCCCGGGTTCGATGAGTTTCTTAAGAAAATCAACACTGCAGATCGAGATATGCAGGAACTGTTTTAAAAAAGGGCATTTAGCCCTTTTTTTTCTTAGACCATGCCTTTCTCATACATAAAAATCAACTTTCCCTGGAGGCTGGCAATAGCTTCCTGACCCGCACGTACCCGCTCAGTTAGATCTTCAATCGTTTTTCCTGCTTCGTCCTCTATCTGCTCCCCTACTTTCAGGATTTCCCAAACTGGAATACCATAGATCTCGGCCAAAAGCAAAAGACGCTCACCCGTAATGTCGGTTGCCCCGGTTTCGACTTTACTGTAAGCGGGGACTGAACAGTGTAACTTCTGTGCAACTTGTTGTTGTGTTAGACCATGCTGCAGTCGAAGTGATTTCAATTTGGCGTTAATTTTCATCTTTATGTTTTAAATATAGCCGGGGAATTCCGGTATGAGCTATTATAGTCCCTACCCGGTACATTCGATAAATTATTTGAAAATAATTTTTGCATTTATACAGCATACTTACTGGTACGTTAATTCCAGTATACATCCCCGGTACGAAATATCCTCTGTATGCTGTTCAGAAGGCCCTGAACTCGCCGCAGCGTTATCTGCAGACAGGTAAATTTTCTTCCCATCAGCCGATATCGCCAGATCCCGGTACCTGACTTTTCCTTTTGCATATACTTCAGGTTCTTTACTGATAATCTTTCCATCGGCATCCAGCTGCNNGCTGCAAGCGCAGCAATGCGGAACCTTTCAGTGTTGTAATCAGGCGCGAGTTTTTCCAACCTGGAATGCCATCACTGGTATACAACTTAATGCTGGAAGGCCCATACGCTTCCCATTCCTGTTCTTCACCACTCACAATATTTCCGAACAGGCGCTGCAGCTTTTCTCCGGTCATCGGAAAGAAACTGACTTCCGGATCCCGGTAAGACTTACCCAGCCGCACAGCAGCTTCCTTTTCAGATATAATCAGCGGGTAACTGGTATGCCATTTTCCCGGAATTTCTTTATGATCAGAAACAGAGGCTGCCAAACCATCATAATTCCCATCATTGTACCCAATGACCAATGGATGCCCATAGTTCCTGCCCTTTTCCAGCAAATTGATTTCATCATCCCCATAAGGGCCATGCTCCACCGTGTACAACAATCCCTTACCATTTACCACACCGTAAGTCAGGCCCTGCGGGTTCCGGTGCCCCAGCGACCAAACTGCATTCTGCCTTGCAGCATGGAATGGATTGTCATTCGGGATCCAGCGGTCAAAGGGGTCCTTGTCCCGGTCCGGCTCAGTGTTGAAGCGCAGAACTTTGCCCTCATAGCTGTTTCTATCCTGGGCTTTGTTCTGCCGCGCACCATTGGCAAATTGACCGGCACCCATGTCGCCAACACAGTAATACAGGTAAGGCTTACCATCTTCCGCCGCAATCAGCAAGCGCCCGCCATTGTGGTCACTGCTGGCCGGTATGGTGTCGCAAAGCACCAGCGGATCACGCAGTTGTTGTTCCGCTTGATTATAAGTGTACCGGACCAGCCGGCCCAGAAATTTGTAGCCCTTAAATCCAGGTTCCCCGCCATCTCCTTTGGTTGCTGCAGCATGAAAGCGGTAAATGTAGGTCAGGTAAACGTAGGGTTTTCCTTTTAGCAGATCCGGATGCAGCGCCATACCCATCAAAC
>DCLG01000090.1:0-1056 GCA_002320935.1 Pedobacter sp. UBA1654 | reverse complement strand
TTATACAAAATACGATGAGTTTGATCCGGGTTGGTGTGTGCATAGGAAACAGGAATAAGGGTAAAAGTTCTGCTCAAGAACAAGCCTGGACCGCTTCCTGTTTTTAGTTTTTTGCCTGCCTTGTACCCTTTGTTTACAGGTAATTACCGCTAAGGATGCAGAAAGTACCCCATTTTGCTTAAATCATCAGGACCGCTTCAAAGGGCATTGATTTTGTTCGGGAACACTAAAAAAGTACTCACCTAAACCAATAACATCATGATACAGGGAATCACAAAAGACATGCATGTCTATGCCGACTACAGTTACATACCCATGGTATTACTTGCACCGAAATTAATGGGTTTTGAAGGGGACCGTACCAGTGCAATGGTTTGCCGCTCCCTTGCCTTTGCCGAACTGGGCACCAGCCTGCTCACTGACGCAAATTGGGGGGCTATAAAATGTATCCCCTATAAAACACATGCCATTATAGACCTTGCATCAGGTGTAATGGCCCTGGGTGCCGCTGCCATGAAGCCCATGTGCGAAAATAAGGCCGCCCGGAACACATTGATTATGATGGGTATCACCGGACTGGTTGTTGGTGCACTTTCCATTATCGGCGCGAAACGTTCTTAAGGATTTGGATTTTTTTTCCGTTCTTAGTGTGATAACTAAATATATCCAACCTAAACCTGTTATTTCATTAAGATGAACGCAAAAACAAATCGCATTAACCTACTTTTGCTCTGCGCTGTTGTCATGTCCGCAGGCGCATGCAACAGCGGCAACAGTTCTAAAGAAGCAGATTCAACAACCAAAACCAGCACCGTGTTATTAAACCCTAAAGATTTCGAGAAAACAATAGACGGTAAAGAAACTAAACTCTTTACCCTTGAAAATAAATCCGGCGTAAAAGCCATGATTACCAATTACGGCGGCAGACTGGTTAGCTTATTTGTTCCTGACAAGGATGGTAAACTTACCGATGTAGTAGCAGGTTTCGATGATGTAACCAGCTTTCAGGAGTCCGCAGAACCGTATTACGGCGCCACTATTGGCCGTGTCGGGAAC
>DCLG01000092.1:87392-88527 GCA_002320935.1 Pedobacter sp. UBA1654 | reverse complement strand
ACCCCTTCAGACCAGGACATCAACGATGCAATGGCAGGTAATATTTGCCGTTGTGGAACTTATCTGCGCATTAAAGAAGCAATCAAGTTTGCTGCAAAAGCGGGTAGTAAAAAGTAACCAAAGTCGAATTGACTACCAAAGTCTTCCTTATTCAATGATTGAACATTCTTATGGACGCGTACCCAATTGTCTAAATATCCTGCAAAATGGTAGCTCTTATCATAAAGCCGTCTCATTATACATCAAAAAAGGGTGGTATTGGGTAGATCCAGGATTTGGCGCTAAGAAGGATTTGCCTCAAAAAACGAACTGATACAAGTTAACGCAGTGTCGCTGTCACTATCAAATTAGTGTCCGGTTGGAGATAACAAAAGTCAATGTTACAAGAGCCGACCCTAAAATGCCAGCTCTTTTCAAATTCAATTATTCTCCTTTAAATTTCAATCCGATCGCAGCACGAGCTTTATCAATCATACTGATCATTCCTTTTGACATATTGTGACTTATAATTGGGCTTTCCATTGCGTTATCGCGAATTAAGTCGCAGAAATGATCAATTTCATAGTTAAATCCTCCAGCAGTAAAGGGGGTGTCTAATTTTATAACCCGGCCATCGAAGTAGTCAATTGTAGCACAAGTAGGGTTCCACCAATTTTTATGAATCGTTATGTTCCCGAGTGTACCACAGATAAGGGCATCACCTTTGCCATGGACCTCAAAGCCGGTATAGAATTGTCCGTAACCATTTTCATGTTCGGTTTGAAAGATAGAAAAGACATCTATCCCAGTTTGTCCCAATTTCCCCATTGCCTGGACATTTTTGGTCTCACCAAGCCAGTCGAGTGCCAGAAACGCCTCATAAATACCAATTCCCATTAAACTACCACCGGCGAGATCAAGGCTGAAGTTAGGATGATCAGAACGTAAACCCACAACCGATGATCCCGCGCGCACGTATCCAATGTCTCCAATTGAATCAGTGCGTATGTGTTCTTTGAGTTGCCGGTAAAGCGGGAAAAACGGTGATTTCATTGCTTCCATAAAGAGCAACTTTTGTGCATGCGCCGTTTCTAAGATCTCCTCTAATTCGTAGCTATTTACTGCTGAAGGTTTTTCACATAATACATGTTTACCT
>DCLG01000092.1:82896-87368 GCA_002320935.1 Pedobacter sp. UBA1654 | reverse complement strand
AAAGTGGCAATGTAAACGGCATCGATATCGCTTGCAAGCAGCTCTTTAAAAGAACCGCAGGCGTTACCACCATGAGTATTTACGAATGATTCTGTTTGTTCAGGCCTTCTCGACCATACTGATCTTACCTCACTATTTTGCACGTGCAATAAGCCCTGCATAAATCGGTGCGATACGTCGCCGCAACCTATAATACCCCAACAGATATTTTTATTATTCATCATAGTGAAGTCGTTTAACGCTGATTGTTTGATCATCTAAAAATAGGAAATCCATCGGTAGATACGAGATAGATCTCGGTACAATACAATTAGCTTATATCTACCATCATTAATTAAAATGACATCTTAATTAGCTTGAAAAAGACTACCAGATTAATGGACGAGTTACCTGTCTTACCGTAAAGTTGCTTTGTGTCCTTATATAAAAACTCAGAGCAAGCGTTTCGTGGAGTTTGCGGTACAGGTTTTACTTTAAAACCGGCTCGAGAGCTGGAAGTTCGTGAACAGTCATTCTGTATAATCCTTTCTGCCTTGCCTGACTTTAATTTATGTATTTCAGCAATTCTATAAAAGCAAAATCCAAAATCATTAAAGTTCTGCAACAGCCACGAAGCTCTTATATAAATTAAGCCTCCTGATTAGTGTACCCTCTATCCAGATGGGCAAACTAACCAGGAGGCTTTAGTAGATCAAACGTGAATGATCCCTAAGATCAGAGTTCAACCTTAACCTTATACAGTTTTTCACTCTCGCTTTTCAGCTTTTTAGGTTCTACCTTGATTATTTTCCGGTCGTATGTAATAAAGCCGTTCACCTCCCCTTCCACATCCGTGGTCTGGGTGTAAACCGCAGCAGAAAGTCCCAATGTTATCAACTCGGTCATCCGGTCCACAAAGGTCACGTAGCGGGTAAAAAGGCTGTCCGCAGATTTAAAATTCTGATAACCCCAGTTATCTCTTTCCTGCCATAAGTGGCCGGTCAGCGGTAAGCCCAAGCCACCAAATTCCCCAAGCACCAGGATTCGATTTGCGCCGAATAATGCCGGATCAGGCATTGCCGGCCGTGGATAATTATGCAGATCCACGATGTGTCCATCTGGTGTAAAGTTTCCTCCGCTGGCACTGTTTACCAATCTTGAAGGATCCTTTTGTATCGTCCAATCCGTAATTTCCTTGGTTTTAAACTGCCCCCATGCTTCGTTGAAAGGCACCCACACTACGATGGAAGGGAAGTTGTGCAGGCTGGTCATAATGGCGTCCCATTCTTTTCTGAAGTAGCCTTCAGACTCCGGCGTACGCTTCTGGTCCGTTGCCCTGTCGATCACACCCGGGTGGTTCTCCCAGCCATTACCAAGATCCCCGCTGGGCATGTCCTGCCATAGCAGAATACCGTTCTTATCACAGTAGTTATAATAGCGCGCAGGCTCCACCTTGATGTGCTTACGGATCATGTTAAAGCCCATATCTTTTAAGCGATCGATGTCGAATATCATCGCCGCTTCTGTAGGCGGTGTATACAAACCATCAGGCCACCAGCCCTGATCAAGCGGACCGTATTGGAAGACGAATTTGTTATTCAGCAGCATCCGCTGAATGCCCTTTGCATCAGGCGACATGGAGATCTTGCGCATGGCAAAATAGCTGTCCACCTGATCCATTGCCTTAGAACCACGAACCACGGAGACCTTCAGGTCGTACAAATAGGGATCCTCAGGCGACCATAACCGTTGGTCTTCCAGATTCAACACCGCCGTTTCTGCTGCATCTACCACCTTTTCTACAAGCACCTTACCGCCTGCAAGCGCTTGTACGCGGATTTTATCACCTGGCTTTGCTGCCGCTACTTTAGCACTTACCGTAATGGTCTTGGCATCGATATCAGGTGTATGTTTTGTACTCTCAATGTACGTTTCAGGTACCGCTTCAAGCCATACCGTTTGCCAGATGCCTGTTACCGGTGTGTACCAGATACCATCAGGCTTATTGATCTGTTTACCTCTGGGTTGCGGCCCATCATCGGTAGGGTCCCAAACGCGTACTTTAATTTCCTGATTACCACTCCTTGTCAGCAGCTTGGTGATGTCGAAACTGAAAGGATCAAACCCGCCTTCATGTTTTCCGGCACTCTTGCCGTTTACAAAAACTTCGGTCTGCCAATCTACTGCACCAAAGTGCAGCAGCACCTTTTTACCGCGCATATTTGATGGAACAGTGATGTTGTGTTGATACCAAAGCACACTGTCCTTGCCCACGCGCCGTGCCACACCAGAAAGTGCAGATTCTACAGCAAAAGGCACCAGGATCTTACCCTCATATTTAGTTGCCGCTTTCTGGCCTTTCGGCACAATGGCATAGTTCCAGAGGCCATTTAGATTTTTCCAGTTGTTATTTCTGACCAACTGTGGACGCGGATATTCCGGCAAGGGTGCATTGACATCTACTTGCTCTGCCCAGGGCGTTACAATTCTTTCCCGTACAAGACTCCAGGGCTTTTCCTGTGCTTGTAGCGCAAACTGACTTAAAACCAGCAGTAAAAGTGAGATTCCTTTTTTCATTCAAATTGATTTTAGATAAACTATAGTTGTATTTTTTGGAGCGGCGAAAATATCATGTCTTCCACACCGGATATTTTAAGTCCTATCCGTGCAAAGATGTAGTTCTGCGTAGGTGTAATGTCGGGTATGTCTACCGAAAGGCTAATGTTTGCAGGATCGGTGATTGCAGCTGCGGCCAGTTCCTTATTGGCAATGTTATCCGTTCTGGATACGAACTGCGTTTTATTGATGTACAAGGTAACGCTCTCCACCGCTCTGGCATCCGGGCCATTGATAATCTGTTCAAGGCTGCATGTTGAATTTAGCGTTGTACCACTTACGGCAAAAGCAGCATTGCGTACCATAAAGTATGGCGTAGCTTCAAGGTCCAGTGTCTGATTCCCCCCTACTGTCACGTTTAAGGTATCCCTGCCGCCTCCGGCACGTTCCTGCCACCTGAATGGTCCTTGCCCATTCGGAATGATCATCTTGTATTGCCCATCGAAAAGCAGATAGGAATAGCTGCCATCCTGCCCGAATGTTGTTGCGATTGCACCAGATTTACCAAATCCAGGCTGGTAGAGTTCAAGTGGCACCTGATTAAACTCCAGGCCAATTTCCGCTCCGTTGTACATGATCCGGCCGCTTAAGGTTGAAGTCGGCGCTTCATAGTTGTCTTTTTTACAAGACTGAACTCCAAAAGCAATCGCTAAAAGAATGATATAGTGAATTTTAAACCTCATGACGTCTTAAATGTAAGTATCTTATTGATTTGGTTGCTTAACAATTTTAGGGTTTGCCGAAACAATATCGTCACCTATGTTAGAGTAGTAGTTTCCGAACTGAAACCTGCTGGCACCAGTAACCGGGCTTGGCTTTACTTCCCGGAACAGCCATTTACCGTTGTTCGGACTTCCGGGATTATAGTATTTGTATGGCCACAGTCCATAAGGCTGGGTATTCTTCTTCCTTGCAGCGCCGATGTTGCTGATCAGATCATTGACAGTCATCTGGCTACCATCCCATACCACATGGGCCAGCCGCCAGCGCTTCATGTCAAAGAGCGTATGTCCTTCGAATACCAGCTCAACCCGTCGTTCATGCACAATTCTGTCGAAGGTGATTTCAGTAAGCGGCGTCGTTAAGCCTGCACGTTGTCTTACCAGGTTCAGGTATTCAGCACTTAAGCTGTTCTGTCCCAGCTCAAAAGCAGCTTCCGCAGCATTCAACAAAACCTCTGCAAAGCGGTATCGGATAAAAGCGACATCACTGCGGCGGCCGCGTCTGCCCGATCCTTCTGCAGGGTCGAGATATTTGCGGATGTAAAATCCCGTTTGGGTTCTAAATTCCTGCCCGTTTACAGGCCCATCCTTACCAACCACTTGTACCGGCACGGTGGTACCCGGCAAAGGCACCAGCCTGCTTGCATCGTCACTGGTCAGAATGCTGCCATCCGCCAGCTGGTACCCCGCCCAGATGTCTACCCGTCTGCCTTTAAACAGGCCATTCGGCAACAGTATGGTTCCGGCCAGACGTGCATCTCGCCCGGCAAATATATCCAGCTGATCCTCGTAATAGATCGGATTGCCTTGCGCATCTCTGGTCGCCAGTGGCGCATAAGTATTGTCCAGCAATTCGAAAGCTTCCACGATATTAAGCGAAGGATTCAGACGACCGGCATCAAGACTCTCATCAGAAATTGAGAAGGGCTGATTATTGGTCGTGAAGTTGTGAACGCGACCAGTATTTACCTTGAAATCTTCAATGAAAATTGGCTCCTGGTTTACTGTGGTTTTATCCAGGAAAAGCTGCGCATAATTGTCAGACAGGTCAGGCAGTAGCCGATACAATTGATAGGAACCCGCGCTTCCGGAAATAATTTCCTGAGCAGCAGTAAGCGCTTTCGTATAGTAGCCGCTTGCAAGGTTCGCCGGGAT
>DCLG01000092.1:78133-82828 GCA_002320935.1 Pedobacter sp. UBA1654 | reverse complement strand
AGTGCAACTTGCGGGGTGCTTGCACCGTACTTCGCGATTGAACCGGCATATAGCGCCGCCCGGCACTGCATAGCCAGTGCAGCGCCTTTGCTGGCCCTTGATTTCACATTCACGTCTGCCGGAAGTATACCTTTGATCTCTTCAGCTTCGCTGATCACAAAGTCATAAATTTCTGCTTCTTTGGATCGCGGCACCTGCAGATTGGTCACGTTACCGCTGTAATCGTATACCAGGGAGCTGGTAATTAAGGGCACACCGCCCATACGCTTCACAAGTTCAAAATAATAATTCGCCCTAAGGAAGCGTGCTTCTGCGATGAAGCGTACTTTATCGTTTTCAGAAAGCTGGGTTGCCGCGGTAGCCCGCTCAATAAACAAATTCAGGTCGCGCACATAGCCGTAATCCCAGATGGCCCATTCGCCATAACCCCAGCTTGTGCGTTGCACAATGTTATAAGCGCCGTTCTCGGAAGGAAAGGCCTCACTGAAATCGACAAAGCTGTTCCAGCCCTTGTCAAGACTCGAAAAGTCTTCCTGCCGGTTGTACAAATCTCCCAGAATCGCAAGTACAAGCGCAGGATCAGAAAAGGCAGTTTCTTCAGGGATAATTTGTTTGGGGGGCACGTCAAGAAATTCGCTGTCTTTTTTACATCCTGCTACAGACAGGACCGCAAACACAATAAATAGATATATTTTCTTCATGGCAATTCGATTTGTTGGGCTTAAAAAGTGAGGTTTAAACCGACATTAATGATTTTATTCTGAGGAAATTGCAGACCATTATCATCCGTCGTTTCCGGATCCACATTATAGGAACTCAGGTTATCTATAGAGAACAGGTTGTAGCCGTTCAGATAAACTCTGGCGCGCTTAACTTTGATTTTCTCCAATATCGATTGAGGCAGTGAATAACCAACCTCGATGGTCCGGGCCCGCAGGTAACTTACATTGTGCAGCCAGAAAGTGGAGTTTGAACCATAGTTACTGTGACTGGTTCCAGGGTTCATCCTGTTGGCAGGATATTTCCCCGCTACCCAGGGACTGTTCAGATCAAATGGATCCTGACGGTGCCAGCGGTCTTCAAAAATGGAGTTTAAGTTTCCGTTATTCTGGAATGCCCATCGTGTTTCCCAGTTCTGGAACCAGGTATACCCCGCACCGCCCGAAAAGTCGGCGGTAAAGTCAAACGACTTATATGAGGCACCGATGCTGAAGCCAAAGTTGATGTTTGGTTGCCGGCCATATCCAAAGCCAACTGGCCGCTGATCATACTGGTCAATTTTACCATCGCCATTCTGATCTTTGTAAATCAGATCGCCCGGCAGTAGCGTCCTGTTTCCCCGGCCATCCACATTCACGGTGTAATTGTTAATTTGTTCCTGGGATTCAAACTGTCCGTCTATTTCATATCCCCAGTCAATATTTGCAAACCTGTTCTCAGCGGAATTCCGGTACTGATCCCAGGAGTTGAAGAATAGTGGATTGTAGGAATTAAGGTTCTTCAAACGAGTATAAGACACGTTACCCCCGATGTTGTAGGTCACTTCACCAATCTTATTGGAATAATTTAAGGAGAGTTCCTGTCCATATTGGGCATCGCTGTTCACATTTTCCTGAGGCAGGTTATAACCAATCTCTATGGGTACGATCAAATCGTTCTTATTACCCAGCAGTCCGGTCCGCTTACGGTAAAAGTAGTCGACCGTACCTGTAAGGGTGTTGTTAAATAAACTAAAATCAGCACCGACGTTGAAGCTGCGGCTCTTTAGCCAGGATACACGCGTTACCGGGATACCTTTATCTCTGGCCACAATCACTGCATTCCCGTCTATGATGGCTGTTCCCTGATTGTAGTTGTAACCCGGCAGGTAAGCATAGGCCGCAACAATTGGCTGGTTGGGATCATTAGGATTCCGGTCATCCCCGAGTATACCATAGGATCCCCTGAACTTTAGATCCATCAGCACCTTACTATCGCCCAGCAGTTTTTTCATAAAGCCTTCTTCGGTAACGCGCCAACCGGCAGATACTCCCGGGAAATAACCAACCCTGTTTTCCGGCGCAAACAGATAGGAAGCATCACGTCTTGCAGAGGCCTCAACAAAATACCTGTTGGCAAAGTTATAAGTGATGCGGCCGATATAGCCAATTCGTGTTTCTGCATCATCACGATCATTGTAAGTATCTGCGGTTGGAAAATAGATCAGGGGCAGGTTGTTGGAAATTGGCGAAGAATGGATGTAGTTACCAAGATGTTTCAGTTCAATCCTTTCGTTTACGAGTGTTGCCCCTACAGTATGCAGGCCAAAGGTATTCTGATAATTGATCTGTGCCTGAAAGGTGGTTGCAAATTCTTTTCTTTGCTCACGCTCACGGTATGGATTATTACTACCTCCTGTAATGTCGTAAGTATCTGTTTCTGGCCTGTAGGTATACGTGTTATAGGTATACTCATGGTTGTTCAACAGGTAATCTGCATAATAGTAAGAATATACGGCCCTTGCGGTAAGCCCTTTTACACCAGGAACCTGGTATTCAGCATTAAAGTTGGTCTGTAACACCCGCCAGTCATTTCGGTAGACACCTGATAGTCTCTTGTTTAGAAAGGCATAGTTGGATTCCGTGTGTCCGATATCATTAAGATACAAAGGGTTGTCATTTGCATAAGGGCGTTCGAGTGGAGTATTCCTTAATACGGCATATCTGGCCAGGAAGTAATCGTCCACGCCTGGTACGCCGGGGTTTTCACGACTTTCTATACGACCGTTGATGTTCACGCCGACTTTTAGTCCATTGGCTACAGTAGCACTTACGTTCGACTGGATGTTTGTGCGGTTAAACTCATACTCTTTTCCCAACACGGAGTTTTGATAAAGATTGGTTGCCGAGACGTAATAGGTCATCTTGTCGGAGCCGCCGGTAAAGTTTACATTAAGCGAATTCTGAGGGGCATTGTTATTGCTTTTAAGCACATAATCACGCCAGTCGAAACTGCGGTATGCCGGGTCTGTACCCGCCTGATATTTGGCCAGTTCCTCTGGTGTAATGCTGGTGCTTCCGTTGGAGTTCATTTCGGCGTCGGCCTTGTAACGCATATAATCATATGATGTACGCACGACATCAGGAAAGCGGGACCAGTTCTGAAAACCTGCATATCCATCTACGTTGATGCGGCTGTCGCCTTTAGCACCTTTTTTTGTTGTTACCACGATCACACCATTCGCTGCCCGAACACCATATATGGCCGCCGACGCATCATTAAGCACCGAAATACTTTCGATGTCATTTGGCGCAAGATTATTAAACTGGCCTTCATCCTGCTGGATTCCGTCAATAACGTATAGCGGTCGGCCCATGTTACGCACCTGGATGCTTGCACTCGCACCCGGCCGGCCTTCAGACATCCGGAAAGTAACACCCGGGATTTTACCGGCCAGTGATGTACTGACAGTAGCACCACCATGCACCCGCTCAATGTCTTTACTCGTCACAGAAGAAATTGCACCGGTAATGGACTCCCTTTTCTGGCTTCCAAATCCGGTTACTACAACCTCCTCAAGTCGCTGGTTGTCTTCTCTCATGATTACGGTTACATTTGAACGGCCATTTAAAGCAACCTCCTGGGTAATGAAGCCAACATAGCCAAAAAGCAAGGATGCGTTGTTGTCTGTAACGGCGATCTGAAACTTACCATCACCATTCGTGGTGGCACCCACATTGGTGCCTTTTACCTTGATGCTGACCCCTGCGATGGGCACACCTTTGTCGTCGGACACTGTTCCGGTGACCGTAGCATTTTGTGCCTGACTGTTAAAGGAGAAAAGAAGGAATGTAAAACAGCATAAAAGCGTCTTTACTGAATGGCACTTTAAGCTTATGCGCCTGCCACAAGCGTGTAAACGTCTTTTCATAGGGTTAATATTTGGTTTATAGATGAGGCTTAAAAGCCAAATGCTATAATCAAATATGGAGCTTTTAAGAAGCAGGCTGTTGATTGTATTGTATCAATATTTCCTCAAATCGTCTCAAAATTTCTGCACTTTCCCCACAATCAAGCATTAAACACGTTTTTTCTTTAATATATTTGAGAAAGCCTAACCTATTGAACCGCATCTTCTTAATACTTCTATTTGCCCTGATGAGCTTGTATGGCTACGGTCAGCCGTACTATTTCAAGCACTACCAGGTAGAAAATGGACTATCAAATAATACGGTGTATGCTGCCGTTCAGGATCAGAAAGGTTTTATGTGGTTTGGAACCAAAGATGGTTTAAACCGCTTTGATGGTTATACGTTTAAAACCTACCGCAATGATCCTAATGATTTGAGGAGCATTGGTAACAATTTGGTTTTTTCGCTGCACATAGACCCCGATCAGGAGTTTTTTTCAGGCACAGCTAAGGGTGTGTATAAATTTGATCCGGATGAAGAAAGCTTTCAGCTGCTGCCACAAACTGAGGGAACAAAGGCCTACAGCATAAACAGCGATCTGCAAGGAAACTTATGGATCATTACTGCAGGTGGACTGATGAAGATCAATAAGCGGGGAACTGCTGTTCAAACTTTCAAGAATATTCCCGGAAGAGATTATAGTTGTGTATTTCGCACCGAGGATGGCACGATCTGGGCTGGCGCAAGCGATGGCCTGTTGAGCAAATACGATCCAGCGACCAGGGCGCTCCGCAATGTCAAGATC
>DCLG01000092.1:69189-78115 GCA_002320935.1 Pedobacter sp. UBA1654 | reverse complement strand
CCAATACCCTGAAAAGTGAAGATACGGGTCCGATTTCCGCAATGGCTCAAACCTCTGATGGAAAGCTTTTGGTTGGCACGACCACACACGGACTTAAACTTTTTGATCCAGCGACAGGGTTCCTGAAATCCATTATTAAACTCAACCGGGACAAGACCGACATCTATGTTCGTGAAATCATAAAGAATTCAGATCAGGAGTATTGGATTGGAACAGAATCAGGCGTGTACATCTATAATCACAACAGTGGCGCTATTATACAACTGGAAAAACAAAATACAAACAGATAGGCACCATCAGACAATGCCATCTACTCGCTTTGCCGCGACAATCAGGGCGGCATTTGGTTAGGCACCTACTTCGGAGGCATCTCCTACTACTCGGCACAGTATTCCATCTTTAGCAAGCACTTTCCCGAACAGCAAGAAAACGCAATCAGTGGTGATGCTGTACGGGAGATTCAAAAAGATAAGTATGGTAAACTCTGGATCGGAACAGAAGATGCAGGCCTGAATAAGTACGAAGCTGACAAAGGGCTATTTACCAATTACAAACCTGACGGAAGGAAATCGAGTATCATTTACTCGAACATCCATGGCTTGCTGGCTGATGGAGATAAGCTATGGATTGGAACATTCCATCATGGCATAGATATCATGGACATTAGAACTGGTAAAATCGTTAAACGATATGCTGCCGGCAATAACGGGCTCACGAGCGATTTCATCATGACCTTTAGGAAAACAAAAACTGGTCAGATCATAGTTGCCACGACCAACGGAATCTTCTGGTACCATGCAAAAAACGACTATTTTGAGAGGATTAGGGCACTGCCAGAAATATCTTATAGCTCCCTTTTGGAAGCCCATGATGGTACAATCTGGATTGGAAGTTTTGATTCAGGTTTATATGCCTTGTCCCCCAATGGCAGACTACTACACTTCCAGAACGACGATAAGGCACCTGGAAGTCTGCGCAACAATGCAGTAACTTCCATATTTGAGGACTCAAGAAAGCTGATCTGGATTACCACGGAAGGCGGCGGATTGCACCGATACCAGAACGACAGTCGCACGTTCATTCATTACACCGTAAAAGAAGGTTTACCAACCAATTTCCTGTTTAGAATTGAAGAAGATCAGGATCGCAGCTTTTGGATCAGCAGCAGCCGGGGATTGATCAACTTTAATCCTGAAAATGGCTATATTAAAACTTACACCAAATCAGACGGTCTGCTCNNCAAATCAGTTTAACTATAGCTCCTCATTCAAAGACAGTGATGGTCGCATGTATTTCGGCAGTTTGAAAGGGCTAATTAGCTTTGACCCGCTCCGACTTAAAAACAAAGTGTTTAATAGTCCGGTGTTCATAACCAGCCTGCAAGTGCAACATAATGGGGAGACTGATAATTATGACAAATATGCATTTAACAGATCTTTGGTGTCAGCGAAGGAGATCACGCTTGAATATCAGCAATCCTCCTTTAGCTTAGATGTAGCCGCGCTTAGCTTTTTCGCCGCGGAAATGACCGAGTATGCGTATCGGATGACGGGACTCTACGATAACTGGGAACACCTCAAAAGTAACCGCAAGATCTACTTTACCAAGCTTGAGCCCGGAACTTACCAGTTTCAAGTGAAAGCATTGGTGCAGGGCAGTGACCGCTGGAGTGAAAATGAAGCGAATTTGAAAATCATCATCCTGCCGCCCATCTGGAAAAGCAACTCCGCCTATTTCTTATATGGCTTAACAGCTGTGCTTACTGTTTTTCTGCTGATCAGATATTTTGACCAGAGGCTTAAACGTAAGCACCATCTGCGCAGGAAAATATTTGAAAATGAAAAAGAAAAGGAGATCTATCAAGCGAAAATAGAGTTCTTCACCATGGTGTCTCATGAGATACGAACACCCCTTACGCTGATTAAAGGTCCGATGGAAAAGTTGATGAAGCAGGCTGCAGAGGTCCCTTCGATGGAGAAAAACCTGCACATCCTTAATCGCAATACGGAGCGTCTGCTTAGCCTTACCAATCAGCTGCTTGATTTCAGAAAAACGGAGATCAGTGGCTTTTCACTCAATTATGTCAGGGCAAACATTCCGGAGATCATTCGCGAAGTGACTCAAAACTTTGAAGCGATTGCCGAACAGAAGAACATAAACCTGCAGTTGAAGTTTGTCGATGAACCCTTCTATGCGTATGTAGACATTGAAGCCTTTCACAAGATCATCTTCAGCCTGCTGGACAATGCATTTAAGTATGGTAGATCGACAATCGTTCTAAGTCTTGAAGTTGAAAACAAGCTCAATCCTTTTTTCACCATTCATCTGCAGAGCGACGGAGCTATTATCCCACGGGCATTTGCCGAGAAAATCTTTGAACCGTTTTACAGAGTTAAAGAAAGTAAAGAGCTTCCTGGTACAGGTATTGGCTTATCCATATCCCGTGCACTGACCGAATTACATCAGGGAACGCTTGTACTTGAAGCATCAGACAACACATACAATACTTTCACACTTCGACTTCCAGTTCATCATTCAATCGAGTTTAATCTTCATGAAAAATGGAAAAAGCACTTACCAACAGCAGCAATCAGCAGTACCGACAGATCCGATCTACCATTTTAATCGTCGATGATAACGAGGATATTCTTGACTTCATTTCCGACGATCTGTCTGAACACTATGAAGTACTTACAGCTACATCCGGCCTGAAAGCCATGAAGATCCTGGAACATGAGATCGTCACGCTCGTGGTCGCCGATATTATGATGCCCGAGATGGATGGCTATGCACTTTGCGAATCGATCAAGACAAACACCAATTACTGCCACATTCCAGTCATCCTGCTAACCTCAAAAACGAATGTACAATCAAAAATAGAAGGCCTGGAGCTCGGTGCTGATGCTTACGTTGAAAAACCTTTTTCACCAGATTTCCTGCTGGCACAGATCTCGTCGCTGATCAAGAACAGATCTACCCTACGTGCATATTTTTCCAGTTCGCCACTTATACACATCAACAGTATTGCGCACTCTCGGGCCGATGAGCAGTTTTTACAAAAGTTGCAGACCGCGATTCATAAAAACATTGATAATCCTGCACTCGATGTAGAACTGATTGCTGAGGAAATGAATATCAGCAGGCCTACTTTATACCGTAAAATAAAGCTGATTTCAGACCTGTCTCCCAATGAGCTCATTAATGTAACACGTTTAAAAAAGGCAGCAGAATTGCTGGATGAAGGGAGTTTGAAAATTTACGAGATCTCTGAATTAGTTGGATACAGTTCCCAGAATCACTTTGGCAGGAACTTCTCTAAACAGTTCGGCATGTCTCCCACGGAATATATTCAGCATAGAAAACGAACAATATAAAGGCAGATGATGGCTTTAATTTATCAAGGGTGAAATTGAACATGAATTGGGCAAAAAGCCTTAACATTGCAGTACAAGGCAACTAAATACAAAAAATTAATCTGTACGCCAGACATGAATTATAAATTTGAAAAAGCGAAGAAGGATCAGGCTGCGGATATCTGGCAGATCCTCAACGATGCGATCGTTCGAAGGAAGAATGACGGCAGCAATCAATGGCAGGATGGATATCCAAATCCTTCTGTAGTAGAATCGGACATAGAACATGGCTATGGTTATGTAATCACAGACAATGAAGTGATCGTTGCTTACTGCGTCATCGTGATTAATGATGAACCAGCATACAAGGATATCGAAGGACAGTGGCTGACGCAGGGAGACTTTGTAGTGTTTCACCGGGTAGCGGTTTCATCAATGTATGTCGGCAAAGGTATAGCACGGGTCCTGCTGGGTTTTATTGATCAATTTGCATTGGACAATAAAATCTTCAGTGTACGGGCAGACACGAATTTTGATAATACTGCAATGCTGGCTTTATTCGAAAAAACCGGTTATAAATATTGCGGTGAGGTCTATTTCAGAGGCAGTCCCCGTAAGGCTTTCGAAAAGACACTTAGCCCTGCATAATCTTGCATCATTCATCTGACTATAAATAAATGGAACCCATCGAAATCAAAGCTGTTACCATAAAAGATATTGAGCAATTACAGGACATTGGTCGCCGCACCTTTCAGGAGACCTTTTCTTCAAACAATTCTGCAGAAAGCATGGCTAAATACCTGAAGGAAGGTTTTTCAGAAGAAAAGCTATCAACTGAGCTGCGTCATGAAGGATCCCAATTTTTCTTTGCGATCAAAGGTGAAGATGTGATCGGCTATCTGAAGCTAAACACAGGCGGAGCACAGACGGAATTACAAGACAGCAATGGCCTGGAAATCGAACGCATATACGTCCTGCAGCAATATCATGGAGCGAAAATCGGTCAGGTGCTTTATGAAAAAGCAATCCAGGTTGCTCATGACATGAAGCTTGCTTATGTCTGGCTAGGTGTATGGGAAGAAAATCCCCGGGCAATCAACTTCTACAAGAAGAACGGCTTTGTAGCCTTTGACAAACATGTATTTAAACTTGGAGATGAAGAACAAACGGATATTATGATGAAGAAGGCATTGTTGCCGGAGAACCCATAGCTTTTAACATCCTGTAATGCGAGCCGAGCGCAGCCATGAAGGTGCTATTCTCGTGATAAGGAATTCCGAATTCTAGTGCTGTTTGTTTTACAATAACCGATATGCGGCCGTAATGAACATGACAGATCTTAGGAAAAAGGTGGTGTTCGATCTGCCTGTTTAATCCACCCAGAAAGAATGCAGCTGCAGGAGAATGCGTTGCAAAATTCGCAGTGGTCCGCATCTGGTGTTCAGCCCAGGCTTCTTCCATATTACCGCTTTCGTTTGGTACTGGAAATGCAGTGCCTTCAACTACGTGCGCCAGCTGAAAGACCAGTCCCATGGTTACACCCTGAGCCAAATGCAGCAATACAAATCCTAACAGGACCTGCCACCAGGGAAGATTCATCATGAAAATCGGAAGTGCGATGAATAAGATGTAGTACAATGCTTTGAAGAAAAACAGATTGAAATATTCAATTTTCGGATGAACATTTTCTCTCGCACCAATCCGCTTCTGGAAGAACTTTTTGAAATCTTTTCGTAACACCCAGGACAAAGATGCCAGACCATACAAGGGGAAAGCATACAATTGCTGGTACCGCTGGTGGGGTCGATGCTCATCTTCAGCAGAAATCCGGATTAACCCCGGAGCGATCTCTATATCCTCGTCGTGACCCGGTATATTGGTATAGGTATGATGAACGACATTATGGGTAATGTTCCAGACATAGGGATTGGCACCTACTAAGTGAAATATTAAACTTAAACGCTTGTTTGTTTTCTTGTTAGCGGAAAATGCCCCGTGTATAGCATCATGACAAACATTGAAACCGATAAATGCACAAACTACACCCAACATGATTGTTAATCCCGCGAGCGCAAACCCATTTAAGTTTACAAGCAATATGGTGAAGTAGAGTGCAATAAAAAGAGACAGGAAGATTGATGCCTTCAGCCACATCTTTCCGTTTGCATGGACACTTATTCCCTTGTCACTAAAGTCTTTATTTACCCGTTTTCTTAATTCCCCATAGAAATTCATACCCTGGGCACTTGGGAATTTTGTACTTACTTTCATGTTCTCGTGTTTTTACCCATGTACAAGGGCGATGCTCCGAGTTCATTAAGCCTGTGAAAAGCCTTATTGCAGGCGATGAATAAATATAACGATTGTCTGTTAATATTGTTCTCTTAATCTATATTTCTGGTCTTCTTTATTTCTCAAGGAAAGCAGGCCAATTATTCTTCTTCACCACTGTTTTTTAATTTCATCAGCAAAGTATAAGCATTTCTTGTAACCAGTTTGGTTGAGCTGGTAATGTCAGCTGCAGTAATCTGCTGTTTGCCCGCTGACTTGTTCCCCAAACTCACCTTTGTCATTTTGAAATTGTTATCACCGCTGGCCACAAAAACATAGTAGTTATTCTGCCATCTTACAATTGCATCTTCATTAAGCGTTAGTGCTTTGTTATTCTGAACTTCGACTTCTGCATTCATAAACATCCCCGGCAACAAGGAAGGATCGAACTGCTCAAAGTGGCAGTGCACCGTGGCTGTACGATCTGCGTTTAAATTCTTGCTGATCAAAATGATTTCCGCTTCGTACTTCTTTTCCGGACGATCATTTTTAAAAGCCATCACGCGCTGGCCGATGGACAAATTATTAACATCCTGTTCAAACACGTTTAAGGCCAGGTGAATATCTTTAGGATTTACAAGTTCAAACAGTACGTCTGTCGGGGCGGTGTATTTGCCGATGTTCACATCCACTTTAGCAACAAAGCCATCGATGGGCGACAAGATATTGACACTTTTTGAGATGTTAGAGGAGGTTAGTCGGCGGGCATTGATGCCTATGAGTTCAAGTTTTTCTGCAAGCGCCTGCATGTTGATCCGCTGGGTTTCCATTTCTACACGACTCTGCTGAAACACTTTATCGCTGGCTGCCTTATTCACATTCAGTTCTTCGTATCGTTTATACTCGTTCGTGGCCAGGTTTAACCGCTCTTTCGCAGTCAGGTAATCTTGCTGCAACTGGATAAACTGCATGTCCTGCAAAACCCCGAGCACCTGCCCCTTTCTCACGTGCATACCTGGCAGCAGGTCTGTAGATTTCAGGTAGCCTCCAAGTGGAAAACTTACACTGACGGTGCTCTGCGGTGGAACATCAATTGTACCCTGCAGGCGTATGCTGCCGCTTACTGCACGCTCTTCAGCAGTGCCGATTTCTATCGCTGCTGTTTTCATTTGCTGCGCGGAGATGTTAACCAGTGTCGTATCTGCTACTGCCTCCTCTGCTGATTCAGCCGCGTTATCAGTTTTAACCTCGCCGCAGGCAGTAAGGAACAAGGGAATATATAGGTAAAACAAACATTTTTTCATTTTTTATGCACTAAAGATTATTGATTTTTTGAGCTTGTATGACTGCCTGATTGTAGTTGTTCAGCATGTCGAGGTATTCATTTTTTATACTGATGGCCTGATCTACCAGAATCACCCATTGCAGGTAGTTAATTTCACCTCCAACAAATTGCTTATCTGCTGTATTGATGATCAGATTCGCATTCTGAAGTCCGGTTTGCTCGAAATAGTCCAGACTGGCGCCAAATTTCTTAACTTCCAAAAGGATCGTTGATTTTTCGGTTTTCGTTTGTTGTACCGCATAATCCTTTCGCTTCTGCGCCAGCTGCCAGTCGAGCTTCGCCGCAGAAGTTCTCGATGATTGCGCTCCGAAGAATAGCGGCACACTTATGCCGGCATTCACGTAATTGAAGCGTTTACTGGCAGGCACATAGGTTTCCTGGCCGTTGATGAGCTGCGTACCGGCAATGCTCTGATTATTGTATCCGATGAAGAAATCAGGGAGTAGCCTGGATTTTTCTGTGCGCCAGCGCCAGCGGGCTGCTTCAGCCTCATGATTCAATAACCTGACCTGCAACAGGTCTTCCGGTTCTGCCAGCACCACAGGCATCAGCAAGCGGATATCCTTACTTGCTACTTGCGGCACGTACTGCTGCTCTTTACCAAGCCATAAATTGAACCTGCCCAGAGCAATGTTCATGTCCCCTTCCAGCATCCTCAGTTGGTTGGCAATCTGCTGACGGTGAGCGGATGCGGTTGTCTTTTCGAGGATGTCCGTTTCGCCGACCTTGAACCTCAGATTTGTCTTATTTTCAAAAAGCTGATAGATGCTGTCCGCATATAAAAGCAATTTCTGCTTTTCCTGAAGGTAAACCAGCTGGTAAAAAATACTGCGGACATTCGTCCTGATGTCGAGTTCAGTGACCCTGGACCGCAGTTCCGCAGCAAAATAATTTTGTTCCAGACTGCGTTTCTGGTTGGAATATACGGTGGGAAAACTGAAGGACTGCTGTACACCCAGGCGCAAGTCATTCGTGGGACTATTTACCTGTCCATACTCTCCGTTTAGTTCAGTTTTTGGTATGTCCCAACCCGTTTTCTGACGTACCTTCTCGGCTTGTGCATTTAATGTTGCAGACTGTGCCTGCAGATTGTATTTGAGCGCTGTATCAATTGCAGCTTGTAAGGGAATTTGGCTGGACTGCTCTTGTGCATTAAGCTGTGACAAGCCAGTTAAAAGCAGGAGAACCGTAATAATAGCAGGATTCACTTTCATTTTTATTTTACTTTCAAACAATAGGTAAAGTGCTGGCAACACAAACAGGGTCAGGAACGTTGCAGTAATCAGTCCACCAATTACGACGGTCGCTAATGGTCTTTGAACCTCTGCTCCTGCGCCATTACTTAATGCCATGGGCAGGAAACCCAGCGAGGCCACAGCGGCGGTCATCAGCACTGGCCGCAGACGATTCCTCGTGCCCGATCTGATCAGTTCCATAGGGTCCGTGATCTTACCTTCTTTTTTGATGCGGTTAAATTCTGAGATGAGCACAATTCCATTTAGCACTGCCACGCCAAACAAGGCAATGAAACCAACGCCGGCGGAGATACTGAACGGCATGTCACGGATAGCAAGCGCGAATACGCCCCCTATAGCTGAAAGCGGGATCGCAGTGTAGATTAATGCAGCTTCCTTCAGTGACTTAAAAGCGAAATAAAGCATTCCGAATATCAGCAGCAATGCCACCGGAACGGCAAGGGTTAATCGTTGTTTTGCCTGCTGCAGGTTCTCAAATGAACCGCCATATACAATGTTATAACCTGGTTCCAGTTTCACCTTCTGAACAATTTTTGCTTGCAGATCTTCTACTACAGATTGCACGTCACGCCCCCTCACATTAAAACCTACAGTGATCCGGCGTTTCGCATCCTCCCGCTGGATCTGGTTTGGACCTTCAATTTCCTCTACTGAAGCCACCTGGTTTAAAGGGATCTGGGTACCAGCTGGCGTAACGATCA
>DCLG01000092.1:65297-69171 GCA_002320935.1 Pedobacter sp. UBA1654 | reverse complement strand
GGTTCTCCGTTCCGATCCGAACGACCAGGTCAAAGCGCTTTTCCCCTTCATAGACCTTACCTGCAGAAGCACCCGCAAAACCAGCGTTTACAGTTCTATTGATGTCGTTAATGTTCAGTCCGTATTTGGCAATCTCTGCACGGTTGTATTTGATGACGACCTGTGGCATGCCGGTTACCTTTTCCACGTACCAGTCGGCCGTGCCTTCCACTGTTTTACTGATGATTCCTATTTGTTCCGCGTAGCGGGAGAGTGTATTAAGGTCCTCCCCGAATATCTTGCACACTACATCCTGCTTGGAGCCGGTCATGAGTTCATTGAATCGCATTTGAACAGGATACTGGTAACTTTGCGTTACACCGGGCGCTGCTTCCTGCACCACAGCCGACATTTTGCTGGCGAGTTCGGTAAAACTTTTGGCACTTGTCCATTCCCCCTTCGGCTTAAGCACAATGATCATGTCACCGCCTTCTATGGGCATCGGATCTGTAGGAATCTCGGCACTACCAATACGAGAAACAATTTTCTCTACCTCCGGAAAGTTCTTCTGCAGCACGCCGCTGATCTGCTGGAAAGAATTAATGGTTGTACTTAGATTGGTTCCGACCAATAAACGGGTTTCTACCGCAAAATCACCTTCTTCTAACTGTGGAATGAATTCACCNNTACAGCAATGGCGAACAAGCCGAAAGCGATGCCTACAAGTAGCCTCTTGATTCTAAGTCCCCGGTTCAGTGCACGTATATACAAGCCTTCCAGGCCTGCCATCACGCGGTCTGAAAGATTTGGTTGATGTGATATCTTTTTACTTAAAAATACGGAGCTAATCATCGGCACATAGGTGAGTGAGAGTATAAATGCGCCCAGAATTGCAAAAGCAACGGTTTGGGCCATTGGCTTAAACATCTTGCCTTCAATTCCGGTCAGGGAGAGGATCGGCAGGTAAACAATCAGAATGATGATCTGCCCAAATACCGCAGCATTCATCATCCGGGATGCAGAACTGGCAACCTCTTCATTCAGCTCATCCTGAGATATCGCATTTACATTTTTATACTTTTTGGAGAAGTACATGTGATGCAGAATGGCTTCCACGATGATTACCGCACCATCTACAATCAATCCAAAATCTAAAGCGCCCAGGCTCATCAGGTTACCACTTACACCAAAGAGGTTCATCATGATGATTGCAAAAAGCATCGACAACGGAATTACCGAAGCAACGATCAGTCCCGCCCGCAGGTTACCCAAAAAGATCACCAACACAAAGATTACAATGAGTGCACCTTCCAACAGGTTTTTTTCAACTGTTCCAATTGCATTATCCACCATCTTCGTACGGTCAAGAAAGGGCTCGATCGTGAGTCCTTCAGGCAACATTTCCTGAATGCTGGCTACACGCGCTTTAACGTTCTTAATCACATCGGAGGAGTTTTCCCCCTTGAGCATCATGACAATACCACCAGCTACTTCCCCAATGGGATCGTAATTCAAAGCACCATAACGAATGGCAGATCCGAGTTGGACTTTCCCTATGTTCTTTATCAACACCGGGGCACCATTTGCTGTGTTTTTTACAACGATATTTTCAATATCATCAATGGAGCCTGCAAGCCCCTCACTCCGGATATACATCACGGTAGGTCCTTTTTCGATGTAAGCTCCGCCGGTATTCTGATTATTGCTTTCTAAAGCAGTAAAGACCTCGGCTATGGATATGCCCAGGGATTTTAGTTGGCTGGGGTTTACCGCAACTTCATACTGCTTCAGTTCGCCACCGAAGGTGGAAACATCCGCAACGCCCTTGGTGCCCAGCAGGTTTCTTCTTATGGTCCAATCCTGGATACTTCGCAGCTCTGCGAGGCTGTACTTATCTTCAAAGCCAGGATCAGGACGAAGCACATACTGGTAGATTTCACCAAGACCGGTTGAGGCCGGTGCGAGCTCCGGGGTACTGGCATTCTCGTTCATTTCGACCTGCCGGAGCCGCTCAGTAACTTGCTGCCGTGCCCAGTAGACATCTACGCCGTCTTCAAAAACAACTGTGATTAATGACAGTCCAAAGCGCGACATACTCCTGCTTTCCTTGAGTTTTGGAATATTGCTTAGTGCCTGTTCAATAGGAAAAGTGATTAGACGTTCAACGTCCTGCGCACCTAAAGATGGTGCCGACGTGATAATTTGAACCTGATCGTTGGTGATGTCAGGTACGGCATCGATCGGTAAACGGGTAACTTCAAAAATACCATAGATGATCCACAGTATAGTGAATATGCCGATTGCCAGTTTGTTATGAACCGAAAACCGGATGATTTTATCAAGCATTATTGTGCTTTAAAGAAGAATGCAACAAATGGTTCGTGCTGCAGCATAGCCGCCTGCAACGTAGCAGCCTGGACTATATACGGGCAGCGAACCCTAACAATAAGAATTAAAGATTATTGATCGCAATTAAGCACAGGGTGGCCTGAAAAGCCCGCCAAGGGCCGGCCCTGGTGTATACGACAGTAAATAACCTGGTTGCTCCAGTCGAATCAGGAACACCACCGATTTCAGTTTTATTTCCGTTCTGGGTGGCAGGAACTGCACAGGTACATGGGTGACTTCGAACTTTTTAAAGGGAAGTTCCATGTCTCGACTGTTGTCATCATCATTGAGATCATCTCCCCAATAATGCATGGATAGGAAGTCCAGGAATTTCAGCTTGGAATCACGCTGCTGATGTTCAGCATAATGTTCAAATAGTATCGGCAGCTTGACAAACTCGTGCAATTCCGTGGTTTGTGCAAACAAGGCTAATACGATTGTGAATATCCAAACGCGGTTCATTACAACAAAGCTATAAAAATTAAGACGTATTCAGGCATGACGGTGAAGTAGCAGGCATTGTAATGATAATTTTAGACAGCGGCCTGATAACAAGGAAGGAATGGGCTTTAAAACTTTTATTAAGATTTATTCTAAATAGTTTGGAATGTCAGCAGAAAGTCTCTTTCTTTGGCGTAATTAAGAACTAATCTAAATAAGATAAATGAATCATTTTACCAGAATCTTAGCAGTCGTACTCTTCTTAGCGCTATCAGCCCAGGCGCAGGCACAGCGAAACAGCAGCATCAAAGGAAAGATTGTCACAGCAGATGGATATCCGGCTGTATCCGTATCTGTAACTTTAAAGGGCGAAGCCATTTCCACACAGAGTAATGTTGATGGAAAATATCAATTTACCCGTTTGAAGCCCGGAACTTATCTGGTAGTTGTTTCTGCACTGGGATTGCTGTCTGATGAGCAAAGCATCGTACTCGGAAATAATGAAGATAAAGTAGCCGACTTCAGGCTTGCTGAAAAGTCGGACCAATTGAAGGAAGTAGTAATTGGCGGTAAGGTTAAAAGATATAAAGTTGATGTGCCATCCACTTCACTGCGCTTGAACGCGCCACTCCTGGAAATCCCTCAGAATATTCAGATTGTGAGTGGTCAGACACTTACAGATCAGCAAGTCATCAGCATGAGCGATGCGCTTGTAAGAAATGTAAGCGGTGCTACCCGCGTAGAGCATTGGGGCGATATGTACACCAACATTACGATGCGTGGTTCACAGATTCAGGCCATGCGCAACGGTTTCAATTTCGTTACTTCCTTTTGGGGTCCTTTAACAGAAGATATGAGCTTTGTAGACCATGTAGAATTTGTAAAGGGTCCTGCAGGATTTATGCTGGGCAATGGTGACCCTAGCGGCATGTACAACGTGGTAACAAAGAAGCCTACGGGCAGCAACCGTGGTGAGGTTTCCTTCACAACCGGCAGTTATGACTTGTACAGAACGGCTGTCGATTTAGATAGAAGGTTAACTGATGATGGCAAATTGTTGTTCCGT
>DCLG01000092.1:53624-65284 GCA_002320935.1 Pedobacter sp. UBA1654 | reverse complement strand
AATAAAGGGTCCTTCAGGCCTTTTGAGCAGAATGACCGCTACACGATCGCACCGACTGTAAGTTACCAGATCACCAACAAGACCAAACTTACTGCGGAGTACGCCTATCAAAATGCAAAGATGACGGAGGTCGGCTCCTACTACCTTTTCTCTCCTAATGGATATGCTACACTTCCCAGGAACTTCAGCTTAACGCAACCAGGTGTTGATCCGACCAGAATGAATGACCACAGCGCTTTTCTAAATCTTCAACACAACTTTAGTGACACCTGGAAAGCAACTGCACAGGTGGCTTACTCGAAATACTTGCAAACAGGGAATAGCTCATGGCCCTCGAGCGTTTTCGCCGATGGCACGCTCATCCGGAATGTTGGGATCTGGGATGCGGAAGCAACCATGAAGCTTGCACAATTCTTCGTAAATGGCAAGATCAAGACGGGTGGTATTACCCACAACATCTTAACAGGATTTGACGGTGGTAAAAAGAACTACTATGCCGACTGGGGACAATCGCACAATCTGGATCTGCCTGGTGCCCCTTTTGACGTAAACAACCCAAACTATGGCTTCCCGGGCAATGGATACGCGAACTTTGACAGAAGTCGCAGCGTGAAAGACCGGGCCATCTCGGGCGGCGGTGTTTTCAATCAGGATTATACCAGCTTCTATTTTCAAGATGAGCTTGCTTTCTTTGAAAACAAAGCACGTTTAACACTAGCCGGAAGATACTCGAATGTCAGCCAATCTACTTTCGGTTCTGAACCTGACAAAGCGGAGCGATTCACGCCACGCTTAGGATTGAGTGTTTCTCTTGACAAAAATGCATCCATTTACGGTGTATATGATCAGGCGTTCATTCCCCAAACAGGATTTCTAAGAAGCGGAAGCAAGATTGACCCGATCACTGGCAGCAACTATGAATTGGGTATTAAGAAAGACTGGATGAATGGAAAATGGAATACTACCGTGTCGGTATATAGAATCCGTAAGCAAAATGAACTTGCGGGTGATCCGAGCAACCAGGCGGGTGAAAACTTCAGTATTGTTGTAGGCGAAAAAAGGGCGCAGGGGATAGAATTTGACTTAAAAGGTGAGCTTACAAAAGGTCTGAGCTTAATTGCTAACTATGCTTATACGGATGGCAAAGTAACAGAAGTTGCAGAAGGTGTCACCTCCATGTTTGTGGGTCAGGTGGTACCTGGTTTTGCCAAACATACCTCAAATGCCTGGTTAAGTTATACCCTTCAACGGGGCTTCTTAAAAGGCACCGGAATATCCTCCGGCTTTACACACCTTGCAGGCCGCGCAACAAACACGTATAACTCAAATCAAAGCGCTCAGAACCTACCTGATTATTTCAAACTTGATGCAGGGCTTTTCTGGGAAGGCCATGGCCTCAGGATCACTGGAAATGTGTTCAATGTACTCGATAAATACCTGTATTCTGGTGGATACTATACCGGGTATTGGAATGCACCTGACTATCAACAAGCAGCCTACTCCTGGCAGGCAGAAGCGCCAAGGAATTACAGACTAAGTGTCGCTTACAAATTCTAGATGGAAAAGAAAAAGAATAATCTAAGACATTGGATTGGCCAGATTCACTTATGGCTAGGCTTAGGCTCGGGTTTATTTGTGTGTTTTCTAGGCATTACAGGCTGCATTCTGGCCTTTCAGATAGAAATAGAAAATGCCACACAACCCTACCGATTTGTAGAAGTAGAAAATAAGCCACTGCTGAGGCCATCACAGATCCACAAGATCACCGATGTAATCCTACCCAACAAGGAAGCGCACAGCATTGGGTATCAAGATGGGAAATCGGCTGTAGTAACGTATTATTCCCTGAACGACACATATTTCTGGACCGTGTTTGTGAATCCCTATACAGGTGAGGTGTTGAAGGTTAAAGATATGTCAACCGACTTCTTCCGCTTTATCATCAACGGGCATTATTACCTCTGGCTACCGCCCGACATTGGTCAGCCAATATTGACCACAGCGACCATGATGTTTGCTTTTCTGCTGATCTCAGGATTAGTACTCTGGTGGCCAAAAAATCGGGCGGCAAGCAAGAAGCGTTTTACCATTAAATGGACTGCGAAATGGCGCCGGGTCAACTATGATCTGCACAACGTGCTTGGCTTCTACTTAACCTGGATCATGATCTTCCTGGCTTTAACCGGCATGGTGATGGGTTTTCAATGGTTTGCTAAATCCACTTACTGGATCGCCTCAGGTGGAAAAGAGATGATCCCATTTACGGAGAGTGTGTCAAAGAGCGCATCCAACCCGGAATTGGTGGCAATGTCGGAAGGCAAAGCACCGGCAGAGGATATCCTCTGGGCTAAAGCAAGAGCGGAAAGACCGGGCTTTAAAGGGAACATGGATGTGCATCCTCCGTATGCGGAGGATGCAGCGATAGAACTTGCCATAAACCCAGCTCCGGGAACCTACTGGAAAGCAGATTATCTTTTCTACGACCGCTATACGCTGGAAGAAATTAAGGTTGACCATATGTTTGGGAAGTTTGATGAAGCTAGCACAGCAGATAAGATTGCCCGCATGAACTACGATCTGCATGTTGGCGCAGTGCTGGGGCTTCCAGGAAAAATATTGGCTTTCTGTGGCAGTCTGGTTGCCGCAAGCTTACCGATAACCGGATTTCTTATTTGGAGGGGACGAAAAAAGAAAAGCAAGGCGAAGCTACGATTAGCAACTGCTGCTATGTGATAAACGTGACATGGCCTTCCCTTGTAAGTCAGGGTACCTGACGCTGCATAAAGACGAATTAGTCAGTCTGAACTGTTCCAACCTATTTGTTTAACTCTGGAAGTAACTTAACTTTAAATATTATTAATGATATGAATATGGGCAAGCTATTTACCAGGATTGAAAGTCAGCATAAGGAATTCATCCAAAAACAAAGCATGTTTTTCACGGCTACAGCACCACTGAGTGCCGAAGGTCATGTAAACCTATCTCCAAAGGGATTAGATAGCTTCAGGGTACTGAGTGATTCACGCGTTATGTATCTGGACATCAATGGAAGTGGCAATGAAACTTCAGCACATATGATGGAAAATGGGCGCATTACCATCATGTTCTGTGCTTTTGATGGACCTCCGCTGATCTTACGCCTGTACGGCAAAGGACATACGGTATTGCCAGGTGATGAAGCCTGGCCGGAACTTATTAAGCAGTTCGATTTACCAATTGCTGCACGACAGATCATTGTAGCCGATATTCATATGGTACAAACATCCTGCGGCTTCAGTGTGCCACTTTATGACTATGCAGGGGAGCGGGACCATGCTTTCAAATGGGCGGAGAAGAAAGGCACTGAAGGCTTGGAGAAATACAAAGAAGAAAAGAACAGGACCAGTCTGGACGGCTTGCCGACTGCGCTACACTCCGCAAGTAAATAAACCAACAAACCACGTTTATAATTTATTTACTCTGGCATTTATTGGTTAGTACGTGATAAAAAAGCATTTTACGCCTTTTTTGCATGATAATTACAACGTATTAATAATGAAATCAAGCTTGAACACATGTTGAGCAACTGCTTGGTATAAGCTTTGCATCCGGGTTGAACTTCTATTAACCTGCTAACCAAATATGTTATCAAAACTTGAAAGACTACTTTCCAATTATGGAACCTTCCCCGCAAGAATAAGAAAGAGACACCGCATCTTCTGGAAGGCGCCAGATGCTGAAATTGTTAGAAATCAACCCCTGTTTGCGAAGGATGAACTCAGCAAATGGAAAGATGCCGAGCTATGGCAGCGAAAACTTAGCAATAAAGCTAACGCTAAAGAGTTTGCCATCAAACATGGCGCTAAAGTAGCGGATTTGTACTTCCGGGGTCGCGATTTCGAGACTTTAGATTTTGATAAATTGCCATCGCATTATGTTATCCGCCCCACCATCGGACATTCTTCTGGAATGGTATTCATCATGAATGAAGGTATTAACCTCTTTGACAATAAAGTCTATACACCTGATGAAATCAAATTTGCAATCAAACAGGCTTGTGACAAGAACCCGCAACAGGAATTTCTGTTTGAAGAGTTTCTACGAGACGAGGCGGGCGAATACGGCATTCCTGATGATTATAAATTCATGTGTTTCAACGGCGAAATTGCTGCCTTCGGTTTAATAAACCGGTTGGGGCCAAAAAAGGGATTTGAGACCTACTTTGACCTGAATTGGAACAAACTTCCTTCATTAAATTTCGCGTACCCGGAGCCAGAAACGCTGCCAGTAAAACCTGCATGCTGGGACGAAATGGTTGAGCAGGTTAAATTGCTGAGCAGCACTTATGAAGTTTTTGTAAGAATAGATTTCTATGCCACCCACAAAGGCGCTGTTTTTGGGGAGTTCACACCAACACCTGGCCTGGGTCGCGGTTATACCCATTTTGGCAAAAAAAGGATGCTGGACTATTGGGATAAGCATTGTAAAGGAATGATTTAACTAACTTATATCCATGCATATCTGAATTATTTATTACCGATATTTGAGCGTATGGACTGACAATTTTTGACTGCGATCTGAACATTATGCATGTAGACAACAAAGCAATTCTTGAAGAGGCAAATGCCTTCGTAAGTAAAGGCGACTATGAACAGTTCCTGACTTACTGCACAGAAGACACACAGTGGACATTTGTAGGCGAACAGATCCTACGGGGAAAAGAAGCGGTAAGGCAGTACATGGCAGTCACATACGTGGAACCGCCAAAATTTAATATTGAACATGCTATTTCGGAAGGTGACTTTGTAACCGTCGTTGGCAAGATCAGCCTCAAAAGCAAAGATGGAAGCACCAGCGATTATGACTACTGTGATGTCTGGAAGTTCCGGGAAGGCAAGCTTCACGAGCTGAAGGCGTTTGTCATAACAATTTCTTAAGTACAAGAACCGGAGCATCGCTTCAACTATTAGCCTAATCTATTATCTTTAGAAGATATACAACCAAATATCAATCTTATGATAATAAAAGTACTATCCGCATTAATCATCCCGGCGTGCCTACCACTGAGCTTTGCTTTNNATGCTAACTTGCCTTCCCTGTTCGATGCAAATCCTCCAGCTGCTGTGATGAAGTCATCCGAAGCACCCTGGATCAATTTGCTCGACAACAATCTATCTAAGTGGGAAAATTACCTGAGCTACAGGCACAAGATTGGCTATAACGGCAAAAAACCTGTTGACGAAACAGGCAAAGAGGTTATTCCTATCGGATATAATAAGGATGCCACGAAAGTCTTTTCCATGGTGGAGATGGAAAAAGAGCAGGTACTGCGGGTGAGCGGTGAAATTTATGGCTCGTTGTACACCAAGCAGGACTTTGAAAATTATCATTTAAAACTACAAGTAAAATGGGGCACTAAGAAGTATGATCCCAGGCAGAACCTTTTAAAAGATTCCGGCATTCTTTACCACTCCATCGGAGAAGCCGGTGTAGACTATTGGCGCGCCTGGATGTTATCACAAGAGTTCCAGATTATGGAAGGCCATATAGGGGATTACTGGAATATCGGTACTTCAGCAATTGACATCCGTGCCTTTCTACCCGAAGGTGAAATGAATAGCGTGGCGAATGCAAAACAGCCGTTTTTGGGCTTTGGCACAGGTAATGACCAGGGATTTTGCCTGCGATCGGAAAACCACGAGACACCAGACAATGGCTGGACAACCATCGAGCTGATCACCTTTAATGGTAAGAGTCTACATATTGTAAACGGCCATGTTGTAATGGTGCTGAAAAATTCGCATTATGTGAAAGACGGCCAAAAGGTTCCCTTGACCAAAGGAAAGATCCAGGTCCAAAGTGAAGCCGCAGAAACTTTTTACAAGAACATACAGATCAAACAATTAGATGCAATGCCAAAAGCATATGAAGCGTATTACCTATAATGGTAACACGCTTCATATGCCGTTTTTATCCGATCTGGTATTTAGACGACTACGCTAAATAGCTGACAAATATTTTAATGCATACATTGTTCAAAATGTCAACAAAAAAAGCACCTACCATAGGAACGATTAAGAACGCTTTATGAGATGCGCCGTACTTGTCAGTTATGGCCTGCATATTAGCAACTGCGGTCGGCGTTGCACCTAAGCCAAATCCACAATGACCGGCACTCAACACAATGGCGTCATAGTCGCCCCCCATCACTTTAAAGGTGATGAACATGGCAAATAAAATAAGTAAGACAGTTTGTAATACAAGCACAATTAACACCTGAGATGCCAGGCCTTGTAGTTGCCATAATTGTAGGGACATTAAAGCTACTGTCAAAAACAAGTATAGCCCCGTGTTCCCGAGCACGTCCACGGCATGATCATTAACAATGTAAGTGGACACCCGGGTGATGATGTTGCGGATAATAACACCGATAAACAGGCACCATACGAAGTTTGGCAGTTCAAGCCAGGAGTCCTTTAAAGTTTCATACAGCAGTTGTCCTCCCGCCAGGCAAATGGCCAACATCGTCAGTGTTTCGATCATGTTACGCACGTTGATTCTTCTGTTTGAAGTTGGATTCTCAAACATTTCTACTGGCTGGGTTTGTTCTTCAACTTCCTTAGGAGGTTGTATATTCGCCTTTTTCAGTAGCACTTTTGCAACCGGACCTCCTATTATACCACCCATCACAAGTCCGTAGGTGGCACATGCCATTGCCAGTTCCATCGCACCGCTTATCTGAAACGTTTCAGTAAGATTTTCCGCCCATGCTGCGCCTGTTCCATGTCCACCCGTTAACGTGATGGAGCCCGCTATTAAACCATAGACAGGGTTTAAGCCCACCAATGTTGCGATCGAGATTCCAAAAACATTCTGAGCCATGATGAACGACCCGGTAAGCAAGATGAATACTATTAACGGTCTTCCTCCTTTCTTGAGCTTTTCGAAATCGGCACTCAGACCAATTGAAGCAAAAAAGATGAGCATCATCGCAGATTGGAGCGAGCTTTCAAATGAGAAGCTGATGCCTGTAGTGTAGTTTAATACATAGAGGATAACAGCAATGACAAAACCGCCCACTACAGGTTCAGGAATATTGTAGTTTCTAAAAAAACTTACCTTCTTAACAATAAAGAAGCCTAAAAGTAAGACAAGACATGCAAAGGCCAGTGTTTCAAATAATCCAAACGTCATAGTGCTTTTGTACTTGGTTTTAATGAATAATAAAACCGTAAGGTAAGAATAAGGAATAAAAAAGGTTGTCCATTGACGAAATGAACAACCTTTCTAATGCTAAAACAGGTTATTTTACTGGTTAATCAGTTTTGGTAACTGCGCTTCAAATTGACGGGTAAATTCTTGTGCAGTTAGAATATGACCCTGTTTTTGTGCCTTGTTGGCAACATCGTAACCCCATCTCGCAGCCGCCATTCGCTGCGTAGGTGTACCATGGTGTCCATCGCTGGTGAATGAACAATCTCCAATATTAAAAAATACATTTAAAAATAATTGTACCCTTTTCCATTGCATGGAAGCACCACGGGCGTGTGATAGGTAGTAAGCAGCATATGCATCTGCCATCAGCTCGGTTCTTCTGGTCGCTTCCGGTCCGGAGGCATTACCGAACAGGTTAAGGTCAAACTGGATGTGGTGTCCAAATTCATGGGCCAGAATTGCTTGTGGTGCCACATCGGCATAGCCAGTGGCTGCAAATGCGTCCATGATCCCGTCGCCCATGATGATCTTATCAGGAATTACCCCATATGGTGGGAAGCTAAAAGTAGATTGTGCAAATGCATTAAAGCTGAACATCGGATGATTACCACCTCTTAATTGAGGATAAGCATCAACAATCGCTAAAACAAAGTCGGCGTAATAATTTGCGCTTGGATCATCTAGTCCGAACGCTGCTTTGTAAGTTCTTAGTAGTTTGGCTCTGTCCGTCAGCATTGTGCCATGCATGGGCGCAAGTACAATATTTTCTGCCTGGATGTTCCAGAAACGTTTTAGATCCTTAAAGGCTTTGGTTAGTCTTTGTGTATACTGTCCTTCTGCTCCGAATTTCTGGTTAGCACTGCTATTTTCGAAAAGCAGCGCGTCGTATGTCGGTAGATCGAGCATTGCTGTCGTAAGCACATAATTAATGATGGTGCTGTTCCAGTCGGCGAGCTGTTGGTCCAGCCATTGGCTTGACGCCGTATTGTCGTTGCAGCTGGATTCTTCAAGTTTAAGTGTTTTAAGGATGATGTCGCGATACTCCGGATGTAATTCCAATTTTACCTTTGACTTACCGCCAACTTTACGTCTGGCATCTACGGGAATCTTGGCATACAAAGCCGCAAGTTTTCGTTGTGTGACTGGATCAAGGGTTGTTGAACTTCGTGTAGACGCTTTACTGTGTGCTGCATCGCCAGGATTAATGTTAGAACTTTCTTTTTTACAGCCCAGGGTGAAGGCAAAGATCAGGGCTACAGCCGCTACAAATAGTCTGTTTGTTTTCATAAATAAGTATAGGTTAATGATTTACTTATGGAAGATAGAAATTTTTTGTAAAAAATACCAGCAAGCCCAACTATATGTAATTATACATCCATTTGATAGAAGGCTGATCAGGATTTGGTTTCTTTGCAGGCGATTTAAAAAGCTTTATAATGGAGAAAAATGTTTTGAAGGGAGCATTGCTGGTCGGCCTGGGAGCCTCCAGCTACGGCGCACTTGCTACTGTGGTCAAATNNTTTACAACTGCACAGGTGTCCACCGCTCAGTTCTCCATAGGCCTGGTAGTGATGTTGCTACTGCAGACCTTTTTTAAGACTCCAGCTAAAGCAGTGGAAGCACCAGCGAGGTATTCGATTCTAAAGCTGATGATCGGCGGAACATCTTTGGGGTTAACCAGTATTTTCTACTACTTTTCAGTGAAATACATTCCTGTATCCGTAGGTATCGTACTGCTGATGCAATCTGTTTGGATGGGCATATTACTGGAGGCGGCATTGGATAAGAAGCTGCCTTCTAAAAGAAAGGTTATCGCAACGATCATTGTTCTGATTGGTACCGCACTTGCCACGAATATCCTTTCTTCCGCTCAGGACTTAAATTGGGAAGGCATCGCATGGGGGTTTGCAGCCGGCTTATCATATACGATCTCCTTGTATGCTTCCAACAGCATTGCTACGCAGCTACATTCCATAAAACGGAGCTTATGGTTATTAGCCGGAGGTTTAATAATCATCGTACTCATTTTCTCCAGCACATCATCCTATGACAACTTCAACTTTGGCATTTACTGGCCATGGGGCGTTTTCCTTGCCTTATTCGGTACAATCCTGCCCCCACTGCTATTCACCAGCGGAATGCCACATACGGGTATTGGATTGGGAACCATTATTGCTTCCGTTGAACTACCCGTATCTGTGATGTTTGCCTACATTTTATTGAAAGAACCCGTAAACGTGGTGCAGTGGATCGGCATACTTTTGATCATAGGCGCTATCGTATTGATGAACCTGAAAAGCCTCCAAGCGCCTAAGCAATAACATTGGAGGTTCATGAAATAAACCTAAATCTTATCAACTATAATGAAACTATTTGATAACAAGCTGGTTATAAACACATGAAAATTTCCTCTGCATTATTTGTAGTCATACTATTGTTCGGCTGCAGCAAAAATGAAAACAGTCCCGAATTGTCAGTTCCCGGCAATGATGAACTGGCTGCAACATCGACAACTGTGCCACAACAGACTTATCTTGCCCTCGGGGACTCATATACCATCGGTGAGTCAGTTTCCCAGGCACAAAGCTTCCCCTATTTGTTGGTCTCTAAACTAAATTCCAGAGGAAAAAACTTTGCACCTCCAAGGGTAATTGCACGCACAGGCTGGACAACAAGTGATCTGCAGAAAGCCTTGACAACAGCAAACATTACAACAAAATACGATTTTGTAAGCTTGTTAATTGGTGTAAACAACCAATACCAGGGTTTATCAAAATCGACATACCGGTCACAATTTAAAGACTTACTGAACCGTGCAATTATTTATTCAGGAGGCAAGCCGAGCCACGTTGCAGTCATTTCAATTCCAGACTGGGGACAAACACCATTTGGAAAAAAGAGTGGCCGTAACACCCAGAAGATTACTGAAGATATCGCCGCTTTTAATGCGATCAATAAAGCGGAAGCAGTTGCCAGAGGTGTCAGTTATACGAATATCGCGCCAATATCTACCCGCGTTACATCAGACCCTGCCTTGGTCGCTTCAGATGGACTACATTATTCAGGCAAAATGCACGCACTTTGGGTCGATGCCATTATTTCATCGTACAATAAGGCGAATTAACACAGCAACAAACATTTGAGCTGGCCAGCCCGTTAAACCATGCCAGGGCAATACTGATCCCAGTACTTCAAAAGCAGGTTTTTACCATATTTAGTGAAACCTCTGCCCAATGCGGGTGTGGGCGTAAACTCACAAAAGACCGGGCCATTTATCGTTGCAAAAAAGTCGATTCTCACAAATATACCATAAGCTTTACTGAGCTTTTTTGCCTGTTCCAACATCTCATCAAAACATTTCGGCTTCGCTGGTTCATCTTTTCCAGGGTATAGATGATGTAAACGCTTCATTTTGCTCCAGTTTTCATCATAGAAGTAACTGTATCCGACTTTAGGACTTATACGATCAATAACCACAACAGAAGCAACTTCACCATTAAAACAAAGAAATTTGAAATCATTCGGAATGGTAAATTCACCATTTTCAGTCTGTACAAATTCTTCAAAGAGAAACTCTAAGGNNCGTTCCCGGATCTGAGTTGTTGTATACCGTTTTTGATCAAAGCGATTTAAGCCTTCGTCCATCACAAATACACCTTTGGACCCATGACCGGTCGTTGGTCTGATTACATACTGGGCAGGAAGGGTATCAAAATCGAATGATCCAATTTCCCTTCCTTTCCAATATAATTGTGCAACATCACAGCCAAGCATCTTTGCAAAGATCTTTGCGTTGTATTTATTACTTAACTTTCTTTGCCAATGGGGAACATCTTGCCAGGATTGAAGTGGTATGTCTTCATGCATCTTTGTGTTACGTATAGATTCAGCCTCGGGATCAGACCAGAACATTTCGTGGCGTTTTCTAATCCGCGCTGGGAACTCCCCAGAGTTTCTCATTAGGTTGGAGATGATTTGGAACATACAGGTATTTCAGTTTTTTAGAAATAGAAAGACTTTTAAATACCGTACGAATTCTTCCACTAAAAGGATGTTCGCTTTTACAACATGAGGTGGAAACTGGGTATTTTTGACAATATTTCTCATCTAAAAAGATGAATGACAACACATAGTTGCACACTTCAATCAGGCAGTCGAGGTCAGGCTGAAATTACATCAGCTTAAATTATCGGATAAAAGTTTCAAGGTACGATGACGCTGTTGTCCATTTTAAATCCGGGTAACGACTATTGTCGAGATTAGGACGCTGTGCAGCATACATGGAGTACAGATACTGCGCTTGTTGCCATTTCGCGTACAATTCATGCTCTCCCGCCGGATTTTCTGATCTTTGCTTTTGAATTACTTTTGCAAATTCTTCCATACTGGATATTTCATGTGTTTCAAAGACCTGGCCTGTTGTCGACTTTATTTCCGAACTAAGCATCTTGGGACTGATCTGGAAA
>DCLG01000092.1:36472-53582 GCA_002320935.1 Pedobacter sp. UBA1654 | reverse complement strand
CTTCGGCAGTAAACGCAGCTGTATTATCCATTGTCGTAAAATCTAGTTTCCAGTCTGCCTTTTTACCCCAGTAAGCGATGGTTCTATTCTTAAGATCCAGAATTGGTGTGTTGTATTTTAGTATATCTGCAAAAGCACCGTTGAAAACAGAGGAAACTTTAATAGGCGTACTGTCTACATAAGCTGTAAATTCCCTTCTCAGATCGAAGTTCCTGTTTTCACCTGGCACAAGTAAGTTGTAGTCCGTGCAGAAATCAGAAGGTATAAACCTGCTCACACCAGCCTCCAATGCAGCATCTAACAGCAGCTTTTGTATATCAACAATTACATCAGAAAGGCCAGCCAAGGCAGACACCACACAATCCACATCTATACATGCTGCAGCAATCTGAGCAATATCATTGTAGTCAACCCGAACGACTGTTATTCCGGCGGCTGTAATTTTTTCTGATTTATCAGGATCGCTGTCTTCGCGGAGCAAGGCTTTAACATTTGCACCTTTATTAATCAGTGCCATGCATATCCTATATCCTAAGTTACCGGTTGCACCAGCTACTAAAATTGTATTTCTCATATGTCCAGTTTAAATTATTCAATGTGCTAAAAACCCTGAAACAAGTTCAATAACCTTTTCGGGGGACTCTTCATACATGTAGTGACCGCTATCCAATATTCCGGCAACTTCAACGTTCTCTGCGACCGTTGGAAGCGCGAAGTTCATAAAGTTGTAACTCACATTACTGCCAATTCCCAATACTGGCATAGAAAGTTTCTGATAGTTTTTCCCGTCTTCAATATCTTTCGAAAAAGCCTGATACCAGGCATTTGAAGCACGTATACTATCAGCGCCGTTATATGCATCTGCATAAACGGCACGCTCAAAAGGCGTAATTTTGTCCTCGTCAATCATAACATAATTGAACAGCCAGTCTATCAAAAACTGAAAGCGACCTTCAAGAATCTTCTCAGGTAAATCTTTAACCTGATTAAAACTCATCCACCATGCGTAAGGCATATCGGGATCCATTTTTTCCTTGAAAGTACCTGCCGCAGGCATAAGTCGCATTTGCATCATGCCTTCATTCGGGTGCATACCGTCTGCAACAATAAGCTTCTCCAAACACTCAGGGTAGTTGAATGCAAAACTCATGGCTACCATGCCACCAATATCATGGCCTAGGACACTCACCTTTGGCATGCCAAGCTGTTTTAACAATTCATAGATATCAGATGCCATCGTTTTTTTATCATAGCCTGATAGCGGTTTATCCGAACTGCCCATTCCCCGAATATCAATGATAATCAAACGAAATGTTTTTGCAAGTTCCATTGCGATAGGCCGATATGAATACCAGGTTTGCGGCCAGCCTGGCAAACAGATCAGTGGTTTGCCTGATCCGCCTTCTACATAATGTAACCGGACACCGTTTACAACAGCATACTGGTTTGTAAATCCTGGGAAATCTTTAATTAACACATCATCAGTATACTGACTTTGAGCTGCTACTTTAAGTTCAATCATCTTAGTGTTGTTTTGCACATTTCAAAGGTATCTCTGCGAGGCTATGTTAAAACTACCCTTTGGTAGATAATAAGCTTTAGCGAATGTTCTTCCTGATCCTGCTTAAAGCGTTCGGTGTAATGCCCAAAACAGCGGCGAGTTGTTTTACAGGTACCTTTTTTATGTATTCGGGATTGTTCACAAATTTCAGGTATCGCTCTTCCGCTGATAAGGTCTGAAAGTTTAAAAGTTGGTCTACCATTCTTGCAGTGGTAGCTTCCCATACTTTTCGACCAAACTCCTGCCAGCTGGAAATATGGGCATACAGAAAGTCCATGTCTTTCTTGTCAATGACTATGAGATCAGTATCTTCTATCGCCTGAATATTGAATCTGGTAGGTTTTTGTGGATGAAGACTGGAGATTTCTGCAAAGAATTCATTTTGGAAGATCACCCATGTGGTATTCTCCTGGCCATTTAATTCATGATAAAACCGGAGGCCGCCAGCGGTAATAAAATAGTATTGGCTTGCAATTTGGCCAGACTTTAAAACATGTTTTCCTTTTGGAATTGTTTTTATTCTGCACCTGGATATTACCAGATGCAAGTCAAGCTCGTCAATTGCTATAATACCTTTTATGAAATTGATAAACTCCTCCATTTAATTTACGATATCGACTTCAGTAAGCATTGGCAGGGTAAAACAAAATGTAAAAAGTCCCAAACCTGGCCAGATTCTAAATCGCTGCGGTACTTGCAATTTTCAGCCTTCAATTTCTCGTATGACTCTCCCATCTCAGTGTGCTTTATTATTACAATTTTCCCTTTAAGATGGTTTGAGGGACGAATCGCTACTGATCTGTATGGTCTTTTGTTTCTTGATGTACAGTTCATCTACGAGAACAATAATGATTGCTAAAAGCGGTGTGGCCAGTAAAATTCCCAAAAAACCAGACATGGTGCCCATAATCACCTGGCTCATAATTGTTAAAGCTGGAGGCAGGTTAATCATCTTTTTCTGGATCATGGGGGTAACCACATTGCTTTCAATGGTTTGTATTATTAAATACGTTATCGCAATGATTATCGCCATATTCACGCTAATCGTAAATCCTATAAGTACTGCGGGGATCATCGCGATTAGCGGGCCAAAATTTGGTATAAAGTTCATTAATCCTGCGAGTATCGCCAGGGTTAATGCAAGCGGAATTTTAAAAATGGTTAACGCAATTACCGTCAGAATTCCGATCAGAAACATGGCTAATAACATTCCTTTTAACCAGCCTTTCAGCACTATGCTAATGCGGTCCAACACGATTCGCGCATCTTTTTTACCCGAAACTGGTGTGAGCTTTATAATGCCCTCCTTGTAAATTGACGGGTCTACAGTAAAAAAGATGCCGAGAAAAATGATAATGTAAAGATCACCTATAACGCCAAAGCTGGTGTTGAAAAACCCCGTTGCTGTAGACATAATCTTACTATCATCAAAGCCAGAAATGCTCTCTAATATCTTATTTCCCACCATAGAATTACTCAGGGAAGCCCTGGCTTTCGCTATCATTTCCGGAAAATCGCTGGTTAGTTCTGTGACCTGTGTTTGAATGGTGCTACCCATGAACCAGAACATTCCAGATAGAAATGCCAAGGTGATCAGTACACCTATAAACACGGAAAGCTTGTGACTCAATTTGGTGAATCTTTCAATCATGTCACCTAATCCATGGAAGAACACCGCAATCAGGCAAGCTGCCAGAATGATCAACAACACACTAAATGCTGCCTTTAATACAAAGATGACGNNATGACGATAACAGATAAAGTGAGTATTCCGGTTACAATCCATACTTTGTGGCTGAATGAAAGCGCTGAATCAGCACCTGGTCTGAAATTCTGATTATCGGTCATAGGGTTCAATGTTTATTGGAATGTTGCAACAACAACGGATGTAATTCAGGTTTGTTTGACACACCCCACCCTTCATCCCGAATCTGACCTGAACGCCCCTACTTACACAGATTGTCACCCCTGTTATGGAAGTCTATTTATCAAAGCTGTTTGTAAAAAGACTTCATAAAATCGAGCAGGATATTATTGTTGATGTCTCCATCTTGCATAAGTAGTTCCGGCTCCAGCTGAAAAAAGCCTTTTAGATTTGAATTAGAATCAAGAACAATCTTTTCAAATCCCATGTCCCAACTTTTAAAATACCGATTGGCAATCAGGCCCTGTTTGATCACTGTAACTTCTTTATGCCTGTAATCCCTCTTAATTCTTTCAAATACATTTAAAACATCCTCTTCAACGCCTTCTAACACCTGAATAAATCTACCATGGTAATCCTGTTTTATTCTTCCCTCGATGTATGCCAGGCAGCCAGTTAGCTGGTGATCTTTATTAGAAATTCTTGACTGTTCTAAAATCTCCTGAAGTTCTTCTTGTTGCATCAGTTTGGTTGCAACACTTAAATATAAAAGACTGTACATTGTTCGGGTTTTTAGATAAGAATTTCTGGAATTAAATGACATCTACTTTTGATTCCTTCCTACAAAGATCAGCTTATTTGAATTAATCCCAACAAACACTTAAAATAAAACACACCTGAATTAATTGATATTGAATACAACTAAGTGAATTTAATTCAAACCAGCAGTCGTGCAGCAAGAGATTTCAGAAAAATGGTTGCAAGTTTTTGTGATTAACTTAACAATTGAAAGGAACCATTTATCCCTTCATTAATGGAACCACCTTTGTACCAATCAATTCTATTGATTGTAGGAGTTGCTTATGGCTAAGTCCGGCATTATCCATTTGAAAAGTAAAGCGGTCTACACCTCCCAAAGCGTTGCTGTGCCGTAATAATTTCTCCGCTACCTGCTCAGGCCCGCCCACTATAAGCACACCTCTTGGTGCAATGAGATTGTTGAACTGCGCTTTAGTCACTGGCGGCCAGCCGCGTTCTCTTCCTAACTTTGTCCCTAACTCCGCATATCCAGGGTAATAATCTGCAACCGCCTGGTCGTTGGTATGTGCAACGTAACCTGGCGAATGCAAGCCCACCTTAAGCTGTTCCGGGCTAAAACCCGCCCTGCGTCCTGCTTCTCGGTAAAGGTCCACCAACGGACGGAAGCGTTCTGTTTCCCCTCCTATAATCGCCACCATTAAGGGCAAACCTAAAGACCCGGCGCGAACAAAAGACTCCGGAGTACCACCAACGCCCAGCCAAACTGGAAGTTTAGCTTGCAGGGAACGTGGATAAACAGGCTGGTTCTGTAATGAGGATCTGAACTTTCCTGACCAGGTTACAAACTCCTGATCACGGATGCGAAGAAGCAGATCCAGCTTTTCTTTAAACAGCGCATCATAATCCTTAAGATCAAATCCAAACAATGGATAGGCATCTACCGCCGAACCACGTCCAACCACCAGCTCTGCTCTGCCTTTGGAAATCAGATCCAAAGTGTCAAATTTCTGATACACCCGCACCGGATCTGAGGTGCTTAGCACAGTGACGGCACTGGTGAGACGTATACGTCTGGTTCGGGCCGCAGCCGCGGACAGGATCACTGCAGGTGCTGAATCAAGGAACTCCTTTTTATGATGCTCACCAATCCCAAATACGTCCAGCCCGGCTTCATCAGCCAAAGCAATCCTGTCGAGTAATTGTTCCATAGCATCAACACTACTCAAGGCATTACGGCCATACATCGCCGATGCGAAACTATCAATACCTATTTCCATTGTAATAATTTTAAGATTTTTTGATTTGAATAAGAGCGAAATCTATTGAAGCGCCTGTCTCCAATTTCACTCAGGACAAAGCTCCTGGAGGCGGCCCACCGGCCGGTCTCGAATTGATTTCCGGCAGGGGAATAAACACTTCATTATCTGAAGGCGGCAGCAGGATACGCCCTTGTTTCCAATCTTCCTTTACCTGTTCAATTCTCTCTTTTCGGCTGGATACAAAGTTCCACCAGATGTAACGGTGTCCGAGATGCTCGCCACCAAGCATCATAAGTGTACATTTTTCGCTGGCAACAAGTAGCTTACTGTAGACAGGCCAATATGCGGGTGAGGAAGAACATCAATATTACTAGTGCTGGATGCAGGCATACTGATTGGACCACCATGATCCATGAAGATGAATGGCCCTACCATTCTGCGAAGCTGAAAAGGGAGAATTCTTTGCACTGCAAACCCGGGCATTATTTCGGCCTTCCGGGATTCTATTACAATATCTAGCATATCATTATGGATTGGTACCCAAAGTTACATGCTCGTTGAGGAATAGGTCATGACCTATGGTAAGAAAAACTGGAAAAAGACTCCCAGCTAGGGTCTGGAAATTTCGGCCTTTATCATGTTTTCTATTGACTTATCTCCCGGACCCGGCGCATTAAGGTTAACCACCTTACCATTCTTATCAATCAGGATGTATTTGGGAATAGCTGCTGCGACGTAAGATTTAGCGACCGCACTGCTCGTATCGTAGAGCTGCAACCATTCGGGTTTCTCTTCAGCAAGCGCTTTTCTCCAATCCTTCTCCCCGTCTAAAACAGCGATCCCCATAAAAGCTACCTTATCATTGTTTTTAAACTTGTCTTTCAGCTTTTTGAAGTTAGGCATTTCTTCACGACAAGGTGCACACCAACTCGCCCATAGGTCTATGTAAAGTACCTTTCCTCTAAAATCAGCCAGCTGATGAATCTTGCCCCGGTCATCCGGCAGACTAAAGGGAGGCGCTGTTTTGCCTATTTGTAACTCCATCAGCTGCAATTCTCTTTCTGCATAGCTTTTAGCTATTGCTTGTTTCACAGCGGCATTGCTTATCGCATCGTAAAGCGGTTGTGTAAGCTTTTTTGAACTATTAAGTTCTTCTATAGACGTCGTTTTCCCAAGGGATTTATTTACGGCGTATTGCAAGTAATACGCTCTCACCTTACCTGTAAAAAGCTCGTTAATCAATTGTAGCGAATAATCCGCCCTCTGTACAGCAACAGAGTCTTCCAGTTTATTTAACTTGTTTCTGTATTCATAGTACAGCGGAACTACCCAACTGGTATAATCTTCAGCAATGAGGTAATCGTCGTTGGATATTCCGTCTTTGAAAATCGATGGTATATTGTTCTCAACAAGATTCCTCATTTGTTCTTTGCTGAAACCACTATACATGGAAGATTCCATGATCATAGTAAAGAATATGCTTTCATTATCGATTCCAATCATCTTCTTGAAGAAGTTGAAATAAGGGTCATTTGGCTGTGGCCGGTCGAACACATTATGGTAAACGGCGTCATCCAGCCTTCTCTCGGCCATGATATAGGGAAGTACTTCTTCCGGCTTTCGGTCAAACCATGCTCTTTTATCAGTTCTGGCTGCAACGGCAGCATCCCTTTGAATCCGATACTGATTACTTTCTTCTCCAATTCCAGTGATTCTCTTGCTTGTAAGTAAAGTATTAAAATCAGTCGCATCACCTGTAATTTGTAAGTCATAGCCCGGCGCTACATATATTCCGCTGATGTGTGTCCGCTTATGCTGAATACTAGTACGCTGAGGTCTTGAGATTTTAAAAGTCTTCAGATAAAACTCTCCTTTGTCATTCAAATGGAGCGTATCAAAAAGTAATTGATTATGCTCATCATGAAAGTAAATCGTCAGCATTTTTTCGGGTGAATTGCTGAGCTTCCCGCGCAAAATTAAAGGTTCCCTGTTTTTTTGCTGAGCGGACGCAGCACCGATGGTACAAAACGCGAGTAGATAGAGGTAAATTCGCTGCATATCAGTAGATTAAACTTATTAAATATAAACAATTTCCGGATCGGATGATATACTCCAATCCAGATATAATGGTTGTTACTACTTTCTAAAGCAATAATCATGTTTAATCGTTATTTCAATATGGAGCAGTATACAGATATAACAGAAGCCATTTTATCGATTGCTAACCATCGTGGCCCGGAAAAGACCACATGCCCGTCCGAAATTGCTCGAATGCTCTTCCCCGATGACTGGCGTAAGCAGATGAAGAGTGTACGTGATGTAGCTATTGAATTGCACATTCAAGGTAGCATTGTGATCACGCAGAAAGGTATACCTGTTGACGTGAGCCATATAAAAGGTCCGATTCGCATTAAGATCAACTAACCTGTCAAAATTAATCCGGCCATTGGTACCATAGGAAGATTGATTCAGTTACAGATCTCCTTGTTTCGGTTATCTAAGCGAAGCAAGTTATACTGAATTTTGGTTCCAACGTATAACATATAATCATGGAAAACACAAAAGATTCATCAGCAAACAAGCAGCCCATCGCACTTGTGACGGGCGCCAACCAAGGAGTAGGATTTCAAATTGCAAAAGCCCTCNNACCGTATACGTCGGGTCACGAAACCCAGATAACGGAGAAAAGGCAGCGGTGGACATTGGCTTCAATGCGCGGTCGATTGAACTGGATGTTACCAAGCAATCCACCATTACTACTGCTGCTGCGCGGATTGCAAAAGAACATGGGCATTTGGATCTGCTGGTAAATAATGCTGGCATATCGCATGCAGGCAAGCCGCGCAGAACGCTGGAAGAAGTCGTGGAAGCAAACCGCGCCAGTAAAGCCTCAATAGATGAGGTACGAACTGTTTGGGAAACCAATGTTTTCGGGACTATATCCGTCACCCAGACAATGTTGCCTTTGCTGAGAAAAGCTACAGCAGCACGTATAGTCAACGTTTCAAGCGGGCTCGCTTCACTTAGCTGGATCGCCGACCCGGATACATGGGCAAGAAAACATTTTGACATTGTTTATGGCGCATCCAAAACTGCCATGAACGCGGTTACCATGGCCTTTGCACTGGAACTGGAAAAAGAAAACATCAAAGTCAATGCAGTGAGCCCAGGCTTTACGGCTACTGCCTTAAACAACTTCCAGGGTACGGACAGTGTTGAAGTTGGCTCACGTGAGCCTATTCGTGTAGCACTGGAGACTGACGGCCCAAACATGACTTTCACTGGCCCGGAAGGCCCCTTACAATGGTAAGAATTAGTGTTATTATCTTTAAAGATTAAGATGGCCATGCAAAGAATAGAGAAACTGGACTCCATTACAGAAATACATCGAATGCTCGGTCTTGCCGGCCCCGTTCATCCCTTGATCAGTTTATTGGATTCAAACAAAGATCTGGTCAACCTAGACCGGCTGCCCACTAGTTATATTTCGAGTTTTTACAAGATCTCTTTTGTAACAGAACTGGCCGGAAAATTTAAATATGGTCAGGGTTACTATGATTTCGACGAAGGCAGTCTCCTTTTTACTGCACCAAATCAACTTATCGGCAACACTCAAGGGTATAAGGATAATAAAGGTCATTCGCTTATCATCCATCCAGATTTTCTTATGGGCCATGCACTGGGCAAGAGAATCAAAAACTATGGTTTTTTTTCTTACGCCATCAACGAGTCGCTACATCTTTCAGATCAGGAGAAAGCAACAATGCTTGCGATCTATAAAATTATTGGCCAAGAGTTAAACAGCCGGATAGACGAATTCAGTCACGATGTGGTGATCGCCCAAATTGAGTTGCTGCTCAGTTACGCCAAGCGATTTTACAAGCGCCAGTTTCTCACTCGTCAGGTTGTCAACAACAACCTGCTACTCCAGATAGAGGACTTGCTTAATACCTACTTCGAGGCAGAAAAGTTCATCAGTCATGGCATTCCTACTGTTCATTTTCTAGCTGAGCAGCTCAACTTCAGTCCTAATTATCTGAGCGATATGCTACGAACGTTAACAGGGCTCAGTGCACAGCAGCATATCCATCTGAAGCTGATCGAAAAAGCAAAAGAACTTTTATCTACGACCGGCCTGACCGTCACTGAGGTCGCTTACCACTTAGGTTTTGAGCACCCTCAATCTTTCAGCCGGTTGTTCAAGACCAAAACGAATGTTACACCAGTTGAGTTCAGGCAGGCATTTAATTAAAAATGCCTGCTCAAATAATATTTTTTAAGCATTGCTTTAAAGTTAGTTTTTGGTGACAACAATCGTCTGCCATTTAATACTTGTATGGTTCCTGGGATAGTAAATAATAGGGAAAGTCAAAGATTTAGTTCATTTTCGCATTTGACTTACAAACCCGGTCAAAAAATACTAACTTATAAACATGACATTATTACTTATTTACCTTTTCGTAGCGTTGTTTACTTCGTTTATCTGTTCTGTTATGGAGGCGGTATTACTTTCAACACCGATTTCCTATCTAAAATCAAAACTGGAAAGTGGAGATAAAAGCGCCCAATCCATGTTGGAGCTTAAAGAAGATATTGACAAACCGTTATCAGCGATCTTGTCATTGAACACCGTGGCGCACACAGTTGGCGCGGCAGGAGTTGGAGCTCAGGCGACAGTAGTTTTTGGCGAAGCATATTTCGGACTAGTTTCAGCAGTATTAACGATTTTGATTTTAGTACTTACAGAAATTATCCCTAAAACTTTAGGCGCCAACTATAGCAGAGAATTAATTGGATTAGCCTCTAAAGTTATTAAAGGTATGATTTTCATCATTTATCCTTTGGTGTGGGTTTCATCCATTTTGACCAAATTATTGTCTAAAAAAACAGAAGAGCTTACAACAAGTAGAGAAGAAATCTCCGCATTAGCCAGTATTGGAACTCAAGAAGGGATTTTTCTAGATAAAGAAAATAAGATTATCCAGAATTTAATTAAGCTGAAAACTTTGAAGATTAAAGAAGTAATGACTCCTCGTATGGTGGTTGTTACAGCTAATGAAGAAATGACTTTGGAAGAGTTTTTAAAAAACAAAGAATTTTTGCACTTCTCAAGAATTCCAATCTTTCATGAAAACAGAGACAACATTACTGGGTACATCTTTAGAGAATTGGTATTTGAAAAATTAGCAGAAGACCAGTTTAACCTAAAATTAAAAGACATAAAAAGAAAAATCATCAAGTTCCCGGAACATATGACATTGTTTGACGCTTGGGATGAAATGCTTCATAAAAAAGAACACATATCTTTAATTATAGATGAATATGGAGGTATGGACGGCATTACCACATTAGAAGATATCATTGAATCATTGCTTGGCTTCGAGATCGTAGACGAAAAAGACAAGGTCGATGATATGCAGCAATACGCCGTTAAAAGATGGCAGGAAAAACAAAAAAAGTACGAACTTCTAAAAGGCGACATTTAGCACTTTCAGTAAGCAGGTATTCCTAACGATAACTGAAGTTGTCCCCGAGTGCCCATATCGTAAATTTTTGAGGTGAATATTTTATAAACTAAGTAGATAAATCAGTAAAAACAACACCAGTGTTATATATGAATCGAAACAAATTTTTTGAGAACTTACGACCAGAGAATGTAGCGTAAGCTTAGTCCTTTAGATCGGATAGCCAAAAATCAAAGGGCTTATTACGGTCGCAAATCAATGTCCCGTCTTTATACACCAATTCTGCTACTTGAATGGAGGATCTTCTTAAGCCATAAGGAATATTACCCCTCCCATCTTCTGGTGCATCACCATGTGATTTTCGTTCGGGATGAGTAAAATAAAAGATGTAGGCTTTAGCGCCTACCACTACGACATCTCCATGTGCACCTGTAGGTCCATCCTCTCTCCTCGATGACGCTCTATCCAGTATCATTCCTTGTCTTAACCAGCGCTTTGTGTCTTCAGAACGATGAACACGCATGCCTCGCCATTCGTCCGTTAAGATCCAGTAGTGACCAGCAAAGGCGAATGCTTTAGGCCCTTCATGCTCCGGCTTACCAATCGCAGGCTTGTTTTCGAAAGTCCAGTTTACTAGATCCTCGCTTTCACCTGTCATGGTTACGCTACCCGCTCCTTTATACCAGATCCGCCATTTTCTATCCGGCATCTGCATTATTGTCGCGTCAATGATATTACTTTCCGGCGTTTTCAGGTAATTGAGGAATTCCCAATCCCATAAGTTCTTGCTGGTATAATGCGCCAACTGTGCACTCCCCCCCCAATATGAATAGGTACCTTGAATGTATACGACAAACATGTGGTATGTTCCTTTGTCATAAACAATATCTGGCGCCCAGAATGTGTTTCTGCCTTTTTCGATGTTAAGATCCAGCGCCCCCCTGTAAGCCCAGGTCTGTCCGTTATCTTTCGAGGAAGCAATGCCAATGTCGTTACCGTAGCAGTAAGAAACACCGGGTGTCTCCACGTTTGCCCGTCGTTGCGTATACAACATCCACCAGCTTTTCTCCTCTCTGTTCCACACCATAACAGGATCCGCAGCGCCATCGTAGATCGGATCTCTAAATAATGGAGCTTTGGCTTCGTGAATCTTTGTATTGCTTTGCGCATATACCCAACTGCACTGAAGCAGGAAAATGGTAAATAAAAAGAAGTTTCTTAATTCCATTGTAATAGATTGCTGTTGTAATGCAATGATACAAAGCCTAATTCAGGTTGTTTGAATTGAAATGAATTAAATTACTTGAACGTTTAACTTCAGCGTGTAATTACCAAAATTCAGAAGTGATTAAGTTTTGCTATTTTAGAAGATGCCAAACACACCAAGCTACATGAGAAGAATAGTATTGATTTTTATCTTTTTAACTGGAATCCTTGCTAAGACTACAATAGCTCAAAAGCATTCAAGTAGCGAAGCAAAAGTTTATACAAATCCATTAAAGGTCCAGTTAGGAGACCCTTTTGTTCTATATACTGCTGGTAGTTACTACATGTACGGCACCGGGAGCGCGGCAGATCGTGGTTTCAGGGCTTATTCCTCTAAGGATTTGGTAAACTGGAAGCCTGAAGGACAAGTTTACTTCTATGACAATAAGAACGGATGGAGCGATCCGAACACTCCATGGGACGGCGCTTACTGGGCACCGGAGGTATATGAAGTACGAGGCAAATTCTATCTCTTTTACAGTGCGCAATGGAAGGTAAACCCGGAGAAAGAGATGGAAAACTTCAAAGTGGGGCTTGCAGTGTCCGACAAGCCAACTGGTCCATTTATTGACTTAGCAGCTAAACCCCTCTTCGATCCAGGCTACCCGATCATTGATGCAAACGTGTTTTTTGATACAGATGGAAAATCATACTTATACTATTCCAGGGCAGCCTATAAACATCCTGTAGAGAGCGAAATCGCGCAGCAGGCCCGGAAGAGTGGTAAGTATAAAGAAATTGAAGAAAGCTGGGTTTATGGTGTAGCGCTAAAGCCCGACTTCTCAGGAGTTATCGGTGAACCTGTTTTAGTACTTCGACCTCCGGTAAAACTGAACGACAGACAGGCAGCATGGGAGAGCCTTTCCGTAACCACCGGAGAAGTTAACCGACGCTGGACTGAGGGCTCAGTTACCTTTAAAAAAGACGGCATCTACTATATCATGTATTCCGCAAACCATTTCGGAGGTGAGCATTACGCCGTGGGCTATGCAACATCTCGTTCGCCATTAGGCCCTTTTAAAAAGGCAGATGAAAACCCTATTCTGCACAAAAACACTGACAAAGGGGGTATCGTTTCTGGAACAGGGCACAATAGTATTACTTATTCACCTGACGGAAAGGAAATGTTCTGTGTTTATCACGGACGAACGACCGCTACAGGGTCAGAGCGAGTGGTGTTTATTGACAGGATGAAAGTGGAGAATGGTAAGATTACAGTCTTCGGTCCAACGACTAAGCCACAAAAAACACCTTCAGGATTAAAGAATGTGTTGCATCGCCCCCAGGCACATTAGTCGCCGACGTGAACAGCGAAATTAGCTAAACTTCTATTTGCTCAATTTTACCTGGTTATTTTCAAGGTAAGTTGTAATGTAAGCCTGCACATCAGCTCGCTTTTTTTCATCTGATATCAGGCTGGATAATGGGATTGTTGAATCTGCCTTGATAAAAACATGATTTTGTGTTCTTATGGTTTCCAACCAACCATTAATGTCAACATGAAGCCCTTTCGTGCTCTTAACAAACTTGATTTTAGATGGATCGCCGCCTGCTACACGGAAGCTCAGGGCAGGTGATTTCACCTTCCTCAGCATTGCAGAATCAATATCATTAAATCTACTTGTCCAAAAGCTGAAGGCTGTTTTAATTGCTGCATCGTACCCATTCTCCTGGATCTCAGAACGTTCATCAGCCAAAACTTCAGCTTGATATAGAACATCCAGCTTTGCACCAATGGCAATCTCCGCCAGTACGTGCGTACCATATTTCTTCACCATCATTTCGGGATTTAGATTCTGAACGTCCGATTGAAATGTTGGACTCAAGTATTTTCTAAACTTTCCGATTAAGGTATTATCAACTATAAACCTGAATGATTTGTATTGTACATATTGTGAGTAATACCCATAAACATACTTTTCTGAGAAGACAGCTGTTTTGGGGAATAATTCACTCATTGTACCCCCATACAATTTCTGTCCCTTTGTTAGGTCTGATTTATTGGAAAGCAAATTAGCTAAAACCTCTGCATTCTCTGCATCATAGCTGTCGTGCCAGGAAGCAGTACTTCTCCAGGGCACGAAACTATCAGGTTTCTCAGCCGCTACAAATGCCGGGATATCCACCACTTTATGTCTAATAGAACTTGCATCATCATGTTTACCGGTAAGATCGTATCCATACCCAATAACATTATAGGTGGAATCACCTTGAGGCACTATCGGAGCATTCAAGTTTTCTGGAGCAATCAAGCTGACTTCTTCAATAGGATCAAGCACCGGCTCTGGCTGTGCAGGCACATCGGATTTCTTGCACGATGAACTGACACCTAGCACAAACAAGAGAAATAGAAGTTTTTTCATTAATTCTGGGAGAACGTAAAAAGATATGTCTTTGCAAACATAATCATTCAGCGCATGAGATTACCATGCAGCAAGAAAATCTTATCTAACGCTACCCGGTACCATTCCTTTTCCCGACCAATTATCCTAAAAGAACGCACGTGCCTGCTCATCTGCGGCCGCCCGGTTCTCCGCTCGTTTGCTGTAATNNGCCGCTCTCAAAGCTTCTTTATCCAGATCATGACAATAAGCCAATGAGCCAGGCTCCTGTCTCCAGGATTCAGAAAGGGATCCTCCATCAATTGCATCAAAGCCGATACTATCGATTAGCTGCATAACTACCCGCTTTTCAGATTCATCATCACCTGCAACTGAAAGTGCGACCCGGTTCGGGCTTCCTGCCGGAACACCCTTCTCAGCAAGGCTTGCTGCAAAAATATTATTAAAGGCTTTGATCACAGGATGACCGATTACGCTCGCTACCCAAGCACTATCCGGCAGACCGTCTACAGTTTCTTTAAGCTCCCCATCCCGGGTCGGGTAGTAATTTCCGGTATCAACTATGATCGCCTTTGAGGCTGAAAGAACAGAAACTGGCAGTTCTGGTATTGCTTTTTCCGGAATAGTAATAATCACAATATCTTCTGACGCGGCAGCCTGTTCAGCAGTTACTGCTATTGCGCCTGTCTCTGCTGCAATGTCCTTTAAAGTTTCGGGGCCTCTTGAGTTGGCGATCCTGACTTCATGTCCAAGTTTTGTCAGGTGGTGTACAAGTGCAGTACCAATATTTCCTGATCCAATAATTCCTATCTTCATAATATTCTGGATTGATTTTGTATTCTGATGTGGGTAATACTTAACCTAAAAAGCCGCTCAAAAGTTTTGTCGAAAATGATGCTGTATGGCAGAGCCCTCCGATTTCAAACTTTATTTATTTCTGCGATTCCAGTAATTTCTAATTGTTCATGCTACTGGATTTTGCATTTTTTATGTGCGCTAAATGGTGTTCACAGTGCCAAGCATAAATTCCAATGTTCATTTTTAATGAAATTAATTCACCCGTTTCAGGATGTTCGAATTGTCGTTCGAGGTCTTCATCTGATAAGCTATAAAGTAAGTATATCCATCTTTCGTGTAATCCTTCCAAAATCTTTAACGAACTTGTTACGGGGAACATTTTCGTGTCACACAATTCCGCCCAACGATCTTCGAAATATGGTTTAATGACCGGTATTTGTTCTGTTAACGCAAGCTTAAACCTAATGAAGCTGTTCATATGACTGTCAGCACAATGATTTACAATTTGGCGGATTGTCCAACCATTTGGTCGGTATTGTTTCTCAAGTTGATTTTCAGTCAGGTTGTGGACTTCGCTATTCAACTTCATCGGGAACTCTTCAATGACACTTATCCAATCCCGAATAATGCCTTTATCAATATGTTTTGGTTTTTGAAATCTTCCTATTGGGTACCTGAGTGTGTCGATGTTTTCCATATTTATTACAACTTTTGTCACTTGATTTCAGCACCGGCAAAGCGCTGCTCGAATCTCTGCTTGCAGGCGCTTAACCCGCGAAAGAAATAGCTAAGGCAAAAGACTTATAAGTAACCCTGTGTAAGTAAAGCCACATAAAATGACACAGAAGTAATCAATTTTACAACCCTATCCCCTTTGCAGGTTTTCTTTCGTAACTTTTATATAAACCCTTTAATACTCAAAATGTTATGAAACAAAACCTAACCAGTTCGCTATTCACCTGTATGCTGGTGATGATGGTCGCCTCCTGCGACAAAAAAGCAGAGATGCTCGAAAAAGTTTCAAATGTGAATGTCCAAGCTGTCGCTGAAGACGTGTATCCCCTTGATGGTAAAGAAATGTCAGCAACCATACTTCCTAAGCGACAGCTTGCAAAGTCTACACTGAGAATCCTTGAGTATGGTGTAGGCGAAAAGGTAAAAGTCATAGACACGGTTTGTGATGAGTACATTGAGGAAACGAAGCCATTCGACCTCTCGAACCTCAAAGAAGGTGAACGTGTAAGATCAATCAGCAATGGTGAATTAAGGATTACAGCTGATCCTGATTTTAATGATGCTTATTTAATAAAGTTACCCAAAGGTCCTGCCGGCTGGTGGACGCATTGGAACTATAGCCCGTATACTGAGTCTGAGTACCCCACTGTATTGTTTTGTTATAATGAGGCATATGGTTATAACTCCATCAGTTTGGCATTTGATAAACCCCTGAAGATCTTCGGCTTTGAAACTGCTCCAAATACCACTGGGCAGGATTATACCATTCGGGTACAATATCTTGCAGATCCTACCTATCGCGGGGCGGGCTTGTTTGAGATCACTCAAACTGCTAGTACCCCATCAGGAGCAAGATTGATTGCCCTAAAAACAAGTGCTTCCCTGGTATACGTCGAGATCAATTATAACGGATCAAGAGAGAACCTTAGAAGATTCGCAATCGCTAACATCCGTTATGCACTGAGAAATCAACCATAAACCAGAATGTTGTGCATTGAATGTTTCGGAGTTGTTACTTTCACAGCAGTATCCCAGCTTCCGAGCCCATGTATCGTATTAATCCAGTTATCTATGGATGTTTTGTTTGAATATAACACAAAGGATTTAGCAATGGTCTCTGCTGTTGGATTGAATCTTAAAATGAATCACGTGTGGATCCAAAGTCTGGTCGATATTTGTTTAGTGCACCACCCGGGAAACACAAGTTTAATGGAATGACTATTGGGAATTGATTGCTAACTTCAATCCTGATGATTTGGATTACCAAAAAACTTCCAACC
>DCLG01000092.1:20633-36426 GCA_002320935.1 Pedobacter sp. UBA1654 | reverse complement strand
AGAGATTTTTTTTAACCGGATTAGCGGAGTAAGCGAGCTAACCGCCGATCCTATACTACTTAAGTATAAGTTCACTAATGCTTATCGCGCTGCCGACCGTGTAAGTCAATATTTAATACGTGAGATCATTTACAAGGGTGATCAAACCCCAAGAGAGCTTCTTTTCCGCATATTACTATTCAAGCTGTTTAACAAAATAGAAACCTGGGAGCTTTTGCAACATGAGCTGGGCACAGTAACCTGGGAGGGCTTCTCTTTCGAATTATACAGCAAAGTTTTAGATCAGGTGCTGCAAGCAGGAGAGCCGATTTATTCGGGCGCTTACATCATGGCTTCCGGCAAGCGTTCATTCGGCTATGCCAGGAAACACCAAAATCATCTAAAACTAACCGAGCAAATGTTGCGTTTTGAATTGGCAGACCGCCTTGGAGAAGCAAAGTCACTTGAGGCTGTCTATGGGCTCCTTTTGAGTTTCCCAACCATTGGCAAGTTTTTGGCCTATCAATATGCCATTGATATCAACTACAGCATTCTTACAGATTTTAGTGAGATGGAGTTTGTGATGCCCGGACCTGGGGCAAAAAATGGGATCTGGAAATGCTTCAGCAGTTTGGGAGATTATACCGAAGCTGACGTAATCAGGTATGCCACTGACCGGCAGGAGCAGGAATTTGAACGCTTAGGTATTGACTTCAAGAGTTTATGGGAAAGAAGACTCCAGCTCATCGACTGCCAAAACCTTTTTTGTGAAACGGATAAGTATGCTCGCATAGCACATCCTGAGGTTGGCGGTATTTCTAACAGAACAAGAATCAAACAACGCTACTCGAGTAGTCATTGTCCTATTGATTATTACTTCCCGCCTAAGTGGGGGTTGAACGATTTGTTATTTGATTAAGGCTTATGTTAAAGTTTTCCTCTAACAGTTTGGCTACTTTGCCTTCAGGATTGATGGGATGTACTTTTCCAGGCTTCACCTTTCGATAGGTAATAGACACTCTCCTATCCCGGTGTTTCACCGTGCCCATTATATTATCTTTCTTTCTGGGTGGTATGGCGTGTTTCCATTTCTTTCTGGCATCATCCTGCATCACATACACGGAACGCCGGGGAATCTCAATATCTATAACTTCCTCATTCTTTCCTTTGATAAACCGCATGATGCAGCCACTGCCAAGATTTACGCCACAGATTTGATTTTCGTAGTAGGCTCTGTCCTTATGCGGTTTGATGCCTTCCCCAGGAACATACTCGTTGATGATCACCTGGTCCGGCTGTTGAATTAAGATTCCTTGATCCACAATTTCCTGTGACAACTGGTAAATCACTGGAGGCATAGCAACTGTAAAAGGTATCAGATCATAAGGCTTTTCCAACTCATTGCGATAGCCATAATATTGCAACCTTCTTAAGTAATCAACAATCCATATTTGGTTATCGATTTCATCTAACAACTGCCACTCTCTTGCTTCATCAATGAAGTCGGGATATAAGAATAAACCAGGTATCGCTGTTTCCATTTTAAATAATTTAAGATGCTTGCGGCAATATGTGAAATCCAATAACTTCTGGAGGGAACAATTGTTTTCAAGTTAAGTTTTTGGTTTTTTTAACGGAAATCATCATCAGTGATTTTTTGGCTAACCAAAAGATCTAAAATATAAAATTCGGTGCAACCAGACCACATTGCTGAAAGCACAGCAAGATTGCAAATAGGTTCTTGCTCGAATATTGGAGTTTTTTTTGCACCGGGCAATTGATCAGGCAAACTTACTTGAAAAAATGCTCGGTTTAGGTCGGTATGATATAAAAAAGGCAGTGAAGGTGCTCTATGATCAACAAAATAAAACAGTGCAAGAGATTGCAGATGATCTTTCGATTAGTAGAGCAACTGCGCATAAATTTTTAAAAATTGCTAATGCCGTACAAGAAAGAAAAGCACCGTAAAATAATAGGTATTACGAGCTGGTTGCCTGGCAATGTTTTGGAATTTGCTTATGGCATTATAGGGTATGCGAACCACGAACTTAGTTTTTGTAGATTTGATTCAAAATAAAGTATTGTAATGCCTGATGTAGATAGTACTTATAAAAAATTAGTTGTTGATATTGGCTCTACCCTTTTAAGGGCTAGAGAAAATGCACTTAGAGCTATAAACCACGAGCTTGTAAAAGCAAATTGGGAAATCGGCAGGCAAATCGTTGAATTCGAACAAAATGGCAATGAAAAGGCAGAATACGGAAGTGCTCTGTTGACAAAGCTTTCAAAAGACCTCAAAAACTCTTATGGTAAAGGTTTTGGAAAAAGCAACATCTATCTTTGCAGGCAGTTTTATCTGAAATATCCAATTTTCCAGACAGTGTCCGGAAAATTGAGTTGGAGTCATTATGCTGAGCTCTTAACAATCAGCGATGAACTCTCAAGAAGCTTTTATGAAAAACAAGCTGTGATAGAAAAATGGAGTTTTCGTGAACTAAAGCGGCAAGTTGACTCAGCCTTATTCCACAGACTTGCACTAAGCAAAGATCAAGAGGGCGTCTTAAAATTGGCTCGAAAAGGTTACTGCCAGGATTACGGCTATTGCAATAATCACAGCTGCAACAATCTCCACTCCGCTACTTATGGTATGGGCAATAGGCTCTGCATATTCCTGTATCGCACTCCGAGATGCATTTTGTGAAACCATCCTTATTTAAGAGATTCTAATACTGTTGTTACAATACCGTTTATTTGAATTCATTTAGCAAGCTATGAGAACCTTTTTGCCCTGCTTGGAAAATAAAATGAGTGGAACTAATGCCCTCCTTATAAAAATGAAAGGGCAACTACAATGCTTCCCTTAATCAATTAATGCTCAAAGTGACTGGCATCTTAAGTAGCTACTCCTGTCATTCTCCTGCATTCTTCCGCGCAAGCCTTACAAGCATCTGCACATTCCTTACAATGCTGGGTATGATGATTACTACACTCTTCTCCGCATTGCTGGCAAATATCTGCGCAAATACGGCAAATGTCTTGAGCAAAAGGGCTACCCATACTCATCAATTGAGCGGCAGAGTAGCAGATGGCTGCACATTGCATATCAAGCTCAATACACCGCGCCATCATTTTTACATCATCTTCCTGAGTGCACGAAATTGCACAATGATTGCAAATTGAAGCACACTTTAAGCAGGCATCGATACAGCTTTTCCATTCATGATATCCCATAACTTTAATTTTAAGGTTAAAAAAAAGTTTTATATAGGTAACATGGTTAATTCCAGGCTGTTTCACTTTTTTTAAAAAAGCCTCAATCACGTGATGTAATGCTTATTAAACGGTGGAATCAGTTAGATATCCTGCATTTCTGTAGCTGGCAAAAAGAGAAAGGATAGTCTCAAAAAAGGGAAACTGCTTATTAACGTATTGATTAATATGATAATAAGTTCAACAAATAGCGCGTAAAAGAGTTGAATCTTATAATAAGTCTTGAATTTTATAAATTCCATTATGAGCGACCTTAATGATAATAATAATGAATTTAGCTATACGACTAAAATTTGGATAAACGTTTCCATCCTAGCATTGACAGTTGTTGTGTTGTTAATACTTAAAGCAACATTCAGCGTCTTCCTTTTAATATTTGCCGGCATTTTGATAGCTGTATTTTTTAGAGGTTTAAGTGGACTATTACATCGAAAAACCAAGTGGAACGAAAAAGTTTGCTTCTCCCTTGCTATATTAATCACACTGGCTTTGACAGCCGGCTTTTTCTGGCTGGTAGGGGCTAAGATTCAGATGCAGGTCGCAGAGCTTTCTGATACGCTCCCAAAGACAATTGAGAATGCCAGGGCTCAATTAGCAAAAACACCTATAGGGAAAAAATACTTGAAAGAATAACATCTGAGGAGTCCGCCACGAAATTACAGGGATCTGCAGCAACCTTCTTCAAGTCAACTTTCGGTGTATTCGGTGATCTTTACGTAGTACTATTTATAGGAATTTTTCTTACTGTTTCTCCTAAGATTTATATAAATGCAGTGGTAGAGCTGGTTCCGCTCAGGGGTCAGGACGAAGCAAAACAAATTTTCAAGCTTTTAGGCTTACAGCTTAGGAAGTGGATAAAAGGAAAGCTCTTATCTATGTTTGTCGTCTTTGAGTTAACCGCCATTGGCCTTGCAATCCTTGGCATTCCTTTGTGGCTGGTATTAGCCTTACTGGCTAGCCTGTTAAGCTTCATTCCAAATTTCGGTCCTATACTGGCTTTAATACCTGCGGCACTAGTGGGGCTAATGCAAGGTCCTCAGACAGCTTTATGGATTGTCGGGCGTATGTTTTGATTCAATTTATTGAAAGCAACTTTATAACAACGCTGATCCAGCAGCAAATGGTAAATATTCCACCCGCTCTAATTATTTCAGCGCAAATGATTTTAGGCGCGCTTACTGGAAGTTGGGGCCTGGTGCTCTCTACCCCTTTGACTGTCGTGATAATCGTGCTTGTAAAACAGCTATACATTCAAAAAAGAAATAAAAGCCATCAGCTGACCAGCTGACCTTTAAATTTAAATGCAAATCTCATGAGAAATTCTATGAAAGTTGTTGCTACGCTTTTCTTTTGCTGCCTCTTGTTCCAAACAGTAAAAGCAAAATGCATATATCAGCAAGATTTCGCCCTAGCTGACACAGCGGAGGTTACAGGTCTTCATATAAGCGAGTGCTCACTGGACAGTCTAATTCTAGCCGAACAATTGCAAAGCAATACCGCTGATCAGGTTAGGCGTTTTTACAAGACCAGGGATTATCAGTATGCCTGGATAACTGAAGAAGGTCTGGCCGAGCATACCCAGATCTTTTGGAATTTGTATAACCAGTACCAATACTATTCAGGTGATAGCATTGTTAATGATTTCAGGATGCAAGAACAAATGGAAATCTTACAAGGTGAGGAACCAGATACCCACCTAAAAGATAGCCTGGAGGAACTAGAGTTTAGGTTCACAAGTTTCTTTTTGACATTCTTTAAACGTGCTTATAAAGGTGCCGTCGATCCTGAAAAATTGCAGTGGCATATTCCACGGAAGAAACTAGATGTAGTTGATCTGCTCGAGGAGCTTAGTTATACCGATACAACGCAGCTGCAAAACTGGCTGCCTGTTAGTACACATTATATTGCATTGAAAAAGAAAGTACTTCAGTTTAAAGAACTGCAAGAAATAGACTGGCCGGCATTCTCATTAGGCAGCCGGAAGGTCTTGAAACCGGGAGACACAGCCAGGATAATTAAAGACTTTAAACAGCGCCTGGCAATTCTGGGCGATTTAGAAACCCTGGATACCACATCGGCATACGACGAAAAGTTTACAAGTGCTGTAATTGCATTTCAAAAGCGGCACGGACTAAATGATGATGGAATAATTGGTCCTGCTTTTATGAGCGCCTTCAACACGCCACTTGAACAAAAAATAGAGCAGATGTTGATCAACATGGAGCGGATGCGATGGATGCCAGAGCCGAAGGCTGGCAAGAGAGTAGTTGTAAATATACCAGAATTCAGACTCCACGTTTACCAGGGTGCTGAAGATGTTTTAAGCATGGATGTTGTTGTCGGAAAAGCAGCCAATAAAACAGTAGTGTTCTCTGACAGGATCAAACACGTGGTTTTTAGCCCTTACTGGAACTTGCCTCAAAGTATCGTCAGAAATGAAGTGCTTCCGGGCTTAAAACGAGATTCCACATACCTCAGCCGCAGGCAAATGGAAATAACTGGTGAACGAAATGGTTTGCCTGTTATAAGACAAAAACCAGGGCCTCATAATGCACTTGGAAGGGTAAAGTTTATATTTCCAAACAAATATCTCATCTATCTTCATGATACCCCCGTCAAACAGCTATTCCAAAGAACTACTAGAGCATTTAGCCATGGTTGCATTCGCCTTGAGAATCCCTCCGCCCTCGCAGCAAATATTTTGATGGACCGCCCGGAGTGGACATCTCAAAAAATAAAAGCGGCCATGTCTNNGGTAAATGTAAATGACCCGATACCTGTATTCATCATCTACTTTACATCCTGGGTGGATACATCCGGAAAATTGAACTTCAGAAAAGACATCTATGGCCATGATGAAAGACTTGCCTCGCATTTGATAAACCCTAACTAAGTCAGAAAAACAGCTATGATTGAAAAAGCCTTAAAGTGGATTCGTGCGCATTATGCTAGAATGGTCAGCAGTATTGCATTTTACCCGGCTATTATAGCTGTCTTTTTCCTAATACTTTCCTTACTTATGCTAAAGTTGGATTTCTCGGAACAGGGAAAAAGCTTTAAACAACAATTAACCTGGTTAAGCCTAAAAGATGCGAGCACCGCCCGTTCAATTCTTTCCGCTATAGCCGGGGGGATAATTTCGCTAACGGTGTTCAGTTTCTCAATGGTGATGATTATTCTCAACCAGGCAGCATCTCAAATGAGTAATCGAATCCTAAATAGCATGATTGAAAGTCGTTTTCAGCAGATCATATTAGGATTTTACATTGGAACAATAGTATATGCACTATTTCTACTCAGCACCATAAGGGATATCAGCAGCGGCATTTACATACCTGCTATTAGCATCTATATTTGGTCGGAATCACAATTGCTGATATCTTTTTATTCATTTACTTTCTTGATTACGTAACCCAAACCGTTAAATACGAAACCGTAATAAAGCGTGTGAAAGATCAAACCATGATGGCGATGAAAGCACATTATTGCCCTATAGTACTCCAGGCCACCCCTCATCCGGAAACTTCTTCAATGAAATTTAAGGCTAATGAGTCTGGATACTTTCAGGGCATCGAACAGAAAAGAATTATCGAGCTGGCAATGAAATATGAAGTTCAATTTCAGTTCCTTCATCCCATAGGTGCCTACCTGATATCAGGTTCGAATCTGCTTGATGTTCTTGGAACAAAAAATATCCCGGATGAGGCGGTAAAAGAGCTAATGTTAAGCATTGATTTTTATGATGGTCAGCCGATTGATAGAAATCCGGAATATGGCTTCCGTCAACTCGCTGAAGTTGCAATTAGGGCTTTAAGCCCTGGAATCAATGATCCTGCAACAGCAGTGTTAAGTATTAATGCCCTTAGCGAGCTATTTGCATATCGCTTGAAAAGATGCCAGCCATCTGAAATAAGAACTCCGGATCACAAAATAGCAATTCTGTTAAAAGTGCCCAGTTTTGAAGATCTCTTTAAGGATTGTGTTTATCCCATTTGGAATTATGGAAAACAAGACCGGTATGTTCAGCAAGCTTTATCACATATGCTCAATCAGCTGCTTCAACTGGATGAAGATAATATACAAACACAGTTATTTAGTAAACTGCTGAATCAAATAGCTTGCCTTGACTAAGAGTGATTTGTCTTTTGGTCCTTTAAGTTTTGGTTCTTATCTTCTTTTTTAGTCCGCTGAATAACAACTGCGAATTTCTTTGGTTTGACGTCAGTTCCAAATTGCATGGCGTAAGCTTTTGTGAACACCGCACCAATGTAGAGTATAATGGCGGAAAAGTAGACCCACAGCATTAGGATAATTATAGATCCAGCTGTACCATAAGCACTACCGGGATTGCTATTTTGGATATAAAAACTGATTCCAAACCTGCCTAACATGAAAATTGATGCCGTTAAAACAGCACCTACTAGAACATCCTTCCACCGAATTATCGCATCGGGTAGTACTTTAAATACAATCGCAAATAGCGAAGACGTGATCAGAAGCGTTATAAATAAATTAACGATGTAGATGAGAAAGACAGCTACATTTGGGAAGATTTCCTGAAGCTTTTCCATATATCCTTCTACTATTCCATTAATGAGCAATGAAACCAGCAGTAGAAAGGCTATGCTAACAACTAAAGAAAAGGATAGTAGACGATCCTTTATTAGATTTAGCCAGCCACGTTCAGTTCGGACTTCCAGGTTCCAGATGGTATTAATAGAGTCTTGTATCTCAGCAAAGACTGTTGTTGCTCCAATTATAAGGGTGATAAAACCAGTAGTTGCAGCCACAACACTATTTCCGCTAATTGAGGCGTTTCTAATAATGTTTTGGATCTGCAGTGCGGCTTTATCCCCAACAAGGTCTTTAATTTGCTGGTAAATGATGCCCTCTACTGCTTGTTCTTTTAGAAAAAATGAAGAAAGAAAGATTACGACCATTAGCATTGGTCCGATAGAAAAAATGGTGTAAAAAGCTAACGATGCACTAACCTTAGGGATTTTATGAGCAATAACCTCAGCTCCAGTTTTCTTCAACAATGTCCAAATACTATCAAGCGTAAAACTGGCCATGGTAAACATATAAGTGAGAAGCAGTGATTAGAAATTCGTACTTTATGACTATGGTTTTGCTGCTGAATACTTAATTAAAAGTGTTCCAAGTCGGTTATTGAACCCCATTATCGGACTGGTCATAACCAAAGTACTGTCTTTTGCCAATTCAACGGAGATTTCATCAGTCGTGAGACTGGCCTGATTTCCAGCACTGGTAAATGGCTGCCCTTCATCTTTCTTATTGGTGGAGGCAATGATCGTACCTTTTGGATTAGCAATCATGATGCGCAACATACCTTTTTCTTTGACCATCTCATTTAAGTATTGATTTACCTGACCTAAGTTCTTATTAAGGAGCTCTGTCCTCAATGCCCACACAAATGGTTTAGCAAGAAGTACTAAGTGTGTTTTATGGGACTGCATCAATTGAGCTGATGCCTTTTCTTTCAACTCAAGCTGAGCTTCTTCTGCTTGGGTATTAAGCTGATTAACTTCAATAGATTTCCAAATCCAAATAGCACTTAATAAAACAAGTACTATAGCCCCCACAATAAAAAGAGTTCTCTGCTGTAGTGTTATTTGCTTGTCAATGTTAGTTTTGGACTGAATCGAATTTTTGATATTTTGCTTTCCCTGACCCATAATATTCTGATTTTAGTTTATATAAGTTCTTGCTTATAAAGCTAGATCCGTTAATACAAGCAATATGAAGCCTGAAAGTTTTTGTAATCAAAATTTACCAGCTTAGCATTATTTCGTTTTGACATTGAATAAAGGAGAGTTTGGATCAGTAAGAGAAGGTATTGATCCCAATTCATGTTTTTTTTAGCTGATAGAAGTCAGAGTCTGCTACACACTGTGTAGCAGACTCTGACTTTTGGTTGTTTAATAATGGCTGTTAAGTAAACTACCAGATTATAGAAAAGCAGGATTCGTCTTCAATAGTGGAGTTTTTCTTTCGCTATTAAGCTATGTAGCCAAATCTGTTGAGCATAGGGCTTTTATTAACGGTGGTATCAGTTAGAAATTATGCATCTCTGTGGCTGGCAAAAGAGAAAAGATTGTCTCAAAAACGAAGTGCTCATTGTTCCTTTATACTGTGATGTTGATTGCGCCATGGCAAGCTATGCTTTGTTAATGCCACTTGCGTTTCAGGATCATGATAAGTCTTAGTATCTTTAAAAAGTGAATTATACTTACCCGGATAATATCTATACAAGCGCTGACTTCCAGGCCTTTTTCAAATCATCGCCTCGCTCATTGGTCTTGAAAGCGGACTTACCACGATTTACCATTTTGGCGGTAAGCGATCAGTACCTGCATCTGGTTCATAAGGATCGACATGAGCTTTTAGGTAAGGGTTTGTTCGAGGTGTTCCCAGGTAATCAGGCCGATCCTTCAGAGCAATTCAGCGTTGCTGCTTCCTTTGGGCGTGTTATAGCCAATGGTCAGCGTGACGTGCTGCCGGTATTTAAATATGAAATTCTTTTGCCGGAAACTGGTGAACTTGAGACCTATTACTGGTCAAATCTGAACGAGCCAGTGCTTAATGAGCAAGGACAGGTCGCTTATCTTATCAATACTACCTCCAATATCACCGAACAGGTTGTACAAGAAAACGCATTAAAAGAAGCCTTTGCACAGGTTGAAGCTTTGCAACGTGAACAGGTTTTATACGAGCAATTAGCTGCCACTAATGAAGAACTGAAATTAGCCAATGAAGAAATTACAGCGATAAACGAAGAGATGGAACAAACAATAACTGAACGTACGCAAAGCTTTGTCCAAAGCGAAGCACGACTCCGTAGCATATTAAAACAAGCCACGGCAGGGATTATGATTTGTATGGACAGCGCACTTGTTATTGAGTCGGTAAACGATGCCATGCTCACCATCATCAGCAAGTCCGCACAGGTCATAGGTAAATCCTTTTATGAAGCATTACCTGAACTCGGCCCACAAGGTCTTTTTGAGGTGATTGAAAAGNNAAGGTATACAGCTCCGGTGTTACGTTCGTAGCTAATGAGGCAAAAGTTGCTGTCGAACGAGCCGGCACCCTGGTATACGGTTATTTCAATTTCACCTACCAGGCTATCATGGATGAGCATGGTCAGTCCATTGGGATTTTAATAGTGGCAACTGATGTAAGTGCGCAGGTGCAAAATCGGCTAGAAAAGGAGCATTTAGACCGCCAGCTCATGTTGGCTGTAGCGTCTTCAGGAATCGGAACCTGGTACATTCAGCCAGATACCAAGGCCTTAAGGTACAACGATAATCTGGCCAAAATATATGGTTATGAAGCCGAAACTAATATGACTTATGATCAGGCAATCGGGCAGGTAACTGAAGATTACAGGCCATTGATCGTAACGGCTATAGAAGAGGCAATTGCAAGCGGTGGAGATTACGACATTACTTTTCAACAACTTCGTTTCAATGACGGCAAGCTGATCTGGCTTCGCTCAATTGGTAGAATAGTTCAGGATGAAAATGGTGAACACTCCATATTTTCCGGTGTTGTTATTGATGTGACCGCACAGAAACACGAAGAGCAGCGCAAAAACGACTTTATCAGTATGGTGAGCCATGAACTAAAAACCCCACTGACATCCATGGGCGGCTATATACAGATTTTACTGAGCAAAGCTGAACAAACCAACAATCCTTTCGCAACAAATGTGCTAGCTAAAGCTAACAACCAAGTGAAGAAAATGAATACGTTGATCAACGGGTTTTTAAATGTCTCCCGATTGGACTCCGGAAACATTCATATGGAGAAGACCAGTTTTGATATAGCGGATTTGCTGAAGGAGATCGAAGAGGAAACACTTGACACGGTATTAAGTCACCGAATCTTTTTTGAACCAGTTGTAAAAGCCTTTATTTATGCAGATCGTAATAAAATTGCCCAGGTCATAAACAACCTCATTAGCAACGCAGTTAAATATGGGCCGATAGGTACAACAGTAACCATCAGGGTTCATACAACCGAAAACACGGTTCAGGTAAGTGTGCAAGATCTGGGGAGAGGCATTAAATCAGAAGATCAACTAAAAGTATTTGACCGTTTCTACCGGGTTGAAAGTGATCAGATTGGGATGGTATCAGGATTCGGTATTGGTTTGTACTTATGTGCTGAAATAATTAACCTTCATCATGGTCGGATATGGGTAGAAAGTGAAAGTGACAAAGGCAGCACTTTCTACTTCAGCTTACCATTAGAAAAATAGTAAGTGCGCGAATCGGTGGTATGAGTAAAGCATATAGAACTAGGTAAAGTAATAGTCTCTCTCAAAAAAGGAACCATTAGATAAGATAAATCTAAATTCCTAATCTTAAAACCGATTTGAGGCTCAGATCTGGATATTTCTTTATTATTACCCTCTGCAACGTATCCTGATACTCATCTTCCCAAACTCCAATGGAGGTGAGTATAGGCATCAGGGTGTTGCCAAAATCGGTAAGAGTATACTCCACTTTTGGGGACATTACCGGATAGAACGTCCTAATCACAAGTTCATGCTCCTCAAGTTTCCTTCAACTGAATATTTATTACCCGATGGCTCGCATCAGATATCTTTCGCTGCAATTCACTCGGACGCAGTTAACCCTCATTTATGAACCATAATGGTCTGATCTTCCACTTTCCATAAAGCACTTCTCCAACCAGGTTAAGCCCACAGTCCAGATAAGGAAAGGTTTTTTCTCATACATCTCACAAAGATAGAGGTAGGGTATTAAGCAAACAGTACAGTTAAATTGACGACGTGTTATCGAAACTTAAACATAAACAGATGAAAAACTTACATTTTGGTTTTACCGTTGACAAACCGACGAAAACAGCAGTTATAACCCGAGAATTTGATGATGAACTTTAGATAGTGCGGAATGTATTTACTAAGGCAGCACTATTGAATCAATGGGCTGCTCCAAAACCATGGTCCTCCAAAACAAAGCGATGGATTTTAAGGTCGGTGGGCGAAGGTTCTATGCCATGGTGAGCCCAGAAGGAGAAGGTCAAGAGCGATGGTCTTTTCAGGAATATCGCTCCAAATCATCCTGACGCATGATAGCTTATATCCTGCAAGCCTGAGCGAGGGTCCGATAAGACTCTTGAAGCCTCAGACGAACCATACAACACCAGCGCCTAGCGACGCTGTGAAGAAAAGATCAATGTGAAAAAACCATATAAAAACAAAAACCGCACAACGAGTGTGCGTTCTATATTGCATTTTTTCTGGCGGAGAGTGAGGGACTTGAAAGATTGAATTTTCGTGTTATCCTCTTTAAGTAAAATACAGGCATGGAGGACGTAGTACCGTTTAAGAGGGGGCGAATCCTTTCAGCGGCTTAAATTAGTTTGCATTTCTGGTATCCCCTTTAGTATCCCCTTTGTTTTAAATCGTATATTTACATTCATAATAGCAACAGAATGGAAGCATCGATAAACAGNNTATGGTTTACCATTAGAACGGATAAGGTCCAAAAAGATGGTAAAGCACCAATTAGCTTGTTCTACACCTTTAACAATGTTAGGCTGCGGTACAACACAGATCAAAAGATTTTGCCTGTATACTGGGATAAAGAAGAACGCAAAGCAACCTTTATCAAGGCGGTAGACAATGAACAAGTAAAAGCATTACCGGTTAAAGCCCGTTTAGACAAATCAGAAATAGAAGCCATTAACAATGCCTTATCTGATATTAAAAAAGCGATACTTTCAGTTGAGAAAGCATTTCTATTTAACAAGGTGGCATTTTCCGCAAAGATGGTTATTGATGCATACAAGGATCAGGAACTTAAAAAGCTCAGCAAGATCATCAAGGTTGAAGAACCTAAAGGCTTGCTGTTTGAGTACATGGATAAGTATATCCAGGATCATGAAGCCACCAGAGAGCCTGGGAGCCTTACAGTTTACAAGTCAGTAAAGAACCACCTAAAAGCATATGAAGTTGCTACAGGGCACCGCGTGACCTTTGAGACGATAGATTATAAGTTCTTTAATAAACTCAATGATTTCCTGATCAAACGCACTAAGACCGATAAAGCCGGCATTGTATCCCCTATGCTGAACAATACTACCATTGCCAAAGCACTGAGCACCTTAAAAACATTTTTAGGCTATGCACGCAGAGAGGGCATAAAGGTTAATGATAGTTACCGGGACTATACCATCAAAAAAGAAAAGTTAGAAGTTATTGCATTAGAACAAGGCGAGTTTGATGCGATTATGAACCTTGACCTGTCCGCAAATAAGCGCCTGGACAAATGCCGCGACTTGTTTATCTTTAGTTGTGTTACCGGCTTTAGATATAGCGATGTAGCTCAGCTAAGACGTGAGCACATTGACAACAACATCATTACCCTTACAGTAAAGAAAACTAAAACCGAATTAACCGTTCCTTTAAATAGCGTTTCTGCTTCAATCATTAATAAGTATAAGGATCAGGTTAGGCCCCTACCAATGGTAAGCAACCAGGGCCTAAATCGCAGCATAAAAGACTTATGCCAGTTAGCCGGGATTGATAGACCAATTGAAATAGTTCGGTTTAGCGGTAAAAAACGTATGGTTACAGTTTATCCTAAATTCGAATTGTGCCATTTCCATACCGGCCGGAAAACCTTTGTAACGCTATCATTAGAGAAAGGGATGAGTGCGGAGGAAGTAATGGAGATTTCAGGCCATAGCGATTACCGCAGCTTCAAACGGTATGTAAAGGTCACAGAGAAGCGGAAAAAGGTAGTAATGGTTAAAGCCTGGGGTGAGGTTAACAACCTTAAGATTGTGGGCTAATCAATTAAGGAACAAGTTTATTTATTCGACAGACACGATCATGCAGATACAATACGATTATAATTTTTTGATAAAGCTTTGCGGCACCATGACCGAAAGCAAAGAAAAGGTAAAGGAAATAGATGAGATAGTCACCTTTGATGAATGGTGTATGATTATTCATGGAGCAACAGAGTCTATAAAAGAGAAGATGTACACCTTTTCTGATAATGCTCAGAGAACTGGATTTATCAATCATGTATTTGACAAAATTTTCCCGCACCTGAACTGCATTATGTTTAAGCTTGCAATCACCTACGGGAACAAATGGGAGGTTGTAAACGAAATCGCTAAAGGTATAATCAAGGACAGAGAGGAATATGTTGCAACCGGAGGTGAACTTGAGTATGCAATACAGCCCTGGGATGAATTCTTTTTAGACCCTATAGTGCATGACTATGTAGTTAAGTGTATGTGTATGCTATCTAATTTCATATTCGACACCTCCGAGCTGTGTTATTCCTACGGTGTAAAATTTGAACTTACCGTTGACAGGCTTATGAATTTGCCAGACGGTGAAATAGCCGATCATTACCTCCACAGAATATCAAGCGGTGAATATAGAGATCCTTATGACAAGCCTAAAAAGGTTGCGGAATCTATCAAGCTAGAAAGAGCAGAAACCGCAACAGAGCCACTGCAGCCGTTGAACGGTTTAACTCTTTGGGATTTGTTTTTAAATAGCAATGATGCTGATAGAGTTAAGAACAAACTTATTGCTGCGGGGCACATAGTTGTAAATGATAATGGCATTGAATTCTTCAAGCCCAGTAGATCAAATTCATTGTATGAACCAGAGTCCTTACGCCAAGCATTAAACTTCGCTCAATTATTAGATAAACAACTGCAGTTGACGCTAACACAGCCACAGATTGTATCAATGTTCGCTAATACATTTCATGGATTTAGCTGTGATATAAAAACGTTATCAGCGAAGGGAATGGGCGATAAAGTAAAGTATTATGGCAAATATTGTTAGCTAGATTAAGGAAAAAAGGAAAACCTTTCCATAAACCTCTCCACAAACCTTTCCGAACGTTCGGGAAGGTTTTTTTGTGCCCTTAAACAGGCTTAATCTTGTATCAAACAAAAGGTTATGGAAATTTTAGGTATTCAATTTAAAGAAGAAATCCGGGGGTTAATCCGCGAAGAGATGGCAGCATCAGCGGTAATTACGCCGATAACCGAACCCGCAGCCCTGGTGCCAGTGATAGTAAATCAGAAAGGGTTATGTGAGCGGTTTGACTTATCAGAGCCAACGGTAATAAGATGGAGAAATAAAGGCAAAATTCCTTTTATGCAGGTAGGCTCAGCAATTAGATATGATCTAAACGCGGTTGCAAAAGCTTTAGAGGTAAACAATAAAAAACGGTCTTAATCTATGGAAGATCAAAACCGTAATGCCTTTGGTGATGGGGATCAACAGCAAGGCAAATATAATTATAAAAATCAACATACTGAACTAAAACAAGTTAAAGAGTATTTGTCAAAAAATAATGCTACCGCTACTATGGTTGCAACGGCACTGAACATCTACCGGCCGAACTTAACGCGATATAAAACAATGCTTCAAAATGAAGGGGCTTTAATAGTTACTCACAACGATTATTGCAAGGAAACACACTACAAGGCCGACTACCTATCATGTGATCCTAAG
>DCLG01000092.1:19519-20579 GCA_002320935.1 Pedobacter sp. UBA1654 | reverse complement strand
ATATTTTAAATGATATTGCTGAAATTACTGAAATTGAGAAGATAACGTACACAGCAACAGAGCTATTCAATTTAAACGCGGATGCTATTCCGTACTTAGCAAAGCCAATCATTCCGGCCGTTGGCATCTTCTCAATCGTTGGGAGTAGTGACACAGGAAAGTCTATGCTATTTAGACAACTTGCCCTGTGTGTTGCGAGGGGTCAGGATTTCCTTAATTTTCCAGTCAACCCTATACACCGCCGCGTTTTATTTATCGCAACAGAAGACGATAACGTATCTACCGGCTTCCTTTTACGGAAACAGGCCCGAACTAATGACTGTCTAGATAATATTAGATTTCACTTTGAAACAGATAATATCCCGGAATACCTGGAGGAACAATTAGAAGCTGAATCTGCAGATCTTATTATCATTGATGCTTGGAGTGACGTATTTGGGCAGAATTTAAACGACAGTGCCCTAATCAGAACCACTTTAAATTTATACCGCAGCATCTCCAATAAATACCAGTGCGCTATTGGATTCCTTCACCATACAGGAAAGCGCACGCAGAAATTGGTCCCCTCAAAAGATAACATTCTTTCAGGTCAGGGTTTTGAAGCAAAGATGCGCCTAGTGATGGAACTCAGAACTGATATAACCGACGGAGATTATAAGCACCTGTGTATCGTCAAAGGCAACTATTTGGGTAAGGAATATAAGAATAGCAGCTATAAACTTCACCTGGATACAGATAACTTCCTTTTCACTAACACTGGCGATCGGGTCCCATTTGAGGACCTAGCAGAACCTACCGAAGATGGAAAGTCAGGCAGAACACCTGTAGTTCAGGCTCATGACATTAGTAATGATGTGCATAAGGACTGTTTGCGTAAAATATTCAAAAGGAAAGACATCATTGCATCAAAGAGCCTGCTTGAGGACATTAGAGGAGAATACCACAAATCACTAAAGCAGGTAATTTCCAGAGACACAGCCCAATTGTACCTGCGGTACTTGGAGAACGAAGGGTTTATCGAACAACAAGGAACTGAACGCACGAAGACGTCCTCTTACAA
>DCLG01000092.1:267-19495 GCA_002320935.1 Pedobacter sp. UBA1654 | reverse complement strand
GAATACATAACTACATAACATGTTAACCGAACGGAACGGTTATCCCTTAAGGGGTTTTAACCCGTTCAGTTCAGTTGATACTAAACGGCAACTGAACGACCCGTTTAGTATCCGTTAGGTTGATTAATGCATCAAAAATCACATAAGAATATGAGTGAACATAGATACAGCTTACAGGAGTATAAAGGAATGGCATCAAGGTACCATTGCCCCGGCTGTAGGCAAAAAGGAAAGTTTGCCCGGTATATTGATAAAACCACAGGCGAGCAGCTTGGTGATGACGTTGGAAAATGCGAGCGGGCAGATAAGTGCGGGTATCACCTGCGGCCGTCTGAATATTTTAAAGCAAACGGTATCGTTCCAGATCACAATACAGATGTTGCTGCGGTACGGGAAGTCATTCCAGAAAGACCGGCTAGTCTAATTGATAGCAATTTAATGGAAAGAAGCCGAACCGACTTTGAAACAAACAACTTCGTGACTTACTTAAAAACGTTGTTCCCTGAGGCAACAGTAAATCATCTTATTGATAAATACAAAATAGGCACTTCTAGGCACTGGCCGGGATCAACAGTGTTTTGGCAGATAGACATTGCCGGTAATATCCGTACGGGCAAAATAATGCAGTACGACTCAGCAACTGGCAAACGGGTAAAGGTGCCACAAGAAAGAATCCAGTGGGTTCATAAGGTGACGAAAGCTAAAGATTTCAATTTAAAACAATGCTTATTCGGCGAACACCTGTTATTCAGTAATAAACTTCCTATAGCTGTTACGGAATCAGAAAAGACCGCGATCATTGCGAGTGGATATCTTCCGCAATTTACATGGGTGGCTGCGGGAAACAAACAAGGTTTGAGTGTTGATAAGTGTAAGACCTTAAAAGCAAATTCAAAGACAGTTGTACTCTATCCTGACTTAAATGCATTTAAGGACTGGAAAGATAAGGCGAAGCTTTACGGCTTTAAGGTGTCGGATCTACTTGAGAAAAAAGCTACAGCACAGGAAAAAGAAAATGGGCTGGATTTAGCTGATTACCTAGTACAATTTGACATAAACGATTTCTTAGGCATTCCGACCGCCAAACAACCAGACAAAGGTTTTTCTACTATCATTCAAGATAAAGAAATAAGCACCGAGGATGATTTTATTACGGTCACTGCGCGCGCGGAAGTAATTACCGAGCCGCAGCCCAATGCCAAGCAAACAGATCAGTCCCCTATTCCCGCTGATGTAGTAACGCTGCAGCACTTCTATTCTAACCTGGATGATAATGGTTTAATACCAAACGAGCACCGAAACTACATCGGCACCCTTTGGCAGGGGGTAATGATCTATTTAAAGAACCCGCTGCAATTGATGCTATACACAGAGCCGCTCGAAAAACTTAAGACAGAAATTGAATCACTAAACAAACAACAAATAGCTATATGAAAAATGAAACCCCAGAATTTATGACAGAGGATCAGATCGTAAAAAAGGCAAACGAATGCAAAACCCTCAATGATATTGAGGCAACTAAAGACTTAGCTATCCAGCACTTAAAGGGATCATGCTTGCTAACAAAGGAAAGAATTATGAAAGTGATCTATTTCAACCAGTACCTGATAAAAACAGCTACAACAGAACCTAAACTTTAACAAACAGCTACATATGTATAACGAAATCTATAGTCCACCGGCACCGACCGACTTAAAAAGCATCCAGGAACAATTAGAAATGCTAAGCAAGATCAGGGGTATTCTGATAAAAGAGTATGAGCACTTCAACGACTACGACATACCAGCCATTAAACTTGAAGAGATAACAAAGGTATTCTTAGGGATTGACAAAAGCGACCGCGAGAAAACTAAGTTCTATTATCCTGACAGGATCAAAGAAAGGATTTCTACGCCCATACAGGACCTTGTAGCGCAATCCAATATGATACCGGGTACCGATAGAAATAAATGCATCCTGCGGTCTGTATTAGCCCTGCTTTTAAACAACAGAGGTGCTGAACTAATGCCCGTTCTAACAAACAAATTTCCCGAATATTTTCATCAGATCAATTAACAATTTAAAAATAGAAACAAATGCAAAACGAAACATCAAAATTCAAGTGGATGGAAGACCTCAACAAAGAGGACCTACATCAAGCAGTATCTAACCTATCACTAATCGAAAAGGCTGATCTGGTAAGTGAAGTATTAGAATCAGATATTAATTCTGAAAACAACCTAAAGGTGGTGGTAGTCGCACAATCGCAAATCATAAGTGATCTTACCGGCCGGTTATCTGGTTGCCTGAATCAAGAGAACATTAGCAATAAAATAGGCCTGGTAGAAGGAACTGAGAAAACTGAATATACCGCAGCAGAGGTGGACGCACTTAAATGCTTGGTTAAGACCGTTGATGAGTTAGACAGTGGAAGCGAAAACTCAAAGATGCATAGTGTACTTGGCATGATCGCTACTCTTATCGAGGATGACTACCTGAATAAGCTGGACTCAATATTAAGGGAGAATTTTCAAGACTACTATTTGAACAACCCCGCAGCTTAATAAAGAGCAATACGATGAGAGAAACGATAGATAAGAAAGTAACCAGAAGAAAAAGCGAGATAAACCGACTGATAGCGGAGTTTCTATTCGACATTAACCCTGAGTTGTATAAAACCTGCGAACAAGCGGTACAACCGCTGTTAGAAGATGAAAAGCTGATCCCTACAGTTTTTAACTACATCTATCATCATCAAAACGGTGTGATGCGCGGAGGGAATGAGCACTTCTACATAGCAGTATTCTACAGGATTTATTCCCCCCTCCACTTATACACTTCAAAGATCACAAAGCTAAAGCCTGGTGTGAGAGGAATACTATCTAATTGTCTTGGTTTTCAAAACGGAGAAATGATTAACCATTTTTCTGTCTTTGTTCTGCCAAACTACAAAAATCCCAGATGGGCTGCGCAGGTCAATGAGCTCGCGTTTGAAATTGTAGAAAATATAAAAAGCGAACAGGAAGAACTAAGTACAGAGGAAAAACAAGCAGAAGCACAGAAATGGAAAACCTGCTAAATCTAATTGGCGATAACTTGAGCCTGAAGATCTAAAATCGAAGAGTCTTTCCATGGGAATCAGGTTGAGCAGTAAATAATTGAAACGGATAGCCCTCTTACAATGTGAGAGGGCTTTTTTACGCTGTAAACTCTATACTACCAAACCCTAGTAAAGCAGCCTAATAGCTTGTGGGATACCGTTGAGGTATCTTTGAAATACAATAAAATACAATATAAATACAACGATATGCCATTTAAAAAGGGACAATCTGGGAACCCGAAAGGAAAGCCGAAAGGCAGTAAAAACAAGTCCGTTCGGATTAAAATTGAATCGCTAATAAAGCGCAACATCACCAAAATCGAACAAGAGATTGACACCACCACTCCGGAGCAAAGGCGGGGTTTTCTTGTAGACTTATCCGCAGCATTATCAATAACCCAAATAGCACAGCAAGATGAAGCTGGAATTTAATCATCCCAACATACAGCCTCTCTTAGATGAGTTTAAGGAGGCGTACATGGTGCTAGGGATAGGTGAGTTTTCCGAAGCGGTAGTATTGGATTCTATCACAAATGGCACCGCAAGAATCATTGCTTCACACAACAGCAAGCTAAATGATCAGCTAGATAAAGATAACGTGAAAAGTAAAACTCTGAGGCTAATCCACATTCATAGGTTTTACGGTGATGTATACCGGCTAAACAGAGCATTGGAAAACCTGAAAGAAGCCATCAACAAGAACAATAAATAAACAGCAATGACAGAATCAAGACAAGCCTTAGTAAGGCAAGAAATAACAGAGCAAGGTAAACTGCGGTTTATTATGACGGTTCCAATTATCTGGAATCCAAAGCCTAAATTTTTGGATCGCTTCAAAAAGAAAAGAGAACCAGAGACTACCAAAGAATTTGTGTTTGACCCTGCGGTAATTGGCAAGGTATCTCAGATAGCCGGTAAAATCAGCGGCATGCCTAATGAGCTTTACGGTGATACGCCTGCAGAGCTTGCCTCTGATGTAATTGAACGGCACTACAAGGATATGATTTACATTATTGCCGTATCCACTCATAAAAGCGTAAAAGAGCCTAGTGAAGAGTTGCTGCGGTTCATTGAAATGAATTTCACCTTTGATATGTTAACGCAGGGCGCACAGATAGCAATTGCACAACTACAGCTTGATGCATTTCTAAACTGCCTGATGATATTCAAAGGCACGTCAAGCATACTCATCCCTAAGTCTATTCAGGCCGAAAGAGATGATCGGCCTTTCAATAATATAGATGAGCAGATGCTGTCAAGCAACTTTAATAAAGAAAACGGCAATGCTGCGGGTTAAATCTAATTTCAATATAAATGCATTTGCTTGTGACATTGACGAAATGATCACTAATGCTCAAACAGATATTGTGGAGCGATTGAAAAAAGTCGCTAGAGCACAGGTGAAGATGGCGAAGGACATTAATCCTCCAACTGGATATTATGATGATACAGGCGACTTAAGCTCTTCAAAGGGCGCAATGGTGTTTGTTGACGGTAAAGAGGTCTATAATTATTTCACCCTAACAGACCAGGGGGAAAACGGAATAAAAGAAGGTAGAAAACTTGCTCGTCAAGTCGGAGCCGATACAACGGGAATTGCATTAGTTATAGTAGCCGGCATGTACTATGCAAGATACGTGGAAGGAAAGAATAAAGATGTCATAAGTGGAACGAGTGACTATTTGGTGGATATGCTGCGGGAGGAGCTTAAGAAATGAAAAGCGGAACAGAAGTAACTAAAGATGTAAGGTCATTGATCAATATCCCAGAGGTATTAAACAACATCACCGGCAAAATCCACCAATATGTTTTGACCTCAAAAGGTCAGATTGATATCGTTGTAGCCTGTTTTACAGTAAGCAATCAGCAAATACAAAATGCAACAGTAAATGTAAACATCCATTGCCCAATGCTCTCGATTGAACTAGAAGGTGCATCACCCCGGCAACAAACCCTAGTGCCGGACTTAAGGACCTTCAGCAGAGTTGCCGCCCTGATCCTCCCCTATTTAGATTGCCAATGGAAAACCGACTTCAATACCGAGGTAGAATCGACGGGCATACCTATCAGGGATGCGGACGGGACATATTTCTACAACATACGGGTGAAATACAGGTCATTACAAACAAACTACAAGAACATTTAATACATGGTACAAGGAGAAAACGGACTACACTATAAAGCGGAATTCGACATAGAGGAATTCAAAAGGAATGGTGAGGAAATGCTGCGGATGTTTAAGAAGATCCAGGCAGAAGGTGAGAAATCATTTAACTTCAAAACCAATACAGGCAATACAGGCGTAGATACTAAGCCTCTCACTGCGTTTCAGGCAGCTAATCTTGATCTTAGAAAGGTATTGCTTGAGGCATCAGTAGCAACCGAAAAACTGAGGCAAGAAAATCTGGCACTAGCAGCAAGCCTTAAAGCCGGGAGAATAACCCAACAGCAAGCAACAGCTACTGAAAGAGAAAATAGGATTGAACGACAAAATCTTACCCGGGCTACAAAAGAGGCAAGAACACAACAATCCGCAGCTAACGGCAGCTATAACGAAGCTCAGCAGCGATTGAAGCAGCTCGGTGCTCAGATTAAAGGAGTTAACGGTGGGTTTGCTAGTCAGTCTCCTTTGATGCAAGCCCGCATCCGGGAATATAGCCGTTTAAATTCTCAGTTGACTGAGTTTGATCGCCGGATGGGTAACCACCAGCGAAACATCGGGAACTATAAATCTGGATTGAACGGTATCGGAAACAGTTTGGCTTCCCTGACTGCGGGATACCTTACTGCAACCGCAGCCATAACCCTTGTAGGAAAGGTTATATCATCTAACGCAGAGATCAGTGATAGTTTAGCAGATGTACGTAGAACGGCATCGCTTACCCAGGTAGAGGCTGACAGTCTGTTAGAGACGTTTAAAGGTTTCGATACAAGGACCGGGCTTAAAGGATTACTTGATATAGCAACGATCGCCGGACAATTAGGTATTGCAAAAGAAGATATTGCAGGTTTTACACGCTCCATTGATCAGTTGGCAGTCGTACTGTCTAGTGAGATACCAGGGGGCGCTGAAGCGGTTGCAACCGCATTAGGAAAGATTAACGGTGTATTTGAAACTCAGGCCCGCGAGGGTACCGATATCGAGGAAGCTTATAATCGCACAGGTTCTGCCATACTAGGATTGGGGCAAGCGGGCCTTGCTACTGGAGAATTCCTTCAGGACTTTACATTAAGGGTTGCTGGTGTTTCAAAGGCAGCTAATATAACCCTTCCTACTGTATTGGCCTATGGTGCGGTACTGGAAGAGGCAGGATCAAGCGCGGAGGTAGCCGGTACATCTATTAACCGCTTGATAGGTAACCTATCGAGCAAAAGAGATAAGTTCTTTGCCATTGCTCAACTGCAGGACTCAACATTGACCATTGATAAATTTACAAACCTGATTAACACTGATGCAAATCAAGCATTACAGTTGTTCTTTAAAGGATTGAATTCTGGTAATCCTACATTAACCACGTTCAATGATCGACTAGACACAATAGGCATAAAAGCGGGACCATCAAAGAATGCTATCATTGCGCTTGCTCAGGGCCAGGCTAGTTTGTCAGAGAAAATCAAAGCAACCAATAAAGATTACTTGGATGCTGATAAGATTGCCGAGCAAATTGCCATTAAAAACGACAACCTTGCAGGTAGCATTGATAAACTGAACAAGGTTTTTGAAAATGCAACCACCTCTGGTAACACTGGCCGTTTCTTTAAAAGCATTGTTGACTACCTGCAAATTTCGTTAAGTGAGTTTACAAAACTGGTTAACTCAAATAGCTGGAAAGAGTTTTGGGCACGCCTATCTGGAGGTAATGCCGGCAATGCTATCTATGATATAACGCAATCATTCAATAGCACAAGCAAACGCACCAATGATAACCAAAAATTTCTTTATCCGCAGGGAGGAAATCAAGCAGGTACGGAGGCTAAATTACAGGCTTTAGGAGCAAGTAAATTCAATGCGTACCTAGATAACCTTAAGCGAACATCTAAAGAGGCTGAACAGGCTTTAAAGAAGTACCAGGACGGAGTTAAATCAGGTGAACTTAAAGAGTCGGGCTCAACTATTCAGGAGTATAGAGTTAATGCTCAAAAAGCTAAAACCTATTACACTGATGTACTGGAAATGCAGAAGAAATTCGGCTTTGATAAAAAAAAGGAATCGGTTAAGCAGAATGAAGAGCAGGAAGAAAGCGGTGCTAGAACGCAGGAAGCCATAAAGGCCGAAATAAAGGCTTTACAGTCGCTTCAACGTCCACTTGATGTAAATAGTAGCAAGTACAAGGAATATGCTGCCAACATCAAGAAATTAAAGGCACAATTGAACGGGGGCAGCGCCACTGATAGCAGACAAGAAACCGCAGCATTAAACCGGGCAAAATCATTAGGGGAAGAACTTGCGAAGAACCGAGCGAAGTCTTTACGTGATCAAAAAGAGTCCGACAATGCAGAGCTGCAGTCTGTAATTGATAGTTACGACGAACGCAGGCGCAAAATAAACGAGTTTTGCAATAACAAGGATAACAAGGGCCAGCCCATCATCATTGATAATAAAAACTTCAGCAAAGCTCAGGCGCTTGGATATGTCAATGCTGATCAAAAGCGGGATGAAGTTACAATAACGGCTAAGCAGGAAGTAGCAAAGACAAAAGAGACGATTGAAGCAAAGAAAGCGCTATTCGATGAGTATGAGCAGTACAAACTACAAGCGGGCACCACAGAGGCTAATAGGCGGTTTGCTGCGGAACTTAAAGGCTTCAAGTCTTATGTCGATTATTTAAAGAGCTTATTGCCGGATGCAGCAGATCGGAGCGTGTACGCAAACAAAATGCGGGACCTGATTAATAAGGACTTTATTCCCGCAGCTGATAAAGAAGCGGCTAAAAGGCAAGAGGATCAATTTACAGAGTTATTGAAAGCCACGGCCAGTTACCAACAACAGGCAACCGCATTAACCGAAACGTATGAGGCTCAACGGGCTGAGTTATTACGCAGAGGTAAAACGGAGAACGTTAAAGAATTAGATCGTGCCTATAAGGAACAAATGGACGCTCTTGTAAACAATGAAAATGCAAAAGCAGACTTTACAAAGCGTTTAGCACAGCAAGCCTTAATACTTACCAGATCAGAGGTTAAAAAGCAGCTAGAGGCTTTAATAAAAGCTTTCAGCGGAAAGGAAATACCAGACGCTGTACAGCGGTTAATAGAAAATCTTAAATCTAGGCTTAGAATCGGACCGGATCAGGTTAACATCAAACTGTTAGATGATCGCGAAAAGGATCTTATTACAGCTCTAGGTGCAGAGGTAGATGAAACCACACCGAAATTTGCCGAGCTATTAGAACAATTAAACGAGGTACGCAGATTAAAAAAATCCCTTGATAGCAACACAAACGGGATTGCTAATAGCGGCTTAGGTAAATTCTTATCGGATTTAGGTGATGGGGACAAAATCAAAGGATTAGGCACCGGATTAGGGCTTGCCTCTGATGCTGCAATGACTTTATCTCAGGGCTTAGGGGGCGTAGATACCGCAGCCGGTTATACTCTTGATACAATCGGACAATTAGCAGGTGCCGCGGGTGATCTTGCACTCTCTATTGCTTCGGGTGATCCAGCTAAAATAATTGGCTCAGCAATTAAAGCAGTCGGAACACTATTCTCTATCGGTAAAAAGGTTAAGGAGATGAATGCTGCGGCTCGTAAAGAGGTTGCCGACTTCTATGCCCAGGCTATTGCAGGAGAACGTGAGTATCAGGACATGCTAAGACAGAGGCAAATCGAAAACGTTCGGAACAATAAAATTGTACTGCAAGGTATCCGGGATGAAATTGCATTAAGAAAAACACAGTCTGCGGAATACGATAAAGAGGCAGCCGAGATCATGAAGCAACTGCAAGGCAAGCAGTATATCACCGGGGAAACCTACAAACATGGCACGTGGTTCAGAAAGGCTCAGGTAAACAAAACCTATGCGAGCTTAAACGGAATGAATTTCGAGCAGCTAAGCCAGTTACTTGCCCAGGGTAAGCTAGAGGGTGATGCAAAAGCCCTTGTTGAAAGGTTGAAAGAACTTGAGCAGAAAGGATACGATGCTGATCAGGCTATGGCAGAACTCGCTAAAACCACAGCAGAGATATTTACCGGCACCACAGCAGATAGTTTAACCGACTCCCTCGCTGAAATGTTCGCAAGCGGTAAAACAAGTGCTCAGGACCTTGCAGACTTCTTTAAACAGTCGATGGATGACGCGGCATTAAGCATCTTCAAAAACAAGGTACTAGCAGGTGCAATGGAGAAATTCTACAAACAATTTGATGAGGCTGCAGAGAGTGACGATAAGTTAACCGACACAGAAATTGCAGATTTACAAAAAGCATTTGCCGCGATGACCGATGATGCACAGAAGCAATTTGAATACTATAAAAAAATTACAGGTTCCGATTTGACAGGAAATAACAATAATGGCTCATCGAACCAGAATGCTTTAACAAGCAGTATAAAGAATATTAAACAAGAATCATTTAAAGAATTAACATCATTATTATGTCGGGATTAGCTATATCATTCGAGCCTCAAACAATTACATTTTCAACAGACACACTGGTAACCTCCAATGACGATTTCTCAGAAAACCACGTAAACAGTCAATCTAAGACCGACTATTATCCCCACCTAAGGTGCTGCGTAGTGGCATTGGGATATACTAGATTAGGAAACGATTACTATGACTTCATAAATTCTTTAGTTTTATCTGAGATGGTGGATCTGGTAGAAATTACAGAAAAGTATTTCCTTAGTTATATTGACGTTGACAAATACAATCCAGATGTATACGCTTCAAGAGAAGAAAAAGGCCATTTAGGTGCTTTATACATCATGGGGTACAGCCTCCAATTAAAAAAACTATGCGCTTACAGAATATGTGTAGACAGGGAAGAAATAACGGTAACAGAGTTTAAAGAAGATACAGAGTGGTTCATTCACCCTCCCGTTGCAAAGGAGGAGCAATTAAGAATCGTGGATAGTTTTAAACACCGAACAGACGTTAAGCCTCCGGAAATCACCATTGCTTTACTTAAGCAGATGGCTGCCGACACTCTCGATAAGGAAAAGTATACTGTTGCAGTTGGAATGGAAATACACACAACTCAATTGAGCGACATGGGAGGCGACTACATGTGCGCCTTTGGCATCCCGGTAAGACTTGAAGGCTTCGAAGAGCAAGTAAAAGAAATGGCTAGAGGACAAGAGGCGCGACTTTTAGCTAAAAAATACAGAAAGGAGTTAGATCAATTTGATAAGCTGCGAATTGCTATTGAACCCGGTATAACTGAGGCCGAAAGGGATAAGATAGAAGAGTCGCTAAAACGCCTTGGGGTTTTAAAAACTCAATTAGATGAGGAAGTAGAAAAGCTGAAATCTGAATTACAAAAGTAGAAGGTAGCCCAATAAATTGAAAATCCCCTTACAGAGATGTGAGGGGATAATACACCCTCTGTAATGATACCAGAAAACGAAATTACAAGTGCATCAGTTGACATTTTCCTTGAGAAGGCGAAGTATACCTTTATAGTACCCTTATCTGAGCCTGTCATTACCTATAAGCCCCAAACATGGTGGCAGCAGTGGCTACACAAGCCGAAGCAGGTAGAGAGCCAGGAAACCGAACGCTCTTTTACAATATATCCTTGTAAGGCCGCGAACATGATTAGAATCGCAGAAGTTGCATTGAGCGCGCAGGAAGAGGTTGGCCCTGGTATTGAATCCGATAAATGTATCCCGATTGTAAATAACCAAACAACTAATATGTTGTATGCGGTTGCCGCTGGCATCCAAAACAATCAACACGAACCGGAGCGATCACTTATTGACTTTCTCCGCAACAATGCAGATGCTATTGATTTGCACCGAGCAGCGCACTTTTCTGTAGAAAATGAGAACATGGCTCCTTTGTTTCAACATTTCTGTCTTGACAAGAAAGAATCTGATAAGCTCAAAAATAAGGCAGATAAGGCAGACAAAATAATTCATTCAATATTTGCATCAGCATCCAAGCATTATGGTTGGAGTCTTGATTTTGTCAAGTGGGGGCTTAGTTGGGATAACTTCGTTCTGTATCTAGCTGTTATTCCTGGTTATGAGNNAAAAAATAGAAGTTAAGGATATTTGGGATATTTTTTAGTGAGACTAACACGAGGGGATTTGTTATATTTACCCCGGACCTCCCAATTTGCGCTCTATGAAAACTATCATAACCTCACTATTGTTCTGCCTGGCATCGCTTACCTCCTTTTCTCAATCCTTTAAACTTACACCGGCCGGATTTGTATCCGCAGCCGACACCACAAAAACCTTTATCGTTATTGATGCTGCGGGCGCTACACAGGCTCAATTATACAAAAAGGCGTTTTTATACCTCTCATCTCTTTACGTTTCCCCAAAGGATGTATTAAGCACTGTAGAGAATGAGAGTATTACTGTTAACGCAGTGGCAGAACGGGCTATAAAAATGAAAGTCCTTTATCTTAATCCTAGTTGGGATGTTAACTATACAATAACCTTTCAGTTTAAAGACGGTCGTATGAGAGTATTCCAGCCTAGCATTAATGGAATGAATACCAGAACCGGGGATGTATACAGGACCGCATCCGTTATCGGTGGAAACGGTCGTAACCATAAAGAGGTTTATAACAGCAAAGGTGAGCTGAAGCAAAAAGACGGGAAAGAGAACCTGGAGCAATTTATAAATGCCTACATACAGACCGCAGCAGCCGGTATCGTTTCGGCAAAGGAAGATAATTGGTAGGAAATTGTTAATTAATGCCTCCTGCGCAGTGTTTAGATTATTGTAAGTATTGTGTATCTCCGTTTTCTACATTCCAGCCTCCAAAGCTACTGTACTTATATTTAAAAGTTTGCTGATATTTGTTATTAACATAGTCTGCGCATTCCACGCTAAAGGAAACAATTGTATCTCTTGGAAATTTTTCATGATCAATGGTAATTGGTAGGCGAAATGAAATCGTACGACCATTCTTATGGTTATTGTAAGAAAAAGAAAAATGTAGAGGCCATTTCACGCTACTATCTTTAGGTAAGTGATGCTTTAACTTTACATATTTACAGGCCCCCCCACTTAACTTTAGTATAAAGACCGGAATTAATCTAACTTCTTTCTCTAGTCTCTCGACATCCGTCTGCGTGCATTTCAGATCGAAGACAGGCAAATGCTCGTTTCTATACCTTTCGTTTTCAATTATCGTAATTTGGGATTGCGCCTCTTGAACGATCTTTTGTGACTGTAAGGTTCGATAAAGGTAATAGGCCGTTACCATCGTGACAAAAATCATCACCCAATCTGATACGGTCCCCCAAATCTCTGATTGAAATGGTCCAAAGTCGCTAATTGATGCTGAGGCGTTAATCATTAATGCTAACATTTTCAATCAATTTTACCATTAATTTGTTGTATATTTGAATAAGTCTGAAACGCCCGAGTGGTAAGATCGTCGAGATCAGTAAGGAATGTAGGACTTCACCGGGGTCTAACGACCCCCTTTTTTTTATACTTCAACGATGTAATTGATTGTTTTTGCTGCTGTTGCGAACCTATTAGTCACGGCCGAAAGTTTTGATTCATAGTATTTTTTCGCCCCTTTACGTTTAATAAAATTGTTAGGTTCGTAGGTTTGTCTAGCAAAATACGCTACAACATCTACCATCTGGTGAAAGAATGAATCTTTTGAATCCCTAAAAACAGGATCTTTAATGACGTGCTTGACTTCTATCATGCGAGCGCCAGGACCATAACTGCTTTTATGATTAATTGGATTATACTTCCTCATCTTTCTAACAATTCCACGTATCGTGGCCGTGTTCCCTTGGTCTGGAACCAATATAGCGGTATCAATTGAATTTGGTGAATCAAAATTCTTATGCATCACGGTGTTCTCTATACGCTGAACGAAAAAATTCCATGTTCTGTAGAACACCTCATCCTTATCCTTACGTTTTGACTTATCGCATCTAACAGTAACGATACTTATGTAATCTCTCGAATTTATAAAATGCAAACAGTCAATCAAAATTCTGAGTCTATCATTACGGTGCGCGCCATGACGTAGCTTTGGAGTACCATTGATAAAAACTGAAGCGTGAATCTCTTCTTTCAGCAATAGCCCGTATTTGCTTTTGAGATCTCTGCGAAACTGGATCATCTCGTCAAGCATTTGTTTCCACTTGAGTTCATGAATAATTATCCCGGATAACACAAAGTATTTGGAGGGAGAATTTAATGTACCTACATCTCCACTTTCATCACAATAAACTAAAAACATTCAGAGCTAACTTAGATTTGGAAAATGAAGATACGGGTTAGGTTTGTGTTTTTAGAATTCAAAGAAACTTTACTGGAAAAAAATACAGGAAACCATAGGTGTCTTTTCTACACTATGTGGCACTGCATTCCTACTACTTGATCGTCAATAAGCTACAACCCCCTCTTCAAGGCATATTCTCACACTGGCACCATGGTTGCCTGAAGGATCATGTAAATAAATTTGGGATTAATGATTCTATTATCTACTTTGGTGATGCGAAGTATTAAATAACAGAATCATCAACCTTAAACAGAGAGTCAAAACAGACATCATTTATTAACAATATTCCCGGTCGAGAGGTAGCCCCTCATTCTCCTATTTCTCTGTAAAGAGTTATTTGGTACTTCGCAGCGGCCGGGATACTTTATTTTATAGGTCATGCGAAGTACCAAAAGTAAAAACCAGAACAAGCAGATCCCTTCAGAGCAAGGTAGAGCTGCGGAAATCCAAAAACAATCATCTTTAGTCGTCTCCATCACAGACTTACCGCCAATCCAGCCGGTTCATACTTGTGTTGAGCAATCGCCTGTTTGCCTTATTGCTGATCATGTTGGCCCATGCTTACATCGGTTCTGCCTGTTAGCTTATAAAAAGCCTCAGTATTGGGGAATCAGTGTTGTTAAATTTTACAGTAGACGTGAGTTCTCAGCCTTTGACTTGTTCCATGGTCAACATGCCCACCCACACCTTATACCGCATAACCCAGGAACTACAGCCAAACTTCGTAATGATTTTGAAGCATTTAGGCAATCTCAGACAGCAATCATCCGTATTGCAGGGAAATGGCCTATTAACTTAAAGGTTGTTTCCAGGGAATTTGTAGAGTTCAGGTGGACTGAAGCCTGGGAAACAGTACCATCGTTTAACTATGAGACTGGCAGAAACGAGTGGAAACCTGTTCTTGATGTAAATGAGTTTGCCTACTACGTTGGCCCCACTGCGGGATTAATATTTCACGAGGTAGACATTAATGAGGATCATAGATCAAGTACCCCGGGGATTTTCGCTGCGGTACCTCAGTCGGAGAAAGGGGGTCAAAATGGATAACCTTAAAATAACTCCTATCGTTGGAGCATCCGAGGCTAAACAAGTGACGATGAACCTCAACTACATTACCCCTGATCAGGCGCAACAGCTCATTGATATGTTTGATAGCCCAGAAGCATACGCGGAAAACTTCAGTGCCTTAAGAGCAATAACAACGGGGCTGTATAAAATTCTCCTGGACACTAATGTAAACGAAAGAACCCAAATCGGACGGATGTTTAGTGTAGTGAACAATATGCAGGGTATTCTTTTGCGTGATGATATGAAAGAGGTTTGGCGAATAACGGAGGCAAGCGGACTAATGCCATACGTTGGATTTGGGCACCGTCAGCAGAAAGGAGGCGATCATGCTAAGTAATTGCACAGTAATCCATGTTTTCGAGGCTGAGGAAATGCCATTTCATTTATTTGAGGCAACCGGCTATAGTATGAGCTGCCCTAGACAATATTCAATTAGATCCGGGGATATCATTCTTTGTGAAAAACGAGATATGCTATCAGATATAGAGAATGGAAATGTACCTCTAAAGGTGTCCGACTATTATGTTGTGACTAGCTTTTTTGCAAAGGAATTTGTTGCAAAGATATCAGCCGTTAATGCAGCCAGGGAGCGTATTACCTTTTCATTTATCAATCCGGACAAACTAACCTATCCGGATCAGCATCTTTGGTGCCACGAGATACGCTCTATTCATAAGGTTGACAGCGTGCAATCTAAAATGGAGATAGCACCAATTGGCAGCGGGCTAAGGTGTGCCACCCCAGAAGAGCCTATGTAAAGCGTGTTAAATGAAAGAAATAAAATAATACAAGAAGAGAACCGGGTAGCGGCCTTTTAATAACGGACCGTAGCCTACAATTTTGAGAGATAACTAAAAACAATCGAATATTATTGTATATTAGGTATATCAAAGAATGTAGCCCCTAATGTTATCTGTTTGTTAAGATGGAATTTACATTTGGATTTACTACTGCTTTTGATTAGAATTGCGCTGTTAAAAAAATGCGGTTTGTTGATAAGGTAAAAAGATATACCTTTGCAAACCTTTTCGGGGACAGCGTGTTCTCATTAACAACAACCCAAAAGATTATTCAACTATGGAAACGATGTTAGAAAAATTAAAAAGAAAATTCGCTCTCCAATCGAGAGAAGAAATTTTAGAAACATGGAATTCCGGGAATGAATGGGNNTCAAGAAACAAAGGCTAAAGATTATCTCAGTCATATTAACATATCTCTCGGAGTGGGAGCCCAGAAGATAAATTTGGGAAATGTAAAAATTAACAATATTTTAGGTTCGAATTTATATTCGAACCTTTTTTTTAATATTAACTTCCCCTTAAATGCAACCAGCATCTTTTCAGTTAAGCGACTATCAATTTATTAAAGTAGAGCTTGATAATTCTCGTCTAAAAAACAATGACATAAATATTTCTTTTGACGTGGCAGGAGAGTACTCTCCTAAACAAAGTATTTTCGAGTTAAAATTTGAAGCTGGAGCAAGTAGTGAGGGAGAGGATTCTGCGTTTGTTAGTGTTACTTGTCTTGCTAACTTTACTTTTGAAGACGTAGCTTCACTTGAAGATATTCCGGATTATTTCTATCAAAATGCAATTGCTATCATTTTTCCCTATTTACGAGCCTACATTAGCTTGGTAACAACTCAAGCCAATGTTAAACCTATAATTCTGCCTACCCTAAATCTTTCACAACTAACCACGCCTCTAAAAGGAAATACCACACTAAAAAACAATTGAGTCTATGTCTTTAAGAACGGTTTACCAAACGTTAAGAGATAGAAACAATAATGCAGAGGTATTGGAACACGGCCCATATGTTTGTAATAGATCTGACGCTTGGTTACATGAAGGTTATTATTTTTGGGAGGAATTTATTGAACCTGCACATCACTGGGGTAAAAACTGGTGCGCTAAAAAATATATCATAACAAGAGCGGAATGTCTGATTCTGCCAGAGCACTTATTTGACCTGGTTGGAAACCTACATCACGTAAGAGAAATGCGAGAAACCGTTGAATTCTTAATAGAGGAGGGTTTAGTTGATGAAAACACCACTGTTGCTCATGTGATTGACTACTTGAAAAAAGAAGATGTTTTCGATTATTTGGCGACAAGAGCGCATACGACTGATGCCTTTAGAAAAAAATATAAGCTTGAAGTATTGAAATATGATGTCAACAACGATGCTGTTTTCGTGATGAATCCTGCTGTTCAAATTTGTATTTACAATTTAGAGGAAGCTTTATTTTCTGATTTCAACATANNTTCCCCGAAGTTGATACATCTGCTTGATCATAAAATTATTTCGCGGACCGACTATGTAATAAAATGCTAGTCTACAAATAGCTGACTGATTTTGTCTTCCTCTTACACTAGATTTACCCTGGAGATATGTGATGGCTTTTCTTATTTTTCTTTCTTGCTGATTTTACTACGCAATGTTGCAGCCTTTACTTTATCTTTTAGCTGATTCTTTTCCTTTTGAAGCTTCATGTATGCACCTAAGTCGATTTTGCGGGATTTAAGTTCATTTGCCAATTTGAGGATAGACGCTTTGTTATGGTAGATCGCACCACCGTGGGTGAAGTAGTCCGAAAACTTCAACTCTTCCCTTATAAATTTTCCGAGNNTCTCCGCATCCGGGAAAGTATTGGCTTAGCTCGTGGTTTTTTAACCACCTTCCACTTTCCCTGTTTAATTTCTTCATCTCCTTAGCCATGTTGTCCAAGGCCTGAATTGAAAACTGCTCATTCGATGGGAGTTCGTTTGTTCCTAGAAAATAGGCAAGAACTCGTCTTATTTCTTTTAACTCTGATAATATCTGCTCTTCCATATTTAGTACTTTTTGAATTATTAAACAAGCAGCCGTTTAGATGGTTAGCAGTATTCAACAACTAAACTGAAAAACATGGAAGGCGTTACACTAATCTCCACCGAAGAGTACAATACCCTAATCAACATGATAGAAAGGACACATAACACTGTACTTGCTCTTGCCAAACAATTAGAAGATCTAAATTCCAAATGGATGACCACCAAGCAGGTGTGCGCATACCTACATAAACATGAAACCTGGGTGCATGCACACAAGCACGAACTCGGTTGCACAAAGCGTGCGGGCACCCTCCTATTCAAACGCACAGCCATCGACGAGTTTTTGGGAGAGGATTGGTTTAGAGAAGGTGAAGTACCTGAGGTTACAACAAAGAGGCCCGCTAAAAGGAGAATCTAAAAAGACTGTTGTTTATTAGGTTAGGATTTAAATAAATTTGCATTTACCAGAATTTATGGTGAAAATCTTTTATTATTATTTCGTAACTTATTATAAATTAACTGGTTATGAAATATTTAAGATTTTTGGTACTTGTGTTTATATCAGCTAGCTGTTTTGCACAAAACATTAATGTAGAATTTAAAAGGGGTATTGAAATTGGGATAGAAAAAGAACGATCTACTTCTGGAAACGAGACTTCGGCGAGAGGTGGCTTGGGAGATAGGCCTAGTGAAAGGCCAGGTGGCAGGCTGCCGGCAATGTCTAAACCTCAAGTTACAGCGGGCAAGTGGCCCCAGTTTAATCAATTGAACGACGGAAAACAAATTAGTGCTGTAAGTCACCGCTATATTAATCGTGTTTCAACCTTGATACGCGGGATCAAAGGTTTGCAAGCTTTATTAGTGGGCAGTTCACTGTCTTCGTTGTATTCTGATAACCCTAGGGACTTTATAGGTAATAATATCATAAGTGTATTTGGAGTCGCTCAGAATGATATGTTGAATCTAGCTGAATCGATAAATAATCTTGAGACTATCAAGGTCAATAACCTATATGATATTGCAGCTAGTGCTATGATGGATTTAGATGATCTCGTAAAAGACCCTAATATTGCGACTAATACCGAAGCAAGAACCATAATAGCTAGAGAATATGGCTTTTGGAACTCTTTGGCAAATAACATTTACAAGGTCAAGAATAAACCTAAGAAGAATTCTGTTGCTGAGCTTCCAGATTTCGATAGCTTTTAATCTATGGTATGGATGAATGTTCCCTTCCTTCCTAATAACATAAAGTCAAGTGGATAAATCAAGTAAATACGTGAGAAAACGTGAAGCATTAAATAAATTGCTGATTATCAACGGTCATTTTTGACCAACTGGTTAATTCAATACCAGATTTTCTGGTAACGGCATTTTATACGACCTCCTGTACTTTCGCTCAAAAAAGCGCCAAAGTCGAATTTGTATCGGCGTGCATTTTCTCGTTTGATAAATTTATCGAATGAAGAAAAGTCGATTCATGCCTGTTATTTTTGGGGTATAAAAAAGTATGGCTTTATAGAAGGAACGGACTACACAACGCTCAATAAAATTATTGAGCGTCCAAACTTCGAAATAGCAGTTTGGCTAAGGACAAACGTCCCTTTGATGGTTTTCCACAGACTTATGGAATATCGTAATTTTGCGTTTATGTTGATTTGTGGATATTACCAATTTTGTTGAAGGGCAATATTATGCCCGCTTCCACAAAAAAATGGAGGCCAATAATGCGACTACAGTAGAGGACTGGTATTTGAGAACCTCAGAAAACCTCATATAAACAATAGTAAACAATGAGGGGGCTGATGCTAACAGATTGCTTAAAAATGCTGATGTTC
>DCLG01000092.1:0-221 GCA_002320935.1 Pedobacter sp. UBA1654 | reverse complement strand
GTCACTAACCAGCAGTTAGTATCACAGGGTTAGGATTATTGTCATAACACGACCAAGTAAGCGCCGCTTACCTGGTGGCAGGTAAAATGCTATAAGAATGATAAAGAATGCTAATGTTTGACACCGGTATCTTACAGAATCTGACACTATAAAAAGGCATTTGGCGAAACGATACGCGCACGCGCGCGAGGGATGTTAGCAAATGTTAGTATGCCCGGTTA
>DCLG01000080.1:5211-6465 GCA_002320935.1 Pedobacter sp. UBA1654 | reverse complement strand
ATCAGGGCGCGTTCGGGACTTGCACCCTAGAGTTTGCGCCCGTGCCGGGCACAAAAAAAAACATCCGCCTTAAAAGACGGATGTTTTTACCAATTTATGAAGGAAAACTAATTAGCTGATCTTAACATTAATTGCGTTTAAGCCTTTTTTACCTTGCTCAACGTCGTAGCTTACTGAATCGTTTTCACGAATGTTATCCATTAAGCCTGAAGAATGAACGAAGATTTCGGCATCGCCATTAGCTGGCACGATAAATCCAAAACCTTTTGTCTCATTGAAGAATTTTACTGTTCCTTGTTGCATTATACTGTACTTTAAATATATACAAATGTAATAAAAATTTTTAAATAATAATAAAACATCTCCCCATAATTTAAAAATAGGTTAATATTTCATTTGGGTGACATATTCGAGCCAGCTTTAAAGCGGTTTAAAGAGGTGGCGCAGATACATCTCCGGATTATTAAGAAATGATTTAGTTAGGTTGAAATGCTCAGTATCCTGATAAGTCGTTTCTGCAACACCATCGTTTTTGAACTCATAGATTGTTGCTCCCGGGTAGCACATCAACATTGGAGAATGCGTTGCAATCAGGAACTGCGCCCTGCCACTCTGTTCGAGTTGATTTATAACGGCCATGAAGGCTAGAAGCCTGGCGGGTGACAATGCAGCCTCCGGCTCGTCAAGAATGTAAATACCGGCCTGAAAGTGATTATTAAACAAGGCCAGGAAAGATTCTCCATGTGATTGCTGATGTAATGAGCGCCCTCCGTAGGCGTCCAGAATCTCGGGGCAAGCTTTGGCCAGTTCATCTATGTGAGAGGCGAAATTAAAGAAGCTTTCTGCACGCATGAAAAACCCTCTGTTGATCCTTCTGGGCGTCCAGGTTAAATGCAGATAAGGTGCAAGTGCCGACTCTTCGTTCCCGTAACTTTCTGTTCCCACATTATGATTGCGGCTTCCTCCACGCAAACTGAAGCCACATGCTGAAGCAAGTCCCTCAAGTAGCGTTGACTTCCCCGAGCCGTTCTCGCCTACAAAGAAAGTTACATTGTGCTTTAGGTTCATCTGAAAACCTGCCTTGATGCTGGGTATTTCATTGAGATAGCTATCCTCATGAACAGGTAACAGCGAGATTTGAGATAGGAATGGCATGTATTAATACTATTTGATCCTTGTATACCTAATTTCCGTCGCTTTATCTCCGGCTGCTTTATCTCCGGTTGCATCAGGTGCTATATTATATGCTGTGAT
>DCLG01000080.1:585-5189 GCA_002320935.1 Pedobacter sp. UBA1654 | reverse complement strand
GCCATCCCCAGGGTTCTGGCATACCATCGCCGCCGTAGCTACCTAAAACAGCGTGTCCCTTGCTGGTTTCTTCACCCTCAGAGCACATTATGCCAGTGCCCATATGAAAGCTATCCACCCATGCTGTCTGGTATCTTTCAGTAGGAAAACTGTAACCTATAATGGCAAGNNCAGTGGCTTTTCTTGTAGACTACTCTGGTACTGATGAAGTATAAAACGCCCGCCCAAAATTGCAATTATCGTACCGCTTATAGGAGATTCATCGGCAAGCACGTCCTTTTCAAACCAGGTACGGGAGGTTCCTTCCCAGGTACCTACTAGCTTTCCAAGACGGAAATGTGGGCCGCTTTCCAAGGAGATTTCGAATTTACTTTTTGCACTTTCCATATTAAATGATCTAGCTCTTACTATCAGCATGTTAGAAGTATCACCAAGTTAAGAAGAATTTTGGTTTATAACTCAACTACGCCACCTCCCAATGCACGGTAGAGTTCTACTGCGGCAATCAACTGCGATGTTTTAATTTCGGCAAGGGCTAATTCGCTTTGAAGGAAATTACTTTGTGCAGTGATTACTTCCAGATAGGTGGCCATGCCATTTTTAAATAACAGGTTTGCATTTGCTACAGCTTGCTGTAAGGTGCGTACGCGCCTGGAGGAGATTTCATATTGTTGCTGGAGCTTCTGGATTCTTGTCAACTCATCGGAGACTTCTGCCGTTGCATTCAGCACAGTTTGTCTAAACTGAATAACCACCCGCTCGCGATCAAGTTTCGCCAGTTCGTACTGCGTTTTCAACTGCCTGCGCTGAAAGATCGGCTGCGTGATACCACCTGATACCACCCCAAACAGGGAAGCTGGAACTTTAAACCAGTTGCTTGCTTTGAAAGCATTCAGGCCTCCATTCGCAGTAATGCTCAGGGTTGGATAAAGATCTGCCTTGGTGATGCCCACGGTTGCATTCGCAATATCCAGTTCCAATTCCGCGCGCTTAACATCTGGTCTGGCACTTACCATGGCAGCTGGAAAACCGCCTGGTAGTTTAACAGGTGCTATGATATTGTTCAGGCTGGTTTGTCTTTCTATTGCCGACGGCAGCTTTCCCGTAAGCACACTGAGCGCATTCTCCTGGATGGTAATTGCTTGTTCCAGCTGTGGAATAAGCTGTGCAGAAACAAGTTGCTGTGCTTCAGCCTGCTGGATGGCTAATGAGGTAACCTGGCCAGCATCATACTGCATTTTTATGATTCGGAGTGTACTGTCGCTCAACTGAAGGTTCCTTTTTGCGACGTTCATCTGGGCGTCCATCATCAGCAACTGGTAGAAGCCTTGTGCCACGTTGGCGACAATTCTGGTTTGCAAAGCTTTTCTGGCCTCCCGGGTTTGCAGATAACCAGCAAGCGCTGATTTCTGCTGATTCTTAATCTTGCGCCAGATGTCTGCTTCCCAACTAAAACCTAGCCCTGCATTGAAATCTTCAATGTGACTGGTACCTAGAAACTGACTCGTGCTTAGTCCGCTTAAGCTATTGTCTGAGGGCCGGTTGGAACTTGCAGTGATCTGCATATTGAGCACCGGCAGATTACCGAGCCGCGATTGTTTAAACAGCAATTCGGAAGCTTCAATATTCTTCAGTGCGAGCTGCAGATCATAGTTGCGGATCAAAGCAGTATCAATCAGCCGTTGAATATCGGGCTCCATGATGAACTGCTTCAATGGCAGCGCAGCAATACTACTGGAGTCTTCAGACTCCGCGCCGCGGAAGGTATCGGGTATGGCCGTTGTGGGTACCGGGACATCCTTAGACACCTTACATCCCGCAGCCAATGCAGCGAATATCAGGAGGTAAATTATGGTTTTATGCGTTTTCATGAACAAATTCTTTAACATGATTTTCATTGGTTGGAACAACTACTTTAATTTTTGAAACTTTCTCTTGTAGATACTGGAAGAAGATGAACAGTACCGGGATGAAGAATAATCCAAGCACGACGCCAAATACCATTCCTCCTGCTGCCCCGATACTGATCGAGTGATTACCCAGGGCAGATGGACCTTTAGCATTCATCATCGGGATCATGCCTACAATGAATGCNNGATGATTGGGCGCAAGCGGAGTTTCGCAGCTTCAAGAGCCGCAGCAGATAGTGATTTGCCCGCACGACGGCGCTGGACGGCGAATTCTACAATTAGGATTGCGTTTTTCGCCAGCAGTCCGATCAACATCACCAGTGCAACCTGCACATAAATGTTATTTGATATTCCAGTAAAACCAATGGCAACGAACACGCCCAGGATACCTGCAGGTATGGAAAGCACAACCGCTAATGGCAGTATGTAACTCTCATATTGAGCGGCTAACAGGAAGTAGACAAAGATTAAGCAAAGCGTGAAAATAATTACAGATTGTCCACCGGAAGAGATTTCTTCCTTGGTTAATCCGGTGAACTCATAGGAATATCCGAAAGGCAATTGTTTTTGAGCCACTTCTTCCACCGCGCGGATTGCATCACCAGAACTATACCCAGGTTTAGGTATTGCATTGATCCCGATAGAATTGAACAGGTTGTACCTGGATACATTCTCAGGCCCATACACACGTTTTAGCTTCACAATGGTGCTTATTGGCACCATTCCACCTTGATCATTCTTCACGAAAACACCATCCATAGAAGCAGGCGCTACCCTATCGGATTTATCGGCTTGCACCATAACGCGGTAGTACTTACCAAAGCGGTTAAAATCTGAGGCTTTNNCTGCATCGTTTGTAACACATCTTTAACACGGACCCCAAATTGCGCTGCTTTTTCATCATCAACCTGCAGTTCGAGCTGTGGATAGTCGGACCGGAATGAAGTAAATGCAACAGCGATCTCTGGGCGCTTCATCAACTCACCGATGAACTTACTGCTGATGCCGCTGAACTTGTCCAGACTGCCGCCGGTACGATCCTGAAGCACCATATCCAGACCGTCTACATTACTGAAGCCGGGAACCGTTGGGAAGGTGAACACGAAGAAGCTGGCACCTTTGATCGTGGCCAGTTTGCCCCTCACTTCATTCATGATTTCATTGATGTCCTTCAATTTTCCTCTTTCTGCAGTAGGTTTAAGCAGGATAAAAGATACACCCATCGAAGGGCTCGACGACTGGGTCAAAATGTTGAATCCAGATAATCCCATCAGGGTCTTTTTGGATTCCATATCGCCAAGTTTATCTTCAAGCTCTTTAATTGCTTTAGTAGTCCGGTCTAAAGACGCACCTACAGGCATAGACAAGGAAATGGCGATAAAACCCTGATCCTCTGAAGGGATAAATCCTGAAGGTGTTCTTTTAACCAAGATCCCGGTGAGTAGCATCACCACCAGCAAACCTGCCACGCTGACCCACTTATAGCGGATTAGAAATCGTAATGAGCCCAGGTACTTGTTGGTGAGCTTCTCAAAGCCTGTGTTAAAGCCAATAAAAAACTTCTCTTTGAAGGTTTTCTTTGCAGTAGTTGGATTGCCGGGGCTTTGATGCTCTTTTAAAAAGAGCGCTGTTAATGCAGGACTTAAGGTAAGGGCATTTACCGCTGAGATGACGATGGCGATCGCCAGAGTGAATGCAAATTGCCGGTAGAACACACCGGTGGAACCTTCCATGAAGCCTACCGGCAAGAACACGGCTGACATAACCAGGGTAATGGAGATAATCGCTCCGGTAATTTCGCGCATGGCGGAAATGGTGGCAGCTTTTGGTGGCATATTCGAATGTTCCATTTTGGCATGCACAGCCTCCACCACCACGATCGCATCATCAACGACAATACCAATGGCTAGCACGAGTGCAAACAACGTAAGCAGGTTGATGGAGAAGCCAAATAACTGCATGAAAAAGAAGGTTCCGATAATCGCCACGGGTACCGCAATTGCTGGTATTAAGGTGGAACGGAAGTCTTGCAAAAAGATGAACACCACAATAAACACAAGGATAAATGCCTCTATAAGCGTCGCTTTCACCTGATTGATGGAAATATCCAATGAATCTTTGGTGTTGTAAAGGATCAGGTGCTCCACCCCTTTAGGGAAATCCTTTGAGGACTTCTCCATCAGCTTGGCAATGGCGATTTGGATTTCATTGGAATTGGAGCCGGATAACTGCATCACAGCAATATTGATCCCAGGCTTTCCATTTACCCGGGTGAAGTTGCTGTAGGTATAGGTTCCGAATTCTACACGCGCCACATCTTTTAACCTCAGAATTGAGCCGTCTGCATTTGATTTTACCGCAATGTTCTCGTAATCCGCGGGTTTGTTCAGCTTGCCCTTGTACTTGATCACGTATTCAAACGAGGCTGTACTGCTTTCCCCGAATTTCCCTGGCGCGGCTTCAAGGCTTTTGTCTTGAATTGCAGCCATGACTTCATTGGGGGTCAGCTGATAGGTTGCCATTTGTGCTGGGTTCAGCCATACACGCATAGCGTAATCTTTATTTCCGCCGAAGATGATGGATTGTCCTACACCAGGGATCCTCTTAATTTCAGGGATGATGTTGATCTGGGCATAGTTGGCGAGGAAAGCCTGATCGTAGTTTGCGGTGTCCGCTGCGAACATATCAACAACC
>DCLG01000080.1:0-535 GCA_002320935.1 Pedobacter sp. UBA1654 | reverse complement strand
TTGTACAACCTCGGCAGGTAGTTGGCTGGTTGCCTGAGCCACCCGGTTCTGGACGTTCACGGCCGCCTGATCTGGATCTGTGCCCAGCTTGAAGTAAACTGTAATCACCAAAGAACCATCGTTACTTGCTGTTGAACTCATGTAGCTCATGTTTTCAACACCATTAATAGACTCTTCTAATGATGGCGCAACCGAGCGCAAGACAGTTTCAGCGTTGGCACCAGGATAAAGGGCCATCACCTGCACCGCAGGCGGTGCGATATCTGGGAATTGCTGCAAAGGCAGTTTCGAAAGGCCGATCACTCCAAGAATGACCAGCAGAATGGAGATCACAGTAGCCAGTACTGGTCGCTCAATAAATTTCTTAAACATCTTTAAACGATTATTTGATATTAGCTGCAGTTAAGTCTTTTGAAATTTCCGGCTGTATAAGCTCGCCCTCTTTCAGGTTTTCCATTCCTTTTAATACAATCCTATCACCGGCTTTGATACCGTTTCTAACCAGGTAATTTGTCCCGCTGGTACCCAATACGGT
>DCLG01000009.1:16097-28557 GCA_002320935.1 Pedobacter sp. UBA1654 | reverse complement strand
GTATTGTGGCTCTTATGCGCAAAAAATTCATCGATATTGTCGATACCAAGCTGATGTAGAGCTTGCTGCGCTTTTTTAAAGTTGATCTCAAAGATCACATTACCGTAGTCAAAAATTATATTTTTAATGTTTTGCATAAAAACTGTTTTCAAAATTGAATGTAAATATGTAACATTGCACTCGCAAAATCAACATAGATTTTACGGGGGCCTATAGCTCAGTTGGTTAGAGTAGAAGACTCATAATCTTTTGGTCGCTGGTTCGAGCCCAGCTGGGCCCACAATGTAAAAAGCCTTTTAGAGCAATCTAAAAGGCTTTTTACATTTGAAGTAAATCCTGATTTTCTTACTAAAACAAGACCGGCCTTGTTTTTCTGCTTTCCAGGTCCAGTAACCAACGCTTTCTCCACAACCCGCCGCCAAAGCCAGTTAAACTTCCATCTGCACCAATAACCCGGTGGCAAGGGATCAGAATACACAACCTGTTCATGCCATTTGCATTCGCCACTGCCCTAACTGCAGCAACATTACCAATGGCGGCAGCCTGCTGCACATAAGATCTTGTCTCTCCGTAAGGAATGTTACGCAGACAAGCCCAAACTTCCTGTTGAAAATGAGTGCCAGGGCTAAACACGGGAACAGTAAACGTTTCCCGTTCGCCTGCGAAGTATTCTTCCAACTGCTGCTTCAGCAATGGAAAATGTGGATTGTTACCCGGTAAAATATGTGCATTAAGAAGTTTAGCAAGCGTCTTGAACTCCGTTTCCAGCATTTTCCGGTCTGTAAACTCAAGCAAGCAAATTCCCTTTTCATTCGCACAGGCGAACATGGTCCCAAGTGGCGTTTCCAGGCGACAAAGATCAATGATTGACTGTTGCCTGCTCAGTTTTGGAGAAACGCCGAATATTGATTTGAATGAATTACCGAATCCGCTCAAAGACTCAAACCCGGCATCGAAAGCGGTACGCGTAACTTTCTCACCGTCTTTTATCCGCTTAAAAGCAGAATTGATCCGGTAGATCCGTTGGTATGCCTGGAAGGTAATTCCATGATGTTTCAAAAACCATCTGCGCATCATGGCCGGATCAATGCCCTGCTTACGCAGATCCCAGTCCTTAAACTTCAGGGAAGGATCCGCATTTAAGGCGTCCAAAATGTTTTGAATGGCTGTCGGCGTTTCGCCCAGTTTTTCCAAAGGCCGGCATATTTTACAAGGACGGTAACCTTTTAAAATCGCCTCTTTGGTGGTCGCGAAAAATTCTACGTTCTCCCGTTTTGGCTTCCTTGCAGTACAAGTTGGCCGACAGAGAATACCGGTCGTCTTTACACCCACGATAAAGCTCCCTTCGTAACTACTATCCTTTTCGAGAAGGGCTTTGTAGTAAATATCATCTAATGCCAAATCCATCTGGTACAAATTATACTAAAGCTTTCAATTGTTTCGCTTGTACAAAGGAATAGGCTACCACATTAAGGCACAACCGAAAAATGAACAAGTATTTTCTGTTTGAACGCCGACCAGAGAAATGCAAAATGCAAAATTCCACATCTGACATGACTCTGACAATCCTCAGCACCTTTCAATCGATAATTTGATACTTTTGAAAAAACATACTAACTAGTATCTAATGTCGAAAGCTGCAGCAACGCGCCTGAATATTTTACAGAATGCATTTGAACTGATCTACCTTAAAGGATATCAAGCAACCAGCATTGATGAAATTATTGCAAGAACAGCATTAACTAAAGGCGCTTTCTTCTATCACTTTAAAAACAAAGAAGAAATGGGGCTTGCGATGATTAAGGAAGTAATGTATCCCGGCATGGCGCCGTACATGATCAACGTACTGGGGCGTACAGATGATCTACTGGAAGACATATACAATATGATGAAAGACTTACTTCTGCTTAATCCCTTCTTTAAGGTGGCCTATGGGTGTCCTGCTGTAAACCTGATCGATGAGATGGCACCTTTGAGTGATTCATTCCGAAAGGCTTTATTAAACCTTATGGTAGAATGGCAAAAGGCTATTCAGCATAACCTTGAAGCTGCACAGGCAAAAGGCAAAGTTAATGCGGCTATGGATGCCAGGCAAGTTGCGCTGTTCATTACCGCAAATTACAGCGGCGTGCGAAATATGGGAAAAGTACTCGGAAAACCAGCCTACACGGACTTCCTAAAACAGTTTAAAGGGTATTTAGCAGGCCTTAAATAAAAAAATTTAATCAAAAACATACCACTTAGTATCTAACACAAATTTATGTACTCAATTTTATTACCCTTACACTCTTCCTTCCGCTGGCTGGTTTTAATCTCTTTATTGTCGAGCATCTATATTTCCTGGCGCGGCTATAACTACAACAAACCATTTGGAGCATCAGAAAACAGCCTGCGACACTGGACAGCAACCATCCTGCATGTGCAACTTATGATCGGGATGCTGCTTTACTTTCAAAGCCCGGTTGTCAAATTTTCGAGTGGTCACAATGTGCAGGCGCTCTTCTCACCACAGGTATTCTTTAAGTACATTCATCTTGCACTGATGATTCTGGCCACAGTACTGGTTACTATTGGATCGGCTAAAGCTAAGAGGATGGATACTGCAGCGAAAAAATACAAAACCATGTTAGTGTGGTTTATCATAGCGTTGCTCGTCATTTTTGTCGCAATACCCTGGCCTTTTTCTCCACTCGCGACCCGGCCTTTTACTCGTGCATTCTAATTGAATAATAAAATGAAATACTTGATAAACACACAAATCGGCCGCCTAAGAATAATCAGCTATCTGGAAGGTATATCCTTGTTGATTTTGTTATTCATTGCAGTCCCTAAAAAATACATCTGGAATGAGCCCGCGTTAGTAAAAGCAATGGGACCGGTACATGGCCTCCTTTTTCTCTTGTTCATCGTTAATACCATCAGCGTAGCTGTAGAGGAGCAATGGAAGTTTCGGGATCGTACCTGGAAGGTTCTTGTAGCATGCATTGTACCATTTGGTACGTTTTATATTGATCATTATATACTCAGAAAACAGGTAACGAAATCTGAAATAAAAGTTGAATAATCCTGATCTACTTATTTGACTTATTTAGAAATGCAACTACATCGCGGATAAATCGTTTAGGCTGAGCATAATGAATGTTATGCTCAGTATCTGGATAAATGATGTGCTCAATTAAATCTGGATGCATGCTTTTCAAAGCTTCATTTTCCCACTGAAAAGGCATGGGATCATCTTCAATAACCGGATCAAGAATAAGAACCGGAACCTTTAAATTCCTGAACACCACTTGAGGCTCAATCATGACCATTGATCTGGCGAAAAGAGGTACTGTTGCCGGACGTAGAACCAGATCAAGAAATTGGCGGCTATTTTCCAAATTAAAAAGCTTCATCATTTCCGAATAAACAATATTCCAGCTCCCCTGTCCCTCTGCGCTCAACAAAGCAAGAATAGGAAATTGATTATTTGGATCGTCCTGGTCGTACAAGGCGGTGAATGCGTCGTATTCTGTTCTATATGTACTATCCCATGGTGCAAGCTGTTTTCGATTAAAATTTTCCGCCAGCTTTTCTAATTTTTTTGGTTCCAGGCGCTGGTAGTACGTGTTAGCGGCCACAGATCCACCGTCTTCAAGTATTAAACCTGATACGTGATCTGGATAAGAATGATAGAACGCAGTCGCTACATATCCACCTCTCGAAAATCCCCCGATGAAAGCCTTCTTAATTGAAAGTTGATCCATCAAGTATTTGATATCATCAGCGATATGATAGATCGACACTTCATGATCTGGAATCGGTGTTTGCCCGTGTCCATAATAATCAATGGCAATGACAAAATAACCAGCGTCGACCAAGCTATCAGCGATATTCACGAGTTCATATCCAGTATTCATGCTTCCATGCGCCCAGATGAGACAAGGGTTTTCAGGGTCACCCCAACTGAGATAATGCATCTTCACATTGTCGGTGTGCACAAAGCGCCCGTGGAGGCGCTCGAATTTCTCAAACTGCTTTTTCGCATCAGTATAGATTTGCCAGGTGGAAGGCTCCTTTCGATCCTGGGCGTTTGCTGATGTAATATTCAGTATAATCCATCCAACCAGAAGAAAGACCAATTGCTTAGAAACTCGCATGTACGAAAATAGGTTTAACCGCAGGTTGTATCATCATGCCGGTGACACATTTCTTAGCAACTAAGCTTGCTGGCGATGATGATTCCTGTAGCCCAGCATTGCCTTGTAATATTCAGGTCCGACCGCTTTGCAAGTGTGTCTAATAACAGCAATGCTTTCTCCTGATGTCCCTCCGGCCAGTTGGATTGTGGTAGCATATCATCCAGAATATATAAGCCTCCAGGATTAAGCATTTCCAAAATTTCTTCAAACATCAGGTATTTGCCATACCAGGTATCGGCAAAAATGAAGTCGAACTTCTTGGTTTTATTAATTCTAATCCATTCTCCTGCATCTTGATGGACCAGCGTCAATCTTTTATCTTTTAGATGCTGACGCGCTATTTCTAAAAACACGATGTCATTATCAACGGAAATTAAGGATGCGGCATTGTCCATGCCATCCAGAATCCAACACGTAGATAGCCCAGTACCTGTTCCTAATTCTAAAAAGCGACCAGCAGGTTTAGATGTAGCCAACGTCTTTAATAAAGAGCAGGTTCTCGGATCAGATGCCATCGAAAAGCCCGAGCGTTTTGTAGCGTCGGCTATAGCCCGGTAATTATCAGGATAGTTATGTAGCACTTCGTCTTTCATGAGTGTATGTGGTGAAATCAATAGTCACAGATTTGAGCATTCTTCTACTACAGAATGACATTTTGTACTGCAATTTAGTAAGAATTACTATTCCATCTCAGCGATCTCCTCATAAGTATATGGCCTATACTCAATACCAAATCTCCTTGCGTTTTCCTCAACGGTAAGGTTAAACCCCGCCTTTTTTCGCCGGCTGTTTACCCTGGCAGGATCTTTAATGGGTAAAACATACATCACCTGCCGGGTTTTACCTGTCTCCTTGTTTACAATAGTTCTTCCTTCTATCTGCGTTCCGTAAATCTGTGGCTTACCTTCTTGTGTTAATTTACGATCGAGCATCATTGCAACTTGACTGAAAGCTATCTCGTTCTTTTTTCCGGCCTCTTCAATCATGGGAAAATAATGTGCAATCTTGGGTGAGTGCTGTATCACAAGAAACGCAGCATTGTTAGTGGGTTCTCCAACCAATGATTTCCCTGGATATCCATACTCTTGAATTATGCTCTCAACCTTCCTTAAATTGAGGCTGTCTGTCTTAGATATTATTGACCATATGTTTTTATCAAGGTATGATTGCGAATAGCCAACTAACTTCAATATCTCTTGTTTTCGCAGCGGAGAGATGTGATTAGTTGTATATTCCCGTAAAATTTGATCTTGGAATAGTATGCTGTCGAGCTGCTTCTTTAACCCTTTATTAACTGTGATTTGCGGTTGACATCCAAATAAAACTAAGCCGATCAGTATTAGAGATAATTTTTTCATTTGTATGTTTGTTAGAAAAGCAACTTTAGACTTCAAATTACAAAAATTGCTGCTTCCATGAAGAATGAAGAACATACTATCGTACTCGTTACATCTGGTACGCTGGAGCTGACAGATCTAAAAGGAACCACAAGATTCAAATCCAGTGATCTTTGTTTCTGCCGACGCCAAAGTTTGATTAAACAGCGTACCTACCCCTCCGATTCAGGAGCATACAAGGAAATTTCCATTGAATTACCGCAGGCAGTACTTAAAGCTTTCGCGCATGAATACAACCATGCAGAGCAACGATCTTCCATCCAAGGCGCCAGTTTGAAATTGCCTGAAAGTCCACTATTGATCAATTTCATGAAGTCACTTCTTCCTTATGAAGAAATCTTTAAACACAAAAATTCAAGGGAATTACTGATCGTAAAGATTAAGGAAGCCATTATAACCTTGCTCATGGAAAATCCGGACATGAACCACATTCTTTTTGATTTCTCCAACCCGGAAAAGATTGACTTAAAACACTTTATGTTGAAAAACTACCACTTCAACATCGAGATCAAACGATTTGCCTATCTTACCGGAAGAAGTCTTTCTACGTTTAAACGGGATTTTGAACGCGTCTTTCAAATGCCTCCAAATCGTTGGTTAATGCAAAAGCGGCTGGAGCAGGCATATTACCTCATCAAGAGGAAACGAAAATCCGTATCAGCCGTTTACCTGGATCTAGGGTTTGAAGACCTTTCCCACTTTTCTTACGTGTTCAAAAAACACTTCGGTGTACCGCCTTCTATGCTTTAAAGCTCGAAGCCAACCACCCGCACACAGCTAAACAGCAGCCGGCAAAGAAAAGGAAAAAGTACTTCCCGTACCTGATTCACTTTCTACCCAGATCCTACCCTGGTGGCGTTCAATTATTTCTTTCGACAAGTAAAGTCCAATACCAAAGCCTGAAATATTCTCCCGATGAGATGTCGAGATCCGGTAAAACCGCTCAAATAAGCGTTTTTGATCCTCCTCTTTGATACCCATCCCTTCATCTTTAATGCTTACTTGTATTTTTTCCTGGTCCGAACTGCAACTTACCTCGATCATCCTTCCATGTGGCGAATACTTAATGGCATTGCTTAACAGATTAGAAACCACAGAAGAGATTTTTTCCCGGTCGGCATACAACATTGCTTTTTCGCAGCTCTGCAGTGATAATTCATGGGTACTTGTAATCATTCTGAAATCCTCAATAAGCTCTTCCAACAACAACCTTAAGTTAAAACTCTCCTTTCTCAATTTGATCTTTCCCGATTCCAGATTGGAGATGTTTAAGAACCCATTGATCATGGAAGTCATTTTCCGGATCTGCTGATTGGATTTATCCAATGCCACTTGCGTGAATTCATCCGTACTGCTTTTCAGTTTTTTACGTAAAATCTGCTGATAGGCGAGCATGGAGGTTAAAGGCGTTTTCAATTCATGACTTACCATGCCGATGAAATCGTTCTTACGTTCTTCATCCATCTTCTGGTCGGTAATATCAAGTACAGAACCAATAAACCGTAATGGCCGTCTGGCATCATCAAAGTATAATTTACCGATTGCGCGCACCCAGCGAATGGTTCCATCTTTCCGCGAAACCGTTCTGTATTCAACGTCATATTGATTGTCCGGCATTTCTGCTGCCATAAGTTGTGAAATAGCCTTCAAAATGCGCCCACGATCGTCCTCATGCAGGTTTCGGACGAAATCTGCATGGTATTCTACTGGTCCGGAATGATCAATGCCGAACAAAAATCTGGTTCTTTCATCCCAGATCAGTTCCTGATTGGTCATATCCATATCAAAAGTACCAAGCTGCGCAGCCTGTTTTGATAACCTGAGCTGCTCAAAGGCATTCTCAAGGTTTCTGTGCCCCTGAAACTGATCAGTAACATCATTGGCGATGATTAGTATGGTATTTCTGACACCATCAAAGTCCGCCATTGGGTGAAAGACAAAATCTATGTAAACCATCTCCTCACGTCCATTCCGGATCAGGTTTACCGCACGCCCCTTAGCGTGATAAGCGGCTCCAGTCTGTAAAACCTGAGCAATAACAGGTTTATAGATCAGTTCAAGTTCGGGATTAACTTCCCAATACGCCTTACTGATCAGTTCAGCATGAGGTTTGCCGGTAAGCCGAACGAAATAGTCATTGATCTCTTCCACAAACGGGGGATCTCCCTTTAAAATACACATGCCTACAGGAGCCTCCTTAACCATCCTCCTGATACTAGCCTCACTGGAAATTAACCGCTGCATGGCGAGCTTGGCTTCGGTTATACTTGCAACAGACGATGTGATGTTTACCGTGGTATTGATGACGTGTGTGACATTCCCGACATTATCGAGAAGGGGCTCATGATAACTACTCCAATACTGATGTTCCACATGTCCGGTCTGCTCATCTGCGACTTCATAGCTGAAGTTAGGGCATTCTACCCGCTGCTTCGTTGCAATTGCTTTTTCAAGCATCTGGATGGATATGTGTCGCTTGCTACTATCCAATACGTCCCCGGGAAATACTGAAAATAAATCCTTACCCAGGAGATCCGAACCCAGTAGTCTGGTCGTTGTCAAAAATTGGTTACTCACCGCCAGAATCGTGAAATAGGGCGGATTCGCTTTGATAAGCAACGAGTTCGCAGACTTCTCAAAAAACTGTTGAAACTGCGCATTCTGATAAAATTCGTCGGTGTGGTCGTTCAAAACTTTATAGGGATTTAGTTGCTCTACTTGTATCAAATATGTGGAAAAATAACAGAAACAAAAAGGGACTGCCTTAGTTTTTAGCAGTCCCTTTTTCCTGATGATTAAGCTTTGAAATGCTTGTAATGNNTTAACAGTAACCTGATAAACAACTCAGTTTCACTTTAAACACATCAAACACACAGGTTGCGTGGGTGAGGTGTGGGTAAGGTGTGTGCGAGGTGTGCCCAAGCTCTGTGATAGTCCTTAGTCATTATCATCCACACCTGGATCGCCTAGATCGTTTGTTCCGTCATCTACATTCAGGTCCATATCCATCTGCTCGTCATTGCCATCATAGCCAATCATGGTATCTTCAATCGCCAGTTTGTCGTCGTGCGCGTCTTCACCCGCACTAACTGCATTTGTGGTACCTGCAAAACCGGTATCGTTGTAATCTTCAGGTGGCATCTTACCGAATTCTTTTCCGGTGGAGTCGTGCGTTGTGCCATCGTTTTCCATATCTCTTTGTTGGTTTTCCTGTTNNTCTGGTTATCTTAACAAACCTGTTTAAAGCCCGTTGGTTTTCACTACGCTTAATTTCAGGTACTAACCGAAGCGACTGCGATAAAGTGCATCATCAACAATAAAAAAACATTCGCAGCATCTAAACGGTTCTAAATGAAATTGTAACCCGAAAACAAAAACTATGAACTCACGTCGCTTATTTTTACAGAAACTTGGAGGTAGCGCATTGGCTATGCAACTTGCACCGATGGCCGCATGGGCATCGAATGTTAAAAAGGAAGAAGCCTATCAGGGGCCTGTTCTTAGGGTCGCCATTATGGGCCTTGGTGGTTATGCAAACCGCGTTGCAGATGCCATGAAGGATTGTAAAAAGGCTAAACTGGTTGGTGTGATCAGTGGTACACCCTCCAAGATCAAAGACTGGCAAAGCCGCTTCAATATCCCGGAAAAGAACTGCTATAATTATGAGAACTTCGATAGCATAAAGAACAACAAGGATATTGACGCTGTATATGTAATTACCCCAAATGCATTGCATCATGATAATACCATACGGGCAGCACGTGCCGGCAAACACGTGATCNNTGATCTGTGAAAAGCCAATGGCCATAAGTGCCAAAGAAGGTCAGGAAATGGTGGATGCCTGTAAAAAAGCAAACGTAAAACTTTTGATTGGTTACCGGATGCACTTTGAACCACAAACACTTGAAGTGATTCGCATGAGAAAAGACGGTGAGCTTGGTAAGATCACCTTCTTCCAGGGATTAACGGGCTTTACAATCAGCGATCCCAATCAATGGCGGGTAGATAAAAAACTTGCTGGTGGAGGTTCTATGATGGACATCGGGATTTATTCCATCAATGGCGCAAGGTATATGGTCGGCGAAGAGCCAATCTGGGTAACTGCACAGGAAACTAAAACCAATCCGGCTATATTCAAGGAAGGTGTGGACGAAACCATTCAATTTCAAATGGGATTTCCAAGCGGAGCAGTGGCTTCCTGCCTATCAACCTACAACATGAACAACCTGGACCGCTTCTTTCTAAATGGCAGTAAGGGTTATGTAGAGATGTGGCCCTCTACAAACTATGGTCCTATTCAGGGCCGGTCACATAAGGGGCCTTTAAACCAGCCAATCGTTACGCATCAGACCGTACAGATGGAGGAAATGGCAGATATCATTTTGAAAGGCAAGCAACCTGTGGTTCCGGTGGATGGCGAAGAAGGTGTTAAGGATATGAAAATTATCGAAGCAATTTATGCTGCTGTTAAATCGGGCCAAAAACAAAAAGTCAGCGTTTAATAAATTTGCTTATCATAAGAACAATCAGGTATGCCTAAAAAGCATACCTGATCTTGCAATATGGTAAAGTGTAAGGGTAAAAGCCTTGCCTGGCTGCATCCCTGACAATCTTCACCAGATATGCTAATGCAGTCTGATACTGAACACCGTCCGATTTGGAGCAACTGTCTNNAAGTGAAAAATCAAAACCATGGTTTAGCAGTATTTCCCGTACCAGCGTAAGGCCTATCCCTTGTCCATCTTTTTTTGTGCTGTAAAAAGGGCTGAACAGCAGGTCCCGATCCGTCTCCGGAATACCGGGTCCGTTGTCAATGACCTTTAACTCGGGTACTGTACGATCGAGTATCAGCTTTATGTTTCCATCGTTGGCAATTGATTCTGTCGCATTCTTTAGTACATTGATCAATACCTGTTCAAGTTGTTGCGCATCAGCAAATATTAGGTATGGTATTTCGCCAAGTTCGAGTTCATAATCAATGTTCTTCGACTGAGCGGTATATTGCATTAGTGAAACAACCGACTTTGTTATTGATATTATATCTACCTGTTGCTTATTAACCGGCGGCAACTTAACCAGATCTGCAAAGTTGCGCATGAAGTGGTTCAGGTTCTGATTTCTGTCGATCGCCACCTGCAAGGCCTGGCGCAGCATTTCTGCATCCTGACTGCTCCAGAATGTCTGGTTTAATGCAGAGGCAATAATGGAGTTTACGGGCCCAACTGTATTATTCACCTCATGAGCCATCATTCTGATCACCTTACTATAAACACTTTTTTCTGCTTCAAAAATTTCTGCAGTGACTTCCTCCATCATGATGAAACGCCGTTCAAATCCTCTGTCTATAAACTTGGACTTTTGAATCTTGTAAGTTCGAAGCCCATCTATGCGTATCACCTTAGATGCGCCAGTGTCTAACGCACGCAGTTCAGCCTCCCATGTAGGTGCCGATTTCAGAATTTCCGCAGCCTTGGGATTCGTCTGTTTAAGGTNNCAAAATCCATGATTATGATGGCTGTCGGTGAGGTCTGGATCAGTTTTTCAAGGAAGAAATGTTGTTCCTGTTGTGCGGTCCTTTCAATGCGCAAAGCATCGATCATCCGGTTAAACACATCCACCAGTTCATCGACCTCCGATTGACCGGTTGGCCTGAATTTTACATTAAAATCCTGATCTTTAATTGCCGTTATGCCTTGCTGCAGATTTGTTAGTGGCTGAATAAGTTGCTTGTAGAGCTTAATGGCAAGGACTGCACAGCCAATGATCAGCACTTCGGAAAGGATGAACAGCAACTTCTGCTCTTCAAAGATGAAGTAGCTTAGCACCAGGCAGATCGCTAGCAGGGCTGAAATGAACAGGATGTATTTTACCTTGAGCTTCATCTAGGATTCATTTTCATCATAAGGGATCTGGTATTTCTCCAGGCGGCGATATAAAGCATTTCTCGTGATCNNAATCCTGTTGTTGTGATACTTCATTGCCTGTCTTACCATCTCTGCTTCTACCTGGTCCAGCGTCATGACGCCAACATCGGGGAGCTTGTTCTTGCTTTCTTTTGGGATGGGATTCAGCTGCGACTGAAAGTCCTCAATATTCAATTCGTCCCGGCGACTGATCAGCACGGTACGTTCAACCAGGTTTTTCAACTGCCTGATGTTACCGGGTAAGGGCAGGTTTTTCAACCAGCGCATGGCTGCCGGGTTGACCTTCAACAAAGGTCTATTGTAGATTTCTTTTAGATTACCGATAAAGAAGTTGACCAGTAAGGGAATATCCTCTTTCCTTTCACGCAGCGCTGGTAGATGAATGCTGATCAGGTTGATTCGGTAAAGCAGATCCTCGCGGAACAATCCGGAAGACACCATTTGGTTCAGGTCTTTATTCGTGGCACAGACTACACGAGTATCTACAGTTTTCGTGCGACTGCTTCCGAGTACCTCATAAGTCCGGTCCTGTAGTACGCGCAAGAGCTTTACCTGGCTGCTCGCTTCAAGGTCACCGATTTCATCTAAAAAGATCGTGCCTTTGTTCGCCATCTCAAAGCGGCCGATCCGGTCAATGCGTGCATCGGTGAAAGCACCTCGAACATGTCCAAACATCTCACTTTCAAACAATGAAGATGAAATGCCACCTAAGTTTACTTTCACAAAGGGTTTTGAGGTACGGCTGCTGTTCAGGTGAATGGCTTCTGCGATCAGTTCCTTGCCCGTTCCACTTTCCCCGGTGATGAGCACTGAAGCATTAGTGGGTGCCACCCTGCCAATGCTTTCCAGAATGTCGAGCAATCCAGAATCCTCACCTATAATCTGGCGAAAATTGTATTTACGATCAAGATCTTTCCTGGTCTTGGATACTTGCCGCTGATCCTTTAATTTCAGGAGT
>DCLG01000009.1:0-16078 GCA_002320935.1 Pedobacter sp. UBA1654 | reverse complement strand
CGTTAGCACCAGCTTTCATACCTTGCACCGCCAGTTCTATACTCGCCCAGCCGGTAATTAATATAATCGGCACGCTGGTATTTACCTGACGTACTTTTTCCAGCAGCGACATGCCTTCCCGACCAGAAGTATCGTTGGAGAAATTCAGATCAAGAATGACCAGCTGTGGATTAGCATTAATGATCTTCTGAAAAGCATTTTCGGCATTATCGGCAGTATCAACAGCATACCCCGCTGTTTTCAACAGCAGGGACATGGAGGTTCTTACCGCGATATCATCATCTACGATCAGTATCATTTTATAAAAGTATTGAATTATTCTTCATGTAAAGCAGTTGCAGGGTGTATAGCAGCTGCCTGGCGCCCCGGGTACACCGAGCAGGCGATAACCAGCAGGTAGATAAAGAGCATGGAAAGGAGTGTCGCATAAATGTATATATCCGCAGCAACATCAAAGACGTTTAAGAGCGGAAACTGCAGGGCGAAGAAGCAACCGACAATGATGGACAAGGTGGCCAGGATGAGTGACTCTGCAACGAGCTGACTGGAGACCGAGGCACCACTCGCACCAATGGCCCTCCGCAGGCCAATCTCACTCCTGCGTCTGCTGATGTTGTACCAGAGCACGCCGAAAAGTCCAAGTGCCACGTTGATGATTAGAAAGCCAGCAACGATCATGAAGATGATCATGGGAATGATGGTCAGCTCATTTTTTGCATCACGAAGATCATCCATATAACTAATTTCAACCCGCGCATTATTAAATGTTTGCCCCAGGAATTTATAAAGTTTGCCTTCGAAATTTGCATCTGCAGTTTCATTTACCTTCAACAGAATAAAGCTGTTCCACTTTACATCTGTGGTATCCATCTGATTGTACATCGCTTTTCCCGCAGGCCTATAGTCGCCATTTACCTTTACATCCTGAACAACACCCACGACTTTGAAACGGTCTGTTTTATCATGATTATCAAAGTACTTCCCAACAGCACGCTTGTTTCCGAAGGCTTCAGTTTTAAGTGTCTCATTAATCACGATCGGTTTAGCATTGGCCACTTTATCCTCAGGCTTGAACCAACGCCCTTCAATAAGTTTCATATTTAATACCTTGTGATAATCCATACCCGCCACATAGCGGTTAACAGAGTAGATCTCGCGGTTCTTTAGGTTCAGGTTCGTATTCATGTTACTTTGAGAATACGGGAAATTGGGGCTGGTATAAGCAACTTCTTTGATCTGAGGCATCGCTTTTAAGGACTTCTCCAGATTGTCATGGAACATAATAGCGGAGTCCAGGTTCTTAGTTAAATTTCGATTATCGTATACAATAGACCATACACGTTCATGGTCAACACCAGCGGGTTTCCTGTAATTCTGAAAATAGTAAACGAGAAAAGAAGATAAGGCGAAGATCACCATGAAGGAAATCAGTATTTCGGAAAGCAAGAGGAAGTTTTGCTTCCGCTTGTTCCACATGAGTTTAAAAAGATGTTTAAACATGACTTTAGATTCAAATTGTGAGAATTATCAAGCTTTCAAAGCGGTAACAACATTTAGTCTGGACATGCGCCAGGCTGGGTAGACACCAGAGATCAATCCGAAGAGCAGACAGGCAAGGAAGCTATATCCTATGACAAGCGGACTTAAAGACAAGTGCATATTAGAGATCAGGTTGGCACTGTTGATAAAGTAAATTGCCAGCGCCGATAACTGAATTCCGAGTATACCACCGATGATTGTTAAAATGAGATTTTCTATAACGAACTGATAGACCAGGGTACTTGATGAAGCGCCAAATGCCTTGCGGACACCAATTTCTGACGAGCGTTCCAATATCCGGGTGATGTTGATGCTAACCAGGTTTATCGTGGGTAATAGCAGGAATAAAAAAAGGAGCCCAACTAATAGTCTGATTACGGTACTCGCACCAGAGTGTTCGCCGTCACCGGCTGGACTGCGCCTGGTTAAGCTCTCAAAGAAAGAATCAGCATGCGAGGAGACTTTGTCAAACTCTTTGTCAGGCGTTTTAACCCTAGTCATCATCGATTCAAATTCCCTTTTAAGTTTGGGCACATCTTCCGCACTGCGGGCCAATAAGACGGCATTACAGTTCCCAAGCAGTGCAACTTCATTCCAATCCTGTTTAGATACGGTGTAGGGTATATACATGTCGCCGGCGAAGTTGTATAAGGTTTTAGAGACGTTCTTCACAACTCCGATGACCCGGTAGTTGATGTTGTCTGCAGAAATGTACTTCCCTACTGCGGAAGCATTTGGACCGAAATAGTCAGCTCTGGTTTCTTCTGAGATGACCGCTACCATACTTGCGTTTGCAATTTCCTGCGGACCATAAGGTTTGCCTTCAATGAAGTCGTATTCCAGCACATTCCAGTAATCTGCGTTGGTATATTTATATTCAATCACAAGTTTTTTGTTGTTCACAAAGGCATTAGATGCTTCAGCCCGGGAGGATATGGCCATCTTCTCCAGCGTCTTTAGTTTTGAAACATATTGATCAAGGAAATGAAAGGAAACATCACTCCTATTCAACCAGCCTTCTTTGGTATTTTTCATCTCCATCATGGCGACATACAGCGAGCGTTCACGCTTATGATCCGGATAGTCTTCATTGATGAGTTTGCTTAGAAATGCCGCTGCCACCGTGATCACCATCAAGGTAAAGCTGATTCCGAATAAGCTGATGAAGGTGAAGAACTTTCTTCTCTTCAATACAGCAATTGCGATTTTAAAATAATTTTTAAGCATGGCGATGATTATTGAACTTGTGAACCGTCAAAAAGGCGCACCAGCCGATCTGTTTTAAGCGCCATTGTTTCATCGTGGGTGACCATCACAATGGTGGTACCTTCATTTTTATTGAGGTTGATCAGGATGTCCATGATCTCATTGCCCATGGCACTGTCCAGATTACCCGTTGGCTCATCCGCCAAAATGATCTGCGGCTCGCCTACGATGGCTCTTGCAATGGCCACACGCTGCCGCTGTCCGCCGGACAGCTGTGTCGGGAAATGTTTAACCCGGTTACTTAGCCCTACCTTTTCCAACGCCGCAGCGGCCAGCTTCCGTCTGCTTTGTGCAGAACTGTTGCGATATAATAGCGGAAGTTCCACATTGTCAAGCACCTGCAGGTCATTAATTAGATGATAACTCTGGAAGATGAAGCCANNATGGACAGAAACTCTCCTTTCTGTACGTGCAAGCTAATGCCGTTGATGGCCAGGGTTTCTACCGTATCTGTGCGGTAGACCTTTTCAATGTTTTCTAAGCGAATCATAATGTATATTTAATAATAAGTATTGATCAATAGGTAATCTTTTGATTTTTCTCGAAATCGTAGAGTGATAGATAACGTAGCTGGTAAAAAGCCGTGCAGAAGTCACGCATGGAAGTGACGTAATCCCTTTTAGCACGGTCATTTTCCTGAAAGGCAATACTGAGGTCAGTGATGCTGAGGTTCCCAAGCACATAGCGTTCGCTGGCGATTTTATACTTCTCTACCGCAATCCGCTCTGCTTCAGCACTAAGCTTGATCTGCTCTTTCATCATGCTGTACAGCGTAACTTCCGTAACAATCTGCTGCCGGAAGATTTGTTGATCCTGCTGCACGGAATAGCTCGTGAACTGCTCGTTTGCCTGTGCAGTCTTTGTTCGTGATTTAGAGCGGCCCCAATCGAGCACTGGAATGGAAAGCTGAACTTCTACAGATTGCTGGCTCCTTGGCGAGCGGTAAACATCGAAGATCCTGCTGCCCGCATTGGAGAAGCCCAGGTTTGCTCGAAGGGTGGCTTTAAGTCCATTCTCCCCTTTTGCTTTCGCGACATCACGTCTGGCTTCCGCAAGCCGTCTAACAAAGGCGATGGCATCTGATCTGTTTTCTAATGCTTCTTTTAAAACTACCTCGGAGGAGACATCAATGGACACATTCGCCGCAGGCATCTCTAAATGTATTTTGCTGCTGGCATCAATACCCGCATAACTGATCAGGTTGAGCGTTGCGATTTCCACATCACGATTCGCAGTTCCTAATGCCTTCTGTGCATTAACCACTTCCAACTGTAACTGCAGGATCTCATTCTTTGTTATTTTTCCCAGGTTGAACTTTGTTTCTGCAATCGCCAGAATTCGCCGGGTATTGGTCAGGTTGGTTTCGGCCATGTCTACATTAGCCTGTGCAAGCAAAAGATCGAAGTAGTAATCAGTAACACTGACGGCTATTTTCTCCTGGCTTTCGATGTAAGCCTGCCTGCTTTCTTTGTACTTCAAAGGTTCGATCTTCTTGTCCCATTTCAGTTCATTGTACTGCAGTATGGGTTGAGTGTAACCAATGCCATAGGGAATACCATTGTACAGCACATTTTTACGGTCGAAATCGTTAAAGCGTTGCAGCTGAGTGGTGCCGTAAATGGTTCCTCCGGTTGCCGCAATACTTTGGGTAAAATCCAGGGTAAGTGAAGAATTATCATTGTGCACGGGTTGAAACAATATGGAACCGTTTGGCTGCTGTACCTGTACATAGGTCTTTGTATAGCCCGGCAATATGCCGCTTAATGCAAGCTGTGGTTGATAGTTAGATTTGAAGGTTCGCCATTCCCAAAACTTGGTTTCTTTGATGGTTGCGGCCTGCTTTGAAGCAATGGAATTACTTTTTGCAAGCTCCACAACCTGCTGGAGGCTCAATCTCAAAGTATCGCTCTCCTGCTTCGCAGCGGGTTGCCATAACATGCTAAAACCGATGATTATTAGTTTGATCATGATCTTCTTGTTATTTGCTAAGGATTGGAATAGCCTGATAATGCTTGTAAGCACTCATATCTGTTGTGATCACCTCGTCTCCAGGCTTGAGTCCGCTTTTGATCTCGATGTAGTCGAAGTTACTCAAGCCAGTTTCAACCCTCCTGCGTTCGGCAACACCATTGTTCAATACAAAAACATCTTGTTTACTGTCACCGTTAAATGCAGGACCATTTGCAACGCGCATCACTTTCGGCCGGGTTTCCGTGATCAGGAATACGTCTACTTTCTGGTTTGGTCTTAGCGTTTTTGCGGCTTTATCATCCAGTCGCAGCTCAAAGGAGACGATGTTGTTGTTTATGGCCGGGGAGATGTTGGCAATGCTGGCTTTAAGATGGTTTTCACCAATGCGGATGATTGCGGGCATGGAATTGTAGATCTGATCGAGCATATTGTCGGACATGCTGCCAGCCACCTTAAAGCTGCTGAGGTTGGCGATTCTGACCAGTGCCTCTCCTTCGTTGATGCTTGCGCCGATGTTTTTGTTTATCCAGGTAACAACACCTTCGCGTGATGCAACAATCTCTGCACGGTCGAGTTTCCTTTTAAGCGCATGCAGATCGCTTTTCTGAATCGCCAGGGCAATTTCCGCTTCACGGATTTCGATCTTCATGGTTTGCTGCTTGCTGCGGATTTCGTTTTCGAGTTGTTGTTTCTCCAGCTGGGCCACTTTCAGATCCAGTGAAGCTTTTTCCACATCTTCCCTGGTACCGCCGCCCGCTTTCAGCAAGCGTTGCGCAGCAGAAACGTTGTCCTTCAAGTTGCTGATGCGAAGTTCCTTGATGCTGTTATTAGACTTTATATCATAAAAGCTTTTTTCCAGGGTCAGCCTGAGTTTGCTGATCTCATTCGCTTTAGACTCCATCTGGAACTGTAATCGCTCATATTCGGACTGGGTTGCTGCTTTGTCCAAACGCAATATGGATTGACCTTTTACCACTTTTCTACCCGGTTCGAGCAGCACCTCCTGTATGGAAGCCTGAATTGGACTGGCAATGATTTCTTCAAATTCTGGAAGCACCTCACCTGTAGCGCTGATGGTATTTTCCACCGGGCCAAGCTCAACTTTAGAAAGCATGATGTCACTATCGTATAAAGAAGGTTTTAGCAAGCTGCGTATCAGCCAGATGGCTAGCAGCAAACTGAGTGCTACCGCAACCATAATGATAAATCGCCTCTTCTTTTTGGTAGCTGTTACTTCTATTTCGATACTCCGGTCCATTAGATTCTTTTTGGACAGGGTTTTACAATCGGAATACCAGATTTAATTAATTGGTTACTAGTCAGTTGTGTTATTTGTTGAATAAAAAAATGCCCGATATCGAACGCTTTGTCGTTTATCGGGCATTTTTGAAGCAACCTATATTAGGTGTGTGATATAGAAAATCGGGCTATCAGGCTTTCCTCATCTGTTTGATCCGACCAGGTTCGTAGTGTAAGCCTGGAGACAGCCAGTAAAGCAAGATCATACGTGAGTAACGATAGTTGAAGGGTGCGAAGACGAGGGACACACCGATGATCAGACCTACGTAATACCAGATGTTTTCTTTGGTAAGCTCAAGCCCCAGGATGTATGCCGCGATACAAATGGCGATCATTTCTGCGCAGTTAAGGGCGTAACTTACAAACATAGCAACATAAAAATAGCCGGGTTCGCGTTCATACTTTAAGCCGNNAGCCGCAGGCTTGGCAGACTTCCTGCATCTTCTGGCCCTTTGCGCTGTAAGTAAAACCGGTGAAAACATTGCCGACACGGCACCTCGGACATTTGCAGTTCACCAGTCCGGACCATTGAGAAATTTTGGGTATGTTGTTGTTCGATGTACTATTTTCCATGATGCTGTATGTTTGATTTTCTGAATTTTTCTGGCGTTACACCTTCGTGTTTTTTAAAGAACTTGATAAAATAAGAATGGTCGTTGAAATTGAGCTTATCCGCTATATCTGCAATACTCATGTCGCGGTTAATCAGCAACCTTTTGGCTTCAAGAATGATGTGCTCGCGGATCAGCTCACCGGCAGACAGGCCAATGATATCCTTGCACAATGCGTTCAGGTGATTTGGCGTAATGTAGAGTAGTTCTGCATAATCCTTTGGTAATTTTAGCGTTCTGTAATGTTCTGCAATCAACTTCTGGAAATTCCTGAAAATGGTATGATTGTATGAACTGGCAGACGCATCAATTTTGTGGCCATTTAACCGTTCAGCTTTGATAAATATTTGCAATAGCAGTGTACGTACCAGATCATCAGCAAACGGCCTCTTCCCCATTCCTTCTTTTAATATTTCTTCGAAATGAGCCGAGAGTTCTGCTGCGGTATGCGCTGGTATTTCCATGACCTGCTGGTCTGCAATGCCGCTGAATACTGAAAAGCCTTGAAGATAGTTGCTGTTGCTGAGAAACTGATTGAAGTAATCTATGGAAAAGTTGATGATGTACCCATCGGGTTCTGATGCAAATGACCAGCTGTGTACCTGTCCGGGAATCATAAAGTAGATGCTATCCGGGGTCACTTTGAACTGCTTAAAATCGATATGATGATGACCAGTACCTTTGGTAAAAAAGACCAGATGATAGAAAGAGTGCCGGTGAGCACTATGCAGATGTGCATGAGTACTGGCATAGTGCCCGAATCTGCTGGCCACGATGCCCTGGGTTTTATACGCCCTGAAGTTGTTAATGTCGTAAACAGGAATTTCTGATCTCACTATCCAAAGGTACCCAAAAAAATAGTGGGTTTATGGTAATAAACCCACTATAAATGGTACTTTTTACGGATCAGACGCGAAAAGCTGATGTTTAGATTTACAACTTTCTGCGTTGTTTCTCTTTTAAGATCAGGTTCAGTTCTCTGCTGGTTTGTCCTGCTACCGAAGTATTTTCCTGAGCCCTCCTGAAAAGATATGGCATAACAGCTTTAATAGGTCCATAAGGCACGTACTTGGCAACATTATACTTTGCATCAGAAAGGTTGAAGCTCAGGTTATCGCTCATGCCAAGCAATTGTGAAAAGTAAACATGTGGATGATTATGCGCAATGTTATTCAGATCCAGTAATTCGGCCAACAACCTGCAGCTGTCTTCATTGTGGGTACCGCAAACCAATCCGATCTCTTTGATATTTTCAATACAGTACTTCAGGCCAGCATTGTAGTCCTGGTCGGTTGCATTTTTATCTGGTTGGATGGGCGACGTATAACCACGTTCCTGGGCACGTTTACGTTCTTTTTCCATGTAGGCACCACGTACGAGCTTTACGCCTAAAAGGCAGCCCAGTTCCCTGGCAATAAGGTGATCAGCTTTCAGGTCAGCAAGTTTATCATGTCTGTAAAGCTGATACGTGTTGTAGATCAGCACGCGTTCTTTGTTGAACAGGCGCATCATGTCAATCGCAAGTTCATCAATGGTTTCCTGAATCCAGGATTCCTCAGCATCGATCATTACCGGAACATCTTTTTCAAAGGCTGTACGGCAGATTCTTTCGCATCGTGCTTTCACCCTGTCAAACTCGGCGCTTTCTGCGGCATTTAAGGTTTGTTTGGCATCGAGCTTCTCTAGTAAAGCAAATCTTGCGATACCTGTGATCTTAAATACGGTGATTGGTATTCTCTTGTCACCTGCAGCACGTAAAATGGTGCGTATGATCTCCTCGCAGGTGAAATCAAATACTTCCTCCTTCTCTTCTCCTTCTACCGAGTAGTCGAGAATGGTACCCACATTTGCGCTGGCAAGTTGCGCAATCGCCTTTTCACACTCTGCAATGGTTTCACCACCACAGAATTGCTTGAAAATAGTAGCCTTTATTGCCGGCTGAATTGGCAGTCCTACATTTAAAAAGAAGTTGGTAATTGGAGGGCCAACTTTAGTGAGGAAATTGCTGCTTATAACTTTGAACAACAAATAGGCAGCATTCAGCTCCGCGTTACTCTTACTACGAAAAGCAATCTCCGTATCATCAAAATTCAGTTTTCTCTTCGGGGAAATTTCCATCTATTTGTATTTGGGTTCTGTTGTGTGTTTGTAACTTGATTTATGATCTACTTAATTTGAAAACATTTAATGATCTAACGAAAGATTATAGGTTTACTTTCAAAAACGGAGGCAAAAATATGAATTCAGATCCTGCATAGGGTAATTCCCTTTATAATAAATCGTAATTTTGCTAAACCATGATAGAATTTAAATTAGAAGGTGAGTTTATCCCACTTATACAATTACTGAAAGCAACCGGCCTTGTTCAGAGCGGCGGAGAAGCACAAACCGTTGTTGAAGATGGTCTGGTGAAATACAATGGACAGGTAGATTACCGTAAACGCTTGAAAGTAAGGGTTGGTGATATAATTGATTTTATGGGACAACAAATCAAGGTAGTCTGATGAAGGAGATTCTAAGTAATGGACATAGCATCCACTTTGATACAGGTCTGGAACCGCTGCATGCATTCTTAACCAATGAAAAGTACAGTAAGGTATTTGTATTTGCGGATGGTAATACCTCGGAGACCTGCCTGCCTGTATTCCAGTCTCTGCTGGATGATTATACATCATTTGATCTGATTGAGACAGATCCAGGTGAAGAAAACAAGAACATTGATTTTTGTATCGGTATCTGGAAAACCTTGCTCGACTTTGAAGCGGACAGAAAATCGCTGATGATTAACCTTGGTGGTGGTGTAATCACGGATTTAGGTGGTTTTGTTGCTTCAACTTATAAAAGGGGTATCGATTTCATCAACATCCCGACAACGTTGCTATCAATGGTTGATGCTTCGGTTGGTGGTAAAACGGGTATAGATATCGAAAATGTGAAAAACATGGTGGGGACCTTCAGCTTACCGCAGGCTGTTTTTATTGAAACTACCTTTCTGAAGACTTTACCTAAACGGGAGCTCCTGTCCGGCTTTGCTGAGATGATTAAACATGGCCTGATCATGGATAAAGCTTACTTTGAAGCACTAAAATCGGCCGATTATCATAACATCACTCCAGAACAGATCTACCGTTCGGTAGAGATTAAACATGAAGTAGTGATGGAGGATCCCCTGGAGAAAGGATTAAGAAAGATCCTGAACTTTGGTCATACCATTGGACATGCAGTCGAAAGTTATGCTTTGAGCAACCACGGAAAGTCACTTACTCATGGCGAAGCCATCGCCATAGGCATGATCTGTGAAGCTTACTTATCAGTTAAATACTGTGGTTTAGCGGAAAGTTCAGTTGAAGAGATTACGGGGTATATTAAATCCGTCTACCCGGCTTACATGATTTCCGATGATAGTTTTGCTTCTATTCTGGAGCTGGTAAAGACAGACAAAAAAAATGAACATGGATATGTGTTGTTCTCGCTGCTTTCGGAAATTGGGAAGTGTGAATATAATTGTAAGGTCACGGACGAAGATTTACTCGAAAGCTTAAAGTATTTTAATCAGGTTTATTCTTCCAGGTAATAGTAGTCTCGGTATGTCGAGTTAGTTTTTCGCCAGGGCATAGTAGACGAACGAAATTGGGTTGCTCAACTGGAGCAGAGAACATAGTATCAGCTGATCTGTGCAATGCGGAATCTATACCAGCCAGGTTATATAATTATTTGGCACCAGGGGAATTAGATTGTGGATTACAATTAATTATTTTTTGAAATTAACCTTTGACAAATTAAATTTTGTTATTACATTTGGACATATAAGAACAAGAGATGACAATTAACAGCACATATTGGTTTGGTTACTTTTACTATTTTAGTAAGAGCCGGGACTGATATGCAATCTGATAAGATATACTGTATATAGAAGTCCCGGCATATTGCCGGGACTTTTTTTGTTTTTAGCCATTTGAATTATGAAAACGCAAATAACACAAATCATCAAATAATGAAAGCACCAAGAGTTGCAATCCAGGGCACAAAGGCCTCATTTCATGAAGCAGCGGCATTCAAGTTTTTCGGTAATGACATCGAAACCATTGAATGCGATTCTTTCAAGCAGACTTGCGAAAGCATGCAGAAGAATGCCGCAGATTACGTAGTGATGGCCATTGAAAATTCAATCGCAGGAAGCTTATTACCGAACTACACGCTGCTGAGGGACTACAACTTTTCAATTACTGGTGAAGTTTATCTGCCAATTCAACTACACCTGATGGCCCTTCCAGGCGTAAAGTTTGAGGACATCAAGTACGTGACCTCCCACCCTATTGCCATTCGGCAGTGTATTGACTTTTTCGACCAGTTTCCACACTTGCAGGTGATTGAAAGCAGCGACACCGCAGCATGTGCGAAAAAGATCCGGGAAGAGCAGCTGACAGATACTGTGGCCATCGCAAACACGCTGGCTGCTGAACTTTACGGCCTGAACATCATTGAGCGCCGAATAGAATCTAACCGAAAGAATTTCACAAGGTTTCTGATCCTGAAACGCGAGCCTTCTGACGAGATGAATGGTGCAAACAAGGCCTCCATCTGTTTTCAGGTCGGTAATGCGGTTGGCACGCTCGCGAAAGTGCTGAATGTATTTGCTGAAGAGCGCATTAATCTGTCTAAAATCCAATCGATGCCTGTACTTGGCCGCAGAAATGAATACAACTTCTATGTAGACGTTGAGTGGGCTGATTTTGAACAATACGACAAAGCCCTGAGGAGAGTTTTAAAATACACTGTCAACTTTAACATCATGGGCGAATACGTGAAAAACGATCAGGTATAAGCCGAATTGCGTAAGCAGAAACATCATCGATAGAAATATAAATACTACAACTATAAATCACCCCAAAACATAACGACATGAAATTAAATTTAAACATCCAGCCCCTAAGCAGCTGGGTTAATGTAACCAACGAACCTCTAATCATCTCCGGACCATGTAGTGCAGAAACTGAAGAGCAGTTGCTTTCAACAGCACATTTGTTAAAAGACACAGGTAAAGTATCGGTTTTAAGAGCTGGTATCTGGAAGCCACGTACCCGTCCCGGAGAATTCGAAGGAATTGGTAGTATCGGCCTTGAGTGGCTAAAAAGAGCGAAAGCGGAAACAGGTTTGCCAACAGCTGTTGAAGTTGCAACCGCTAAACACGTTGAAGAAGCACTTGCTGCTGGCGTGGATATCCTGTGGGTTGGTGCAAGAACCACTGCAAACCCATTCTCTGTACAGGAAATTGCGGATGCACTTAGAGGCCATGACGTTCCGGTGTTGGTAAAAAATCCTGTAAATCCAGATCTTTCTCTTTGGATTGGTGCATTAGAGCGCATCAATAATGCAGGCATCACCAAAATTGGAGCAATTCACCGTGGTTTCTCATCATTCGAAAAGAGTTCGTTCCGTAATGAGCCAATGTGGGAACTTGCTATTCAGCTGAAAACGCATTGCCCTGAACTTCCTATCATCAACGATCCAAGCCATATCTGCGGTAATCGTGAACTGATACCTTACATCGCGCAAAAAGCACTTGACCTTTATATGCAAGGCTTAATGATCGAATCGCATATTGATCCTTCAGTAGCTTGGACTGACGCTAAACAACAGGTTACCCCTGCCGCGTTGGCAGAACTAGTTGAGCGATTCTCGATCCGTCAACCGGAATCTCAGAATGAAGCATTCGCCGATAAATTAGCGGATCTAAGAAAGCAGATCGACAAGATAGATGATCTTGTTATTCAAGAGCTAGGTGAGCGTATGGCGATTGTTGAGAAGATTGGCGAATTTAAACGCGATAACAATGTAACGATCCTTCAGGTACACCGTTGGGATGAAATCATGAAGAGACGTGGTGCTTTCGCATCTGCACTAAAGCTTGATACGAACTTTACAGAAAAGTTCCTTGAATTGATCCACAGTGAGTCAATCAGAAAGCAAACTTTGATCATGAACAAAGATAAAACTGCTGAGACCATTGTTGAAGTTGCTCCGCCTGTTCAAGTATAATCGCTGTCAGATATATTTAAAAGATGAATAAACACGAGGCTTTGCTTAGTTTCCCGGAAGGGACTACAATTGATGCAACCATACGTTTAACAGGATCAAAGAGTGAAAGTAACCGGGCACTGATCATCGCTGCGCTAAGCAAAGAATCGATCTCCGTTGAAAATCTTTCTGACGCTGCAGATACCGTGACGCTGAACAAGATTCTGGAGCGACTTGCAAAAGATCCAACGACAGCATCTCCTATCGACGTGGGACATGCGGGGACAGCAATGCGGTTTTTGACAGCATACCTGTCCACGGTAAGTGGTTCATTTGAATTAACTGGATCAAAGCGTATGAAAGAACGGCCTGTAAAGCTTCTCGTAGAAGCTTTATGGACACTGGGTGCTTCCATTTCCTATCTGGAAGAAAACGGTTACCCACCACTTCAGATCACAGGCGGATTTAAACAGGTAACTGACGCTGTACAGATAAAGGGTGATGTTAGCAGCCAGTATTTGTCAGCACTGCTGATGATTGGTTCAACACTTGAAAAAGGCATCAGCCTGCAGATCATCGATGACCTTACTTCTGAACCATACGTGCGTATGACACTAAAGATGCTGGAAGAAGCAGGCATTAAACATACCTGGACTCAGAATGTCATTAAGATTGAACATCAGAAATTTACACCCGGAACACTGGTTGTAGAGCCNNCCGGACTGGAGTGCAGCGTCTTACTGGTACAGTATCGCAGCTCTGATACCGGGAGCGCAGATTTCATTGCCGCACCTTAAAGAACATAGCCTGCAGGGCGACAGCAGAATTCAGCAGTTGATGCGACCGCTGGGGGTTGAAACAAGCAGAACTTCAGATGGTGTTGTACTTCGTTCTGTGCCGAAGGAGCGCACTTCCATCCTAGAGGATGAAACGGGAATTATTGCAGGAACGGTAGACGCTGATCGCGCATCTTCAGCTACTCAAGAAGCTGATGCGGAGATCATCGATTTGAAGGATTGTCCTGATCTTGCGCAGACCATTATTGTATGTGCCGCCGCAAAGGGATTAAACCTGCGGTTTACCGGTTTGGAGACTTTAAAGATCAAGGAAACCAACCGTGTGAAGGCGCTGCAGAATGAACTTGCCAAGATCGGTGTTGAACTTCTTGAGGAACAATTTATTTACACGCTTAATTGTGAAAAGTTACATTTCCCAGAGCAGGTATACATAAAGACCTACGATGATCATCGGATGGCAATGGCCTTTGCGCCTTTGAGCATTTTTGTAAAAGAACTGCAAGTTGAAGACATGGATGTCGTTGAAAAATCCTATCCTGATTTCTGGGAACACTTGCAGCTGGCGGGTTTTAAAGTACAAAAGTTGTAAAGTATATGACTCCAGGGTAATCCTGAGTAAGAACGATAAAGCTTAGCATTATCTACTAAAACATATTAGATCACGTAAACTATATTGCAGCGTTTACTAAGATTAGAATTTCGGCGCATTAATTAACAACAGAAATTATGGCAGGCAGCTCCTACGGACAGCTTTTTAGAATATCAACTTTTGGAGAATCACATGGGTTTGGAATTGGGGTAATTATCGACGGATGTCCGGCCAATCTATCCATTGATCTTGAATTTATCCAATCTGAATTGGACCTGCGAAGACCGGGACAGTCTAAAATTACCACGCAACGCAAGGAAAGTGACACGGTTCAGGTACTATCGGGTGTATTCGAAGGCAAAAGCACGGGTACACCGATTGCACTGCTGATTCCTAATGAAGATCAGCGGTCAAAAGACTACTCGCACAATATGGACGTTTATCGTCCATCGCACGCTGATTATACTTACGATGCGAAATATGGATTCCGGGATTACCGCGGCGGCGGACGTTCTTCAGCTCGGGAGACTGCTGCAAGGGTTGCCGCTGGTGCAATCGCGAAGTTGTTGCTCAAACATCATGGTATCGAAATATTCGCCCATGTCTCTGCTGTTGGCACCATTGAAGCACCTAATTTATCTGATTTAAGCATTCAGGAACTTTACCAGCAGCGCGAAGAGAACATTGTTCGCTGCGCTGATCCTGCTACTGCGCAGCAGATGATTGCGTGTATAGATGAAATCAGAAAAGAAGGTGACACGATTGGGGGAAAAGTAAGCTGCATCATCAGAAACTGCCCTGCAGGATTGGGGGAACCTGTATTTGATAAACTCCATGCGGAGCTTGGAAAAGCAATGCTGAGCATCAATGCCGTTCACGGCTTTGAGTATGGATCGGGCTTCAGCGGAAGCGAAATGCGCGGTTCAGAACATAATGACATCTTTATTCCCAATGGTGACCAGCCAAGAACACTCACCAACTTCTCTGGAGGAATACAGGGTGGCATATCCAATGGTATGGAGATTAACTTCAAGGTTGGATTCAAGCCGGTAGCCACGATCATGCATAACCAAAATACCGTTAATGCTGCTGGTGAAGCATCGGAAATTAAAGGCAAAGGGCGCCATGATCCATGTGTAGTACCGCGAGCAGTGGTCATTGTAGAAGCAATGGCGGCTTTGGTACTCGCAGATCAGCTATTGAGAAACAAAAACAGCCGGTTGGATTAATCCACCGGCTGTTTCTCTGTTTAATTGCTTAGAGAACCTCAGTTCTCCAAGCAATTATCTTCCTATATCAGGTTTATCAACTTATCGAGCTATTTAATAGATTGAAGGATATTTGCTTGCATTATATTCATGCATCATCTGATAAACGGCTTCGACAACATCATCTACAGACGGTTTAGTGAAATAATCTCCGTCAGAGCCATAAGGGGTGCGATGTGCTTTAGCAGTTAAGGTACGAGGTTGTGCATCCAAATGATAATAACCTTTCTGCACCTCCATGATCTCCTGCAGGATGTATGCACTTGCACCGCCTGGAACATCCTCATCAACCACCAACAGTTTATTTGTTTTCTGAAGAGATTTAGCACAAAGTTCTTCGGTGTCAAATGGCAATAAGGTTTGTGGATCTATCACCTCTACCGAAATGTTCAGTCTTTCCAGTTCTTCAACGGCCTCTTCCACTATTCTCAATGTAGAGCCATAACAAACCAAGGTCAGGTCAGTTCCAGACTTTAAGATCTCCGCTTTACCCAAAGGTACAGTATACTCCCCTACATTGTCCGGCATTCTTTCCTTCAGGCGATAGCCGTTCAAGCATTCGATAACCAATGCAGGCTCATCAGCTCGGAACAAAGTATTGTACATGCCCGCAGCCTGTGTCATGTTGCGCGGCACACATACATGCAGCCCTCTTAATGATCCAAGAATCATACCCATTGGTGAGCCGGAATGCCATACACCTTCTAATCTGTGTCCGCG
>DCLG01000109.1:87528-88768 GCA_002320935.1 Pedobacter sp. UBA1654 | reverse complement strand
TGATCTCTCCTTTACCAAGACCGGAGATCTTGATCGGCTTCAGCTTTGTGAAGTCGATACTGTCCAGGATAGATGGATCTGTGATCAGCAAGGGGGAGACGCCTGTATCGAGGATGAAGTTGAAAGGGCCCTTGTCATTTATGTAAACAGGAATAACGATCAGGTTTTTGATGAGCTGAAAGTTCAAAGTCTGCTGCTTACGCTTACCGGTAAATTCGAATTGCTGCCCTTGCACCTTTGAGGCTGGCCATAGCAAGGTCAGCCAGGCGATAATTAGCCAATGGCAGATCCGTAATACCGCTAGCAATCCTAAAAACATTAAGTAATTTAATAATTTCAGATGAAACTTGCTCCCTAAAAGTCAGCTGGACTTGTGTTGGTTCTAAAAGCCTATGAATCTGACTTCAAGACACAAGATTCTTTTTTGTTTGAAACTTGGAATCCTTTATTCTTTCGCTACATTTGCTTTAATACAGTAAACGAAACAAAATGAAGCTTTCGTTTAAAACATTCGAAATGAAATTAGATCGCGATTCAGCAATAAACAGACTTGAAGAACAACAGGATTGGGACATCATTATTATTGGTGGCGGTGCAACGGGATTGGGCACTGCAGTAGACGCGGCAAGCCGGGGATTCAGGACCTTATTGCTGGAACAGGCTGATTTTGCAAAAGGCACATCAAGCAGAAGCACCAAGCTGGTGCATGGCGGAGTGAGGTATCTGGCCCAGGGTGATATTGCTTTGGTATATGAAGCGCTCCATGAAAGAAGCTTATTGCTGAAGAATGCGCCGCACCTTGTACACGATCAGGAATTTATCATTCCATGCTATTCCTGGAAAACGAAATANNATACATGTACCTGTTCGGCTTGAAGTTTTATGATTTGCTGGCAGGGAAAAATGATTTCAGAAAATCCAGCTTTTTAAATGCAAGCGAGGTCATGAAAGCCATTCCGGGCTTAAATCCGAAAGATCTTATTGGTGGAATCAGTTACAGTGATGGGCAATTTGATGATTCCCGCCTGGCAATAAACCTGGCGCAAACTGCCGCAGAACATGGTGGTTTGCTATTGAATTATGCAGCGGTTACCGGCTTGATTAAACAGGGCGATAAAATAAGCGGTGTTGCATTCCGCGATCTGGAAAGTGGCAGATCTTATAATCTGAAAGCAGCTGTAGTGATTAATGCCACCGGTGTATTTGTAGACGAAATACTGAAAATGGATGTGCCGAAAGG
>DCLG01000109.1:76006-87519 GCA_002320935.1 Pedobacter sp. UBA1654 | reverse complement strand
CACTGGTGAGGCCTAGTCAAGGTGCACATGTGGTGCTCGACCAGTCCTTTCTGAAAGGAAAAAGCGCGCTGATGATCCCTAAAACCTCAGACGGGCGTGTGTTATTTGCAGTTCCATGGCATGGAAAAGTTTTGGTTGGCACGACAGATACGCCGCTGAACGAGCATAGTTCCGAGCCTCGCCCACTTGAAGAGGAGATCGACTTTATTTTAAGTACTGCCGGTAATTACCTTGCTAAAGCGCCGAAAAGATCCGATGTATTATCCGCTTTTGCAGGATTACGTCCTCTGGCGGCACCCGGCAAAGATACCAGCAAAACGAAAGAAATCTCAAGAAGTCACAAGCTTATCGTAAGCAAGTCAGAATTGATCACGATAACCGGCGGTAAATGGACCACCTACCGGAAAATGGCTATGGATGTAGTTGATAAGGCCATCAACATGGGTAAGTTGCCTGCGAAACCATGCAAAACAAGAGATATTAAAATACATGGTTATACTGCCAGTCCGGCAACAGCTGATCTCGCAGTATATGGCGCCGATGCAGATGGTATCCGCAGTCTTATTGCTGCGCAATCTGCACTTGGCAGCAGGGTCCATAAAGATCATCCATACACGGTAGCAGAAGTGATCTGGGTAACCAGAAATGAAATGGCCCGTACGGTAGAAGATGTGTTGGCAAGAAGAATCCGCATCTTATTTCTCGATGCTGCAGCAGCGATTAAACTGGCTCCTGATGTTGCCCGTATTATGGCTGCAGAGTTAAAGCAGGATGATCAATGGATCAGTTCGCAGCTAGAAGCTTTCAATGCCCTTGCTACGGAATACTTGTTACAACCGGGTTAGACAATTGTAACCTTGATGCTCATGGCTTCAAGTTGCTGTTTAATGTGGGCTGAAATGCCGCTGTCGGTGATGATTTCGTCGATATCTTCTATACCACAGATCCGGCCGAAGCCGCGCTTCCCGAATTTGGTGCTATCGGCAAGTACAATGATCTTGTGCGATACCGAGATCATCTGACGATTTAAATGGGCTTCCAGCACATTGGTGGTTGTAATTCCGAAATTCAGATCGATACCATCAACACCCAGGTATAGTTTGCTGCAAAAGAAGTCTGCCAGGATCCGCTCTGCATAAGGCCCCATAACGGAAGAAGAACTCTTTCTTAAAAGGCCGCCAAGCAGCAATACTTCAACTTCTGCATGCCGTAAAAGCTCCTGTGCAACATTGATTGCGGAGGTAATCACGGTGAGCGATTCTACGGGCTGAATGTTTTTTGCCAGGGCGAGCACAGTTGTTCCAGATGCGATGATGATGGAATCATTTGGCTGGATCAGTTTGGCAGCCATAATGCCGATTCTGGCCTTCTCCGTAGACTGTAACTTTTCTTTTTCGTTTACATTGCGGTCTACCGTATAGGTGTCCGTCAGTGTTGCACCGCCATGGGTACGGAACAGCAAGTTTTTTTCTTCTAAAAGTTTTAGGTCTTTTCGAATCGTTACCGAGGATACATCGAGTTCTTTACATAGATCTAAGACACTGATGTGCCCTTCTTTTTGAATCTTATTTAGTATAAACTGATGTCTTTCTGCGATGTTAACCATGATGTGACGATTTGCTCGCCAATTTAATACTGAAAAATCAATTTGAAGCATTTTTGTTGTGCAGGTTTCATTATCACCGTTTTATTGCAGGCTGTAAAAACTTTAGTACATGCAGGGATAAAAAATGCTTTAAGTTAGTTAAGTGGTTGCATTACAAGTTTGTACCTGATCATATTTTCTATCCGAATGTGTTTTGTTTCTTTTCATATTTCATTTTATTTCATATACTTGAATATGCGATTTCGTTTTTGAAGATTATTCGTCATAAAGGTCATCGCCCCAGCCAAAATAAACTGTATGAATAAATATATTTTAGCCTTTGACCAGGGCACCACAAGTTCCAGAGCAATCATTTTTGACCGTACCGGGGCGATTGTTTCAGTAGCTCAAAGAGAATTTACCCAGATTTATCCACAACCCGGGTGGGTAGAGCACAATGCAAAAGAAATCTGGTCCTCACAGGTTTCTGTGGCTACAGAGGCGGTATTAAAAGCAAATCTGAGAGCAGAACAGATCGCCGCAATCGGGATAACCAATCAGAGAGAAACGACGGTAGTATGGGATAAAGAAACCGGCGAGCCGGTATATCATGCAATTGTATGGCAGGATAGAAGAACTGCTGATTACTGCAATTCACTAAAGGAGCAAGGCAGAGATAAGCTGATCCAGGAGAAAACGGGGTTGATTATAGATGCTTATTTTTCTGCGACCAAGATAAAATGGATTCTGGACAACGTGGAAGGGGCACGATCCAGGGCGGAAGCGGGAAAACTTCTTTTTGGTACGATTGATTCCTGGCTAATCTGGAATTTAACCGGACGTAAGGTGCACGTCACCGACGTGACCAATGCATCAAGGACGATGCTTTTTAACATACATACTCTTTCCTGGGACCAGGAATTGCTGTCGCTGTTTGATATTCCAGAAGGCTTATTGCCTGAAGTGAAGTCCTGCAGTGAAGTTTATGGCGAAACTGCAGGAGACCTTCTCGCAGCCCGGATTCCTATTGCAGGAATCGCCGGCGACCAGCAGGCAGCGCTTTTTGGTCAGATGTGTACCCAACCTGGTATGGTAAAAAATACTTACGGCACAGGCTGTTTTATGCTGATGAATATAGGAGAAACGCCGATTTTGTCTAAAAACAACCTGGTTACTACTGTAGCCTGGAAAATCAAGGACCAGGTTCACTATGCACTTGAAGGCAGTATTTTCATCGCTGGTGCAGTGGTGCAGTGGTTACGCGACGAAATGAAGATCATCAAAACTTCAGCTGAAATAGAAGGGCTGGCGCTGAGCGTTGCAGATAATGGCGGTGTTTATGTGATTCCTGCCTTCGCCGGACTAGGTGCACCGCATTGGAATCAATATGCACGGGGTACGATTTTGGGGCTTACGCGGGGAACAAACAACGGACACATCGCAAGGGCGGCGCTGGAAAGTATTGCCTACCAGACGATGGAAGTACTGAATGCCATGGAAGCTGATTCCGGCAAAAACATCCTTGAGCTGCGTGTAGATGGCGGCGCTACTGCCAATGACCTTCTGATGCAATTTCAGGCTGATGTATTAAATGCAAAAGTGGTACGTCCAAAGGTGACGGAAGTGACCGCAATCGGTGCAGCATATCTGGCTGGCCTCGCCGTAGGATTTTGGGAAAGCATGGATGAGATCAAGGAGCAGTGGGCACTGGAACACAGTTTTTCACCTCAGGAATCACCTGAGATGCCCGGCATGATTAAAGGCTGGAACAAGGCGGTGAAAGCCGTAAAGATCTGGACAGAACTCGAATAGATTATTTTATCAATTAAGTTATGAATGAATTTACGGCTGAATTAATCGGTACCATGTTCGTTATCCTGATGGGTAATGGTGTTGTAGCCAATGTGGTATTATCGGGAACCAAAGGTGCTAACGGGGGATGGATCGTGATCACCACCGGATGGGCGCTGGGCGTGTTTACAGGTGTTGTAATTGCAGGACCTTACAGTGGTGCACATCTGAATCCTGCGGTGACTGTTGGGCTGGCAATTGCGGGAAAGTTCGAGTGGGCAAATGCACCCATGTTCATCCTGGCACAGTTTATTGGGGCCATGCTTGGGGCGCTGCTGGTATGGCTGATATATAGAGATCACTTTAAAGAAACAGAGGATCCGGGCTGCAAAGCTGCGGTTTTCTGTACCGCTCCGGCGATTAGAAATACGACATCAAACCTGATTGGAGAGATCGTGGGTACCTTTGTGCTGATCTTTGTGATTTTCTATTTTACAAATCCGGAGATGGGTGTAGATAAAACACCTTTTGGTCTGGGTTCATTGGGTGCGCTCCCTGTTGCATTTCTGGTTTGGGGTATTGGACTTTCGCTGGGTGGTACAACGGGGTATGCAATTAATCCGGCACGTGACCTGGGCCCGAGGATCATGCATTGTTTGCTGCCAATTCCTAAAAAAGGGGACGGAAACTGGGAATATGCATGGATTCCGGTAGTGGGCCCTATTATTGGGGCGGCCATTGCTGCGATGCTCTTCCTGTACCTGAAATAATTAATTAACTTGTCCGGCTATAACCGGATAAGTTGAATATGAAAAGAATAGTCTCCTGCCTCATTGCCAGCATCATTTGCAGTGCATGCGCCACGAACCAGAGAATGGCAAAAGGTGTAGCATCCCAGTTTGATAAGCCTGCGATTACCAATCAGTATCATACCGGGTTTGCTTTATACGACCTGGAGGCAAAAAAAATGATTTATGAAAAGAATGCAGACCTCTATTTTGTTCCTGCTTCTAATACCAAACTCTACACCTTTTATGCAGGACTGAAGATGCTGGGCGATTCTGTTCCGGCGCTGCGATACATAGAACGTGGAGACTCCCTGATCTTCTGGGGTACAGGTGATCCATCTTTCCTTGATAACCAGTTGAAGAGTGATCGTGCTTTGAACTTCCTGAAGAATAGTCCGAAAAAGTTATTTTTTGCCGCAGGACGGTATACAGGGAAGTTTTATGGTAATGGCTGGTCCTGGGATGATTTCAACGAATACTATCAACCTGAAATTAACGAGCTTCCGATCCAGGATAATATGCTTGCTTTAAGTGCTGAGCAGGGTAAACTGAAGGTTGTGCCGGCCTCAATGAACAACTGCGTAGTCAAAGATTCGAATGTGAGCAGCCCCGGCTTTAGGGTACTTCGCAACGTTGATCAGAACGTTTTTCGTGCTCCAGATAAGCCGGTTCCTGCAGATTACCTGCAATACCTGCCTTATAAGACAAGCACCTTGTTAACGTTAAACCTGCTTACTGATGCGCTGAAACGACCAGTGAGTGTTGTTAAGGCAGAAATGCCGGAGAATGCTAAAACCCTGTACAGCACTAAAACGGATTCTGTGTTAAAAGCGATGATGCTGCCAAGTGATAATTTTATCGCTGAACAGCTGCTGCTGGTATATTCGAATGCTTTAGGTGCAGAGTTGAACGGGGTAAAAGCGATTGCACACATCCGTAAGCAGTACCTGTCTAACCTGCCAGGAAATCCTTCCTGGGTAGACGGCTCGGGTTTATCTAAAGGCAACCTGTTTAGCCCACGGGACATGGTATCGGTCTTGGATTCTATTTATCACACGGTAAATGATCAGCAAAGGCTGTTTAACATGTTACCTGGTGGTGGCAAGTCGGGAACCTTGAAGAATGCCTATCCCAAGACAGATAACCCCTTTGTATATGGCAAAACTGGAACCTTGTCTGGGGTCCACAATCAGAGTGGTTATGTGCTTACGAAAAAAGGTAAGGTTTTGATCTATTCTTTCATGAACAACAATTACGTGCTGCCAACTGCAGAGGTTCGTAAAGAAATGGGCAGGGTGGTGAGCTACATCCATGAAAATTTCTGATCCGCGTTATCTGGCGCAGAAGTTTACCTGTTTTCTTTAATGGTTTGTAGGACCGCTTGCGTGTTTTTCTGCAGTGTGGTATAATCTTTTTCCTGGATCAATGATTTGCTGATCAGCTTACTACCCATGCCAACCGCGCTTACACCTGCTTTGAACCATGCCCTGATATTTTCTGCAGTAAGATCTACACCACCTGTTGGAATGAAGTGCTGCCCGGGGAAAAGTTCACGAATTGAGGCAATGTATTCGGGACCCAGGATATTTGCTGGAAAGATCTTGATCATTAAAGCTCCATGCTGTTGTGCAAGGTCGATTTCTGTAGGTGTCATGCAGCCGGGGACCCATAACAAACCTGCTTTTTGGGCAAGTCTACCAACTTCGGGATTAATGATCGGAGCAACAAGGAAATCCGCACCTGCGTCGATAAAGCTTTCAGCATCCTGAACCGACTTAATGGTTCCAATGCCAAGCTGCAGGTCGGGCATAGTGCTGTTTTTAAGTTCGATCAGATGTTTGAAATTCTCCAATGCTGCAGGTCCACGATTGGTATATTCAAATACCCGGACGCCGGCCCGATACAATGCTTGCAGGATTTCAGCACTTTCCGCCTTACTTTCCAGATAGAACAGAGGCAAAAGGCCCTGTTCCAATAATGCTGCTAATATCTCTCCCTTGGTTTTTTTCATTTGTTTGTTTCGTTTATCAATGCGTAGATGTCGGCTGCAGGGGTGCTGGTAGCATCACTTGCAACAAACAATTTGTTAAATGCGGCTGCGGTGGCAAAATCGATCGTTTCCTGATGATCATGGCCTTTGATTCGGCCATAAATGAGTCCCGCCATGAAGCAGTCGCCACTACCAACCTTATCTACGTAATTTAAAGTGGTGTATACTGTGGAACGATACAAGTGTTTGTCTGTATAATATGTAGTATAGTATTTAATTCCGGATTCCATATGATCGAAGCGGTAGGTATTTGCTACGGCTTTGCACTTTGGAAATTGCCTTATGATGGCCTTGGAAGTTACTTCAGCCTGATCAAGGTAGCCTTGTTCCTCATCACGGATCTTAAGATCGGCTGCAAGCGGGGTGCCGAGCATTAGTTCAGCAGACCAGACATTGCCCATGATCAGGTCACAATGTTTTGCCAGATCAGGCATGACGTCGATGGGCGCTTTGCCGTATTGCCAAAGCTTAGCACGGTAGTTCAGGTCCAGGGATACATAAATTCCTTTGTCTTCCGCGTACTTTAAGGCTTCCTGACAAACCGCTACAACGCTTTCGGACAGTGCTGGGCATATTGCGGAAAAATGAAACCAGGAGATGCCGTCAAAAACTTTCTCCCAGTTAATTGTCCCGGGCTGCAGCTCGGCGAATGCTGAATGCGCACGGTCGTAAATCACGCCGGCATGTTTTACATCCTCGCCACTGGTCAGGTAGTAGATGCCCATACGTTTTCCGCCGAAGCTAATGGGGGCTGTATTGACCCCTCTCGCTTGAATATGGCCGATCAGCTGCTTCGAAAGCATGTTGCCGGGGATTACCGTCATGTAGGATGAGGGAATGTCCCAGAGGGCAAGTGCGGAAGCGACGTTGAGTTCGGCACCACCAACATACACCGGAAGCTGGTTTGTATTGAGCCATTCGCCATTTGCGTCTGGACAGATACGCAGCAGCAGCTCACCAAAGGATAGTACGCCTTGGTTCTGTAGCAGGGGTGAGTTGTTTTCGTTCGTGTTCATTTTGGTTCTGCTGGTTATTTCAAAGCTGCGAAATCAAAGTAGTTTTTAGCATTGTAATAGCAGATGTCCTGGATCGTTTTTCCAATCCATTCGATGTCATTCGGCAATTCGCCTTTTTCTACATCTTCTGCGTATAAATTGCATAGAATGCGACGAAAATATTCATGTCGGGGAAAGGACAAAAAGCTGCGTGAATCCGTGAGCATACCGACCATGCGGCTCAACAGTCCGATATTCGACAGGGTATTTAGCTGTTTGGTCATCCCTTCTTTCTGATCGTTGAACCACCAGGCGGAACCAAACTGGATCTTTCCGGCAAGGGAACCATCATTGAAGTTGCCAATCATGGCAGCCATCACATCATTGTCTGTAGGATTGAGGTTGTATATGATCGTTTTTGTGAGCCTGTCATCTGCATCAAGCTTGTCGAGGAAGCGCGATAAGGCTGCTGCCTGACTAAAATCGCCTATAGAATCCCAGCCGGTATCTGGCCCCAGGGTTTGTAGTGCCCGCTTATTGTTGTTGCGCAGGGCGCCCAGGTGATATTGCTGTACCCAGCCTTTTTCATGATCCCAAAGGGCGAACTCGTAAAGCATAGCAGACTTGAATTTCAATGCTTCTGAAGGTGTAAGCGTGATTCTCAGGCGTATGTTATTAAAAATTTGGCTGATTTCTGCAGCTTCATAATCTTCGGCATAGATCTGTTCGAGGCCATGATCAGAAACTGTGCAGCCATTAGCAGCGAAATAATCATGGCGGGTTTTGAGCGCCTTTAGATAGCTGTCATAATCCGTGATTTCAGTGTTGCTGATATTTTCCAGCCGGTCTATGTATTGGTTCAAGGCGTCGAGGTCGTCTGGGTTCATGGCTTTGTCTGGCCTGAAAGCCGGCGCTACACCGATCTCGAATTCGCCATTAAGCAATTCCTGATGGAAGTTTAGATCATCCAGCGGGTCATCTGTGGTACATACCTGGCGCACATTCATACGGCGCAGCAGATTGCGAACAGAAAAATCCGGACTTTGCAGTTGCTCATTACATTGCTGGTAAATATTGGATGCGGTTTTTGGCGATAGAAGTTCCTTTATACCGAAATAACGCTGCAGCTCCAGGTGCGTCCAGTGATATAAGGGGTTGCGCATGGTGAATGGTACCGTTTCAGCCCATTTTTCGAACTTCTCTGCATCTGTCTTGTTGCCGGTAATAAAAGCTTCATTCACCCCATTGGCCCGCATAGCACGCCATTTATAATGATCGCCTGCAAGCCAGATCTGCGTCATATTGCCAAATTGCAGGTCGGCAGCAATCTGATCTGGTGGCAGGTGGTTATGGTAGTCGATGATGGGCATGTCTTTCGCATATTCGTGGTATAAACGTTCTGCGGTTTTCGTCTCCAGGAGGAAATTCTCGTCCAGAAATTCTTTCATATTGCCTTATTTAGGATGGGTGCTTAAATGTTAATGATTACTGTTGCAGGCTTCTGCGGATACCAAGTTCCAGTCCACGCAGCTCTGCAAGGCCACGAAGGCGGCCGATTGCAGAATATCCAGGATTTGTTTTTTTATGCAGGTCATCGAGCATTTTATGCCCGTGATCGGGACGGAATGGCATTCTGGTGTCTGTTCTGCCAGATGCGACCCGTTTCTGTTGTTCTTTAATCAAAGCCAGCATTACGGCATACATGTCAACATCGCCGTCCAGGTGATCAGCTTCATGAAAGTTGCCTTCTTCATCCCTGCGGGTACTTCGTAAATGTATGAAATGGATCCGGTCGCCGAGTCGTTCTATCATACCAGGCAGGTCATTGTCTGCTCTGACGCCGAAGGAGCCAGTGCAGTAGGTTAGTCCGTTATGTCTGGAAGGTACGGCATCGTACAGCGTTTGAACGTCAGCCTCCGTGCTGAGCACACGTGGCAGTCCCAGGATAGGATAAGGCGGATCATCCGGGTGGATGCACAAGAATACACCTGCGGCTTCTGCGGTCGGTACCACTTGTTCGAGGAAGTGAATGAGGTTAGCCTGCAACTCCTGAGGACCAATATGGTCATAGCTTTTCAGCACTTGTAGAAAGGCTTCGAGTGTATAGCCTTCTTCAGATCCCGGTAAACCAGCAATGATATTTTTGACCAACAGCGCTTTGTCCGTTTCAGTTTGTTGCGCCAGCCAGTTTTGTGCTTTTAATTTGATGTCTTCGCTATAGGTTTCTTCGGCACCGGGGCGTTTGAGGATGTACAGCTCGAATGCGGCGAAAGCAAATGCTTCGAAGCGCAAGGCTGTGGAGCCATCCGGCATTTTAAAATCAAGATTGGTGCGGGTCCAGTCGAGCACCGGCATAAAGTTGTAACATACGATGTCTATACCGCAGGCACCAAGATTAAGCAATGTGGTTTTGTAGTTATCAATATGACGCTGGTAGTCTCCACTGCGCTTTTTAATGTCCTCGTGTACAGGCACGCTTTCCACTACAGACCAGGTTAATCCGGCTTGTTCAACTTCAGCTTTACGCTTCAGGATCTCCGCTTTCGACCATACTTCACCATTAGGAATATGATGCAGCGCAGTTACAACGCCGGTAGCACCGGCTTGTCTGATCGTTGCGAGCGACACCGGATCATTGGGGCCGTACCACCTCCATGTTTGTTCTAAGCTCATAAAATGCTTTATATGCGATGTGTTTTATTTTATACTATGCCAGCATCCGGACCTTTAAACGCCGCCGAATACGGCAAAACCGCCGTCAACATTGATCACGGTACCGGTAACGAATTTAGAATCATCGCTGAGGAGCCAGATCAGTGCACCTTCAAGTTCTTCGGGTTCGCCAAAGCGTTTAAATGGCGTCTGACGAATCACCAGGTTCCCGCGTTCGGTTAAACTCTCATCCTCATTGGTGAGTAATCTCCGGTTCTGTTCTGTAATAAAGAAACCCGGAGCAATGGCATTCATCCGGATCTTATCGCCATAACGGTTTGCAAGTTCAACGGCAAACCAGCGTGTATAAGCATCCACGGCAGCTTTGGCGATGCTGTAACCCATAACTTTGGTAATGGCCCGCTGGGAGGTCATTGAGGAAATGTTCACAATACTGCCTTGTCCAACCCTGGCGATTTCCGGGCCGAATACCTGTGTAGGTTGAATGGTACCCTGAAGATTAAGGTTCATCACCTGATTGAAAGCGTTCATATCAAGGCTGAAAAGGTCCTGATCGGGTTGTATAACAGCACCTGGCATATTGCCTCCTGCAGCATTTACCAAGCCGTCTATTCGTCCGAATTTGCTTATGATTTCTGATTTTGCAGCTTCCAGGCTGTTGAGGTCCATGACATCGGCCATGACGGCCAAAGCTTCACCTCCGGCGGCTTCGATTGCTGTTGCACGTTGTTGTGCCACATCCAGTGTACGCCCGAGAATGGCAACTTTTCCGCCCATGCGGCTGATGCTGTTGACAAATGAAGCGCCGAGAACGCCTGTTCCGCCGGTAACAACGATGACTTTATCTTTTAATGTTCCAAATTCCATATGGATGTGTTGTTTTGCTAAAGTTCAATTGGTTTCATCTTACGGGTGAGCAGTTGAATGATGCCCCACGCAAGGATATAGGCGCAACCGCTGATGATAAATAGAATATGATAACCTGCAGAAATGTTTCCAAGATCTTTATAATAAGCCAGTAGTGTACCAACGAATATAGGGAAAAGCGCGGAGGCTATGNNCCCACAACGGTGCTTACGGCCGATTTCGGGAACATGTCTGAAACGATGGTGAAGATGTTTGCGCTCCAGGCCTGGTGTGCTGCGGTTGCCAATGCAACAAGCGCTACGACACTCCAGATATTGGATGCATATTGAACCAGGAATATCGGCATCACCAGAATAGCGACGATCAGCAAGGTTGTTTTCCTGGCTTTCAGAACCGGCCATCCCGATTTGATGAAATAGGAGGAAAGATACCCACCGCCGATGCTGCCGAAGGTGGTTGCACCATAAATTGCTGCCAGTTGCAAACTCGGTTTGGTGAGGTCAAGTGCAAAAGTATCCGCGAAGAACGATGGCAGCCAGAATAGAAAGAACCACCATATCGGATCTGTAAGTACCTTACCAATGATATATACCCAGGTTTGCTTCAAGCCCAGTAAATGGCCCCACTTGATCTTCATTTTCAGTTCCGGCGCTGCCTGATCAATGTCGCTCATGATATAATCAAATTCCGGTTTTTTTAACCGTTTCTGTTTGGTAGGGATTTCATAGAAGATCCACCAGAAGATGAGCCAGATAAAGCCGATG
>DCLG01000109.1:75103-75977 GCA_002320935.1 Pedobacter sp. UBA1654 | reverse complement strand
CATATAAAACCGATGGCACCGGTGATGAAAAATGCTTCCTGCCAGCCATACAAGCCCAAAATCCAGGGCACAATAACCGGGGCAAGTACAGCACCTACACTCGTTCCGGAGTTGAAGATGCCGGTCGCAAGTGCGCGTTCGCGAACAGGGAACCATTCTGCAACGGCTTTAATACCTGCAGGGAAATTGCCCGCCTCCGCGAGCCCAAGCAGTCCGCGTACAACACCAAATCCTGCTGTTCCTTTTACGAATGCATGCAACACAGCAGCAATACTCCAGACCAGCACAGAGATCCCGTATCCAATCTTTGAGCCCGCCTTATCGATGAAGGTTCCGAAGATTACATAACCCACGGCATACATGATCGCAAAGATCATAACGATGTAGCCATAGTCTACTTCAGTCCAGTTGAATTCTTTTTCCAGCGTAGGCTTAAGGAGTCCGATGACCTGCCTGTCGATGTAATTGATTGTTGTGGCAAAAAATAAAAGCGCGCAGACGATCCAGCGATAGTTTCCTCTTTTTACGTTTTCCATAATTAGAAACGGGTTTGTATTTGGTTATATTGGTTAAAGCGTAGTAATGGCGGTCTCGGCGCCTTTCTGTTCTGCGGAAACATAGCCCGCATAAATAGTTGCGATCACATCAGCTGCAAGGCTGCTGTTACTTTCAATAGGATCGCCGAATGCTGCACTGCGATAAAAGGCATCCATCTCGTGCTGATAGCCATTGAACCAACCTTCATCCGGCGAGATGTTCGACCAGCCCTGTTTGGTTTCTGTTTTTTCAACCACATACACGTCCTTAAAATAGGCATCATTGGGCGTATAGGCCTGCATGGCATCATTCGGCGCGATGTTGCAGATGGCTTTGT
>DCLG01000109.1:74710-75094 GCA_002320935.1 Pedobacter sp. UBA1654 | reverse complement strand
AGCTTGTTCTTTACGCCGCCAAGCACCAGTTCACTGGCAAAAAGATTGGCAACGGTGCCGTCTTCAAATACGATGTGAACCATGGCCAGATCTTCAATGTCCTTATAATGGGTTTGCAGGTGACCTTTATCATCGTAATGCTTCATACGTGTGATTGCATGGGTACGCGCGGATACGGTTTTAGGACGGATGGGGGTACCCAGGCGCGTTCTGCCTTCAACATGTTTAAGATAGATTGCCGCAGCAATGGGGTGACTTCCTTTACCGATCATGGAACCGCCACCGGATAACCTCCATTCACCATAAGCCAGGGAATGAGATCCGGAGTGTGATTGTTCACCATGCATCCAAAGGATTTGTCCGCGGGTTTTCTCCAGTACCTCG
>DCLG01000109.1:15190-74686 GCA_002320935.1 Pedobacter sp. UBA1654 | reverse complement strand
ACATAATGCGCCCCTGGCTTGCTTTCTCTGCGTCCAGCATGCGTTTGATACTTTGTAGCGTATGATCAAGGCCCTGTTGACGGGGGAAAGTATCACCATTGAAACTTTCGGTGCCGTCACCGAAATACCCGGTAAAAGGCTTTTCTACGATTGCGTATTTGTTTTTTTTCAGGATGGCGACGACTAAAGGCTCATGTGTGACCGGAGGTGTACAGACATGCAGTACGTCACAGGCATCTATAAGCTCTTCTACATTCTCGAAAGCCTGGATGTTTCGCTCCATGCTAAACTGGTTAAGCTTATCCTGGTTTCTTGAGTAAGCACCCAGAACCTCCACTTTTGTGCTGAAAACACGTTTTAAGGCATCAAAATGGAATCTGGCGGCGAAACCCGAGCCAATGATGCCGGCCTTTATGACACTTTTGTTCATAGCTTATATTTGGTGTAACAAAGATTGCATGCAATCGATTGTATTTACATAATTAAAAATTATTATCTTTAAATCAAATACATACGCTAAATAAACTTAAGAAACTTAGGGCAACATTAAGTCTGAAAGGCTCGGATGTTTGTTTCGTACCGCGGTAGTTGCCCTGAAAATTATATTAAAGACGGGAAAGTTACATTAAAGCAGAACCCGGGTTATTAATTGTTCCTAATTTAGAGCTGCCGGTCCAAAGCCGGCACAACCAAATATATACTTCGCATGAGCATAAAGCAGTGGATACAGCACAACCCAAAGGGTGTGGCTAGTCTAAGTCTTAAAAATATTCTGATCTTATTAAGCTTATTTACAGTAAGCATCTTTTGCAGCCAATGCAAAACAGACCCCTTGTCTGCCGAGGCTTCCCTTGATAACATGACGGTTGAAGATGGATTTGAGGTCCAGCTGATTGCTTCCGAACCATTGATCAGTGCTCCGGTAGCGCTAACCTTTGATAACCAAAGCAGAATCTGGGCGCTTGAAATGAATGGCTTTATGCCTGATACCCTGGGTACAGGGGAAGATGCGCCCAGCGGAACAGTGGTCATTCTGGAAGATGAAGATCAGGATGGTGAAATGGACAATCGTAAAGTGTTTCTGGATAGCTTGCGTTTACCAAGGGCATTGTGTTTGATTGAAGACGGTCTGCTTGTTGGAGAACCACCTTATCTCTGGTACTATGAGATCAAGAATGATAAACCCGGTAAAAAGGTGCTGGTAGACAGTCTTTATGCAGATGAGGGCAATGTGGAACATCAACCGAACGGATTATTGCGCGGAATGGACAACTGGATCTACAATGCGAAATCTGCCAAACGCTATAAAAAGGATGGAGACCGCTGGATCATTGAAAACACGCATTTCAGAGGGCAATGGGGCATCAGTCAGGATAATTATGGACGCCTGTTCTATAACCACAACTCTGCAAACGTGATCGGTGATTATTTTACTCCGGGATTGGGCGCGACAAACAAAAATCAACGTGAAGTTGCAGGGTATAACATGGCTGTTGTGCCAGATAACCGGGTATATCCCGCGCATGCAACGCCTGGTGTAAACCGCGGGTACTTGCCTGGTGTGCTGGATACTGCGCAGCGGCTGGTGAATTTCACAGCCGCCTGCGGGCCGCTGATTTACCGTGGAGATCTTTTTAATTCTGACTATCGTTTAAATTCCTTTGTAGCTGAACCTGCTGGAAACCTGGTGAAACGAAACATCATGAACCTGGACAGTGGATATCATGCAAAAGGATCGCAAGCCTATGAGGGAAAAGAATTTATATCCAGCGTTGATGAACGTTTCAGGCCGGTGAACCTGCATGATGGCCCGGATGGCGCGATGTACGTTGTAGATATGTACCGGGGTATCATTCAGCACAAAACCTATCTTACTCCGTATCTTAAAAGTGAGATTAAGAAACGTGATTTAACCTTGCCACTGGTTTGCGGCAGGATCTATAAGGTTGTGCCCAAAGGTAAAAAGCCGGCTTTCCGCTCCATGCCGGAAGATCCGCAGGCATTGGTCCGGTTGCTTTCCGACAGGAATGGCTGGATCCGGGATCGTGCACAACAGATCTTGGTGGATCGTAAGAACATGGATGTGGTTCCAGCTTTAAGAAAATCTTTGAAATCGAACAATATGTATGCGAGAATGCATGCTTTATGGACGCTTGAAGGGCTACATGCGCTAACCCAGCCGGAAGTTCTCGCCAACTTGAAAGTGAAATCATGGCCAGTAAACATGCAAGCATTGAGTGTCATTCCTGCAATGATCAATGAAGAGACGGCTCCGGCTTATATCAACGCCCTAAATGCACCTGCAGTCCGCAATAACAAGCTTGCTGCGCCATATCTGGCCTACCTGGCACATACTATCCGTAAATATGATAGGAACGCCGCTGATGAGATGTTGAATCATCTGGCTAAAACATACGCGAACGACAAGTTTGTTGCTGATGCGCTGATCACCAACCTGGAGGGCAGGGAGGAAGCCTATCAGAAGCAAATGCTTACACAACTTCCGGATACGGCTCTTGCAATAAATAAACAGCTGAAAACCATTGTCACCAATAAGTTTAATGCATTGAACAACACCGATCCGAGGGAGATGGAGCGGAAGTTTCCAAGAGGCGCAGCATTGTTCCGGACCAGTTGCCAGACCTGCCATGGTGCAGACTTGAATGGCATAAAATCGCTTGCACCCCCGCTAAATAAATCTGAATGGGTTACCGGAAAGAAAGAACGACTGATTGCGATTGTCCTGTACGGAATGACGGGGCCGGTAGAAGTGAACAAGCACCTGTATACCAAGCCGGAAATCATGGGCGATATGCCGGGAATTGGAAACAGTATGGAGTTCTCTGACGAGGATATTGCGCAACTACTAAGCTATATAAGAGCATACGGCAGCAATAAAGCCGATAAGGTTAATCAGCAGGAAGTAACCAATGTAAGAGCGCAGCTCAAAGGCCGGGACAAGGCATTCACTGTAGAGGAGCTAAATAGCAATACTTTAACCAAATAAATCCAGCATACTTAAAAATCTAAAGCAATAAAACCCAAATCTAAATAGATATGAACCTAAGTAAATTACTGATTCTGGCAGTGTTCTGTTATTCTGGAAGCTGTAGTGCACAACAAACGCAGCAACAATCTGGTGGCTGGAAATCCCTGTTCAACGGTAAAGACCTGGATGGCTGGGAGCAGTTGAATGGAAAGGCAACCTACGAGGTTAAAAACGGTGAAATTATTGGCACCACAGTACCCAAGGAGCCAAACTCCTTCTTAGCCACCAAAGAGAAATATGGGGATTTCATTCTGGAGCTGGACTTGCAGGTAGACAATGGAATGAATTCAGGTATTCAGATCAGAAGTGAAAGCAAAGCAGATTATCAGAACCACAGAGTACATGGGTATCAAGTAGAGGTAGATCCATCTGACAGAGCCTGGAGCGGAGGTGTTTATGATGAAGCACGAAGAGGCTGGTTGTATCCCCTTGATATCAACCCTAAAGGCCAGAAAGCTTTTAAGAGGGGCGCCTGGAATAAGTACCGGGTAGAGTGCATTGGAAATTCTATCCGCACATGGGTAAATGGGGTGCCGACCGCCAATGTGGTTGATAACATGACACCGTCTGGCTTCATTGCCTTGCAGGTGCATGGAATTTATGGCGATATGAAGCCAGGTATGCAGATCCGCTGGAGAAACATCCGCATTCAAACAGCAAACTTGAAACCCTCGAAGATGGACAACATCTTTGTCGTGAATTTGGTGCCAAACGATCTTTCTGCACAAGAACAGCATGAAGGTTATAAGATGCTTTGGGATGGCAAAACAACGAAGGGATGGCTGAGTGCGAAAACCAGAACGAAGTTTCCTGAAAGTGGCTGGAGCATTAAAAACGGAGAATTGCATGTGCAGGAAGCCAACGGGCAGGAGTCTACGAATGGAGGCGATATTGTTACCGAAAAACAATATAAGGCTTTTGAATTGAAGTTTGACTTCAAGCTTGCTGAAGGTGCCAACAGCGGGGTTAAGTATTTTGTAACCCTAGCAGAGAAAACACAAGGCTCGGCAATTGGCCTTGAGTATCAGATTCTGGATGATCAGAAACATCCGGATGCAAAGCTCGGCCGTGATGGAAACCGTACACTCGCATCGCTATATGATTTGATTACCAGTAAGAAAATTGTAAACGCACAGCGCAAAATTGGTGAGTGGAACCGTGGACTTATCCGTGTTTACCCTGACAACAGGGTAGAACATTGGTTAAATGGCTTTAAGGTGCTGGAGTATAAACGTGGATCTGAGGAGTTTAAGGCACTGGTACAGATCAGTAAATACAAAGACTGGAAGGACTTTGGGCTGGCACCACAAGGGCATATTCTGCTTCAGGACCACGGCAACCATGTCGCATTCAGGAGCATTAAAATAAAGGAACTGTAGTATATTCTATTTGTTACAAAATTTAGAAGCAGAACTATCGGATAATTAGTTAATTGTGCATAGAAGACCAAGTATATATGCTGCTGACGATCCTGAACGCGATTTTCTGTGTTTCCTTTATGGGCTTTGCTTATGTGAACCTGAATGATGGGGATTCCTGGCTATGGGTGCCAATATATCTGCTTGCGGCAGGCTTATGCGGCCTGGCCGCTTTGCAATTATTTTTCCCAGTTATCTACCTGATCACGATATCAATTTATTTGATTTACGCAGTTCGGCTCTTTTTCAGTAAAGATGGCGTAATGGACTGGATTAAGGTTTATGGGCGACCGAGCCTGGTGGAGAGTATGCAGGCTACTAAGCCTTACATCGAGAAAACAAGGGAATTCTTTGGTCTGCTGATCATCAGTGCGGCACTCGCTGTGAACTACTGTATCACCATAGTTTAGAAGAAACATGAACATTGAAATGAGAGAACAAACGGAAGACCTGTTTACCTACTTCCTGGAAACCAGGCTTACCAGAGATGCTTACCAATGGTTATGTGAAAGCGGGGCAGAAATACAAAAAGGAGAAAAGAACGGGCAGCTTAGCAGGGTCTTTGCACAGATTCCCCGATACGCGACAAAGGAGCTATTGGGTGCTCAGGATAAAGCAATACAAGAAATGGAGGCTTTTATTCCTGGCTATAACATGGGCGACTGGACGGTTGAAACTTTATGCAGGGTATGGATCCTGGCGCAAGTTCCGGGGCATGACATGGGTTCTTATGTTACAGCCATTGAGCGGCTGTTTATGGCTGCGGAGCTGAATGAGCTGGTAGCGCTTTATAAATCGCTGCCTTTACTGCAGTACCCTGAGCATTGGGTCCGGCGTTGTGAGGAGGGGATCAGGAGTAATATGGGCAACGTGCTGGAGGCCATTATGTATCATAATCCCTATCCTGCTAATTACCTCCCGGAAGCTTCATGGAACCAGATGATTTTGAAAGCATTTTTTACAGAAAAAACAGTTACCCGGATCTATGGCCTGCAAACCAGGCTTAATCCTGCACTTAAAACAACCCTGGCTGATTATGTGCAGGAACGTGTTGCTGCGGGCCGAAGTGTTAATCCGGAACTTTATAGATTATTAGAAGGATAGGATATGTGTTGCAATGACAATTTAAATGAAAGAAATCAGGGAACAAGGACCCATACGAATCTTGACCTGAGTGCTATTAATGGCATGCGTTTTTTTGACCCGCATGTGCACATGACGTCCCGTACCACGGACGACTATCAAGCAATGGCTGATGCAGGGGTCGTTGCACTCATTGAACCTGCGTTCTGGTTGGGTCAGCCAAGGACGGGCGTTGACAGCTTCCGTGATTATTATAGTAGTCTGATCGGTTGGGAACGCTTTCGCTCCTCGCAGTTTGGGATCAAACATTACTGCACCATCGGACTGAACTCCAGGGAGGCTAATAATGAAGCCCTGGCAGAACAGGTCATGGAATTGCTCCCGTCGTATGTCTACAAGGAAGGGGTAGTGGGAATTGGTGAGATCGGCTTCGATGATCAAACCGTAGCAGAAGAAAAATACTATAGATTACAGCTTGAGCTTGCAAAAGAAGCAGGCTTACCCGTACAGGTGCATACGCCACACCGTGATAAAAAACGGGGCACTAGCAGGAGTATGGACATTGCTATGGAGCATGGACTTTCGCCAGCTTCGATAATTATTGACCACAACAACGAAGAGACGGTTAAGGAGGTGCTGGATCGTGGTTTCTGGGCTGCATTTACGATTTATCCTTTTACCAAGATGGGTAATGAGCGTATGATAGAGATCATGAAACAGTACGGATCGGAAAGAATCATGATCAATTCCGCCGCTGATTGGGGCATTAGCGATCCATTGGCGGTACCGAAGTCGGCAGCCCTGATGAAATTGCGCGGCATTGCTTTAGAAGACATTGAGCTGGTTACCTACCGGAATGCGATCACCGCTTTCGCACAAAGTGGACAGATCCATGAGAAAGATTTCGATCAGGTCAGGGAAGTGGATCAGGGACAGAAGTTTGAAAGCAACTCAGTCTTACGTGGTGGGCAGCAACCGAGAATAGACCGAAACAACATCATTATAGCTTAACCATTATGGCAAGGGTATTGGGATTGGTCAGGTTGATGCGGCTTGCAAATGTGGTAACAGCAGTAGCAGATGTGCTTGCCGGTATTGCCATTTCTGGTTATTTAATCAATTCAGATAATTACTTGCCCGTACTGCTGCTTTGTATTTCCACCATTGGGCTATATAGTGGCGGTATCATCTTTAATGATGTATTCGATGCCGGTTTGGATGCTATTGAACGGCCTGAACGTCCGATTCCAAGTGGTATGGTCTCCTTATCGGAAGCGATTGCATTCGGAAGTTTATTCTTTGCTATAGGCATTTCAGCTGCGGCGCTTTTTCAGCCGGCATCATTCGCCATTGCCATTGCCATTGTGCTTGCATGCTTAAGCTATAACCGATGGGCCAAACATTATACCATTTGGGGCCCATTAAACATGGGGCTTTGCCGGGGGCTAAACCTCATGCTGGGTTTGAGTATTGTTGCATCGGAGATTGAAGATTGGTGGTTTCTGGGTTTGATCCCGCTTCTTTATATTGCCTCAATAACAGTTGTTAGCAGGGGTGAAGTACATGGCGGGAATAGAAATATGCTAACCTTTGCTGCGATTTTATATTCCATTGTCATCATCAGTATTCTTGGCGTTTCAGTTTCTCTGCAGAACATTGAACTGACACTCATTTTTTTGGTTCCTTTTGTACTGATGATCTTTAAACCTTTAATCAGAGCCCATAAGCTCCCCAGCCCAGAGAACATCGGAAAGGCTGTAAAAGCGGGTGTTATAGCATTAATCTTACTTAATGCCTCCTGGGCGGGCGCTTTCGGTATTTGGGAGCTCGCGCTGGTTATTGTTATTCTATTACCACTCTCCCTTTGGCTGAGCAAGTCCTTCGCAGTCACCTAGTCAGATCATCATCATGGAATTTTTACAACAATCATTTAGCATACGGTTTGAATACAAGGTCTTTTTTACAGATGGACTATTTGATTCCGATAACTTTTGCCTGGCAAACTTTTTTAAGGCAGAACACGAAGCTGCACATAAGAAAATCCTGTTTGTAGTGGATGCTGGACTGGCAGAAGCTAATCCGGCTCTGGAGACCGCCATAATCGCTTACTTCAGGGTGCATCGGGAGGTCCAGCTTGTCGAAGACATCCTCTTTGTTCCGGGAGGAGAGGCGTCGAAGAACGATGCTGCAGTGTTAGACAGGATCATTGAAGCGGTGAATACGAAGGGCATCGACCGGCACAGCTATATCGCTGCAGTGGGTGGCGGTGCCATACTGGATCTTGTAGGTTATGCAGCTGCTGTTGCGCACCGGGGGATCCGCCACATCCGTATCCCAACCACAGTTTTGTCGCAGAATGATTCTGGTATTGGTGTCAAAAATGGTGTCAACTACAAAGGTAAAAAGAACTTTCTGGGCACTTTTGCGCCACCTTCTGTAGTATTTAATGATATGCGATTTCTGCTTACACTAAGCAATCGCGATTTCCGCTCCGGCATAGCAGAGGCAATAAAAGTTGCACTAATTAAAGATCAGGAATTCTTTGACTGGATGGAAGAACATGCCAATAAGCTCTTGAATAGAGATATGGACAGCACGGACCATCTGATTAAGCGCTGTGCGCAGCTGCATATGGAGCACATTTCCAGCTTGGACCCCTTCGAACGAGGCTCGTCAAGGCCCCTGGATTTCGGCCACTGGTCGGCACATAAGCTGGAGCAGCTCAGCAATTTCAATATTACACATGGTGAGGCTGTGGCAATGGGCATGGCGNNTGTATGCTGGCTTGCTGAGCGAGGAAAAATTGCAGCGGGTACTCAACCTGCTCGCTACTTTTTTCGACATCACCCATCCTTTGATCAGAATCAATGACCTTCAAGCACCAATTCTGGCGGGATTAAAAGAGTTCAGGGAGCATCTTGGCGGTAAGCTTTGTATTACACTACTTCGTGACATCGGTTCAGGATATGAAGTACACGAGATGGACCCGCATACCCTGTTGCAGGCCAGCCAATATATTTTGCAGTTCAGGCGGTTTTATTCCAACGCAAATGCATTTCATTAAATTATGCCTGCGTTTGATAATCATTAACTATGCAGCTAATTGTTACACTTTGCTACCGCCCTTAGTAGCTAAAAGCGCTATTTTAGGAACCGTTTGATTCCAAAATCCAGGTATAAATCCATATTCATGAAAACGAGTTCAGGGCATCTGACCTATTGTACAAACATCCACGCAGGAAAAGACTGGGCTGCGGACTTCGATAACCTGAAGTTGTATTTTCCAAGAATCAAGGCTGCCGTATCCCCAAATGCTGCTATGGGCATTGGCCTGCGAATATCCAACAATGCAAGTTTGGCGCTTGCGGAGCCAGCATCATTAGCAGCTTTCAAAAGCTGGCTTGAAGCGCAAGAGGCATATGTATTTACGATGAACGGCTTTCCATACGGAGAGTTTCACCGTACGGTGGTTAAAGCAGAGGTACATAGCCCGGATTGGAGCACTGCAGCAAGAAAAGCATACACCATTCGATTGGCTCGGATATTATCGGCCCTGTTGCCTCCCGGAATGGAAGGGGGAATATCGACTTCGCCCCTGAGTTACCGGCATTGGTTTGACAGTCCTGAAGCATTGGATATGGTACTGAAAGCCGCAACACTTAACGTCCTGGAGGTTGTAAAGGAACTGATTGAGGTACACCGGAAAACCGGAAAGCGGATTCATCTGGATCTGGAGCCTGAACCTGATGGCATCATAGAATCCGGTGCCGAATACATAAACTGGTACGAGCAGCAACTGCTACCAATGGGTATACCTTTCATCGCAAATGCCTTTAACCTCAACGATGAGGAAGCAGAAGGTATGATTAAACAGCATCTTTGCCTGTGTTATGATGTCTGCCACTTTTCCATAGGCTTTGAGGATCATGGAGCGGTACTGGAGCAGCTTAGCGCAAAAGGACTGAAGGTTGGCAAGATCCAGATCAGCGCAGCGCTAAAAGGAAAGTTCGGGAACGTTGAACGAAATCAGGAAGTTCTTGACGACTTTAAACGCTTCAACGAACCTACTTACCTGCATCAGGTGGTTGCCAGAGACGAGCAAGGTGCCTTGCTCCGTTATCCTGATCTGGATGAAGCACTAAAAGATTTTCAGCAGCAATCGGCACAGGAGTGGCGGGCGCATTTTCATGTACCCATCTCCATAGATCGTATTGGAGATCTGGAGTCAACCCAAAAAGACATACTTGAGGTATTGGGCATTCAGAAAAATAATCCTTTTACGAGCCATCTGGAAGTAGAGACCTACACCTGGGAGGTACTACCCGAAGCGCTGAAAATTCCCGTTGCGGACTCCATCGTGAAAGAATTGAATTGGGTAATCAAGCAGGCGAGAATATGAAGAAAACAGTAGTTATTGATGTTGTTGGCTTGTCGTCAAATCTGATTGGCAAACATACCCCGTTTATCGAAGCGTATCTAAAAAAGCATCACCTGAGCCATATAAAGCCCATGTTGCCAGCGGTTACGACTGCAATACAATCTACATACCTCAGCGGAACGACACCCACTGCACATGGCATAGTTGGCAACGGCTGGTACGATCGTACAGATGCTGAAGTGAAGTTCTGGAAGCAATCCAATAAGCTGGTCCAGCAGCCCAAGATCTGGGATAAGGCAAAAGCCATCAATCCGGATTTTAGCTGTGCAAACATGTTCTGGTGGTATAACATGTATTCTAATGCAGACTATTCTGTTACGCCACGGCCCAATTACCTGGCCGATGGACGCAAGATACCAGACTGTTATTCCGAACCTGCGGAACTCCGGGACATCCTGCAGCAGGAGCTCGGACAGTTCCCGCTGTTTCAGTACTGGGGCCCGGGAGCCGACATCAAATCGACAAAGTGGATAGCACAAGCCTCCATGCGAACGGATGCTTTATACGACCCTACATTAACGCTGATCTACCTGCCACACCTCGACTATTGCCTGCAGAAGTTTGGTCCGGACGTTTCAAAAATCGGAAAGGACCTGAATGAAATTGATGAAGTTGTAAAAGAGCTGGTCCAGTACTATGAGGAAAAGGGTGCCAGTATAGTGCTGCTTTCCGAATACGGGATTGTTCCCGTAAACCAACCACTTCACCTGAACCGGATACTGCGTCAGCATGGCTTACTGCAGATCCGGGCGGAACGTGGACTGGAATTGCTTGATGCTGGCGCTTCAAAAGCTTTTGTGGTGGCCGATCATCAGGTTGCTCATGTTTACATTAATGATCCGTCTGTAACCGGGCAGGTATCAGAAATCCTGTCAGATACACCCGGTGTTGCCCTGATTCTGGACGAAGAAGGTAAGAAGAGCCATGGTATTGCACATGAAAGGGCAGGGGATCTGGTATTGGTCGCTGAGGCCAATTGCTGGTTTACTTATTATTTCTGGCTTGATGATGCAAAAGCACCTGATTATGCGCGGTGTGTAGACATTCACAAGAAGCCTGGATATGATCCTGTAGAGATGTTTATGCGTTCAAAAAGCCGGGTTGCTTATAAGCTATTGCAGAAGAAGGCAGGATTCAGGTATGTGATGGATGTGATCCCGTTAGACGCTTCTTTGGTAAAGGGTTCCCACGGTAGTATAAACGTACCACAAGCTTTTTACCCCATACTGATCACGCCGTCTGAACAGGCAACAAGTATTCTGGATGCTACTGAGGTGCATGATGTGATCTGGCGTACGTTGATGCAGGATGAGTTATAGTTGACGAAAGGGGATATCCAGCAATTCGAACTGCTCCCAGCCACTAAAATCAAAGTGCCACCACTCGTTGTACAATACCCGAAAGCCGTGTTTTTCCATAACAGCGATCAGAAAGTCCCGGTTTTTCTTTATAGCTGGTGGCAAATCCGGATGGTCAGCAGCGGCTGTTTTACTGAAACTGTCGTACGGCGTTGGCATGGGCACATCTTTTCCGGTCCTCAGATTGATGATGGTCAGATCGACCGCGCATCCACGATTATGTCTGGAGCCGGTTTTAGGATGGGCTACAAAGTTCTTGTCTGATGCTTTCTGGAAAAAAGCTACCGTGATGGTATAGGGACGGTAAGCATCAAAGATCTTTAATCCATAACCGCTTTTCTTTAGTTCTGCCTGTATTTTGATCAATTGCGCCACCACAGGTTTTCTGGCAAAAGCCCTGGCTTTCGGATACATCACCTGCTGCATGAAGTTATCCTTTGTTGCGTAACGAATGTCCAATACTACCCCTGGAACAGCTTTCTGGATATCAATTAAGCCGTTATCTGGATTCCTGGATACAGATTCCTTGTATGCTTTTTTGGTATTGATGATGGTTAAACCATAAGGGTTTTGCTGCGCCTGAACTATAGCGATCTGGAAGAATAACAGAATGGTGCACAGGTACCTCATGATGCCTTTATCGGTTTGATACTACAAGCAACTCAATATCCTTGTATGGCAAGTTGAATTTGTTAGAAAGGTCTTTATTCGTCAGGTGCCCCTGATAGATATACAAAGCCTGTCTGATGCCGGGTTTGCTCCAGGCCAGGTTGACCATACCACCCATTTCGCCAATATCTACCAGGATCGGGGTGAAGATGTTGGTCAGGGCATAAGATGCTGTACGTGGCACCCTGGAAGCAATGTTGGGTACACAGTAGTGAATCACATCATATTTTCGAAATACCGGATCTTTATGGTTTGTCACTTCCGAGGTTTCAAAGCAACCGCCCTGGTCTATGCTCACGTCAATGACTACAGAATCCGGCTTCATACGGCGAACCGTTTCTTCAGATACGATACAAGGGCTACGGCCATTTGTGGCACGGATGGCCCCAATTACGACATCGCAGGTCGTGATGGCTTTGTTTAGCACAATGGGTTGCATGACAGAAGTATATACCCGGTCATGCAAATTATTCTGTAATCGGCGCAGGCGGTAAATGGAACTATCAAAGACTTTCACTTCAGCACCCAGGGAAAGTGCCGTTCTGGCGGCGTATTCACCTACGGTACCAGCGCCAAGGATCACGATCTCGGTTGGCGGTACACCAGTAAAGCCGCCAAGCATTAAGCCTTTTCCACCCGTAACATTGCTCAGGTATTCTGCAGCAATAAAAATGGAAGTAGCACCCACAATCTCGCTCATGGCACGAACTACACTCAGGCCATTCCCTTCATCACGAAGGTGCTCAAAGCTCAGCGCATTGATTTTTTTACTTAAAAGTGCTTTCAGGTAATCTGCCTTAATGGATCCCATCTGCAGGGCAGAGATCAGCGTCTGACCTTTATGCATCATGGCAATTTCTTCAAAGGTAGGTGGCGCGATCTTTACAAGGATATCAGCATCAAAAACTTCTTTTTTATTGAAAGTAATTAAGGCACCTTGTTCTGCATAATCGTGGTCCGAAAAATTGGCACCAGTGCCGGCTCCACTTTCGATCACTACTTTGTGCCCATGGTTTACCAGCAAAGCGACAGAAAGCGGCGTCAGGGCGATTCTATTCTCCTGAAAGGAGATCTCCTTGGGTATACCGATGTAAAGACTATTGCTCTTCTCCTTTATCTCAGACAAGGTCTCCTTAGGCTGTATCAATCCTTGTTGGGCAATGGAGGCCATTTCTTCTCTTAAACAAGTAGCCATTTTGATTTATTAAGTTCTTAGAATAATAAAGTTAAGCAATAAGCCATTAAAATTTGGATACTGAGATCAATCGCTGCTCAGGTCCGGTTACTTGAATGTCAACTTTTATATGGTGCTGCGGAAGTAAAGGCGCTATCCGTTCAGGCCACTCTACAAGGCAGCGATCACCGGAATAAAAGTATTCTTCATATCCGATGTCATAAGCTTCCTGCAAATCCTTGATGCGGTAAAAGTCGAAATGATAGATTTTTCCCCCGCTTGCCAGGTATTCATTTACAATGGAAAATGTTGGACTGGATACCAGATCGTCAACACCCAGGGTTTCGCAAATTACCTTTATAAACGTGGTTTTACCGGCACCCATGTCGCCTTCAAACAGAAAGATCTTTACATCAGCGGCAAAGTCCAGCAATTGGATTGCAGCAGATTTAAGATCTTCCTGACTATTTATTTGAATATTCATTTATCGTGAACTGTATGTCGCTACCGGAATAACCATTTCTTCAAGCGAGATGCCTCCATGCTGGAAGGTCTCGTTGTAGTAATTTACAAATTGGTTGTAATTGTTCTGGTAAACGAAATAGCGGTCTTCTTTAGCAAAAATATAATTTGAACTGATGTTGATCTTCGGCAATTGTGCCTCATGTGGGTTTTTAATCAGAAACACCTCTTTGGCATTGTAGTTCAAATTACGTCCTTGTTTGTAACGAAGGTTCGTATTGGTATTGCGGTCACCGATTACCTTACTTGGATGCTTTACTCGAATGGTACCATGATCTGTAGTAATAATCAGCTTAACATTCTTCTGCGAGATTTTCTTCAACAGGTCTAACAGTGGTGAGTGTTCAAACCATGACAGCGTTAGTGAGCGGTAAGCCGCATCGTCATTTGCAAGTTCGCGAATCATCTGCATGTCGGTGCGGGCATGCGAAAGCATGTCCACGAAGTTATAAACGATCGCATTGAACTCGTTTTGCATCAGGTTGTTCACCTGTTCCGTTAATGCCTTGCCATCATCGTAGGTCAGGATCTTATTGTAGCTGAACTTGCAGTCTTTTCGCAAGCTTCTCTTGATCTGATCTTCCAGAAAGGCTGCTTCATGCAGGTTTTTACCGCCTTCATCATCATCATTCTGCCACATGGAAGGGAATCGCTTTTCCATCTCTAACGGCATTAAGCCGGAGAAAATTGCATTTCTGGCGTACTGCGTCGCTGTAGGCAGGATGCTGGAATAGGTGTCTTCCTCTTCCATCCGGAAATATTCGGTAATCAGCGGATTGATGATTTTCCATTGGTCATACCGGAGGTTATCAATTAGAATGAAGAATACTGGTGTAGTGGAATTGATCAGTGGGAATACTTTCTTTTTCAGCAGCTCATTGGATAATAAAGGTGCTTTCTCTTTGCCATTTACCCAACCCAGATAGTTGTCTTCAATAAACTTGGAGAATTGCATNNTTGCATGTTGGCTTCCGACTTTTGCATGGTAAGGATTTCATGCATCTGCGGATCATCCAGCTTCTCAAGCTCCAGCTCCCAGAAAACGAGTTTCTTGTAAACATCAACCCATTCTTCATAGCTAAGTTTGTCGTTAAGTGTCATGCCCAGCCTTCTGAAATCCTGCTGGTATGCCATGGATGTTTTTTCACTTACCAGGCGTTTATTATCAATAATCTTCTTTATGGTTAACAGTACCTGTTTTGGATTAACAGGCTTGATCAGATAGTCATCTATTTTTGAACCGATGGCATCTTCCATCAGGTTTTCTTCCTCGCTCTTTGTAATCAGCACAACCGGGACATCACTTTTAATATTTTTGATGGCCGAAAGTGTTTCAATTCCGCTCAGTCCCGGCATATTTTCGTCGAGAAATACGAGATCAAAATGTTCTTTGCCAAACGCCTCAAGGGCATCATTGCCATTGGTGAAAGTTGTTACGTGATAACCCTTTTCGTTCAGCAATAAAATATGTGGTTTTAATAAGTTAATCTCATCATCGGCCCAGAGAATCTTGGTTTCCTGCATTATTTGTCTAATTAATATCTAAAAAGAACCTACTCTTTCCAAACTATGGATAAAATTAGCAATTTTTGTACCGTATAAACGATATGACCCATATTGAACAAGAAGAAAATCATAAATGATCCGGTTTACGGATTTATAAATATACCCTCTGCCTTACTCTTTGATCTCATTTCACACCCTTACTTCCAGCGTCTGAGATATATAAAGCAGCTGGGAATGACGCACCTGGTGTACCCTGGTGCTTTGCACACGCGTTTCCATCATGCATTGGGAGCAATGCACCTGATGAGCCTTGCCATGAAAGTGCTTCGTGATAAGGGTCATGAAGTGACAGCTGAAGAAGAAGAGGCCGCAACCATCGCCATTCTGCTTCATGACATCGGACACGGGCCTTTTTCCCATGCTTTGGAGCACTCGCTGGTAAACGGGATTAAGCATGAAGACATTTCAATGCTGATCATGCAGCAGCTGAACACAGCGTTTGATGGTAAGTTGGCTTTAGCCATAAAGATCTTTACAGGCGATTATCATAAAATGTTCTTGCATCAGCTGATATCCAGTCAGCTGGACTTAGACCGTATGGATTACCTGAACCGGGACAGCTTTTTTACAGGTGTGTCTGAAGGGGTGATCAGTTTCGATCGCATGATCAAGATGTACAATGTAAGTAATGGCGAGCTGGTGATAGAAGAAAAGGGAATTTATTCCGTAGAGAACTTTCTGATCTCCAGACGACTCATGTACTGGCAGGTATACCTGCATAAGACTGTTATTGCTGCGGAACAGCTGCTGGTAAAAATTCTGGAGCGTGCACGTGAACTATCCACCCGCGGTGCAGATCTTTTTGCTTCTCCCGCTCTGAAGCACTTTCTGGTTAACAACGTTTCCGAACAAGCCTTCTTTTCTGAACCCGCACATTTGGAGCAGTTTACGAGGCTGGACGATCAGGATATTTTTACCTCTATCAAAGTCTGGGCCTCCCATCCGGATCATATATTATCAGAGCTCTGCAGAATGCTTACTGCAAGGAACCTCTATCGTATCGAGATCAGCAATGACGCGCCCGATGCTGAACGTATTCAACGGCTAAAGGACACGACCACTGCGGTATACCACATCAGCAAAGAAGAAAGTGCATACTTCGTGTTTACTGCGGTGATTATGAACCGCGCCTATAATGCCGGAAATGGAAACATCAACATTCTGCTGAAAAACAGTACGATAATTGATATAGCAAAAGCATCAGATTTATCTAACTTAGAATCACTGGATAGAACGGTGAGGAAGCACATTTTGTGCTATCCGCGAATGATTTAGCAAAATTTAACATTTAAGTAATCAAATTATTCCGTCTTTAGTCTCCTATGAACGCTAACAAATACCAGAGGGGGTAATTTGTTCATATCAATTTAACATCTAACTTTGTAAAATGCAATTTACTGCCCGGCAGATAAGCGAACTATTAAATGGAACCGTTGAGGGGGATGAAAATGTTCTTGTAGGAGAACTTTCGAAGATTGAGGATGGGAAAGCCGGTTCGCTGTGTTTTTTGTCAAATCCAAAATATGAGAACTATCTGTACGGTTCAAAGGCATCCATTGTAATCGTTGGCGCAGACTTCACACCCGCTCAGCCCGTAGAGACCACCTTAATTAAGGTTGCTGACCCCTATAGCGCGTTTTCCATTTTATTGGAAAGATACAACGAGATGCTCAACCTGCCAGATGACAAATCGGGTATTGAGGAGCTGAGTTATGTACATCCCAGTGCAAAGATTGGGAAGAACGTCTTCATTGGCGCATTCAGCTATGTTTCAGAAAACGCTGTCATTGGCGATAACACCAAGATTTTTTCACAGGTTTTTATAGGTGCCGACGCTGTTATTGGCGAAAAGTCCCAGATACATCCAGGTGTTAAGATATATAACCGCTCCGCAATTGGTAACCGGGTGATTATCCATTCCAATACCGTGATTGGCAGCGATGGCTTTGGCTTCGCTCCACAATCAGATGGCACGTATTCGAAAATCCCGCAGATCGGAAATGTCGTAATTGAAGATGACGTGGAGATTGGATCAAATACAACTATTGACCGTGCTACTATGGGTTCTACCTTTATCCGCAAAGGCGTGAAACTGGATAACCTGATCCAGATTGCACACAATGTTGATGTAGGTGCGCATACTGTGGTTGCTGCACAATCTGGTATTTCTGGAAGTACGAAGTTGGGTGGAAACTCCGTAATTGGCGGTCAGGTGGGTATTGCAGGTCATTTGACGCTTGCAAAAGGTACCCAGATCGGTGCGCAGGCAGGCATTAACTTTAATACTGTAGAAGAAAACAAACAATGGCATGGTAGTCCGGCGCAGCCCCTGCGTGACTGGATGAGGGCCTCTGTGATATTTAAACAATTACCAAGTGTCGAAAAGCGCATCTCAAAATTAGAGGCTAAAATTGCCGAACTAACAGCTTTATTAGATCAAAGTAACACAACACAGACTTCATAATGAACGTAAAACAGAAGACCATTAAAAGCGAAATCTCCGTAACAGGGGTCGGTTTACACACCGGAGCGAATGTGACTTTAACTTTTAGTCCTGCACCAGACAATCATGGATTCAAATTCCAACGTATTGATTTGCCTGAACAGCCAATTATTGAGGCAGATTGTGATTATGTGACTGACACGGCGCGTGGTACAACCCTGACCCAGAATGGTGCCAGCATCAGCACTGTGGAGCATGTAATGGCTTCTCTTGTTGGTATGGACCTGGACAACGTTTTAATGAAAGTAGATGGACCGGAAGTTCCGATCATGGATGGCAGTGCCATTCAGTTCGTGGAAGCGCTGGAAAGCGTGGGAACGATCCTTCAGGAAAAAGACCGTGAGTACTTTCAGATTCCACATAACATTACCTATACAGAACCTGATCGTAAAGTAGAGATCGTAGCCATGCCTTTGGATGATTACCGCTTTACCTGCATGATCGATTATAACTCACCAGTTTTAGGCAGTCAGCATGCCGGCATTTCAAGCATCGCTGAGTTTAAGAAAGATATCGCTTCATGCCGTACCTTCTGCTTCCTGCATGAGCTGGAATACCAGCTGAACCACAACCTGATTAAAGGTGGTGACCTGAACAATGCCATTGTCATCGTAGATAAAGAGGTTACCTCTGAAGAATTAGATCACCTGGCCAAGTTATTTAACCGTAATGAGATTAAGGTTGCTCCACAAGGCATTTTAAATAACATGGAGCTTCGTTACCAGAATGAACCTGCAAGGCACAAATTGTTGGATATGATTGGTGATCTGGCCTTGGTTGGTGTGCATTTGAAAGGACATATTATGGCTGCAAGACCGGGTCATGCTGCGAACGTGGCTTTTGCAAAAAAGATCAAAGCGGCAATTAAAAAAGAAAGAAACAAGAAAATACAACATACTTACGATCCGGGTGCTAAGCCTCTCTATGATGTGGTTCAGATCATGGACATTCTACCGCACAGACAGCCGTTCTTGTTTATCGACAAGATCCTTGAGCTTTCTAAAACGCATGTGGTAGGGGTGAAAAATGTGACCATGAATGAAGAGTTCTTTAAAGGACACTTCCCTGGTGCACCTGTAATGCCTGGTGTGATCCAGATTGAAGCGATGGCACAAACCGGAGGTATTCTGGTTCTGAGCACCGTTCCAGACCCTAGAAACTATCTTACCTACTTCTTGAAAATTGACAATGTCAGGTTCCGTGCACAGGTGTTGCCTGGGGATACCATCGTATTCCGTTGTGACCTGATGGAGCCAATCAGACGCGGCATTGCCCAGATGAAAGGTGTTGGTATGGTGGGTGAGAAGGTTGTGGTAGAAGCAGAAATGATGGCCCAGATCAGTAAAGTAAAAGAAACACAGCCAACAACATGATACAACCTTTAGCATATATACATCCGCAGGCAAAAATTGCCGACAATGTGGTGGTTGAACCTTTCGCAGTCATACATAAAGACGTAGAAATTGGTGAAGGAACCTGGATTGGTTCAAATGTGGTCATCATGGATGGTGCGCGTATTGGTAAGAACTGCCGGATTTTTCCAGGTTCTGTAATATCTGGTATCCCACAAGATCTGAAATTTGCCGGTGAAGTAACTACTGCGGAGATCGGAGACAATACAACCATCAGGGAGTGTGTAACGATCAATCGCGGTACAAAGGATAAGTGGAAAACCGTTGTCGGCAGTAACTGTCTGATCCAGGCTTATTCGCACATTGCGCACGATTGTCAGGTTGGCAATCACTGTATTTTCTCAAACAGCACTACACTTGCGGGCCACATTACCATCGGTGATTATGTGGTACTTGCCGGATTGGTTGCCATTAACCAGTTTGTAAAAGTGGGTTCACATGCTTTCGTAACCGGTGGCTCACTTGTCCGTAAGGATGTTCCGCCATACGTTAAAGCTGCGCGAGAGCCACTTTCTTATGCAGGGATCAATTCTGTTGGTTTGCGCAGAAGGGGATTCTCTTCAGAGCAGATCGACGAAATTCAGGAAATCTACCGTGTACTCTTCGTGCGCCACAATAACGTGACCAAAGCGCTTGATATGATCGAAACCGAGTTTAAACCGACAGAGATCAGAGATGAAATTGTGGACTTCATCAGGAACTCCAATAGGGGCGTGATGAAAGGTTATGGTTCCGGAAATTAACCCAGAAGCGGTTAGATGCGGATCGAACTAAAAGATGCTGGAAGACGCTTCAACCAGGAATGGATTTACAGACATGTAAACTACCTGTTTGAAGCGCCAGAACGCTATGCCGTACTTGGGCCTAATGGTTCCGGAAAATCTACATTACTGAGCCTGCTTTTAGGCAATCTGGCACCCTCAGAAGGCGAAATCATCTATACCCATGCCGATGGCAGCAATATACCCGTAGATCAGGTCTATAAGCAACTCAGCTTCGCTGCGCCTTACCTGGATCTTATCGAGGAATTTACCCTTCAGGAAACCATCGACTTCCATTTTAAATTTAAAAAGGTTCATCCGGCAATCCCAAAATCGGAGATATTGAACTTACTGGGACTTAAAAAGTCACAGGACAAACCTCTAAAATACTTCTCTTCCGGAATGAAACAGCGTACAAAGCTGATTCTGGCCTGCTGTTCAGATACTCCAATGTTATTTCTGGACGAGCCCACTTCCAATCTTGACGTTCAAGGCATCGGTTGGTACCAACAATTGATCGAACAATTTTCAGATAAGCGCCTTGTTATTGTCTGCTCCAATCAAAAAAATGAATATTTGTTTTGTAATCATTTATTAGAAGTTACTGATTACAAGTAAACAAGTTTATATTTGTGTATAGTTTTTCGGGAAAAAGCGAGAAATAATTGGATAATTAAAATATTTATATTTACTATTGTTTTATAAGTAATTTACTTTTACCTTTGCGGCACCAAATAGGGCCGATAATATAAGGTTGATTTTTAGTACAATGGCAAAAGCATCAGAAGTAAAAAGTGGTAATATTCTTCGTTTCAATGGTGACCTCGTACAGGTAGAAGAGTTCCTTCACCGCACCCCTGGAAACCTTAGAGCTTTTTACCAGGCCAGGATGAGAAATGTTAAAACTGGAAAACTGGTTGAGTATAGATTTCGTACAGATGAAGAGGTAACCATCTGTCGTGTTGAAACCAGCGATTATCAGTACTTATATGAGGATGGAGATTTCCTTGTGGTCATGGACAACAATTCTTTTGAGCAGTTTAACATTCCTAAGCTTCTTTTTGGAGATGCTGTTAAATTCCTTAAAGAAGGTATGAATGTGATCATCGCATTTGAAAGTGACGAGCCGATCATGGCACAAACGCCTTCACATGTTGAGTTGGAAATTCCCTACACGGAGCCCGCCGTTAAAGGGGATACTTCAACAAACGCATTGAAATATGCAACTGTTGAAACAGGAGTAGAAATTAAAGTGCCAATGTTTATCAACCAGGGCGATAAAGTGAAAGTTGATACACGTACAGGCGACTACATAGAAAGAGTAAAATAAAGATTTTTCATAGTTTAGTTTTAGGTTTAGGTTGATTGTGGCTTCGGAGTGTNNGAGTGGTTCCCGAAGCCATCTTTTTTTGTATATAATTGTAAATGAAAAAATCAGCACTCCGGAAACAAGCCAATCTGCTGAGGGCGCAGCTCGATCCTGACGCCGTTCAGACCATCTCCAGGGAACTTTTATCCCAGTTTACCCAGCTCAACTTCAATGGTGTAAAAGTGCTTCATATTTTCCTGCCCATCAGGGAAAAGAATGAACCTGACACCTTCCTCTTTATTGAATGGCTCCGTGAGCATCATCCCGACATCAAAATTATTGTGCCTAAATCTGAGTTCAGCACCTTCCTCATGACACATCATGTGCTGGGCGACCACCAGGAGCTGCAGAAAAACGCATTCAATATCCTCGAGCCACAGCAGGGAGAAGAACATAAGGGAGACATTGACATGGTTATATTGCCTTTACTGGCATTTGATAGTAGGGGATACCGTGCAGGATATGGTAAGGGCTTCTATGATCGCTTCTTGCAGGGTATGGACACCCTAAAAGTAGGTTTATCATTCTTTGATGTTTCTGAAGACATCGAGGATGTAAATGAGCATGACCTGAAGCTTGATCTATGTATAACTCCAGGCAAGCTGTACGATTTTCGCCTGCCTGAAGCATAGTTCGTGTCTAAGCGTTCAGCTCAAGAAGTACCGGACAGTGATCTGAATGGATCGCATCAGGCAGAATGGTCACTTTTTTCAGCCGTGGTAACATGGGCGCCGTAGCCAGATGGTAATCTATACGCCAGCCCAGGTTCTTGCCTCTGGATCCTGCGCGGAAACTCCACCAGGTATAATGATGTGGATCCTTTGTGAAATGCCTGAAGGTATCGATAAACCCACGTTTCAGGAATAAATCCATCCATTCCCGTTCTTCCGGGAGAAAACCCGAAGAGTTCGCATTGGACTTTGGATTGTGAATGTCTATGGGCGTATGGCAGATGTTGTAATCTCCGGAAATGATCAGGTTTGGAAATGCTTTCCGCAACTCATCAATATAGCCGTCAAAGAACTTCATGAATTCATACTTTTTAACCTGTCGCTCGTCGCCGCTTGATCCGGAAGGCATGTAGAGGCTCATCAGAGAGAAGTCTTCGAAATCAGCCCTCAAAATGCGGCCTTCACGGTCAATCCATTCCTCACCGCAACCATATTCTACATGCAGTGGCTTTATACGACTAAATATTGCAACACCACTATAGCCCTTTTTTTCTGCTGGGAACCAGTAGTGGTGATACCCCAGCTGTTCAATTAAAGCAATGATTTCTGGTATCTGCTCCGGCATGGCTTTAACTTCCTGCAGGCATACCATGTCTGCGTCTGTAGCTTGTAGCCAGCCGAAGAAGTTTTTGGTTGAAGCAGAGCGGATGCCATTAACGTTGTATGATATAATCTTCATTTCAAATATTAATAATCTTTATTGGTCACCAGTGGATTGGCCGCCTTCAATGCTTTTTCAAGTTTGCGGGCATGCCGGCGCTTCAACACCTCCATTTTCATCTTTACATCCTGCAGCGGACGATCTCTGTCGTTGGTTTTAACAACTGCAATACTGTCTACCAGTTCCAGGCCCTGTACCACTTCACCAAAAGCGGTATAGTTCCGGTCCAGGTGTGGCGAACCGCCTAAAGTCTTGTAAACAGCCCTATGGGATTCTGGAAGCTTAAACTGAAGCCGTTTGGTTTCGATAGCGTCCAGTTGTTCATCGGTGTAGGTCTTTCCCTGTACAATATAAAATTGGCAACCACTTGAAGCTTTTTCCGGATTGTTATCTCTGGCTGCTGCAAGAACACCTTTTTTATGAAACAGGCTGTCCCTGAATTCAGCGGGAATCTGATAACCTACATCACCCTCACCGAGTGCAGCGCCGCTGATCGCCGTTCTGGAATCAGGATCTCCGCCCTGGATCATGAAGCTTTGAATCACCCGATGGAACAAGGTTCCATTATAGAACTTATCCTTGGTCAATTTTAGAAAATTGTCGCGGTGCAAAGGTGTTTGGTTGTAGAGCATAATAATGCAAACGCCTTTGTCTGTGCTTAAGCGTACATACTGATGCTTAGGTTTGGCTGCATATGTGCCCAGGCTTAAGCATAACAGCGTAATCAGGAGAAAATTTTTCATTGAGACTATATTCTTTTAAACGCAATGAAGTACTTTTTAATGCCTGTATGTCTTAGTTTTTAAGCTGCAGCCGCAAGAGCACTTCAATTGATAAATTTTTGCTAAGGTAATCGTTTTTCCTGAGGCGCAGAAAGGCTTCGGTAATAGTACTTTATGCATAAAAATATTTTTTGTTTCGGGAAATTTATTATTTTTGATGTAGTGAAAGCATCGAGAAATATCATTGGCGGATTATGGGTACTGTGCCTGTTGGGGGTACTGGGTATTCTTCTTCAAACAGGTCTTGCCTGTATGCAATCTGCTGAGCAAAAGAATATTTGCGCTATAGAGCAGGAGCATTCTGAGGTCGTCATCTCGTCCGACCTTGGGGTTACTCGTGTGCTTACACCAATCATCTCAAAATATCTGGAAACATTCCTGCCACGCCTTGTTCAATAAGTCAGTTTAATCATCCGTATGGGCCGGGGCTCACAGCACTCCAGCCACCATCTACCAGGAGCGTCTGACCGGTGATCTGTGAAGCTTCTTCAGAAACCAGGAACAATGCCGTACTTGCAATATCCTGCACGGTAGATGCACGTCCCGTTGGTGTAATCCTTGCCCATGTGCTTTCATAATCCGGATCTTCCAGCGTTCGTTCTGTAGCGGTAGCGCCAGGCGCAATGCAGTTCACAGTAATACCAAATTCAGAAAGTTCAATGACCAGGTTTCTGGCCAGCATTTCCAGTGCTGCTTTACTCATNNATAAGCCGCAAGGTTTTTATGTGCCTGGTGGCCAGTCACCGAGGACATAAACAGTAGTCGGCCGCCAGATTTTTGTGTCCTCATCTGCTTTGCCACAGCCTGCGCTAAAAAGAAGGTACCATTTAAATTCACCTGCATTACCCTCGAGAAAGCCTCCGGTGTATAGCTAAAGAAATCACCAAACAGGGTAATGCCCGCATTGGCAATGGCGATGTCCAGTTTACCGAAGCTGGAGACTGCAGTATCCACCATCCGCGTAATAATGCTGAGATCGCTGGAATCTCCGGCTACTGCTATACAAACGCCACCGGCATTGTTCAGCTCAATAGCTGCACGTTCTGACAGTTCAACGTCAAGGTCATTCAAAATCACCCTCGCACCTGCATCGCAGAGTTTTCTGCAAATTTCCAGTCCTATGCCCTGTCCGGCACCGGTCACAATTGCTACTTTATCTTCAAAGCTCATAATGGCATCTTATTATTCAGGCAACACTAAGAAGCCTGTATGGTAAATATTAGTGAGAATCCCGTGTCACTTTGCTCCCTGATCCACCGCGCAGGAAATCCAGGTCAGCACCCAAATGCGCGCCCTGTACATGCTCCTGATACAGCCTTACATAGCCCCTCGAAGCAATTGCAACAAGAGGTGGAAGTGCTTTCTTACGCGCCGCAATATCCTCATCCGACACGTGCAGGTGCAGCAACCGGCCTTTCACATCCAGCGTAATCTCATCACCATTACGAACGATGGCTAGTGTGCCGCCATCTGCTGCTTCCGGTGATACATGCAGCACCACCGTTCCAAAGCCAGTACCACTCATCCGCCCATCAGAGATTCGTACCATGTCCGTCACACCTTTCGCAAGCAGCTTTGCCGGTAAACCCATATTACCAACCTCCGGCATTCCAGGATAGCCCTTCGGACCAACATTCTTCAGCACCAGTAGGCTGGATTCATCTACATCCAGGTCCGGATCATCTATCCTGGCATTGTAATCCTCAATATTCTCGAACACAACGGCCTTTCCGGTGTGTTTCATAAGCTGTGCAGAAGCAGCAGAAGGTTTTATTACCGCGCCATTTTCACAGAGGTTTCCTTTCAAAGCAACAAAGCCCGACATGGTACTAAAAGGCTTGTCGGTTGTGGTAATGATATTTGGATCATAACATTCGGCGATGCTGAAGTTCTCTGCTACTGTGTTCCCGTTTGCCGTTAAACAATCCTGATGTAAATGGGGTAGGAGATTATTGATGATCGCCGGCAAACCGCCGGCATAATACAGATCTTCCATAAAATAGCTGCCGGAAGGCTGCAGATTCGCAATAAGCGGGATATCTGATGAAAATCGGTCAATGTCTTCAATGCTGAGTTCCACACCGATGCGGCCCGCTATGGCCAGCAGGTGAATCACAAAGTTGGTGGATCCGCCGATAGCAGCATTGACCTTAATGGCATTTTCAAATGCTTTGCGGCTAAGGATGTCCGAAAGTTTACGATCTGCTTTAACCATCCTCACGATCTCCGCACCGGAGCGTTGTGCAAGAATCTTTCTGGCCGCATCAGGAGCCGGAATTGCAGCATTCCCCGGCAATGAGATGCCCAGGGCTTCTACCATGCAGGCCATGGTCGATGCAGTACCCATAACCGCACAATGTCCGTCGCTGCGGCACATGCCGGCTTCAGCCAGCGACATCTCCATGTCGTCCATATGCCCTGCACGTTGGGCCTCTGAAAAGCGCCAGAGGTCTGAGGTGCCAATGCATTTGCCGCGGTGTCTGCCCGTAAGCATGGGCCCGCCAGATACCACAATCGTTGGCAGGTCCACGCTACAGGCACCCATCACCAGTGAAGGTGTGGTTTTATCGCAACCGCAAAGTAGCACAACGCCATCCAGGGGATTCGCACGGATCGCTTCCTCCACATCCATCGATGCGAGATTGCGGAACAACATGGCCGTGGGTTTCATTAGCGTTTCGCCTAAAGACAATACGGGAAACTCGACCGGAAAGCCACCTGCTTCGTATACGCCACGTTTTACATGTTCTGCAAGTTCACGGAAATGCGAGTTGCAGGGGGTCAGCTCAGACCAGGTGTTGCAGATGCCGATGATCGGGCGCCCGTCAAACTCATGCGGCGCAATGCCCTGTTTTCGCATCCAGGCGCGGTAGATAAATCCATCTTTGCCCTTGCGGCCAAACCAGCCCTGACTTCTTAGTTTATGCTCGTCCATACGGTTCAAATCTTTGCAAAAGCGCAGCGCGAATACAGCGGCTCACCTTTACCGAAACGGTTTACATTGGTTATAGCTAAAAATAGATTTATTAAACCAACAAAAGAAAACCCAACCGTAAAGAGATTGTGGCGAAACTGCTTGTCCAATTTATTTTATCTTGCAGCAGCTTTATAAATCCTATTTCCTTCATGAAAAGAATCTTTACCGCTTTGCTGTTGTTTTCTGCAGCCGCTGCTCATGCACAGCAAGCCAGCACCCTAACCGTCGAGAAAATCATGCGCGATCAGAAGTGGATCGGTGTTGCACCAAGTAATTACCGCTGGGCAGATGATAGTAAAACGCTGTATTTCGACTGGAACCCCCAGCAGAAAGCTAAGGAGCAACTGTTCCGCGTACAAGCCGGCAAAAATAAACCCGAGCTTTCTCCCGATTCCACTACCGAAAAGGCCATCGGACCAGTGTATACCTTCAACCAGAATGGCAGCCTTGGTGTAGCTGAGAAGGATGGCGATATCTACCTCCTGCAGGCAAAAACCAAAAAACAAATCCGCTTAACCAACACTATGGAACGGGAAAGTAATCCGGGTTTCCTGATCAATGGCGCCATCTACTTCCTTAAAGGCGGCAACTTTTTCACGCTGGATCCAAATACCCAGGCCCTAACGCAATTAACCAACTTCATACCCGGTAATAAACCGGCAGGTAACAAGTCAGCAGCATCTCCGCAAGAGACCTGGCTTAAAAACCAGCAGCTCCAAATATTTGAGGTCCTGAAAGAAAACACCAGCACAGCTGGCAGAAGACCTGGCCGTGCTGCAAACAAGCAGGAGCTAAAACCCATATACCTCGAAAACAAAGCCATTACAGGTCTGACACTTAGTCCCGACGGCCGTTTTGTGACCTACCAGCTGGTAACACTTGCCAAGGGAAACACCAATACCATCATCCCTAATTTTGTGACCAAATCCGGTTACACGGAAGACATCAATGGCAGAACGAAAGTGGGAGAGAGCCCTTCCAGCTACGAGTTCTTCGTCTATGATAAAGAACGTGACGCTGCCTACCAGGTTGCGGTAAGTAATATTCAGGGCATCAAGGACCTGCCCGACTATGTGAAAGACTATCCAAAACAACTTGAAGAGCGGAAGAAAAAAAACGAAGATCGTAAGGTTCGCTTCACACCAGTGATCTGGAACAGTAACGCTACTGCTGCTGTACTTACAGCGAAGGCACTGGACAATAAAGACCTTTGGATCTTAAAACTTGACGCTACAAAAGGCAGCTTTAGCGTTGTTGACCGCCAGCGGGATGAAGCATGGATCGCGGGTCCGGGTATCAGTTCGTATATAGCAAATATTGACTTCATAGACCAGAATAAGATCTACTACCAGAGCGAAGCGACTGGCTATTCGCACCTCTATGTGGCCGATGTGAATACCGGGAGCAAGAAGCAGTTGACAAGTGGTAAATGGGAAGTTCAAATCCTGAAGCTGTCGAGGGATAAAAAGACCTTCTATATCAGCGGCAACATGGAACATCCAGGCATCACGCATTTCTACAGCTTGCCGGTATCCGGTGGCAAAATTACGCAGATCACCAGTATGAAAGGTGGTAACCAGATCACGATGTCGCCAGACGAGAAGTGGATTGCCATCAATTACTCTTACATGGATAAACCCTGGGAGCTGTACATTCAGCCAAATAAAGCTGGTGCAAAAGCAGTACAGATTACCGAGTCCAGATCTGAAGAATTTAAATCCTATGCCTGGAGGAAACCAGATCTGGTTACGTTTAAGAACCGCCATGGCGATGATGTTTATGCCAGGATCTATCCCGCAAAGAATGCTGCTAAAAACAGCCCTGCAGTGGTGTTTGTTCATGGCGCAGGCTACCTTCAGAATGTGCATTACTGGTGGAGCCAATACTCGAGAGAATATATGTTCCACAACTTATTGGCAGATAATGGGTACACAGTTATTGATATAGATTATACCGGAAGTGCAGGTTACGGGCGAAATCACCGTACGGGAATTTACAGGCATATGGGCGGTAAAGACCTGACCGACCAGGTCGATGGTGTTAAGTTATTGGTCGATAAGTATGGTGTGGATCCAAAGCGAGTAGGCATTTATGGTGGTTCATACGGCGGATTCATCACCCTCATGGGACTCTTCAACGAACCAGATGTATTCAAAAGTGGCGCTGGTTTACGCTCCGTTACCGACTGGGCACACTATAATCAGGGTTATACGGCGAATATTCTGAATGAGCCTTTCAACGATGAAATTGCTTATCAACGCAGTTCACCGATCAATTTTGCGGCAGGATTGAAGGGTAATTTGCTGATGTGCCACGGTATGGTTGATGTAAATGTGCATTTCCAGGATATCGTGCGCCTTTCGCAAAAGCTTATCGAGCTGGGCAAAGACAATTGGGAGCTCGCAGTATACCCCGTTGAAGATCATGGTTTTACAACGCCAAGCAGCTGGACGGATGAGTACAAAAGGATCTACAAACTGTTTGAGACAACCTTAAAAGAAAAATAGTTAAACTCTAATATCTGTCTTTAAGTTTATAGTTATCCTCTATAACCCTATAGAGAATAACAATCTATAACAAGCCATTTCGAGTTGCTAATCATGGTGCAGAGCTATACCTTTGCGCCATAAAAAAACCAATATAATTATGATCAACTTAGGTGAACAATTTCCTTCATTCTCTAAAATTGCCGTTGTAAGTCTTGAAAAAGGTAAAGAATTTGAAACCATTACTTCAGAGTCTTTAATCAATGACAACAACGAGNNACGAGTGGACTTGCATGTTCTGGTGGCCAAAAGACTTTACTTTTGTTTGTCCTACAGAAATCGCAGAATTCAACGCTAACTACAGCGAGTTCCGTGACCGCGATACCAAATTAATCGGTGCTTCAACTGACTCAGAAAACGTTCACTTGGCTTGGAGAAATAACCATGATGATCTTCGTGGCTTAAAATTCCCAATGCTAGCGGATACTTCTAAATCTTTAGCTAAAGCATTAGACATCCTTGAGCCTGTTGAAGGAATTGCTTATCGTGCTACTTTCATCATTGACCCACAAGGTATCATCCGTTGGGTAAGTGCTAACGATTTAAGCGTAGGTCGTAACGTAAAAGAGGTATTAAGAGTTCTTGATGCTTTACAAACTGACGAACTTTGTCCTTGTAACTGGGAAAAAGGTCAGGAAACCCTAACCGTTTAATCTAACAACGAAAATATTATCCCTGTAAATGCATTTTGCAGGGATTTTTTATACCCTAATATTTAAAAAACATGAGCGCAAACACAGAAGTTATCCAGGAAGTTCTAGCCATTGTAGGCTTAGATGCAGATTACAGAAATGAAAGCTTAAGCTTGCTTGAAAAAGGCAATTCAAGATATGTACGTGACCTTAAATTAAACTTTACCAGCACCCTTACTTCTTCTCATTTATCAGAAAAAGAATGTGCTTTAGTTGCTTTAAGCATCGCTGTAAACAACAACAATGCGGTTTTAACAAATTTCTTAGAAAAATACGCATTAGAAAAAGGTGCTACTGCAGAAGAAATTGCTGAAGCAGCCGGTTGTGCATCTTTACTGGCTTTAAACAATGTATTCTACCGTTTCCGTCACTTCACCGGAAAAGAAAAATATACCCAGATCCCTGCACGTGTCCGTATGCAACTGATGACCAACCCGGTTACCGGAAAAGAATTTTTCGAGTTGATGAGCATCGCGGTTTCCGCAGTAAACGGTTGCGAAATGTGTGTTAATGCACATGAGAAATCGATCCTCGCATTAGGTTCTACTGAAGAGCGTGTTTTTGATGCGGTACGTATTGCATCGATCATCACTGCAACCGGAAAAGTGATCTACTAATCTTTCGATCAGCACCATGTAAATGGTTGATTATATAAAAAACGCTGCCCTGATAAACAGAGCAGCGTTTTTTGTTATAAATACAAAATTTATGCAAGGTTTCTGCCGGCGTTCACGATGCCGTAAACGGTACGGATCGCAAGCTTTTCGTAGGATTGCTGCTCATCTTCGCTTGGTTGCTGCTGAAGCATCGCCATTGCGTAATGCTGAATCAAAACCAGCGGTAGCACAATCTTCTCCCTAACTGCTATAGAGCGCTTTTCTACAGGATAATTCTCCATCAAGGCTTGTTGGTCAGCCAGCTTCAATAACATCGCTTTTGAAAGCTCGTATTCTGCATGCAGCATTTTCCAAAAGCCGCCAAATTCAGGGTCTTCAGCGAAGTGCGCCGTAATGCTAAAATCGGTTTTACTCATGGACATCATACAGTTCTCGATGATCGTCTTGAAATATCCAGATTCCTGGTATGTCTTCTGTACTTTATCCCAATTGCCTTGTTCTTCCTGATTCTTCAATGCCGTTCCGACGCCGTAAAAACCTGGAATGTTCTGCTTCAACTGGCTCCATGAGGTTACAAAGCTGATGGCACGCAGATCTTCCAGTTCCAGTTTCTTGCCGGAATTACGTTTTACCGGCCGCGAGCTGATNNGAAAACTTTTCCAGGTAGCTTAAGAACAATGGGTCCTGGCGCAGGGATACATAAGCATTATAACTATCCCTTGCCATGGTGTCCAGCACAGTTTTATGTAGTGGATCCAGCAGAATATTATGCTTTTCACGGATACCTGCGGATATACCAGCATTGATCAGCTGCTCAATATTAAACTCAGCACTGGCAATTGATCCGTACTGGGAGCTGATGGTTTGCCCCTGTATGGTAAGCTGAATGTTCTTGTTCGCAATTTCCTTGCCCATAGAAGCATAAAAGCGATGTGTTTTACCGCCACCTCTTGCTGGTGGGCCACCACGGCCATCGAAAAAGGCAAGTTGAATATTATGTCTGTTCGATACTTCTGTAAGCGCCACTTTAGCGTTAAAAATCGACCAGTTGGCCATTAGGTAACCACCATCTTTGGTGCTGTCTGAAAAGCCCAGCATGATGTCCTGTTTGTTGCCGCGGCGCTCCAGGTGTTTTTTATAGAATGGATGCGTATATAGCGTTTCCATGATCTCACCTGCAACGGCAAGGTCATCGACGGTCTCAAAAAGTGGCACAAAGTCCATGCTTAAATCCTCTTCCTTCCAGCCATTAAAAAGGAACAAGTCGGTGAGTTGCAGGATATCACTTGCACGCTGACAGTTACTGATGATGAAGCGGTGACAGGCAAGTTCGCCATTGCTCTGCTGAATTTGTTTGATCTCTGCAATGGTGCTTAGGGTATCCACGGTTAAGGAATCTGCTTCCGTTGTCCTGTCCAGGCAATAAGCGTAAGCTTTACGCAGTATGCGGCTATCCTGACGGATATCCAGGGAAGCGAAGTGGCAGCCATATAAATTAACCTTACGGATCAGGTCATCAACAATATCCACAAACAGCCCGTCATGTGAATTCATCAACGTAGTTCTGATCTCTTCCAGCTGCTCTATCAGGTTCTCGTTTATATTCTCCGTTTCAATGCTGGTGTCAAAAGCATTATTATATAATACGTCCTGAATCTTGGCAATGGTATCTTCCACACCGCGGAAAGTAATCCTCCGTTTCAGGTTTCTGAAGTCGCGGTAATAACAGCGGAAAAGGATCTGCCTCAGCAGTTTCGCAACCTGCAATGTTGAGTCGGCATGGACATTAGGGTTCCCGTCGCGGTCGCCTCCAGGCCAGAAGCCGAGTTCTATAACTTTCTTTGACGGAATATTAAATTCGGCAAGTGTCTCGTCGATATCGGCCTGAATGTTTGCTGCTGCAAAGTAGAACACATTTTCTAAGAACCAGGCCAGACTAAATGCTTCATCTACCGGGCTTGGTGATTTCTTATTGAAAAATGGTGTTTTACCAAGTTGCTGCAGCAGCTGATTGATGGTAGAGATGTCGTTTACCTTAAGCGCAGCGGTCAGGTCGGTGATGATAGACAACACGCTACCCGGATAAAACTGCGTAGGGTGGGCGGTAAGCACCAGGCGTAAGGAAAACTCTTCAATCAGGGCCTCTACCTTCGTTTGCAGCAGTTTATTGTCGATACCCTTAGACAGGTACGAGTGCAGCGAGCTTTGATCATCCGGTGTGTTCAGCTTTTTAAATGAAGCATCTTCTACAGCATCAAATAACACGACCTGACGCTCAATGTACTGGATAAAGCGAAAGAGCAGATCAATACCTTCTTTAGAATCTTCATGCTTGGTGTACTTTTCAAAAAAGCCGTTAATGATCTCTGTAGGGTTCTGGTGTTGCTTAACACCATCCTCGCAATGTTTGATAAACAGCGGCAATAACGTTCCGGTATCTTTTATCTTGTAAAAGGGAAGTGTAAGAAATAGGCTGTTATAAAGTTCAAATCTGGACACAACATCATTAGAAAAAATCGCTTCTTTTTGTCCACTGATTTTTGGTTTATAGGTCATAGTTTTAGGTCATTAGGAGCCCTTAAGCTAAGAATTTAAAGACAAAAACGCCCAAATTGTGCGAACAAAAATTTTGAAGAAATACTAAAAGTTGTTATCTTGCTACCACAAGGTTATTAAATCTTACAACAAATAGTAGTAATGATGTCGGCAAGACCATCAGATTTATTGTGTTAATTGTTAATTTTTTGGGAAAAAAAGGCCGCTTATTTTAGCGGCTTTTTTTTGTTTAAAATTTTAAGATGCTGCGAACGCAATTATACCAATGGCGGCGGTTGAGATCGGATTCTTTTCTTAGAAGCTTGGCGGTTAGCAAGGGGTTGACAAGGCCTTAACAAGGTGTTGACAGGGGATTCCCCCAGCTGTGGCCTGCTTAACACCTTTCCAAGCCCAGGTAAACTGCCTGTAAATCCCCAATGTATGTCAATTCTGCTGCGGCACATACTTTTCGTTTGTAAGTTGCAGGAATTTGAAGACCTTTGTGGTATGAAGAAAATGGTACTGCTATTGTTCCTTACAATACTAAGTGGTTACTTACATGCACAGCAGCGTCCGGCTGTTAAAAAGGACTGGATAGAATCAAAAGATCAAGGGAAAAAGATCCGGACTGTACCTCGCCAAAAGCTCATTAGCACAGCGGTAAAGAACGATTATCTTGTGATTGTAGACAACAGAATCTTTGATAATGATTCAGAAGCCTTCGCCAGTATTCCTAAAGATTCGCTGCAACTGGTAAATACCATCAGAGATTCCCTATCCACCTCTAACATCAAGGCAATCCGTATTTACAAAAGGAAATAGAAAAAGAGATAAGCATGCCTCACCTCTTTTTTATTGATAGTTAAGCTTTATTGTTCTTAATGAACATCTAAAGGAACATTCATGTTTTCTAAAATATCTGGAGATAAAGCACTGGGATGGCGCATAACCTGATTGAAATTCTGCCGGAAGGAAACAGAAAGGGAATGAGTTTGTTAAGGAAAATAAATAGATTTTAAAATAATTCGATACCTTTGGCGCATTAGCATTTATGAATATGAATACAGAAGAAAGCACACAGAATTTTGATTGGGTTTATTATGTATTAGGGATCGTTGCCGGGATCCTTACTGCAGCATCTGCAACAGGAAGTTTCCTATCGTCGATTTTAGGCGGTATTATCGGTTTAATTATCGCGGCTTTGTTCTTGAATAAAATCGTAAAAGGCCGTACTTACTAGTATTTAACCTAACCAAATATTATGAAAAAATTAAGTTTAATGGTCGTACTTGCGCTGTTTGCAATTACGGTTAATGCGCAGGAACTGAAGTTCCCAGGCTTGGATCCAAGTCCGGTTGATTTAGCTTATTTCCCTGCAAGGGCTACACAAATGGCTAAAAAAGGTGCAGAGTCTGCTGCTTTGATCAAAGTAACTTATGCCCGTCCGGCTAAAAAAGGCCGTGAGGTGTTCGGTACGCTAGAGAAGTATGGCGCCATCTACCGTCTTGGTGCAAACGAGAGTACAGAAATTAAATTTTTTAAACCCGTAGTAGTTGGCGGTAAAACAATCCCTGCAGGTAGTTACAGCTTGTTCGCCATTCCTAATCAGGATAAATGGACCATCATCATCAACAAGGATACCGACAGATGGGGTGGCTATGCTTACGATGAAACTAAGGATGTTGCTAGGGTAGATGTGCCGGTAAAACCACTTACCGAGGTTGTTGAAAACCTTGCTATGGTATTTACAGGAACTGGTAACGATGCCGTTTTAAACATCGGCTGGGATAAAACCAGCGTAGCAGTGCCAATTCAGGTACAATAAATCAAATTGAAGATCCCGTAAGGGACATGAAGAATAAAGAGCCGCTTAAGTCAGATTAAGCGGCTCTTCTTTTTATAAGAAATCTTTAGCAATCAATTTTCATTACTCATCATGCAGGCAATTTTAAGCCTGCTGCTGCGGTGTATGCATCTTTCTTCTCAGCAAACGATCAAGGTAAATCAAGGCAAGTGCCACATCAAAGATCAGGAATATTTTCATTGCCAAGGGGCTGAACATGCCACTTAGATCCAGGCTGAACGTCGGTGCTGGCATTGAAAATCCCATTCCACTGCCAGTACTGTTTGCCAGAATATAGATAAAGATGGCAGCTATGGAAACGATGAAAAACCCCGCGATCCCGTAAATGATGTTGTTATTAACCCTTGTTGTGAGTTTTTTTGGCGCCATTTCAAGCGCTACCGCATCCATAACATTCCTGCTGAAGGACATAGATGGTTCGTCCAGGGTGTCCGTCATCAGAAGTTCGTTCAGCTTCAGCAGTTCCTGGTATGCCTTTGCATAATGCTCATCGGTAGCGATCTTTTCAGCCATGTGCTGGCTTTCAGAAGCATTGCAGCTACCGTCTATATAGGCCCAGATTTGTTCATCTATCGTTTTCATAGCAATTCTTTAACTTCATCCTTTAATATAAACTGCAACTTTTCTTTGAGCCTTGTTCTTGCTCTATGCAGCCTGACTTTAACCGTATTGGCTTCCATTTTAAGTGCCTGACCAATTTCTTCCAGGCTTTGCTCGCCTTTGTAAAAGAGCGTTATAATTGCGGCGTCATCTGGCGACAGCTGTTCAATGGCCTGGTTCAGGAATACATATCCTGAACGCTGCTCAATGCCGTTTGCCTGATATGCTGATATGTGATTCTCCAATTGTATGCCACTTTCCTCATCATTTAAGGAGTCGGTAAGCATCCGCTTCTTCCTTAAGAAAGTCATAGCCGTTGTATAGGTAATTGTAAATAGCCAGGTACTTAATTTCGAGCTCTGTTTGAATGTGCCCAATGCACGAAAAGCTTTTACGAAGGTATCCTGAGCAATCTCTTCAGCATCTTCACGGTTCTTGGCGTAGCGCATAGCCAACGTAAATACATAGCGCTGGTGTCGTTTAACAACTTCAGCATAGGCTGAAGTGTTGCCTTCCAGAACGGCTGTAATGAGTTCGTTGTCGCTTAGCTTCTGCTGCATAATTATCCATAAGACGCCGCAGCTTCGGATCAGGTTACATCAATTTACGAATTTTCCGCTTCTGCATAAGGCACTTTGTCCTTAAAAGGATAAAAAAACATTAGCATGAACTGCTTGGGCAAGCTATTTTTGACCTGTCCTAACCAAGATAATTGAATAAAATGTTTACAAAGATTAAGTTCCTGCCCTGTATCCTGCTGTTGCTCTTTACAAGCACAGCAGCTCATGCCCAAAACGCAAAAACCTTCAGCATCAGTTCGCCCGATAAGCAGATAAACGTCGTCGTTGAAGCGGGTAAAAAGCTGCAATGGCAGGTGAATTTAAATGGTAAAACTGTCGTTGCCCCTTCGGAAGCCAGTATGAAGCTGGCCGGAAAGCAAAGCTTTGGTGAAGATATGGTTATACAGTCGAGCCGTATTGATGATGTGGATACCAGGTTTGAGGCACACTTTTACAAGAAAAAAACCGTAAAGGAGCAATATCAACAGCTGACCATCAATCTAAAAGGTGATTATGGCGTAATTTTCCGGGCTTACAACGACGGTGTAGCATATCGTTTTTTCAGTACCAAAAAAGACGGATTTACCGTTGTATCCGAAAATGCGAATTTCAACTTTGATAAAGATTATAAAACCTTTATTCCATATGTTAATGATCTGAGAGCACCTGGAGACGCGTATATCAGCTCTTTTGAAGCTTTGTATGATGAGCATCAACTATCAGGTTTTCTGAAAGACTCACTTGCATTTTTGCCTTTGCTGGTGGATCTTGAAAACGGTGTCAAAGCTGCAGTTATAGAGGCGCATCTGGAAAACTATCCGGGTATGATGATCCGTAAAGGGACGTCAGCATACGGCTTAAAAGGTGCTTTTGCCCCATATCCGTTAAAGTATAAGGCCGGTGGACACAATATGTTAAATCAAATCGTAACAGAACGTGCAGACTACATCGCAAAGGTTAAAGGTACAACGGCATTTCCCTGGAGAGGACTGATCATCAGCAAGCAGGACCAGGAGCTTTTGAACAATGATATGATCCAGAAGCTAGCGGCGCCAAACCGAATTAAGGATGTTTCCTGGATCAAGCCAGGCAAGGTTGCATGGGACTGGTGGAACAACTGGAACATCAGCAATGTCGATTTCCGGGCGGGCATTAACACCGAGACATACAAGTACTATATAGATTTCGCAGTTGCCAATAACCTTGAGTACATCATCATGGATGAAGGCTGGAGCAATTCAGTGGATTTGCAGCAGATCAATCCGAAGATTGAGGTTGAAGAGATTGTTCGTTATGCCAAGTCGAAGAACATTGGCGTAATCTTATGGGCTTCATGGCGGGCTGTAGATGCTGATATGGAAGCTGCATTTGCTAAGTATTCCAAAATGGGCGTAAAAGGTTTCAAGATCGACTTCCTGGACCGCGACGATCAGGTGATGACAAATTCTACCTACCAGATTGCCGCTGCCGGGGCGAAATATAAGCTGTTAATTGACCTGCATGGCGTTTTTAAACCAGAAGGTTTACAGCGTACCTATCCGAATGTAATCAACTATGAAGGGGTAAAGGGTCTTGAAAATTCGAAGTGGGCAGATGGTAATGATGTGCCACGTTATGACCTCACCATTCCCTTCATCAGGATGCTTGCAGGCCCGATGGATTATACGCCTGGCGCAATGCGGAATGCGAATAAAGCGAACTACCGTGCCATCAATGATAATCCAATGAGTCAGGGTACACGTGCACATCAGGTGGCCATGTTCGTGATTTATGAAGCGCCCTTGCAGATGCTGGCAGATAATCCTACAGCTTATTATAAAGAACAGGAGACCACAACCTTCATCAGTAAGGTGCCAACGGTATTTGACGAGACCGTTGCACTGGCCGGTGAAGTTGCAGAATACGTTGCACTTGCAAGAAGAGACGGCCAGACCTGGCATGTAGGGGCAATGACCAACTGGAACGCAAGAACCCTGGAGATTGACCTTTCTTTCCTGCCTGGAGGAGACTATGAAGCGGAAATCTTTGAGGATGGCATCAATGCCGATCGTGAAGCTACCGACTACAAGATCAGGAAGATTAAAGTGAGCAAGGCTGACAAAATCAAAGCACAGCTATCCACCGGAGGCGGATGGGCAGCAAGGATCTACCCGGTAAAGAAATAGTAATTCATAAAAAAAGGATAGCATCTGCTATCCTTTTTTTATGAATCCTTACTCCGGATGTGTTTCTATCCAGTTCTTTTCAATGACATAGGAAACAATCAGGCCGATGCCTCCGAAGATGCCGAGGAATCCAAAGTATACCGCAACGGATTCTTCTTCTGTAAGGTTGTTCAACTTGGCGACGAACAAGGCCACCAGCAATCCAATTCCAAGGCCAACGAGTAACAAGCCGAATTTAAGACTTAAGAAGGGCTTTGGAGCCACAATACTCTTGCTTAATCCTGGATCCATGCCACGTTCAATCATGGCCATTTTTTCTTTGTTTGACAGATATCTGATGCCAAAAACCATTGCGAATGCGCCTAAGAATAAGGCGATAGGAACTAATTCTCCCATAATATTTTGTGTTAAAAAAGGTTAAAGTAAATGAACTTAACAGCTGTTCTGTATACTAAGACCACATGAAATTTTAACAGGTTACAGGTATTTTAAAAATTATGCTAAATAACGTTCCTTAATGATCCTGGTGTGGTGGATAACGTGCCCGGCAAGCACAAAAAGCATGGCCCGGACAGAGATGTCACGGTTGGAAGCATTGCCGATGTGATTCAGTTCATGCTCCTGCAGAGATTTATAAAGGAACATATTTGACCGCCTTAGCAGGGAAAACTCTTCTGAAAAGCTTAGCAGGCTACGGTCGCCGAAGTGGGCATTTTTCACGTATTCATCCTCTTCAAATCCGGGCAGCGCCGTCTGCTCGCCCCGCGCAAAACACGTTACACGGTAGGTCAGGATACGTTCAGTATCTATCATATGGCCGATAAGCTGCTTAATGGTCCATTTTTCAGGAGCATAAGCATAATCAGCCTTTTCCACCAGGCTGTTTATGAAATCAGGAAATTCTGTAGCCTGACTTTCCAGTACTTGCAGAACATCACCATCTACAAGTTTAATATAGGTTTCCGCCCAGGCGGGATATTCATTAGGTTGTGGTCGGTTCATAGGTTATGCTGCTTTTAAGTACGATTCTGAAAGTCGTTCCTTTTCCAAGTTCCGACTCTTTTACGAAGATCTGTCCGCTGTGATAGTTCTGGATGATGCGTTTGGTTAGGGAAAGACCCAGGCCCCAGCCACGTTTACGGGTGGTATAACCAGGTTGAAAAACAGCTTCGAACTTGGAACGCGGAATCCCGGTGCCGGTATCAGTAACATCAATAAAGACCTCCTCTTTGGCCAGGTGCTCAATAATGTTTACAGTAATTGTACCCTCATTACTAATGGCATTGGCTGCATTTTTCAGCAGGTTCTCTATCACCCAGTCGAACAACGGCACATTGAGCAGCGCACGGACCTGGTCATCTCCGGTGATCCTGAAAGTGATCTTATCGGAGGTGCGCAGCTTGAAGTAATCCACAAAATTGCTGATAACCACATAAACCACATGGTCTTCCAGGATGGGCTTGGATCCGATCTTAGAGAAACGGTCGGTGATTACCTCGAGTCGCTTAATATCGTTCTCCATTTCCTCAATCAGGGGATCATTCTCGGCATTAAAGCGTGATTTCATCAGTTCTACCCAGGCCATAAGCGAGGAGATTGGTGTGCCAAGCTGGTGCGCCGTCTCTTTTGCCATACCGACCCATACCTGATCTTGTTCTGCTTTCCTCGCAGCGCTGAAAGCAACATAGGCGGTGATAAGGAACAACGCAATTACGCCAAGCTGGATATAGGGAAAATATCGAAGCTGTGTAAGGATAAAAGAGTCTTTATAATAAACCAGCATGTTTTCGCCCATATAGTTTATGGGTAGCGGTGTATGCTGTTCTTTCATCCGCTTTAGTTCACGCTGGAAATAGGCAGGATCATAAGTAGCGTCTGATTCCGCATTCATGTAATTGGTTTTAGTGCTGTCCAGGCGCAGGTAGGTCATGATCTTGGTGCCGGTGGTGTCGGTGAGGATCACGGGCACTTTACTACTCTGAATGATCATGTTGAGTACATCGGCGTAGCGCACATCATCAAAGATTTCGGAAGACTTCTCGGTTCCTTTAACCCAAAGTTCAAACTGTATTTTCTCTTCACGCTCCATCTTCTTGACGAAAAAGTCGGAATAGAATACAGATGCCGTTCCAATAACGATGGCAAAAACAAGGAGAAAGATCTTCCAGCGGCGTTTCTTTTCGTAAGGATTCATAGGATAGGAAGGCAAATTACAAATTATATATCTTTGCAACACAACTATGGAAAAGAAAGTAAGAGTAAGATTTGCTCCAAGTCCGACAGGAGGACTTCATTTAGGTGGTGTACGTACCGCCCTGTTTAACTATTTATTTGCCAAACAGCATAAAGGAACCTTCATCCTTAGGGTGGAAGATACAGATCAGACACGCTTTGTTGCGGGTGCGGAAGAATATATTGCTGCCTGTCTGGAATGGTGTGGCATGAAGCCAGATGAAAGTCCGGATCTTGGCGGTCCTTTTGCGCCATATCGCCAAAGTGAGCGTAAAGCAAGCTACAGGCAATATGCCGAGAAGCTTGTGGCAAGTGGACATGCTTATTACGCCTTCGATACTCCGGAAGAACTTGATGCCAAGCGAAAGGCAGCACCTAACTTCCTGTATGGGCAGGCAACACGAATGGAGATGCGCAACTCACTTACTTTAAGTCGTGCTGAAGTTGAGCAATTGCTTGAACAGAATACACCGCATGTGGTGCGGATCAAAATACCTGAAAATGAAACGGTGTCATTCTTTGACCAGATCAGGGGCCATGTAAGCTTTGAAACCAACCTGGTAGATGATAAGGTATTGCTGAAAGCTGATGGTATGCCGACTTACCACCTGGCTGTAGTTGCTGATGACCGGGCAATGGAGATTACACATGTTTTCAGGGGTGAAGAATGGTTGCCTTCTGCACCGATACACATTTTATTATGGAGATACCTGGGCTGGGAAGATGAGATGCCGGAATGGGTACATTTACCATTAATTCTTAAACCAGATGGCAACGGGAAGCTGAGCAAAAGAGATGGCGATAGGCTGGGCTTTCCGGTATACGCGCAGAACTGGACCGACCCAAAGACGGGCGACCTTACCAAAGGATTCCGGGAGTTAGGATTTATGCCGGAAGCGTTCGTGAACCTTTTGGCAATGCTTGGATGGAACGATGGTACAGATCAGGAGATCTTTAGCCTGGAAGAACTGGTAGAGAAATTCTCCCTGGATCGCATTTCAAAAGCCGGTGCGAAGTTCGATTACGAGAAAGCGAAGTGGTACAATCACGAATGGATCAAAAGGGCGCCAGCTTCGGAGCTTGCTGTATCGGTGAAACAAGTCTTGGCTGCCGCGGATGTTAACGTTACGGACGATGAAAACTTTCACACTGTGATTGAGCTTGTTAAAGATCGTTGCAATTTAATCTCCGATTTTGTCACACAAAGTAGCTACTTCTTTGTTGCTCCTAAGGAATATGATGTCGCGTCGGTAAAACCGAAGTGGAATGAACAAAAAACCGCCTTTTTTGAGGCCTATGCCAGCACTCAAATGCAAGGAAACGCGCAAGAGCTGGAAGCGGAGTTCAAAGCTTTAGCTGCGGAACACCAACTTAAACCAGGTGAACTGATGTTGCCATTCCGGGTGATGCTTGTTGGTGGTAAATTCGGCCCTGGTGTATTTGATATCGCAATTTTATTAGGTAAAACTGAAGTTCAAAGAAGAATAAAACACGCAATAGAAGCGTTTATATAATGATATAGCTATGCAATGGTTCGGTAAAGGAAGCGGTAATGTAGACGACAGGCGTGGTATGAGCGGAGGCGCTGCAATCGGCGGCGTCGGCGGTATCGTGCTTGTAGTACTTGGACTATTGTTCGGCCAGGACTTTAGTGGCATGGTAAGTCAGCTGCCTATTGGCAATCAAGCTGCAGTTGAAGGTAAAAGAGGTGTGCCGGAAGATGCCGCAGGACGCTGGGCATCTAATGTGCTGGCATCTACAGAGATGGTCTGGTCAGCGAAGTTTGAAGAAATGGGCCGTCAGTACGAACCGCCCATTCTGACTTTGTTTGAGAATGGTGTTGCCACAAGCTGTGGGAATGCCAGTTCTGCGATTGGCCCATTTTATTGTCCTGCAGACCGTCATGTGTACCTGGATCTTAGCTTTTATAACGAGCTGAACAACCGGTTTGGTGCATCTGGAGACTTTGCGAATGCTTACGTGATCGCACATGAAGTTGGGCACCATATCCAGACACTGCTTGGTATTTCACAAAAGATGGATCGCTACCGTTCACAGTTGTCCGAAGTGGAGTACAACAAGCTCTCTGTAAAACTTGAGCTTCAGGCAGATTTTTTTGCCGGAGTATGGGCTCATGGCGCGAAGAACCTGGGTCCGGATCTATTTAAGCTGGAAGAGGGTGATATTGAAGAGGCATTAAACGCAGCAAATGCCATAGGTGATGACAATCTGCAACGGCAAGCCCAGGGAGAAGTAAAACCTGATTCCTTTACTCATGGTACATCCGCGCAGCGGATGGCCTGGTTCAAGAAAGGCTTTGACACCGGCGACATGCGTCAGGGAGATACCTTTAATTCACCCGAGTTGTAGTTTAAAGACCGGGTTGGCTCGATTTTACTTAAACATTATAGCATAACAGACAAAGTTGTATAACTTAACCGAAATTGTACAGCTGCCTTACGAGGCTTACTTATAAAAAGAATGATTCTAATTGTAGATGACACCCCGGAGAACTTAATATCTTTAAAAAGAGTTCTTGAAAAGCATGATTTTGAAGTTGATACTGCATCTTCGGGAGAAGAGGCGCTGCGAAAAGTACTCCGAAATGAATATGTTTTAATCATCCTGGATGTTCAAATGCCAGGCATGGACGGGTTTGAAGTTGCAGAAGCAATATCAGGCTACAGCAAAGCAAAAGAAACTGCCATTATATTCCTTTCAGCGGCAAATACAGAAACTAAATTCATCACCAAGGGCTATTCCTCAGGAGGCTTGGACTACATCACCAAGCCAGTAGATATGAGTGTCTTGTTGCTTAAGGTGAAAACTTTCTACCGCATATATGAACAGAGCAGGAAGCTTATTGAAATTCAAACAGCCTTGCTGGAGGAGATTGAATACCGCAAGCAGGCTGAATACAAGAAAGATGAATTTATCAGTATTGCCAGCCATGAATTAAAAACGCCGCTTACCAGCGTTAAGGGCTACGTCCAGCTCCTGGAACGAAGCATTGATAAAGGTGATGTAAACACCGTAAAAAAGCACCTTCACAAAGCACAGACGCAATTAGAGAAATTAAATAACCTTATCGCTGATCTTCTTGATATCTCAAAAATTGAAAGCGGTAAACTTAAGTTCAACAAACAGAATTTCCACATCGGAGACTTGCTGAAGAACATAGTTGAAGTAATGGCGCAATCTTTTCCGGACTATAAAATTACGATCAACGGCAAAGCTGAAAGCTGCATATTTGGCGATGAAATGAGGATCGAGCAGGTCATCATCAACTTCCTTACAAATGCAATAAAGTACTCACCAGGTACGAGCGAGGTCCTGATCAACGTACGTCAGGAAAATGAACGTATTTATGTTGGGGTACGCGATTATGGGATTGGGATTGAGCCGGAGCAGCAAAAAAACCTATTCCAGAAGTTTTACCGTGTTGAAGAAACAGCACTTCATTTCCAGGGTTTGGGTATCGGTTTGTATATCTCTTCAGAGATTATCAGAAGACATGGGGGTACCGTTGGCGTGGAAAGTACCTTTGGAGAAGGCTCTGAGTTCTTCTTTGAAATTCCTTTGATCTCTCCTTCAGAAATCGATTAATATTTATTTCATTATGCAGAAAACATTAAAAAGCAACCTTCAGGTCGGTTTAGGTCTTTCTTTGTTAATCTTATTCATCACCTCCCTGGCTTCCTTTATTAGCATCAGAAATCTGGTGAAAAGCTCAGAGCTGGTGGCGCACAGTAATCAGATAATTTTTAAGACTAACGCGATTATTTCTCATCTCAAAGATGCAGAAACCGGGCAGCGGGGGTACTTGCTAACCGGAGAGGATGTATTCCTTGAACCAACGGTTGATGCTAAAGCCAAAGCCCTCGATTTGATCAATGAGGTTGCGGCAGAAACAAAGGACAATGCTTTCCAGCAGAAGAATCTGGAAAAACTCCATACCATCGTAGATAAAAGGCTTGACATGATCATGGGCCTTATTGAAGTACGGTCAAATGGTGGTGACATCAGTGTTACTGCGCTTCTTGAGGGTAAGGAACTGATGGACAATGCAAGGTCAATTATCAAAATCATGCAGGCAGAGGAGACGAAGATCCTGAATTCCCGCACCGAGGAACTTAATAGATTCGCCGGGTATACGCCAATCCTGATAATCATTGCTGCAATCATTTCTGTCTTTATAACCATCTATTTCTACCGGAAAGTTTACCAGGATTACTACGCCAAAATGGAACTGCAACGTGCGCTGCAAGAGAAAAACGATGAAATTGATTACCGCATCAGCGTGATCAGGGATCTTGCCAGCCAAATCTCCTCCGGAAATTACGACATCCGGCTGGATGATCAGCAAACGGATGGCTTAGGTAGTTTAACAAGCCACCTGAACGCAATGGCACAATCGCTTAAGAAGTCATTTACACTGCTGGAGGATAAAGAGTGGCAACAAGCGGGTATCGCCAACCTGAACGATAAAATGGTTGGTGAAAAGACGGTACAGCAGCTAACGAGCGACATCCTGGAGAATATTGTTGAACATACCGACAGTCAGGTTGCTGCATTCTACCTGCTTGAACATAAAGAACTCCACCTGGTTAGCAGCTTTGCACTTGCAGACGAACATGTTAAAACCCGTGTCAAGATTGGCGAAGGCCTCGCAGGTCAGGTTGCAGACTCAGAAAAACTAATGGTGCTGAATGACATCCCTCAGGATGAACTAACCATCAGCTATACCGCCGGCAGAACAGTACCAAGAAATGTAGTTGCTGTTCCGGTTTGTCGCGATAAAAAGCTTATCGGCGTAATGGAGTTTGGTTCACTAACCAGCTTTACACCACAGCAAATCACTTTCCTCAAGGATGTATCCCATAACATTGCCATTGCCATCCATGTGTCGCAAAACAGGAAAAAACTACAGGAGTTTTTAGAAGAAACACAGGCCCAGGCAGAAGAACTTCAGGCGCAACACAGTGAACTGGAAGGCTTGAATGCTGAACTTGAGGCACAATCACAAAAAATTCAGACCTCCGAAGAGGAGCTTCGGGTACAGCAGGAAGAGTTGCTGCAAAGTAATCAGGAACTTGAAGAAAGGACCAGTTTACTCGAAGAGAAGAATCAGATGATACAGGAGCGGAATCGGGACATTCAACTTAAAGCAGAACAGCTTGAACAGAGTACTAAGTATAAATCTGAGTTCCTGGCGAACATGTCGCATGAGTTGCGCACACCATTAAACTCGATTTTACTGCTGTCTAAGCTGATGTCGGAAAATCAGGATCTGGAGGAGGAGTACATTGAGTATGCAGAAGTGATCCAAAGTTCAGGACAAGGTTTATTAGGCTTAATCGATGAAATCCTGGATCTCTCCAAGATTGAAGCTGGTAAAATNNAATCTTAATGAAGTCGCCACAGACATACGCTCTTTATTCAATCCACTTGCCAAAAACAAGCAATTGCAACTGCTTGTGGAAGTTGATGAGGATGTGAAAACATTAAATACAGATAAGATGCGTTTGGAGCAGGTACTAAAGAACCTGCTGTCGAATGCCATCAAATTTACCACCGAAGGCGAAGTTCGCTTGAGCGTGTCTAAAGATGAAAAAGGTAAAAACATCTTGTTCAAGGTAACGGATACTGGTATTGGAATTCCGGAGAACAAGCAAAGCCTAATTTTTGAAGCGTTTCAACAGGCAGATGGTTCTACCCGCAGAAAATACGGCGGTACAGGTCTTGGCTTATCCATCAGCAGGGAACTTGCCAAGCTTTTGGGTGGTGAAATAGATCTGACCAGTAAAGAGCATATTGGAAGCGAGTTTACGCTTTCGTTACCTATAGAGCGTAAAACCGAAGAAGAAGCTGAATTTGCAGAACCTGTAGTTGTAAAACAAGTGTATCCTGAGAAGGTGGAAGAGCCGTTACCGGAACGTTATACCGTGCTCAACATCCCGCAGGAAGTAGAGGATGATCGCGATTCGATTCAGGAGGGTGATAAGGTCATTTTGATCATCGAAGACGATACGAACTTTGCAAAAACCTTACTCAACTTTACCCGTAAAAGGGATTATAAAGGGGTTGTGGCCGTACGGGGTGACGTCGGGATAGAGCTGGCCAATCATTATAAGCCACTTGCGATCCTGCTGGATATTCAGTTGCCGGTGAAAGACGGATGGCAGGTAATGGAGGAGCTAAAGAGCAATCCGGCTACCCGGCCTATTCCGGTACACATCATGTCTTCAATGGAAGTGAAGAAGGAAAGTCTGTTGCGTGGTGCAATTGATTTCATCAATAAGCCTGTTGCCCTGGAACATATGAGTCAGATCTTCCAGAAGCTGGAGCATGCGCTTAGCAGATTCCCTAAAAAGGTGCTGATCGTTGAAGAGAACCGCCAGCATGCCGAAGCCCTAAACTACTTCCTGAGTAATTACAACATACACACGCAAGTCGCAAACAATGTGAATGAAAGCATTGGCGCTCTGAGTAAGCAGGAAGTAGACTGTGTGATCCTGGATATGGGCGTGCCGGATACAAATGCCTATGACACCCTGGAAACCATTAAGAAAACCAAAGGGCTTGAAAACCTGCCGATCATTATTTTTACTGGGAAGAATCTATCAAAAGGGGAGGAAGCACGGATCAAGCAATATGCAGATTCCATCGTTGTAAAAACCGCGCATTCTTACCAGCGCATATTAGATGAAGCGGGATTGTTCCTGCACCTGGTTGAAGAACAAGCTGCAGGTCAAAAACCTGGTAAGCAGCTGCCTGATCGTTTCGGTGGTTTGTATGAGGTGTTAAATAATAAGACGGTTTTAATTGCCGATGATGATGTACGTAATATTTTCTCACTCACCAAGGCGCTGGAGCAACACAAGATGAAAGTGCTTGCTGCTACCGACGGAAAAGAAGCGCTGCAGGTGCTTAAAGAGAATCCACTGGTAGATATTGTGCTTATGGACATGATGATGCCGGAAATGGACGGATATGAAACCACAAAGGAGATCCGCAAGATCCCTGCATACAAACAATTGCCAATCCTGGCTGTTACTGCCAAAGCAATGATGGGAGACCGCGAGAAATGCATTGCTGCCGGAGCTTCGGATTACATCTCCAAGCCCGTAGATGTGGATCAGCTAACCTCATTGTTGAGGGTCTGGTTGTACGACAAAGTTTAATTATGGCTGGAACAAATGGCTAGGGATAAGATATTAATCATAGATGATGATAACAGGAACATCTTTGCATTATCAGCAGTGCTGAAAGCAAGGAAATACCGTTGTGTATCCGCGACCAGCGGAGAAGACGGACTGGACCTGTTAAAAAAGGATAAAGAGATTGGCATTGTGTTGATGGACATGATGATGCCCGGCATGGACGGGTATCAGGCAATTGCTGAAATACATGCTGATGAAGAACTTAAAATGGTACCCGTAATTGCGGTAACAGCACAGGCAATGCTTGGCGACCGTGAGCGTTGCCTGGAGGCAGGCGCAAGCGGGTATGTATCGAAGCCAATTAATGTTGATACACTTACAGATTTAATAACTAAATATATGTGATTTGGAAGTTACTGTAATTACAGAGGATCAGATTGACTTGTTGCTTGCAGATTTGCTGGAGCGGTACGGGTACGACTTTACGGGCTATTCCAGAGCTTCGCTGAAAAGACGTATACACCGCCTGTACAGCATAGATAAGATCCTTAGTTTTGCTGAGTTTAGGTTTAAAATCGCCAATGATCCTATATATTTCAAGCGTTTTGTGGAGCAGATTACCGTTAATGTTACGGAAATGTTCCGTGATCCAACTTTCTTCAAAACACTTCGTAATGAAGTGTTGCCGAAACTTGGAACCTATCCTTTGATCCGCATCTGGATTGCAGGTTGCTCCACGGGAGAGGAGGCTTATTCGATCTGTATCTTGCTGCAGGAACTTAACCTGCTGCATAAGTCCCTGGTATATGCTACCGACCTGAACCCTGCAGTGCTGGAAAAAGCAGCGCAGGGGATGTTTGGATTAAGCCAGATGAAACAATATTCGGAAAACTACATACTATCAGGTGGGAGCAAGGACTTTTCAAGTTACTACACTGCTAAATATTCACTGGCGAAGTTTAATGATGATCTGAGACGCAAAATCATCTTCTCTACTCATAACCTCGTGTCCGATCGTTCTTTTAACGAGTTTCAGTTGATACTCTGCAGAAATGTACTCATTTACTTTGACCGTGATCTTCAGCATAAGGTAATTGGACTGTTCGATGATAGCCTTGAAGAACTTGGTTACCTGGCGCTGGGTAGTAAGGAAACATTGGAATTCTCAAATGTATCCAAACGCTATCGCAGGCTTCCGAACGACAAGATCTGGAGGAAAATGAGCTGATGAGGGGGTGTAAGGCTTTAGTTATTGGAGGTTCAGCAGGGAGCCTGGATGTATTGTTGCGGGTCTTGCCGGATTTACGACCTGATCTGTCCTTCCCAATTGTTATTGTGATCCATCGCAAACATGGCGCAGATTCCCTGCTTCCGGAGTTGCTTAAAGGCAGAACCACTTTGAATGTTAAGGAAGCTGAAGAAAAAGAGCCGATACTGGCCGGGACAATTTATGTAGCCCCTTCAGATTATCACCTGCTGATTGAACAGGATTTTACGTTTTCACTGGACTCCTCAGAAAAGATCAACTACTCGAGGCCTTCTATTGACGTCACTTTTCAAACTGCTGCCGAAGTATATGAAGATAAACTCGTTTGCATGTTGCTTTCAGCNNCTGACGGTGTAAATGGATTGAAAGCAGTGAAATCCTATCGCGGAAGAGCCATTATCCAGAATCCTGCAGATGCACAGGTCCCATATATGCCTGCACAAGCTGCACAAAATGTTGTAATTGATGCGTCTTTAAACATTGAAGATACCGCAGAATTTATAAATTTGTTATCTTAGATTAAATTGAAATAAATGAGCAAGGCAAAAAAAGTGTTCGTGTTTGACGACAATATTGACATACTCGATCTATGCACAATCATTCTTGAAGACGCTGGTTACGAAATCAAAACATCGTCTACATCGAATAATATCATTGAACAGGTTTCTTCCTATGTGCCTGACATTATATTTATGGATAACTGGTTACCTGATGTTGGTGGTATAGATGCAACAAAGGAATTGAAAGCCCACAAGGAGCTTTCACATATTCCCGTGATCTATTTTTCTGCAAATAACGACGTTAAATCGCTGGCTGAACAAGCCGGTGCAGATGACTACCTATCGAAACCATTTGACATTGAAGAATTGGAGAAGATTATAAGCAAATACTTATAATCCTCCCAATACGTCTACACCTTGTTGAAACACGATATCTACTGGGATACCTTTCTTATTTAAGCTTTCAAGGTCCTGCTTAAGGGTTGTCGTGATTACAGCGTTTTCAGTTTGTGCCTTTGCTACTGCTGCCCTGTCTCCATTTCCCTGTAGCGTTAATATCAATTTGCTAAGGGAATTCATTGCCTGCTCAAATTTTTCATAATCAATCTTGTATGTGCCATTTTCAGATCTGATGAAGGCACCTTGTTGCTGAAAGAAGTTAAAGCATTGCATATTTGCCTGCCCATGTGCACTTGCTGCACCAAACCTTACTGAACGTAGTAAGCCCGCCATATAAGTGGTGTAATAAGCTTTTTTGTCACCTTGCAGTTCGCCTGCTTTTAACAGGTTGGTAACCATATAAAGGCCAAGCACATCAGCTTTACCCTCTTCTAACCAGGAGAATTGTTCTTTTAAAGCATCTTTTACAAGCCCTTTTCCAGTTACTGTCTTTTTAATACCCAGGCCATGCGCAACTTCGTGGAACATTACATTGGCAAAAAAAGCATCGAAATTGATGTATTGCTGTTGTTCTTTGTCGATAAGTTCTTTGGAGATCGGAACCAGGATCTTGTCGAACTTAGCCTGCATGGCATTCTTCAACTGCGACCTTCTGGTACCTTTCTTCTGCTGGATCACGGCATCATTCGGGAGGTTTACGGCAATGGTCTTTGATCCCGCATTACAATCTCCCGCATAATAAACCACATCGTAAGCATTAAGCTCCGAATCTACTCCAGGTTTCTCCTGCTTATATTTCGCAGGTACTGGCAGGCCTTTTTGAAGTCCGGGAAGCAGTGCTACATATTTTTCCAGGCGTTTACTCCATTCTTTGTCTTTTACAAGCACATAAGCTTCGTAAGAGGCACGTGCATTAAACAGATTGTCTTCATAACTCTCAATCGGCCCAATGATGATATCAAGCCCATTGTTTTTCATGTCCATCCAGGCCAGATCACTAGCAGTATAATCGTCTGAGGTCAGTGCGTCTGCACGCAGGTTCAGGTAATTTTTAAGTCCTTCATCCTCTGCGATAAGGGCTGCCTGTTTCAGCAGGCTTGAAGCGGCTTGCAGCTGCGTGGCGAAAAGTTCATGATAAGGAATGGTCATCAGCTTGCCTGTGGAGTCACGGCGTACCACGCTATACTGACCAAACTTGTCTTTCAGATCAGACTTTTCAAGTTCTTCCTTGGTCATATCTGCCGGATAGAATGTGGCACCTGCAGGTTTCGCACCAATACCCGCAATGAAAGGTTTATTGTTGTTCAGCCTGTCCCAGGGACCATAGTTGATCCGGATAAACTCCTTTGCACGGTCGTCTTTAACGGCATTCAGGATGCTGTCTTTTTGTGGATAGGTCTGGAGCCAGAACAGCTCATCCATAATCTGCGCGGCTTGAATAAGCAAGGGCAACATCTTACGTTCAGCCGTGCTCATCTGATTTAGATTGGTGGTCAGCTTTACGGTTTCATATGTTTTGATTCTTGCATTTACATATTCCTGAAGACTGTCTGGCAGCACCACGGTATTCGTCTTTTTTTCTGTGTTGGTAGAGGTATTCGTGCAGGCATGCAGGCTGGCCGCCAGTGCACATCCCGTTAAGAACAAGGTTGTTTTATTAATCAATTTCATTCAATAAAAATTTCAACGTATTGGAAGGGTTAAAATTACTAATAATAGGCTTCTATAAAGAATAACAATCCAGCTGGCCGCATTGGTTAAATAATCTTAATTTCACATTTTAGCATTTAAACATGAGCAAAACACACAAATTCCTTTATCTGATCATTGCTGCAGTTGGTTTTACTGCCTGTTCAAGCAATAAATACGCCGCAACGAATAAGATATATAAACAACAGGCAGAAACTTTTGCGAACAACATTAAATCCATGCCTCCACAGGCACAATTTATAGATTCGTTACGGCCGGAAATTCAGTCTTTCGTCGGCTCTGTAAACTTTGGCAGCCGAAAGCCAAATATTGTGGTGCTCCACCACACCGCTCAAAATTCACTCGATCAAACCATTAAGACATTCACACTGGCCAGAACTGGTGTTAGTGCACACTATGTGGTGAGCCGCGACGGCAAGGTGGTGCAGATGGTGAACGATTACCTGCGTTCACAGCATGCCGGACTTGGTAAATGGGGGAATGACACAGACTTAAATTCCTCATCCATCGGAATAGAGATCGATAACAATGGTTCAGAAGCTTATTCTGAAGCGCAAATGAACAGCCTTCTGGGACTTCTTGCTACCTTGAAAAAGAAATATAACATCCCTGCAGCCAACTTCATTGGTCATGCGGATCTCGCACCAAAGCGCAAGCCTGATCCCAACAACTTTCCATGGAAAGTGCTAGCCGATAGGGGATTCGGTTTGTGGTATGATCAGGTTCTGAAAATGCCACCTCCGGAGTTTGATCCCATCATCGCCATGCGTATCATTGGTTATGATATCAGCAATGTTGGTGCTGCGGTAACTGCATTTAAAAGACATTTTCTGCCTACAGAAACCGGGCCTTCCATTACACCGGCGGTGCGCCTGGTGTTGTATAACCTGTATCCAAAATACATGTAATAAAGGTTGCAAATGTACTATCCCATCCCGCATCTTATATGCTGCTTTTGGACAGCAGTCAAACAGTGATGCAACAGCTTTAGCTGAAGCATGGGTGTCCAATCACTGTAACATCACTGTTCTATAGCTGTATTTGCCTGCAACCTGCCCCCAATTTGAAAGCAGGCAGATCAAAAGCTTGGGAAAACAAAAGGCCGCATCATAAACGTGTATGATGCGGCCTTTTGACGATTATGTCTGTTGCTTATTTTTTTGCTTTCGCCCAGGCGTCTTTTAGACCTACGGTCTGGTTAAATACAAGCTGATCTGGTGTTGATTCTATGTCCAGTGTATAATAGCCTTTACGGATGAACTGATATCTGGTGTCAGCGGTTGCATTGGCAAGGTAAGGTTCGATATAGGCTTCTTTAATCACTTTGATGCTGTCAGGGTTCAAGTAATCTTTGAAGTCGCCTTCTTCGCCATCCGGAGATTCTACCGTAAACAGGCGGTCATAGATCCTGATTTCTGCAGTTTTTGCATGTTGCGCGCTCACCCAGTGGATGGTGCCTTTAACATTGATCCCGCTGGTATCTTCCCCGCTTTTTGATTCCGGGATATAGCTGCAGTGAATTTCAGTAACGGTACCGTTTTCATCCTTCACAAAGCTGTCGCATTTAACGATGTAGGCAAACTTCAGGCGCACCATTGCACCAGGCGCCAGTCTGAACCATTTCTTTGCAGGTTCTTCCATAAAGTCTTCCCGTTCGATCCAAAGTTCCTTGCTGAAAGGGATTTCACGTGTTCCGCCTTTATCTTCTGCTTCCGGGTTATTCTCCCCAATAAGCACTTCGCCGTCCCCTTCAGGATAGTTGGTGATGACCATTTTGATGGGATCAAGCACAGCCATCACGCGGTTAGCCGTTTTATTCAGGTGTTCCCGAACGCAGAACTCCAATAAGCTCAGCTCAATAAGGTTCTCTCTTTTGGCGATACCGATGCGGTCGCAGAACTCACGGATACTCTCCGGAGTGTAACCACGACGTCTTAAACCGCTGATGGTTGGCATCCTTGGGTCATCCCAGCCATTAACTACGCCTTCATTTACCAATTGCAGCAGTTTACGCTTGCTCATAACCGTGTAGGTCAGGTTTAAACGTGCAAACTCATATTGATGTGAAGGAAAGATGTTTAGTTTTTCGATGAACCAGTCGTACAATTCACGATGCGATACATATTCAAGCGTACACAGTGAATGCGTAATGCTTTCGATGCTGTCACTCTGTCCGTGGGCAAAGTCGTACATCGGATAAATGCACCAATTATTGCCCGTGCGGTGGTGTTCTGCATGTTTTATGCGATAGATGATCGGATCGCGCATGAGCATGTTTGGACTGGCCATGTCAATCTTTGCACGTAAGGTGCAGGCGCCATCAGGAAATTCGCCGTTTTTCATGCGGTTAAAAAGATCCAGGTTTTCTTCAACTGAACGTGAGCGATAGGGACTATCTGTGCCCGGCTCGGTTGGTGTGCCTTTAGCTTGTGCAATTTCTTCGGCGGTGCTATGATCAACGTATGCTAAGCCAGCCTCAATAAGTTGTACAGCGAAATTGAAAAGCTGATCGAAGTAATCGGATGTATATAATTCGTTTTTCCAGTCGAAGCCGAGCCATTTAATGTCAGCTTGCTGACTGTCCACATACTCCGTTTTTTCAGTTACCGGGTTGGTATCGTCGAAACGAAGGTTGGTGTAACCGCCATATTTTTTTGTGAGTCCAAAGTTCAGACAAATGGCTTTGGCATGTCCTATATGTAAATACCCGTTTGGTTCCGGAGGGAAACGGGTGATCAGGGTTTCGTATTTTCCGCTTTGTAAATCGTTTTCAATGATTTCCTCAATAAAATTCAATGATCTTTCTTCACTCATAAAAACTCTTAATTTTTCTCCAAAGTTAATATAAAACGGCTAATTTACTTACTTTTACCATCCGCTATTCTAACTATTTATGAGCAAAACCTTGAACAGGCCAATACGTGTTTTAGTGGCAAAAGTAGGGCTGGACGGCCACGATCGTGGTGCCAAAGTGATCGCAACATCACTTCGTGATGCCGGCATGGAAGTTATCTACACTGGCCTAAGACAAACCCCCGAGATGGTGGTAAATGCTGCATTGCAGGAAGACGTTGATGCGATCGGCATCTCCATCCTTTCTGGTGCACACATGACTGTTTTCCCAAAAATTATGGACATCATGAAACAAAAAGGGCTGGAAAATGTACTGGTAACTGGCGGTGGTATTATCCCGGAAGCAGATATGTTGAAACTCAAGGAAATAGGCGTAGGTGCCTTATTTGCACCCGGAACCACCATGCAGGCCATTACTGAATACATTACCAACTGGGTTACTGAAAACCGAAACTTCTAACATGGATTACCAAAATCTCCTTACCGAATTAAAAGAAAACATCCTGTATGTTACCATCAACAGGCCATTAAAGCTAAATGCTTTAAACCGTCAGACGCTGAAAGAACTTGCGCACCTGGTCACCTACGTGAACACAAGCCCAGAAGTATTGGGCGTGTTGCTGACTGGAGCGGGTGAGAAAGCTTTCGTTGCGGGTGCTGATATTTCAGAATTTGCAGATTTCGACATCCAGCAAGGGGAACAACTTGCACGGGATGGGCAAACTGCAGTATTTGATGCGATTGAAAATAGCAGTAAACCTTTTGTGGCTGCTATAAATGGTTTTGCATTGGGCGGAGGACTGGAGCTTGCCATGGCATGCCATCTTCGCATTGCTGCTGAAGGCGCAAAGCTGGGACTGCCTGAAGTTACTTTAGGGCTTATTCCGGGTTATGGTGGCACCCAGCGTTTAACAAAACTGGTGGGAAAAGGAAGGGCATTTGAGATGATTGCAACAGCAGACATGATCACAGCTGATAAAGCTGCTCAGATTGGCCTGGTTAATGAGGTGGTGCCTGCAACGGAGTTGCTTGGAACGGCTGAAAGGCTTCTTGGCAAGATTAAACAGCGTGCGCCGCTTGCCATTGCAAATGCAATTACAGCGGTTAATGCAGCAGTCAATGTAGAGGAAAATGGCTATAATGTTGAAATTAAAGCGTTTGCTAATTGTTTCGGAACTGCCGATTTTAAGGAAGGTGTGTCTGCTTTTCTGGAAAAACGCAAGCCACTGTTTACAGGTAAGTAGCACAAATTTTCACGCATCTATACGGGAAAGTGTAGAAAATATTTCCCATTAACATTTTTTCTTTATCTTTACTTCTGTAATTAAGGGGCTCTTATAAGCGTATGAAAAAGATATTAATAATTGACGATGAGGTTAATATTGGTTTACTACTTTCCTAGTTCTTAACCAAAAATGGCTTTGTCGTGGATGCGGTTACTTCCGGTGCGTCAGCGCTTGAGTATCTTACCAATCAGCAGTACGATCTGGTACTATGTGATTACAGGTTGGATGATACCGATGGCCGCGAATTATTAATAAAAATAAAAGCTAAATACCCACAAACCTGTGTAATTATCATTACCGGTTACTCTGATGTTAAAATTGCTGTAGAACTCATCAAGTTGGGCGCTTTTGATTACATCACCAAACCACTTTACCCGGATGAGATCCTGGCGACCATCAATAAGGCGCTTGAAACACAGAGTGTGCTTGCGGGGAGCCAGAATGCAGAACCTCAAAAAGACAGTAAGCTACCCTATAATCAGGATGCAAACTTTGTAGCCGGGCAGAGCCAGGCTTCTAAAGATCTGTTGAAACAGATTGAGCTTGTTGCACCAACAGCTTACAGCGTTATTCTTACAGGCGAAAGCGGTACGGGAAAGGAATCTGTAGCGAAGGCCATTCACATGAATAGTCCGAGAAAGGATATGCCATTCATCGCGATGGATTGCGGGTCCTTAACAAAGGAACTTGCTGGTAGTGAATTTTTCGGTCATGAAAAAGGATCATTTACCGGCGCGCTTTATACCAAGATCGGTCATTTTGAGATGGCCAATGGCGGTACGCTGTTTCTGGATGAGGTAGGGAACCTTTCCTATGACATTCAAGCCGCACTGTTACGTACCGTTCAGGAACGTAAAATCAAGCGTATTGGTAGCACCAAGGAAATAGATCTTGATGTGCGCATCATTGTGGCAACCAACGAGAACCTTTCCGCTGCCATCCAAAAAGGAAAGTTCAGAGAAGACCTTTATCACCGTTTCAATGAATTCTCCATCAGTCTGCCACCTTTAAGTCAGCGCGGCAAAGACATTCTTGTTTTTGCACATACTTTTCTGGAGCTTGCAAACAAAGAACTTAACAAAGACGTTCAATCGTTCTCAGCGGAAGTTGAGGAGTGTTTTCTGACGTATAACTGGCCAGGAAATGTTAGGGAATTGAAGAATGTCATCAGACGTGCGGCGCTTCTATCTGAAGGATCAGAGATCCAGCTTAAAGCTTTGCCGCTGGAGATATCAACCTATGCTAAAAGCGCAGTGATCGAAACCAGTATTCAACGAACTGAACGTCCAAGAGATTTAAAGAATGCTGCTTTTGAGGCAGAATACGCAGCGATTTTGAATGTATTGAGGGAAGTTAATTTCAACAAAACGAAGGCCGCCAAGATTTTAAACATAGACCGGAAAACACTCTACAATAAAATGAAAGCAATCAATCTGGATTCTTAAACCTGTATGTCCCTATTTACCTATAAACAGCGTAATAATATAAATCTTGTCATTATTGTCGCTCTGGGGGGACTGATTGCATATTCATTATTAGGTATATTCAGCTCAATTTTAGGTACACTGGTCCTGTATACGATACTCCGGCCGGTTTACCTGTACATGGTTCAGGATCATAAGCTGAACAAGCGCTTCGCAGCCATTTTGCTGCTATTGACCTCGATTTTAGTCATTGTACTACCTTTTTACGGCCTCAGCAATATGGTAATCACAAAGATCCATGAACTGCAGAGCGACCAGATCTATTACAAGAACCTTTTCTTTAAAATTAAGCACCTGGTTCCGGTAGGAGGCGATGTGGAGCAACTGATCAGCGAAGGTCTGAGAAAGATCGGTACCTGGGCTACAGAGTTGTTTCCTTCCTTGATTTCGGGCGCCTTTAATATTGTTTTGGGTTTGCTGCTGATGTACTTCCTGCTCTATTTCATGCTGGTTGAACATGAGCGTTTTGAAGCTGCAATGCTGAAATATGCACCTTTCCGGGAGCAAAATGCGCTGCGTTTTGCGGAGGAAATGAAGAATACCACTTTCGCGAATGTTGTAGGGCAGGGGCTCATATGCCTTGTACAAGGTTCGCTGGTCAGCCTTTCCTTCTTCGTACTGGGTTTTAGTGATCCTTTTTTCTGGGGTGTTATTACCACCTTTATCTGTTTTGTGCCTGTACTCGGGCCGCCCATAATCTTTGTACCCGCAGCCATTATGCAGATCGCTAATGGGAATGAGTTTGGCGGGTATGCCATGCTGATCTTTGGCTTTGTGGTGATCATCAATATTGATAATGTACTCCGATTTCTGATCGCGAAGCGGGTAGGAAACATCCATCCGATCATTACGGTAATTGGTGTTGTGATCGGCATTCCGCTGTTTGGGATACTGGGTTTGGTTTTTGGGCCCTTGCTGTTATCGTACTTTATCCTAGTGGTTAAGATATACGAAACAAGTGCCCTGGCGTCTGACAGAATGGAAAGAATTAAAACAATTTCAGAAACTCAAGAGTTATAGTCTTTGATAAACAAAACAATTAAAAATTACGGTTATGAATGATAGTTCAAAAGTATTAATAGGGCTTTTAGCAGGTTTGGCCGCTGGTGCAGCACTAGGTTTATTATTTGCACCTGAAGCAGGTTCGGAAACGCGTGAGCGATTGGGTCAGTCCTTTAAAGATCTAAGCGATACGATTAAGGAAAAAGCAGCTGAGGAGTTAGATCACCTGAGCAGCCTTAAAGAAAAAGTCGTTGATTCGGTAAAAGGAAAGATGAACAAAGATGACGAATATGCCGACGAATTAGACATTGCTTAAGACCTCTTAACTTTACAACGATGCAGGAAAATAAAGAAAAAACACTAGAGGAACTTTTTGCCGATGCGAAAGTGTATCTGGAAACCCGGGTGGAGTATACCCGTTTTTATCTCTTAGAAAAAACATCAAAGCTCGTTGCAGATATCATTACCAATGCATTCATGATCATCTGCTTTATCCTGGCTTTTCTTTTTGCCATAATCACACTGGCGCTATTCTTGTCTGAATTGATTGGCAGTTATGCAGCAGGATTCGGAATAGTGACCCTACTTCTGGTTTTGATTGCAGTAGTTGTAATGCTTGCTAAAGGAAAGGTAGAAACCATGATCATCAACATCGCCATAAAAAAGTATTTCACCAAACTAGCTGATAAGGAAGATGAGGAGAAAGTATAATATAAAGAACGCAGAAGAGCTACAGGCTGCAATAAGTGGGCTTAAAGCTGAATATACCATGCAGGAGGAGCGATTAGTTACTGATGCCAAGGTATACGTTAAACAATATTCTTTTAAAAATCTGACAAAGAAATACCTCACACCATCTACCTTCCGCAAGGCTGATGACCAGCTGAACATCAGCAGTAAAGTGATGTCATTTTTGCTTCCGGTACTCATGAACAATACATTGTTCAGGGGTTCTGGTTTCATTACCAAGACCCTGGTGGGTTTGGCAACAAGCAAGGTTGGTAAATCACTTGATGCACAGCACCTGACTGGCATTTTCAGCACCGTTAAATCGTGGTTTGGTGGCGCTAAACAGAAAATTGCCGCTAAAAGGCAGGTTGGTTATGTGGACTATGGTATTCCACCTGACAGTGAAACATTTTAATCATAAAAAAAGGAGCTTTAAGCTCCTTTTTTTATGTCGTTTATTTTAGATCTGTTTTGATTCTTAATTCCTGCAGTTGTTTTTCATCGATAGTTGATGGACTATCAATCATAACATCCCTTCCGGAGTTGTTTTTAGGGAAAGCGATGACATCGCGAATGGTATCCAGCCCTGCGAAGATTGAGCATAAGCGGTCAAATCCAAAAGCAATACCACCATGTGGAGGAGCACCAAATTCAAATGCATCCATCAGGAAGCCGAACTGCTTTTGTGCCTCTTCTTTAGAGAACCCAAGATGTTTAAACATCAGGGCCTGCAGGGTTCTGTCGTGGATCCGGATGGAACCGCCACCAATTTCGGTACCATTGACCACCATGTCGTATGCATTTGCACGTACGTCACCT
>DCLG01000109.1:8408-15179 GCA_002320935.1 Pedobacter sp. UBA1654 | reverse complement strand
CATCCCACTCTAACAATGGGAAATCAAGTACCCATAGTGCGCTGAATTTATTTTTATCTCTGAGGCCCAGTCTGGTGCCCATTTCAAGTCTAAGTTCGTTCAACTGCTTGCGCACCTTGTCTTTAACACCTGCCAGTACTAAAATTAAATCTCCAGGTTCAGAATTGAAGGCTGCAGCCCATTTCTTCAGTTCATCCTCATTATAGAACTTGTCTACGGATGATTTAATTGAACCGTCTTCATTATGTCTGTAGTAAATTAAACCTGTAGCGCCAATCTGCGGACGTTTGATAAAGTCCGTTAGCTCATCTAACTGCTTGCGTGTATAATGAGCTGCACCTTTTGCATTGATACCAACGATAAGCTCTGCCTGTTCGAAAACCGGGAAGTTATGCCCTTTAACGATATCGTTCAGTTCCACGAACTTCATGTCAAAGCGTGTATCTGGTTTATCTGATCCATACAGGCGCATGGCATCAGCATACTGCATCCTTGGAACTTCCGGCAGGTCGATATCTTTGATATCTTTAAATAATGTACGGATTAGACCTTCAAAGGTATTAAGGATGTCTTCCTGCTCAATGAAAGACATCTCACAGTCGATCTGGGTAAATTCAGGTTGTCTGTCTGCACGCAGATCCTCATCGCGGAAACATTTCACGATCTGGAAGTAGCGGTCAAAACCAGATACCATCAGCAGCTGCTTGAATGTTTGTGGTGATTGCGGCAATGCATAGAATTCACCGGCATTCATTCTGCTTGGAACTACGAAATCCCTTGCGCCCTCTGGTGTTGATTTGATCAGAACAGGGGTTTCAACTTCAATAAAGTCCAGCGCATCTAAATATCTTCTTACTGCCTGAGCCATCTTGTGGCGCAGTACCATGTTATTTCTAACTGGATTTCTGCGCAGGTCCAGGTAGCGGTATTTCATCCTCAGGTCGTCGCCACCATCAGTTTCATCATCAATTAAGAAAGGCGGGATCTTCGAAGCATTTAGGATCTCCAATGCGGTGATTTTAATTTCAATTTCTCCGGTTGGGATCTTAAGGTTTTTATTGGAACGCTCAACTACAGTACCGGTTGCCTGAATAACGTATTCCCGGCCAAGCGTGCGAGCAGTTTCACAAAGCGCTGTGTTATCATCCATGTTGAATACCAACTGGGTGATTCCATAACGGTCACGAATATCGATAAACGTCATTCCGCCTAAATCTCTGGATTTTTGTACCCATCCGCATAATGTTACACTTTCACCGATATTCTGGATGTTCAGTGCGCCGCAAGTCGTTGTTCTTAGCATTTTTATAGTATTAAGCTGCAAAAATATTCATTTTGAGCCATATATCACTGTCAATCTCCATTTAAGCGTGCGGAACGATGCGGAGCGAATTTATCCTGTTTATTTTGAAAAATTTCTGAGATGCATGCAACATTCGGGAAACCTTGGAGTCTTTTATACAGAATTGAATGCAGGAGATCGGGAGGATAGGACATTTACAGGTTAAGCAACAAGTACCTTGAAGACGGCATACATTGATAAACATGTTTCCTTAATTGATGAATGCCGGCAGGGCAGCCGGCAGGCACAGTTTGAGATATACAAATTGTACGCTAAAGCCATGTTCAACATTTCCTTCCGCATTGTTAATCATCATGGGGAGGCTGAAGATGTATTGCAGGAATCGTTCCTTGATGCCTTCATTCGAATTAAGGAGTTTAGGTCTGAGACCACCTTCGGACTTTGGCTCAAGCAGATTGTGATTAATAAGTCGATCACCTGCCTTCGAAGAAGGAAGATGGATCTGGTGCCTGTAGAGGAAATAGATGTTGCAGAATGTGTGTGCGATGATGAGGAGGACCTGCAGCTACAGGTTGAACTGGTGAAGAAAGCAGTTGCCATGCTGCCCGACGGCTACCGGCTGGTACTTACTTTGTACTTGTTTGAAGGTTATGATCATGAAGAGATTGCCCATATCCTGAATATTTCAGAAAATACCTCCCGCACACAATACATGCGGGCAAAACAAAGACTACACCGCTTACTAGAAAAGAAAGGAGAAAAGGATGAGCAAAAAAATTGAAGCATTTATCAGGAACAATAAGTCTTCGTTTGATACGGAAACACCGGGAGAAAACGTATGGTTGAAAATGGAACAGGAGCTGAATAAGGCAAACCGGAAAAAGCCACAAAGACGCTTGTGGATCAGTATAGCAGCATCAGTAATGGTTATTATGGGCATAACTTACATGTACAACCAGAAAGCGAAGCATACCGGTACACTGGCACAGGTTAATCCCTCACAAGCGAAAAAGCAGGTGCGTTTTACCAGCCTGATCGAGGAAAAGACAGACAGTCTGCAGGTGTATGCAGCTGAAAACCCAGAGCTGTACCAGAAGTTTACGACAGATCTGGAACGTATTCAGGCGGACTACAATCTGCTTAAGCAGGATCTTACAAAGAGTCCCAATCAGGAGTTCATTATACGGGCTATGGAAAAGAACCTGGAGCTTCAATTACAAGTCGTTTCACAACAACTGCAAATCATAAATCAAGTTAGACAAGTAAACCAAGACAATCAATTATGAAAACGATCCTGCTAACCTTAGCTGCCATTTCCCTGGGGAGTATGACATTTGCTCAAGAGCTACCTGCAGTTCCAGCATTAGCCGCATTGCCCCCTCCGCCGCGCGCAGCTTCAGTTGAAAACTACACTGCTCAGGATAATGCTGCCGATGAAGGCTTAACTAAAACCATCACCAAGACCTTCCCGGCAGGTGCTTCAGACAGGATTGCTGTAACCAATCAGTTCGGTTCCATTACCATCAAGACCTGGGACAGGAAGGAAGTGAAGGCAGATGTGACCATCAGCGCTTACAGCAGTAACGCAGAGGAGCAAAGGAGATTACTGGACGGTACAAACATCGATGCCGGCAAGTCAGGGGATCAGATCAGTTTTAAAACAAATATGAATACTGATGGGAAAGGGAACTGGGGCAATGGGACCAGAAATGGTAAGAAATGGCGCCGGGAAGTTCGGGTTAATTACATCATTTACATGCCAGCTAGTAATCCGCTAACACTTTCACAGCAATACGGGAACATTGAAATGGGTAGCTTTTCAGGGCCTGTGACTGCGAAGGTTCAATACGGAAACTTCAACGCAGAAAGACTGAGTAGTAGCAATAATAACCTGAATGTTCAGTATGGTAAAATGACAGTTCAGGACCTGAATAAAGCAAACCTGAAGCAGCAGTATGGTGGTGGCATTACGCTTGGTACTGCCCGTGACATCACCGTTAGCGCGCAGTATTCTAACGTTACCATAGACAAGCTGATTGGTGATGCCGTTCTTAACGTGCAGTATAACAAGCTGAAGATTGGCCAGGTTGCAGAAAGTTCAAAGGTTCTGACAGTAAGCGCCCAGTATGGAGGGGTTGATGTTGGCTTCAGCGATAACTACAAAGGGAAGATGGATGTTAAAACAAGCTACGGAAGCTTTAAATTCGGAGCGGGTGTATCTGCGAAAGTTGAAGGGGATAATGAAGAGCGGGTATCTTTCTCGAAAAGCTACACTGGCGATATTGGCGGAGGCGGCAGTGGCCAGGTTAGTATCAAATCTGCATACGGCTCCGTTACGTTCAGATAGTAATATCATTAAAATAGTATGCAAGTTTAAAACACTAGCATAAAGAAGCTTGTTGATCATTCAGCAAGCTTTTTTCATATCTTAGCAACAAAATATTTACACCCTTATGGAATTCTTAAGCACTCCTGAAGCCTGGATCTCGCTGGTTACCTTAACACTGCTAGAAATTGTTCTTGGTATTGATAATATTATCTTTATTTCTATTCTATCATCCAAGCTCCCACAGCACCTGCAGAAGAAGGCCAGGCAGTGGGGCTTAGGCCTTGCAATGATCACCAGGGTGTTACTTTTACTTTCCTTAAGCTGGGTTATGTCACTTACCTCGCCATTGTTTAATATCGGTGAGTGGATCAGTGTTGATAGTGAAGAGTGGTTAAGCAAACTGGCGATTTCAGGAAGAGACTTGATTCTGATTGTCGGCGGGCTATTCCTGATCTACAAAAGTACCCATGAAATTCACCTTAAACTTGAGGGTGAGGAGGATGAAACTGGCACTCCGAAGGTTCATACATTTAGCGGTGTATTGTTGCAGATTCTTTTACTCGATATTGTTTTCTCCCTTGACTCTGTAATTACGGCTGTAGGTATGGCTGATCACGTAGAGATCATGATTGCAGCGGTAGTTATTGCGGTGTTGATCATGATGGTTTCTGCAAATGCGATCAGTAACTTCGTAAATAAGCATCCAACAGTAAAGATGCTTGCACTGTCTTTCTTATTGCTTATCGGTGTTTCACTGCTTGCTGAAGGATTGGATCAGCACATTCCAAAAGGCTATATCTATTTCGCAATGGCATTCTCTATCCTGGTTGAGATGCTGAATCTTAAGATGAGAGGTAAGGATCGTAAACCTGTAGCGCTTAGGGATACCCCGAAAGAAGAACAGGTTTAGTACTTTTGTGCATGATTTCTTTTTATGAGGCCTTCTTGGCTGAGCTTGCTATCCATAGGATTGGAAATAAATCCCAGGATGAATTTTACGTGCTTTCTGATCAATCCCTGCATATTCAGGACAACCTGCTGAAGAACCTTTTACTCCAGTATTTCCTTAGTCCGTACCAAAAGGTAAATGAAATATACCGGTTCACGCATCCAAACAATGACTTGAACCTAAATGAAGTTTACCATTTCGCTGAAGCAATATTCGCGGATGGCTCGACCTTTCATGAGAACAGTCAGCAATTGGCCAAATACCTGTATGAAGTATCGGGGCACCCGAAAGTGAAGTCAGGAGAGTTGTATGTAGCTTATTTTGAGAATGTTCAGATTGAAGGTGAACTTCTGGATGCTATCGGGATCTTTAAGTCTGAAACTAAGGAGACTTACCTGAAAGTGTACCCGGAGCAAGCAGGCTTTAACCTGAGTTATGAAGAAGATGCCATCAACATTGCCAAACTGGATAAAGGCTGTCTGATCTTCAATACTGATAAAGAAGAAGGCTTTAAAGTTGCCGTGATTGACCAAACCAACAGAAGTGCAGAAGCCGTTTACTGGAAAGATGAGTTCCTTAAGCTAAAGGTGCGCAACGATAATTACAACCAGACAAACAATGTGCTGGGCGTATACAAGAGCTTCGTTACTGAAAAGCTGGATGAAGAATTTGAATTGACCAAGGCCGACAAAATTGACCTGCTGAATAAATCCATGAAATACTTCAAGGAGAAAGAAAGCTTTGATCTGGATGAGTTTGCCAACGAGGTGATCGCCAATGAAGACGGCATTGAATCCTTTAAGAACTTTAAGAAAAGCTATGAAGAGGAATTTGATACGGCTATTCCAGATAGTTTCGATATCAATACAGCCGCAGTTAAAAAGCAGGGCAGGGTATTTAAAAGCATAATCAAACTCGACAGAAACTTCCACATTTATATCCATGGTGATAAAGAACTCATCGAAAAAGGCTTTGATGAGGATAAATCCATGAACTATTACAAAGTCTATTTCAAAGAGGAAGCATAATCAGCTAAGCAGATTCCTCCATAGCCTAGAAGCGGCTGAACATAAAATAGCCTGCGTGTCCATTCGAAGGAATACGCAGGCTATTTTCAATCTATGGTGTATTAAAGCACTCTTAAAAGTAATCCTTTCAAGTACTCGCCTTCCGGGAAGGAGATTCTTACCGGATGATCTTCCGGCTGGCTAAACTGCTTTACAATTTGAATTTCCTTACCTGCATCTAATGCGGCCCATGCAATGATCTGCTTAAATGTTTCAATGTCCACGGCCCCGGAGCAGGAGAATGTTGCTAGTAAGCCACCACTTTCCAGTAAACCCATGCCATGGCGATTTAAATCTTTGTATGCACGTGCAGCACGATCCAGTGCAGAACGTGAAGGCGCATATTTAGGTGGATCCAGTACAATCACATCAAACTTCTTCCCTTCCTCTTTAAACGCACGTAGTTGCTTATTTACGTCAGATTGAACAACAGTACTTTGTGCCTTGTCAAAGCCGTTTAAATCAATGTTCTGCTGCAGTGTGTCAAGTGCAAGTGCAGAGCTATCTACACTCGTTACATGTGATGCACCTGCTTTCAGGCTATTTAAAGAGAAACCACCGCTATAAGAGAAGCAATCCAGTACGGTTTTTCCGGCTGTATAGGCTGCTAAGATCTGTCTGTTGTCGCGTTGATCACAGTAGAAACCAGATTTCTGTCCACCAACAATGTTGATGTGGTACAGGATGCCATTTTCTTTTACTTCCAGGAACTCTGGTGGGTTTTCACCCCATAGTAGGCCGTTTGTTACTTCTAAATCTTCGTGCCCACGTGCAGTGGCATCGCTCTTATCGAAAATACCTCTTGGCTGTAGCTCTTCACGCAGAATGCTGATGATGTCTTCTTTTGCGTTTTCGATACCCGCACTCAGGATCTGAAGGGATAGAAAATCCGCGTAGCGGTCTACAATCAAACCTGGTAGGAAGTCTGCCTCAGAGAATACCAGTCGGCAGGTGTTGGTGTCGCCGTTTCTGAGTACATGTGCCCGGGAAGCAAGAGCCGTACGGATCTTCTGCTGGTACCAGTTTCGATCGATGGTTTTTGCTTCATCCCATTCCAGCATACGCACCGCAACGCGACTCTTCTCGTTGAAGTAACCATAAGCCAGGAATTCCTTATCTGCAG
>DCLG01000109.1:0-8386 GCA_002320935.1 Pedobacter sp. UBA1654 | reverse complement strand
CGATTACCCGAACCACTTCGCCGTTTGCCGGACTACCTTTCACTTTATCCAAAGCCCCGGAGAAAATCCATGGATGTCTTTGCAAAGCTGCTTTCTCTTTTCCTTTTTTCAGTATGACTTCAACCATGGCGCAAAGTTAGTAAAAGCAAAAACACCAATACCTTTCTGCATGATATTTCTACCATCGCATTAAGTATTGGTGTTTTAAGATCTAAAATTTAGATCTGCTTATTTGGTAGCATTTTCGAAACGCTCACTAACAGCATCCCAGTTCACTACATTCCAGAAAGCCGCGATATAATCAGGGCGTCTGTTTTGATATTTTAAGTAGTAAGCATGTTCCCAAACATCCATACCCAAGATTGGAGTACCTTTAACTTCAGCAATGCTCATTAAAGGGTTGTCCTGATTAGGTGTAGAGCAAACAGCTACTTTCTTGTCAGCAGTTACGATTAACCAAGCCCATCCTGAACCGAAACGGGTAGCACCAGCTTCAGCAAATTTGGTTTTGAAGTCAGCGAAAGATCCAAAAGCAGCTTTGATAGCATCTGCTAAAGCACCTTTAGGCTCACCGCCTTTGTTCGGACCAATAACTTCCCAGAAAAGAGAGTGGTTATAGTGACCGCCACCATTGTTTCTTACTGCAGCAGGGAACTTGTCTACGTTCTTCATTAAATCTTCAATGCTTTGGTTAGCTTCTGGTTTGCCTTCCAATGCCTTGTTTAAGTTGGTCACGTATGCCTGATGATGTTTGTCATGGTGGATTTCCATGGTCATTTTATCGATATGCGGTTCTAATGCGTCAGTTGCGTATGGTAACGCAGGTAGTTCAAAAGCCATATTTTTATGATTTAAGTTTAAATTCTATACAAATATAACATTCAGCTGCAAAGTTTGTTCAGCCTATTGTCAAGTAGTTTAATCGCGTCTGGCAGCAAAGAACTTACGCATCAACTCGCCACTTTCTTCTGCAAGTACTCCTGCTTCCATAACTGTTTTTGGATGTAAGATATTGCTGCATTTGCTTGTAAACCCTCTTTTTGGTTCCGGTGCACCATAGACGAGTTTGCTGATCTGTGTCCAGTAACTTGCACCCGCACACATCACACATGGTTCAACCGTTACATAAAGTGTGCAGTCCTTTAAATACTTTCCCCCCAGGGTCTCACTTGCTGCGGTAAAGGCCTGCATTTCTGCATGTGCAGTTACGTCGTTGAGCTGTTCGGTAAGGTTGTGCCCACGGCCTACTACACGGCCTCTGCAAACCACGACTGCACCCACAGGAATCTCGCCCAGTTCGAAAGCTTTTTCCGCTTCCTGCAATGCCAGGCGCATGAAGTATTCGTGTTCAGCCCTGGGATCCTTATCTTCTGCGAAATTGTAAAAGCTCATGCCGCAAAGATAAGGCTTTAGATCAGTTTACTGCCATTCGGAACAGGGCGTTCCAGGCTTGTTAACACGATATCTCCATTTTCATCTGCGAAGCCGGTTACCAGAAACTCCGACATGAACTTGCCGATCTGCTTTCTAGGGAAGTTGGTTACTGCAACGATCTGCCGCCCAACAAGGCTTTCCTTTGTGTAATGTTTGGTGATTTGTGCGGAACTCATTCTAATGCCATATGGGCCAAAATCAACGCTGACTTTAAATGCAGGTTTGCGTGCTTCTGGAAAATCAAAAACTTCCAATATCGTCCCTGCACGCAGTTCCACTTGCTCAAATTCAGACCAGGTAATCTCTTTCATTTTAGTTTTCTAAATACCAATGACATCCTTCTTTTTTCTTTGCTTCATGGTTTTTGGAATTACCGAAAGTATTTCTTCTCTAAACGCATTCAGCATGCGTTTCTTAATGAAATTCTTATGTGTCACCAGACTAATTTCCCGGACGGGTTCGGGAGATTTGAACGAGCGCACTTTGGTCAGCTGCTTGTTTGTTAACTCTGCCAGTGCGAGTTCAGGTACCAGGGTGGCGCCGTCATTCCGGTCAACCATACGGATCAGTGTTTCCACGCTTCCGGTATTATAGGTAAGACCCTGCAGGCGATTGTCTTTCGTGGTTCTACAAATGTTCAGCACCTGAGAGCGCATGCAATGTCCTTCGTTCAGTAGCCAGATATTTTCCTCTTCCAGATCATCAGGGTCGATATTCTTTTTCTTGTATAGCTTGCTGTTCTTACTGATGTAGGTAACGAAGGACTCATAGTACAATGGAAGCTCTTCCGTTGCCGGATCTCCAAACGGAGTTGCCATAATGCCGCAATCCAGCACACCATTTTTCAGGTGGTGAATAATGTCTTCAGTGGTATACTCCCAGATGAGCAGCTTCAGATCGGGATATTTCTCCATCATGGCAGAGATGACCTGCGGAAGGAGGTAAGGCGCTACTGTTGGTATAATGCCAATGCGAAGTTCACCAACGATATCCTGCTGCTGACTATTTATGATTTCCTTGATTTTCTGACTTTCCTGCAGGATAACCCTGGCTTGAGCAATGATCTGTGCGCCAATCTCGGTTGGTACAACAGGTTGTTTGCTGCGGTCAAAGATTTTGACGTTCAGCATTTCTTCCAGCTTTTGCACCTGCATGCTCAGTGTAGGTTGCGTTACAAAGCATTTTTCAGCAGCACCTACAAAACTCCTGTAGGTGTCAACCGCAACAATATATTCAAGCTGTACTAATGTCATATAACTAAAGTTTATATACTTTGATAAATATATAAACTTTAGTTATAAAATTACACTAGATCCGGATGTTTAAGAAGTCTTCGTAGGCCAGTTTAATACCTTGCTCCAACTCAACTTTATGTTTCCAGCCAAGTTTATGCAGTTTACTTACATCCATCAGTTTCCTTGGTGTGCCATCAGGTTTGCTACTGTCGAATGTTAAAGCACCCTCGTAGCCAATCACTTTCTTGATCAGTAATGCCAGGTCTTTGATGCTGATGTCCTCGCCAGTACCGATATTCACCAGGGCCGGCTCATCGTAGTGCTGCATCAGGTAGTAGCAAGCTTCGGCAAGATCATCTGCAAAAAGGAACTCACGCAAAGGTGAGCCTGAACCCCAAATGGTCACCTGCTCCGCATTATTGATTTTGGCCTCATGAAAGCGGCGGATCAAAGCAGGCAGTACATGTGAGTTTTCCGGATGATAATTATCATTAAAACCGTACAAGTTTGTTGGCATCACCGAGATGAAGTTGCAGCCATACTGCGCACGGTATGCTTCACACATTTGGATACCTGCAATTTTGGCTATCGCATAAGGTTCATTGGTTTCTTCAAGTAGGCCAGTTAGCAGATACTCCTCCTTCAAAGGCTGTGGAGCCAGTTTTGGATAAATACAGCTAGAGCCTAAAAACATCAGCTTTTTAACGCCATTCTTGTACGACTGGTGAATAACGTTATTCTGAATGGCCAGATTTTCATAAAGAAAGTCTGCGCGGTAAGTGTTATTTGCAACAATCCCACCGACTTTAGCGGCCGCCAGAAACACATAATCAGGTTTTTCAAGCTGAAAAAACTTTTCCACGGCAAGCTGATCGCGCAGATCAAGCTCTTTGGAGCTACGGGTGATGATATCGGTATAACCTTCCTTTGCAAGTTTGCGGTGTATCGCAGAACCTACCATTCCACGGTGACCGGCGATGTATATCTTTGCGTTCTTTTCCAATGTATAGTCGTTTAGGTCATCAAAATTACTAAATAGATGCCAACTTATTTAAAAGACTGATTTAATTGTACTTTTGTAAAAAATTTCACAGGTGGGCAAAGATAAGCTAAGAAAATTCTCAGAGATAGATACCTTTCATAACGTATACCAGCTTGATGCAGGTAAGGAGCTAAAAGGAAAATGGGCGGAAACGCATTTTAAGAATAACAATCCTATTGTGTTGGAACTTGCCTGTGGCAAGGGAGAATACTCCGTTAATCTAGCTAAACTATTCCCAGAGAAGAACTTTATAGGTTTAGACTATAAAGGCAACCGGATTTGGAGAGGTGCTAAGACAGGTATTGAAGAAAACATTCCCAACGTTGCCTTCCTGCGTATTCAAATTGAAGGTATCCTGGAGTTTTTTGAAGCCGGAGAAATTGATGAGATCTGGATCACCTTTCCAGACCCTCAGCCGCAGATCAGCAGAGAGAAAAAGCGTTTAACCTTTCCGGGGTTCCTGGAGAAATACAAACAACTGCTAAAACCAGGCGGCAGGATAAACCTGAAGACCGACAATGACGGTCTGTATGCCTATACTGCGGAAAAAGTAGAAGAACTCGGATTGATTTGCCATAAATCTACCGACCAGCTATACAACTCTGAATATTACGACGAAGTATTGAAGATAAAAACGCATTATGAGCGTATTTATCTTAAACATGACAAGAACATCAACTATATTCAATTCTCTTTCGAGTAGGCATAATCCAGGCCTGCAGAAAATCGGAAGCTTAACCTATGGAAAACACATTTTATGAAATGGTCTATGAGGTGGTGCGTCTAATTCCATCCGGGCGGGTAACCTCCTACGGCGCTATTGCCAAATGCCTCGGTTCCGGCGGTTCTGCAAGGATGGTTGGCTATGCCATGAACAATGCGCATGGCATGCATCCTCCGGTTCCTGCACACCGCGTGGTTAACCGCAACGGACTGCTCACCGGAAAGTTTCACTTCACGCCACCAGAGCTGATGCAGCAACTGCTTGAGCAGGAAGGCCTGATCATTGTTGATGATAAAATTCAAAACTTTAACAAACACTACTGGGATCCTTCAGTAGAAATTTAAGAACACATGGGAAAATTAGTAGAAGAATTTAACGACTACCGTTCTAAAATGAACGATAGGATCATGGAGACTGCAAATACCAATATTAAAAGGTTTTTTGCACTGGATACCACAACTTATGCAGAAGGTGCTTTAGACGTAAAAACCAAGGAAATGCTTGGCCTGGTTGCTTCAATGGTGCTTCGTTGCGATGACTGTATCAAGTATCACCTGGAGAAGTGTTATGATGAAGGCGTAACCAATGCCGAAATCAATGAGGTATTTATGATCGCCAACCTGGTTGGAGGTTCAATTGTGATCCCGCACTACCGCCGTGCAGTTGAATACTGGGACGAGCTAAGTCTTTAAAAGATGCTATTCAATAAAAAGCTGATGCCTTAAGCAGGTCATCAGCTTTTTTATTACTTGTGCATCAGGTTATATGCTTTAACATAAGCGGCCACCGATTTTGCATCGAAAGCTTCTGTTTCCTTAATCCGTTCTGCAAGGTCCTCATCATTATTTAGCTTATCCAGCAGGATCTGCTTCACACGTTGCTGGTCACTCGCCGAATTCAGCTGAATCTCCAACATTGGTCCTGTGCCAGGCTTCTCAATAAAATACAACGCTTTCCGTCCAGGGGCTTTTTTGGCGCTATTTCTTCTGCCACCTCCTATGGAGATGCCACCGCCAATGCCTACGCCACCAAAACCGCCCCGGCCCATTCCGCCGGAGCCGATGCCAATCCCGATATTCGGACTCATGCGAACCCTTCTTTCAGGTGCCGCCGCAGGATCAGATGTCTGCTCGCCGATGGCATACATATTCACTTTACCCATTTCAACAACTTTAAAAAAGCGTTGTTCTACTTTCTTATTATTGATGATCGGCTTACTAACGTAGGTTTCACCGTTCCAAAGAAATTCCTTTACATCTTTAGCTTTGTACAGCACTTCCACCTGGTCATCCTTTATCAATGCAACGGTGCTGTAATCTGTGCCTTTTATGGTCCCACGCACAAAATTTGCACTATCCAGCATCACCACATCCTGCGCTGCAGCAAGCATCGAAAAGCTGGTAAAGGACAATAAAACAGCAATAAACTTCATTAACTTCATAGCTTACAAATAACGTAAATTAAGGATTGTTTGATACAAAGCGGTTTACAATAATTAACTTTGATTATGAAAAAACTGTTCCTGCTCGATGGAATGGCGCTAATTTACCGGGCGCATTTTGCTTTAAGTAAAACTCCACGATTTACCTCCACAGGTCTGAACACTTCTGCCGTAATGGGCTTCGCAAACACCTTGCTGGAAGTGATCAAGAAAGAAAAACCCAGCCATATTGCCGTAGTTTTTGATACCGAAGCACCTACTGAACGACATACTGATTTCGAAGCTTATAAAGCGCATCGTCAGGCCATGCCTGAAGATCTTGCAACAGCGCTGCCATACGTGGTAAAGCTTATTGAAGGCTTTGGCATTCCGGTGATCACCAAAGATGGTTTTGAAGCCGATGACATCATTGGTACACTGGCCAAGGAAGGTGAAAGACAAGGCTTCCAGGTGTATTGCATGACGCCGGATAAGGATTTCGCACAACTTGTATCCGAGAACATTTTGATCTACAAACCCTCCCGAATGGGCAACGGCGTAGAGATCATGGGCGTGGCGGAGGTACTGGCCAAATGGGAGATTGAAGATGTAAAACAAGTCATTGACATCCTTGGTCTATGGGGAGATGCTGTCGATAATATCCCAGGTATCCCCGGTATCGGCGAGAAAACCTCTAAAATACTGGTTAAACAATATGGATCAGTAGAGAACATCATTGCCAATGCCGATGAGCTGAAAGGCAAAATGCGTGAAAACGTGAAAATGTATGCCGAGCAGGGCATGGTTTCCAAGAAACTTGCCACCATCATCCTGGATGTGCCGGTTGAGTTTGATCCACATGCACTTGAACTTGGCGAGCCAAATCGCGAAGTACTGGAACCGCTTTTTGCGGAGCTTGAATTCCGTACACTCGGCAAACGGGTGTTTGGAGATAATTTCAGCCTGGGCGATGCGAACACAGGCATGTCGCAGCAAACCGATCTATTTGGTCAGCCCGTTGCTGAACCATCAGCGGAATCAAAGATCTTTGTTGCGCCACCATCCTTGTTTGAGCAGGCGTCATCAAAAACCATTGCTGATGTTCCACATGATTATAAATTAGTCGATACAGCTGATGGTCGCAAGGTACTTATCGATCTGCTTTTACAGCAGGAAAGTATTTCCTGGGACACAGAAACTACCGGAACGGATGCAAACCTTGCAGAGCTGGTTGGACTATCCTTCTGCATTAAAGTAGGAGAAGGGTATTATATCCCATTGCCTCCGGAACGTGAAGCGGCGCAGCTGATCATAGATGAGTTTCGTCCGGTGCTTGAAAATGAACAGATTGCTAAGATCGGTCAGAACTTGAAATATGATATCCTGGTGCTGAAATGGTATGGCGTAAACATTAAAGGTCGTTTGTTCGACACCATGCTTGCGCATTATCTCATTGACCCGGATACCCGCCATGGTATGGATCTGCTTTCGCAGAACTATCTTGGTTATACTCCAATTTCTATTACCAGTCTTATTGGCGCCAAAGGTAAGAACCAGGGCACCATGCGTGACGTGCCGGTAGAAATGGTAGTCGACTATGCTGCGGAAGATGCCGATGTAACCTTGCAGCTGGCAAACATCTTCGAGCCAATGCTTAAAGAGCTGAATGCCGAAGAATTGGCAAGGGACATTGAAAATCCTTTGATCTATGTGCTGGCAGATATTGAAAAAGAGGGGGTACGTATTGATGTTGATACCTTAAATAAATATTCCAGGGAGCTGGAAACGGACATCACAAGGTTGGAGCAAAGCGTATTTGAAAAGTGTGGCGTTACCTTCAACCTGTCCTCACCAAAACAACTTGGTGAGGTACTGTTTGACAAGCTTGAACTGGACCCCAAAGCGAAGAAAACCAAAACCGGTCAGTATCAAACTGGTGAAGATGTGCTTTCCCGTTTAGCGAATAAGAGCGATGTGGTACAGGATATCCTGGATTACCGCCAGTTATGCAAATTGAAATCCACTTATGTGGATGCTTTGCCGCTATTGGTTAACCCGACATCCGGACGTGTACATACGAGCTTTAACCAGGCGGTTGCTGCCACAGGGCGTTTAAGTTCCAATAATCCAAACCTGCAGAATATTCCAATTCGTGAAGAAATTGGCCGTCAGATCCGCAAAGCCTTTGTCGCACCAGAAGGTCGTATTTTACTTGCAGCCGATTATTCCCAAATTGAATTACGTCTGATGGCACATTTATCTCAGGATGATGCACTGGTGGATGCTTTTATTCACGGTCAGGACGTCCATCGTCGTACCGCGGCAGAAGTCCTCGGTATTGCCCTGGAAGATGTGACCAATGATCAACGTCGCCAAGCCAAAGCAGTAAACTTCGGTCTGCTTTACGGGATGTCCGAGTTTGGCTTAACTCGTCAGCTGGGTTTTACCCGCCAGGAATCACAGGAATACATCAAGCAGTATTTCCACCGCTATCCGGGTATTTATGAATATATGCAGCGTACCCGTCAGGT
>DCLG01000008.1 GCA_002320935.1 Pedobacter sp. UBA1654 | reverse complement strand
CGCAATCTGGTCCAGCATATGGTCGAAGAAGTTCAATCCAGTATGAATATCAGCTTTTCCGGTGCCATCCAGATCCAGTTTAATACTGATCTTCGTTTCATTCGTATTACGTTCATGTTGTACCGTACGGGTACCAGCACGTAACATGGTATAAATATCTGCCCAGTTCTGCGTTTCCAACGAGATTACTTCCTGCAGACTTTCGGCTTTCTCAAGCACCTCATTCTGTCCAAGAAGGTCATTGTTGCGGAGCCAGATTGCCTGAGCACCGAGGTTTTTGGCAAGAATAACGTCATTGAGCCGGTCGCCGATGACGTAAGATTCTTTTAAATTGAAGCCTTCGGCGAAGAAATGCTGCAATAATCCGGTATTTGGCTTTCTTGTATTTGCATTTTCATGGGCAAAGGTGCGGTCAATGATGACTTCATCGAAGCGGACGCCTTCAGTTTCGAAGGTATCCAGGATAAACTGGTGCACGGGCCAGAAATTTGCCTCAGGGTGCGAATCTGTACCAAGACCATCCTGATTGGTGACCATTATCAGTGAATAATCAAGCTCAGTGGCAATTTTAGAAAGATAGTACAATGCTTTTGGATAGAACTTCAGTTTCTGAAAGGAATCAATCTGTTCATCTTCCGGCTCCAGGATCAGCGTTCCATCACGGTCTATAAATAATACTTTTTTCATTGGTTGGTTAATTCTTTTAAAGCTATTTAGGCTGGATAGGTTTTTAATGAGGCAATCAGGTTTTGATTTTCAGTTGGTGTACCAATGGAAATTCTCAGGCATCCCTCACAAAGGGTCACCTTTGAACGGTCGCGGACAATGATCCCCTGGTTCACCAGGAAATCGTAAATTCCTGTTGCATCAGTTACTTCTGCAAGCACGAAATTTGCATCTGACGGATATACTTTATTTACGATGTTCAGGTCGCTCAATGCGGCACTTAAATTGTCACGCTCTTCCACGGTAACCTTGATCCATTCGTTCACCTGATTTACATTTTGTAATGCGGCCAATGCAAGGTCCTGAGTAGCCTGGTTAATGTTGTATGGCGGCTTCACCTTATTCAAGATATCGATGGTCGGACGACCTGCAAAAGCCATCCCCAAACGTAGCGCTGCAAGGCCCCAGGCTTTGGAGAAAGTCTGCAATACAATGAGGTTTGGATACTCTGTTAACTCCTTTATAAAACTCCTTTGTTTCGCGTAATTAATGTAGGCTTCATCGATCACAACCAGGCCCTGAAAATTCGTTAAAACCGTTTCAATATCTGTTCTTATTATTGAATTNNGATGATTTTGGTGTTGGAATCGATCGCTTCAGCGATACCTTCAAGGTCGAGTTGGAAGTTCGAAAGCAGGTTAACTTTACGTACTTCAACGTTGTTAATATTTGCTGAAACTTCGTACATTCCATAGGTTGGCGGAAGGATGATTACGTTGTCTTTTCCAGGTTCACAAAAGGCACGGTAAAGCAAATCAATTGCTTCATCACTGCCGTTACCCAAGAAAGTATTTTCTATCGGCACACCTTTGATTTTGCTGATCGCATCTTTTAGATCAAGCTGTAATGGATCTGGGTATCGGTTATAATCTGCAGGCAATGGTGACCCAAAGCTATTCTCATTGGCATCAAGGTAAATGCTAGCCTGTCCTTTGTATTCATCACGGGCAGTGGAGTAGGGGCGCAGGTTTCTGATGTTTTCCCGCTGTAAGTTGTTAATATCCATTTTCTGAATTTAAACGAATGGTTATGGCATTTCTGTGAGCTTGCAGGCCTTCTGCCTCTGCAAGCGTCTCTACAGTGTTTCCGATGTTATTTAAGCCGGTTTTGTCAATAAGTTGGAAAGTGATCTTCTTAATGAAAGAATCAACTGAAACACCCGAATAAGCTTTAGCATAACCACTTGTGGGTAATGTGTGGTTGGTGCCTGAAGCATAATCACCTGCACTCTCTGGTGTAAGATTTCCAAGAAATACCGAGCCGGCGTTTACAATTGCGGGTATTAGAGATTCATACTCTGCTGTCGCAAGGATCAGGTGTTCAGGCGCATAAGTATTGCTGAACGCCATGCCTAGGCCCAGATCGTCAACCAGCACGGCGTAAGAGTTTGCAATTGCTTTTTCAGCGATGCTTCTACGTGGAAGAACAGCAATCTGCTTGTTTATTTCGGTGAGGGTTTCATCTATAAACTTACTTGAAGTAGACACTAAAATCGACTGACTATCAACACCATGTTCTGCTTGGGCAAGTAGATCAGAAGCGACGTATGACGGATTGGCAGTTTCATCTGCGAGCACTAAAACCTCTGAGGGGCCTGCGGGCATATCAATAGCAGTAAGCGTGTTGCTCTGGATAAGCTGCTTGGCCTGGGTTACGTATCGGTTACCCGGACCAAAGATCTTATCTACCTTAGGAATGGTATCTGTACCGTATGCCATAGCAGCTACAGCCTGTGCACCACCTGCAAGATAGATCTTGTTGATGCCCAGTAACATTGCACAGTAAGCAAGGTAACTGTTTGTTTTTCCATCCTGTTGAGGTGGGGAACATACGATAATTTCCTTGCAGCCAGCAAGGGTAGCGGGTATACCAAGCATTAAAAAGGTGCTTGGTAATACAGCGGTACCGCCTGGAATATAGAGCCCTACACGTTCTATGGCTCTGTTTTCCCTCCAGCAGGTTACCCCCGGCATGGTTTCTACAGGTGCTTCTTTATGAATTTGTGCTTCATGAAAGCGTTTAATATTACCGTACGCAGTGTCCAGGGCTGTTTTAACCTCAGGCGGAATACCTGCAGCGATGGCTGCTAATTCTGTCTGGTCCAGGTACAGCCGATCCAAAGCTACCTTGTCAAACTGAATGGAAAAAGCTTTTAAAGCTTCATCTCCATCCTGTTTTACCTGATTGACGATTGCGGAAACTCGTTCCCTGATGCTGCCATCATCTTCAAGCTGCCGCAGGCATATATCTTGAATGTCTTCTTTAGACAATTCCTTAAAATTGTAGATTTTCAATGTGTTATGTTTAGTTATTAACTAAAGGTTAATATGAAAATTTGACTTTTTTACTGGGTCAGATGGCTAAACAATGATTTTTTCCATCGGCATCACAACGATACCTTCAGCACCTGCAGCTTTAAGCGCGTTAATCTTTTCCCAGAAGTCCTGCTCCGCAATTACAGAGTGTAGCGCTACCCAGCCTTCATCAAACAGTGGAACTACTGTCGGGCTCTTTACACCAGGAAGTAACGCAACCACTTTATCAAGGTTGGTTCTTGCCACATTTAATACAACATATTTTGTTTCTTTCGCCCTTAAAACTGAACGTATTCTTTGCAGTAATTCCAGAACTTCTGGTTCGATTTCGGCGCCTTCTGTTCCGATCAAAACGGCTTCAGATTTCATGACTTCTGCGAAAGGTTTAAGTCCATTACTTTTTAAAGTTCCGCCGGTTGAAACGATGTCGCAAATCGCATCACTTAATCCCAAACCAGGACCAATTTCTACTGAACCGGAGATGGTTCTAACCTGTGCATTTACGTTATTTTCGCTCAGGTATTTTTGAAGAATTACGGGGTAAGAAGTTGCGATTGCCTTACCTTCCAATTCAGAAATTTCGGTGATGTCACTGTTGTTTGGAACTGCAATTTTCAAAGTACATTTTCCAAATGATAACTTCTGTAAATAGGATACTTTCGCACCAGATTCGGTGATCACATTTTCGCCAACAATACCGAGATCGGCAATGCCATCCTGAACATATTCCGGGATGTCATCATCTCTTAAAAAAAGGATTTCTAAAGGGAAATTACTTACGCTGGAGATTAGGGAACTTTTGTAGTTTTCAAAAGATAAACCACAATTTTTAAGAATCTCGACAGATTTTTCGTTTAACCTACCCGATTTCTGGATAGCTATTTTAAGTGTTTTCAATTTGCTTATATTGAATGAATGGAATAAAAATAAAAATTTCGGAAACTAGTCTTGAAGTACAAAACATTACATATCTATCGCCATAACTGGCGATGGTGCAAATGTAAGTGGTGGTTCAAGTGTTTTCTCATTTATTTCTTCCGTTCAATATGCAAATGCATGTTGGGGTGTGGCAAATATAGAAGCTTGGAAATAAAATAAAGAATACCAGCAATGAAATTTGTATTGTTAATGTAAGTTTAACATCGAAACAACGGTTTCGCGGCTATGTTTAAGAAATGATACATTGTATCCAATATAGTAAGTGGCTAAGCTTAGAAAAAGCGAACAGATTCCATTTAAATCCTTATTTTTGTTTAAAAAAACAATATGAAACTTGTAATCACAGGCGTAACTATTGCCGACCCCAATAGTCAGTTTAATCAAAGCACTTGTGATGTACGTGTAGAACAGGGTAAGCTAACCGCTATTGGCGAAAGCTTGGTTCCTGAAGCAGGAGACGAGGTTTTTGATGGAACTGGGTGTTACTTAAGCCCTGGATTTTTTGATCTTAACTGTGCAATCGGGGATCCGGAATTTGAAACCAGAGAAGACATTCTTAGTGCCACCGCGGCAGCACAGGCGGGGGGCTTCACCGGTATCGCTGTTTTACCACATACAGATCCGGTTATTCATTCTAAAGGAGAAGTAGAATACATTTTAAACCGCTCTAAAACGGGTATTGTCAATGTCCATCCGATTGGCGCCATCAGTAAAGGACTTGAAGGTAAGGAGCTCGCTGAACTTTACGACATGCAGCAAGCGGGTGCAATT
>DCLG01000093.1:2581-15144 GCA_002320935.1 Pedobacter sp. UBA1654 | reverse complement strand
TCCTGGAAAAAGCAGGTGGATTGCACAAATTTATTGGGTGGGACCGCCCAATTCTGACAGATAGCGGTGGCTATCAGGTGTACTCTTTGAGTAAAGTCCGCAAAATTAAGGAAGAAGGTGTAACCTTTAGTTCGCACATTGACGGCTCCAAACACTTGTTTACACCGGAAAATGCAATGGACATTCAGCGCACCATCGGTGCGGATATCATCATGGCCTTCGATGAATGTACACCCTATCCATGCGACTATCGTTATGCTGCGCGTTCCATCCAGATGACACACCGCTGGCTTAAGCGCTGCTGCGAACGTGTGGACAGCACAGAACCGAAATACGGCTATGAGCAGACTTTGTTTCCCATTGTTCAAGGCTCTGTATATAAAGATCTCCGTGTAAAATCAGCAGAATTCATCGCCAGTATGGGCCGTGAAGGCAATGCGATCGGAGGTTTATCCGTAGGAGAACCCGCAGAAGAGATGTACGGGATGACCGAAGTGGTCTGCGACATCCTTCCTGAAGAGAAACCCCGTTATCTGATGGGCGTTGGTACGCCAATTAACATCCTGGAGAACATTGCTTTAGGTGTAGACATGTTCGACTGTGTAATGCCGACCAGGAATGCACGTAACGGTATGTTGTTTACAAGAAATGGTATTATAAACATTGGTAACAAAAAATGGGCAGACGACCTTTCACCGATTGAAGCAGAAAGTGATTTATTTGCAGATCAGGTATATTCGAAAGCATATTTAAGGCATTTGATGCATTCAAAAGAGATACTCGGCGCCCAGATTGCAACATTACACAACCTGAATTTTTACTTATGGCTGGTGAAAGAAGCCAGAGAACGGATCATTAATGGAACGTTTTATGAGTGGAAAAACAAGATGGTAAAAGTATTAGGACAAAGGCTATAAATGAATTTTCTGACAGGCAGATTTAAAATCTTAGACCGGCATATCATTGGGAAGTATCTGGGTACATTTATTTATACCCTGACGATCTTTGTGGTGATCATCGTAATCTTCGATCTTTCTGAAAAGCTGGACGATTTTTTAAGGAACAACCTTACCTTTTGGCAGGTTGTTTCCTTGTATTATGCAGGTTCCATTCCATTTTATGTAAACATGCTGTCGCCATTAATCAATTTCATTGCAGTGATTTTCTTCACCGCAAAAATGGCTGACCAGACAGAAATTGTACCCATTCTAAGTGGCGGAGTAAGCTTTAACAGGTTTCTGCGCCCCTATTTTATCTCCGCATTCATCATATTTGCAGTCAATTTAGCGGCTAACCTTTATATACTGCCTTATACCAACACGCTGAAAAACACCTTCGAGAATACTTATGTGAAGCAGGGAAGTCCTTCTGTAAAGGGCCAAATTCATATGAAACTCGATAAGAACACCTACATCTATATCGAAGGATTTGACAACAAAACCAAGATCGGCACCAAGTTCATTCTTGATAACTTTGATGGCGATGTGATGCGCAGAAAGATCGTTGCGGAGTCTATTGCCTGGGATTCTACCAAACGCTCCTGGAAGCTCTCGAACTATACGATTCGCAACATTGACGGACTCAAGGAAAGTTTTATTACCGGTGGTGATAAGACTAAAGACACGATTCTGGATATGAGACCGGATGATTTCTCGGCTTACGACAACATCTATGAGAACCTGAGCAATCAGGAACTATCGGACAAGATCCGAAAGGAAAGCACACGCGGTTCCGGGATCATGAACGACCTTCTATTCGAACAATATAAACGCTATTTACAGCCGCTCTCCGCCTTTGTACTCACACTTATAGGCGTTGCCCTCTCGTCCCGTAAAGTACGCGGAGGTGTAGGCTTACCGCTCGGCATCGGGATCTTCCTCAGCTTTGGCTATATCGTATTAAACCAGTTTGCGAAAATGTTCTCCATCAAAGGCGGTATACCACCACTCTTTGCGGTATTATTGCCGACTATACTTTTCGGTATTCTGGGCTATGTACTGCTAAGAAAAGCACCAAAATAACATGTCCAACATTACAACTGCCACAGAAAAAAGAAACCTTCTAATTCTTCATTTTACCGTCTTCATATGGGGATTTACCGGCATCCTCGGTGCTCTGATATCCGTTAGCGCCGTGCAGATGGTCTGGTATCGGGTGCTCATCGCCAGCATTACCCTGTTCCTGTATTTCACCATTACCAAGGTTAATCTAAAAGTGAGCAGGAAGCAGTTCCTGCAGTTCTTCTTTATCGGCAGTATTGTGGCCCTACACTGGATCTTATTCTTCCATGCAATTAAGGTATCCACTGTATCCGTAACACTGGTATGTCTATCATCTTTCACGCTATTTACTGCCATCCTTGAACCACTGATTAAACGAAAGCCAATACTGGTTGCAGACATTGTAATCGGCTTGATCATCATCCTCGGAATTTACCTCATTTTTAAGTTTGAAAGCCAGTATACCCTGGGTATTATTTTCGGGCTTTCTGCGGCCCTTGCATCAAGTGTATTCAACATCTTTAACTCCACGTTGGTGCAGGAAACGGAACCACAGGTCATTGGATTTTACGAGATTTCTGGTGCATTTTTCTGGATTACAATATACCGTTTATTTGACGGCACCTTGCAAAGTGAAACCTTCGGAATAAGTGGAATGGACTGGATGTACCTGATGATACTTGGCACCATTTGTACTGCGCTGGCTTATNNCATTTCGGGTGGCCTTAATCACCAATTTAGAACCCGTATACGGTATTATGCTTGCCTTCCTGTTTTTCGGAAAACAGGAGAAGATGACCTTGGGTTTTTATATAGGTGCAGTGCTGATATTGGGTGCGGTATTCCTTTATCCAATCTACAAAACCCGGAAAAAATTACAATAATTCAAGTTTTCTGAATCCTTCTAAAACAGGCAATACTTACCTTAAGTAACACCGAAATTGTTGTAAAACTTCCGGTAGAATTAATCATCTATTTGCAGGATATACTTTCCTGGATAAAGGTATTTATAGGTCAAATTTCTGCTGCCATAAGCTCAATTTTACGCTTTAAGACGCGGTCTTTTCAGTTGAGAATTGAAGGACTACCAAGAGCATCTTAAGTACACAGACAATAGCTTTTCGACCTCAAACTGCTGGAATAAGACCGTTAAGCACCACTCTTGAAAACCCGGCTAATGCAGTTCAAACAAGGTGACTCTAACGTCTCATCCAAGCTACTTTCCACACGAAAAGCATGGTTTAGATTACAGCTAATTCAAATATCAGAATGACTAATCCAACAGGTTTGGCCTTATGGGACAATGAATTCTTCTTCCCGTTTTTAGCTCGTAATTGCTGAAGTTTTTAAAATATAGAGCAAGTGAAAGGTTGTTAAAAGACATGGTCGATCCTGCCCGAAGACAGTAGAAACAGGAGTGCAGATGCACTGATAATCCCCGATGTACAGACATTAATTTTACGTCCAGAAGAGGCAATTTTCTTTTTTGTGTTCAAACAACTTTATCCCCTTTTTTAGACTCTTCTCGCAAATCAACATGCGTTTTATCGATCATAAGTGTATATTACAACAAATTTTGAAATGACAGCAGTTTGTTCAAACTACAAGCAACTAACCGGTAATTACAGGACTAAAATACAGATTCTATCTCTATTTCCAAATGACACATATATATATAACTACACTTAATATCAATATGTTATGTTATTTACATAAAGTTAATATTTATAAAAATCAAACTCTTTTATCTTTAGAAAGCTAATATAATTAGCAAAACTCTTATATGCGAGGTTTCAAAACACATATTAAGTATATTATCAGCGCTTTAACGATTTACACATCAATTATCACATCATCATCAGCAAAAGCGCAGTTGTTCAATGGTGAGCAGAACCCACTTAGTGTAAAGTGGCGCCAAATACATGCTGGGGGCTTTCAGCTCATCTTCCCTATTGAGTTGGAGCAAGAAGCACAAAGAATGGCAAACACAATGCAGTTCATTTACCCCAAAGAAGGATCAAGTCTGGGCATGTCAGTAACGCGCTTACCAGTGATACTGCAGAACCGTGGTGTGATCGCTAATGGCTTTGTTCAGCTTGGACCAAAAAAGTCGGAGTTCTTCAGCACGCCACCTCAGGCATTCGACAGTCAGGATTGGCTGAACAACCTTGCAGTACATGAACTTCGTCATGCTGCACAGTACGACAAACTTACCGGGGAAGGACGCAAGCCGTTTCCTGAACTTGTCTATTTTGCCTGGATGGGCGCTTCTATTCCCATTTGGTTTTTCGAAGGTGATGCAGTGACTACTGAGACGGCGCTAACACAATCTGGTCGCGGCAGACAACCGTCCTGGATAATGCCCTTTCGTGCAAACCTCTTGACCGGTAAGCATTACAGTTATAGTAAAGCAAGCTTCGGCTCGGCAAAGGATGTAACACCAGGTTATTACCAGCTCGGATACCTGATGAGTTCACACATCCGCCAGCAACATGGAAGGGCAATTTTTGATAGTGTGCTTACAGACATTAAAAAACGTCCATTAAGACTTTATCCGTTTTCCAACAGCTTGAAGAAATACACCGGAGCAGGCACTGAAAAATGGTATCGGGAAACCATCAATATGCTTCGTTCCGAATGGAAAAAACAAGACAGTTTATCTGGAGAGAAAACGTACCAGTCTAAAACAAAAACACCCTCGTTTGCGACTGATTATTTTTTACCGGTTAGCATGAAAAACGGGGAGATCATTGCACTTAAAAAAAGTAAGGCAATCACACCAGCATTCGTACGAATTGACAGCAGCAAAAACGAAAAAATAATTTTAAAGATCGGGTACCAGGAACAACCTTGGTTCAGCTTCGCAAACAACATTATTGTATGGGATGAGATCCGGTATAATCCACGTTACCGTCAGGAAAGTTTCAGTGTAATTTCCAGCTATGATATGGAGACTAAAACGTACAAACAACTCAGCTTTAAGTCCAGGCTCTTCTCCCCTACCCTGTCGCATGATGGCAAGAAAATAATTGCAGTTCAGGTGGATTTAAGTAACAAGTTTAACCTTGTTGAACTGGACGCAAACACGGGAAAAATCCTGCATATATTTTCAAATAAAAATCATTTAATTCTACAAACACCTGCTTACAATGAAGCAGGAAATGCCATTACTTACGTTAGTGTTGATGAAGAAGGAAAGTCTTTATGGCTTGAGGAGAAAACAGGCAAAAAGGTCGAATTGATTAAAAAAACACGTCAACAGATCAGCAAACCGGTGTTTTACAAAGACGGAATCGCATTTAACGCCCACTACAGCGGTTTAGATAATATTTATTACATAGATATCAACTCGCGCGAGATAATGGCTCTGAGTGCCTCTAAATTTGGCGGATTTCACCTGGGCGCTGGGAAAAACGAGGATGAATTTGTATTCAGCAATTACACACCCCAAGGTTTCGAAGTTGCCAGATCGCCGTTCCGTCCGCGCCTGATAGAAGAAGACCAGTTCGTATTCTTCAGTGCCGCCGCCCGGGAACAAGAGCATACCTGGAATGTATTTTCAAACATTCCGGACAGCACCTATGTGTCTGAGCCATACAGAAAGCTTGGAAAGCTCTTCAACTTCCACAGCATTATACCGACCGTAGAGGATAGCTACACCGGCGGCCTTCAACTTCAATCCGACAATTTGTTAAACACAGTTAGTTTTTACACCGGTGTTGATTATCATCGTGACTTAAATCGCTTTGAGTACAATGCCGGTATTTCCATTAAAAGCTTCTTCCCGGTGATCACCATCAATTATGAAAACCGTCCAAGACGGAATTTCTACAGGGCAGCCAATGGAATCCGACAGGGCGACTGGCGGGAGAATTACATCGGCATCAATGCGCGGGTTCCAATTAACTTCAGTGCTTTGAACGACAACTATAACATTTCTGCAAATGTTGGTACAAGCTACACCAAAAGATATATGCTGGAGAACCTGCCCTCAAGTTTCAATACTCAGTTGAACTTTCCGCTAAACTATGGATTAACGCTTCAGCACAGCATCCGGCAGGCGGAACGTGACATCGCACCCAGATGGGGGCAGATCCTGCGGCTAAAATATTTCCATCAGCCATTTGACAGCCGGCTTGGCGGTGAACTCTTTTCCACCGAGGCCTTCCTGTATTTTCCGGGCATCGGCCGAAATCACAGCTTCCTGGCAAACTTCAACTATCAGGAAGCTTCCGGAGTAAGGCAATTCAATACTGAAATTAATACGGTGTACGGCTATAACAATATCCCGGCGCGCAGCAGGCTCAAGAATACGCTATTGTTCAACTACAGGCTTCCTATCGCTTTCCCAGATGCGGAACTTGGCCCCTTGGCATACCTGCGCAACATTCGCGGTGGTGTATTTTGCCATTATGAGAATATTGGAACAGAAACCTCTATGCTCGAACCAAAAACCTATGGTTTTGAGGTGCATGCCGATATGAATGTATTAAGATACCAGCCTAACGTAGACCTGGGCACAAGAATTGTGCTGGTGAACAAGGTTTACAAGCAAAATCCGATATTCGAATTATTATTAAACTATAGTTTCTAATTCTATGCGTGCAAAAACTCTATTCATTATCGCCATTACTGCGCTGGTTACTGTCTTCCTGGTGATCAACACTGATGCGGTTGAATTCAATTTTATATTTACAACTGCCGAGGTATCCAAGCTTTTGGTCATTGGTGTTTGCACCTTTATCGGTTTTGTGCTTGGTTACTATGTGGCCAAACCCAGAACAACCGTGACAACCTACGATGATCGCTTTGACTCCGGCAATCCAGATCAAGATCATCTGAGCGAAGAAGATCGTAAATACATCAGCTAATTTGCAATTGCCTTAGCATGCAAAAAGCTGCCCATCTACGATGAACAGCTTTCATTTAAAAGTTTGTAATGTGCGTAACTACGAATTGAGCGCTTGTTGAACATCTTTAAGGATGTCATCTACATGCTCCAGTCCGATGGATAATCTGATTGTACCTTGCTCANNCCAGGCGTTGCGCTTCGGTAAGCTTAGAGTGCGTGCTTGTAGCCGGGTGTGTTGCAATGGACCTGGTATCGCCAAGATTGGCAGAGATGGAGAACATTTTAAGTTTATCCATAAAGCCCGCTGCCGCTTGTACACCACCTTCAATCACGAAAGTGACAATACCGCCACCTTGCTTCATCTGACGTTTTGCAATCTCATACTGCGGATGTGATTCCAAAAAGGGGTACATCACTTTTTTTACGTTTGGCTGGCGCTCAAGAAAATTAGCCACTTTCAGTGCATTCTCACAATGCCTGTCCATACGCACAGCAAGTGTCTCCAGACTTTTTGACAATAACCAGGCGTTAAATGGAGACATGGCAGGTCCCGAATGTCTTGCAAAACCTTCAATTTGTTTCATCAGTTCTTTTGAACCAAGAATAATCCCGCCGAGGGTACGTCCTTGTCCGTCTATGTATTTTGTTGCTGAGTGGATGGAAATGTCAGCCCCTAACTTCAAAGGCTGCTGCAGGTATGGTGTAGCGAAACAATTATCAACCACTAACAACAGATTACGTTGTTTAGCCAGATCAGCCAGCCACTTCAGATCAATAATGTCGATACCCGGATTAGATGGGGTTTCCACAAAGATCATTTTTGTATGCGCTTTGATGCCATCAATCCATTGTTGAGGTTTATCCAGATCAGCGTAGGAATAGCTGATGCCCCACTTCGGAAAAATACCAGTGAGCAATTGATGCGTAGAACCGAAAACGGAGCGACTGGAAAGGACATGATCGCCGTTCTGCAGGAAAGTAGCCAGGGTTGTAAAAATCGCTGCCATTCCTGTCGCCGTAACCCAACCGGTTTCGGCACCTTCAAGTGCAGCCATTTTTTCGATGAGCTCTGATGTGTTCGGATTCGCATATCTGCTGTACACGTTTCCCTCCTTTTCCGCAGCAAACAAGGCCCTCATGTCTTCAGCATCGTCAAACTTGTAGCTAGACGTTAGGTAAAGCGGCACTGAATGCTCTTTATACTGGCTCCGCTCGGCCTGCAAACGGATCGCTATGGTTTCAAAATTTTCCTCTGACATTAGATTACAGGATGAATGGTGTAGGTATACTTTAAGGTCGCAGAGCGTCCAAGAATGTTGGAAACTGAGCAGTATTTCTCGAAGGTGAGCGCCAGCGCACGTTCTACTTTCTGCTGACTTAAGTCGCCATACAGATCGAAGTGAATCGTTATTGCTTCAAAAATTGGCGGCATTTCTTCGTCCCGGCGGCTCGCTTTAATGTTAATCCTGAGGTCCTGAAGGGGTTCTTTTTGTTTCTGTAGCACATTGACCATGTCAATACCACTGCAGCCTCCCAGACCAACCAATAACATTTCCATCGGGCGAAAGCCTTTACCTTCCCCGCCAATTTCTGGCTTGGCATCAAGTTCTACCTTTTGCCCTGCAGGATTCTCTGCTTCAAAGTTGAATTTATTGTTTTTTCGGATCAGATTGATCTCCATCATATTTTTATAGATTATAATATACTTTATTATTTATTTCCAGTTCAGGTACAGAAACCGGATGCTCAAAAATCCCATACACGGAAGAACCACTGCCACTCATGGCAGCATAAAGCGCACCGGCCGCGTACAGCTCATTTTTGATGTCTGAAATTGCAGGATATTTCGCAAAGACCATCTTTTCAAAATCATTGTTCACCTGGCCCTTCCATGATGCAACCGGCTGCGCGATAAGTTCAGGAAGGTCTTCCGCATTTGGCTGAGGTATCATTCCGGCATAAGCTTCTGCGGTAGAGACATGGATTTCAGGTTTCACCAGCACGATCTGGTATCCAGACAGATCCACCGTTACCGGCATAAACTGATCTCCCCTCCCGTAGGCATATACAGGCTTGTTCTCGATAAAGAAAGCACAATCTGCACCAAGTGCAGCTGCATAGCTTTGCATTTCCGGAACGGTTAGTCCCAGATTAAACTTTTTGTCGATCAGCTTAATCAAATGCGCAGCATCAGAAGAGCCACCACCAAGGCCTGCGCCAACGGGTATTTGCTTTAGTAAAGTAATTTGTTGCGCTGGAATATTGTAGTCCTTTTGGATCAGCTGGAATGCTTTGTAGCAAATGTTGTCTTCCGGATTGCCGCTGATGTCAATACCCGACACCTGGCAACTGATGCTTTCGGCATCAGTGATTTCCACAACATCATTTAACTTTATAGGATAAAATACCGTTTGGATATTATGATAGCCATCGGCAACTTTTTCTGTGACGTTTAATCCAATGTTTATTTTAGCATTTGCAAATGCAAGCATGAGCTCCTCGTTTTTTCTGTATGTAGCAAACTTACAAAAAGACTATTAAAGCTGTAGCCTATTCGCATTGCAGATATCAGTCGTTACATTAATATTGCTAAATCAAAAGGAACCATGTGCACAAGTTTCAGCGCACATGAAATAAGTAAGATTAAATGACCCGCAGAGCTGGCATTAAGATTTTTTATGATAGTTTTGTAAGAACGGCATTAACTTAATACCATATATATAAGATTACGACGCTATCATCGTTTTCTGAATAACGAAATGAGACAATATTTACATCTAATGCAACATGTGCTGGACCATGGCACACAAAAGCATGACCGTACGGGTACCGGTACCGTAAGCGTCTTTGGCCATCAAATGCGTTTCAATCTGGAGGAGGGCTTCCCGATGGTTACCACTAAGAAACTTCACCTAAAATCCATTATCCATGAACTGATCTGGTTTTTGAAGGGCGACACAAATATCAAATACCTGAAGGAAAATAATGTTCGAATCTGGGATGAATGGGCAGATGCTGAAGGTAATCTGGGGCCCGTTTATGGTGCCCAATGGCGCTCCTGGCCTACTGCAGACGGCAGGCACATCGACCAGATTGCACAGCTCATCAAAACCATCAAAGAAAATCCGGATTCCCGTAGAATCATGGTTTCCGCATGGAACGTAGCGGAAATCGAGAACATGAAACTTCCACCATGCCATGCGCTGTTCCAGTTTTATGTAGCCGATGGCAAGTTAAGCTGTCAGCTGTATCAACGCAGTGCAGATATTTTCCTGGGTGTTCCGTTCAATATAGCTTCTTATGCCTTACTAACGATGATGGTTGCACAGGTCTGCGATTTAAAGGCTGGTGAATTTATCCATACCCTTGGTGATGCACACATTTACAACAATCACATAGAACAGGCAAAACTGCAGTTGACACGGGAACCCAAGCCACTGCCACAAATGAGGATCAATCCTGCAGTAAAGGATATTTTCGAGTTCCGCTACNNAAGATTTTACATTGGAAAATTATGAGGCACATCCCCATATCAAAGGAGAGGTTGCCGTATGATAGTGACTTTTGTAGTGGCTGCAGCCGCAAACAATGCCATCGGAAAGGATAATCAGCTACTCTGGAAATTGCCCACAGACCTGAAACATTTCAAGACAATTACCTCCGGCCATACGATCGTTATGGGGCGTAAGACTTTTGATTCTATGGGTAAGCCATTGCCTAACCGCAGAAACATTGTGATTACCCGAAACCCGGACTTGAAAATTGAAGGTGCAGAGGTTACACAGAGTCTTGCTGAGGTGCTGGAAAGGTGTAAAAAAGATGGCGAAGTGTTCGTGATCGGTGGAGCCGAAATTTACAAGGAAGCGCTGGAACGGACAAACCGGATCTATCTAACCAGAGTGCACAAAGCATTTGATGGGGATGCCTATTTTCCTGACTTGGATCCCAAAAAATGGGTGGAAGTTGCGCGTGAAGATCATCAGGCAGACGAGAAAAATCCCATTGATTTTTCCTTCATTACGCTCGAAAGTAAATAGTTGAGCACCACCAAGAAAAACTTTGATAAGTGGTCTATTAATTAAAAATTTAATTAGATTTGCCGACTTGTTAAAAAAAATTTATAGCATATAGACAATAATTACAAACAACAAATGCAAGGTAAAGGTTTTATTAAATTTATGGCAATACTCTTAGGTATTGTCTGTGTGTATTCCCTCTCGTTCAATCTGGTTACGTCGAACGTAGAGAAAAATGCTAAAGCTTACGCGAAAGGCGATCCTGAAAAGGAAAAAGCTTATTTGGATTCCATGTCCACCGTACCCGTTTATCCAATCTTCGGATTCGATTATGAATTCTGTAAATCCAAGTCAATCAACCTTGGTCTGGATCTAAAAGGTGGTATGAACGTTACCATGGAAATTTCACTTGCTGAACTGGTAAAGTCACTAGCAGGAAATCCTGATGACGCAAATTTCAATCAGGCAATCACAAATGCACAGAATGAACTTAATGCTGGCGGCAAAGACTTCATTAACTTATTTGTTAATAATTTTGAAAAGCTTAGTCCTAATGTAAAACTTGCAGACTACTTTGCAAATCAGGACAATGCGCAGCAGCTGAAAGCGAATGCCAGCAATGCAGAAGTAAGAAATTACTTGTCTAAAGAAGCTACAAGTGCTATCGACCGTTCATTTATCATCATCCGTAGCCGTATCGACGGATTTGGTGTGGTGAGCCCGAACATGCAGAAACAAGAGGGTACTAACCGTATCCTTATTGAAATGCCAGGTGTTCAGGATAAAGAAAGGATCCACAAATTACTTCAAGGTTCTGCTGAACTTCAGTTCTGGCAGGTATATCAAAATGAAGAGGTTTACTCTTTATTAGAGAACATCAACAAAACACTGGCAACTACGCTTAAAGATTCCACTGCTACTGTAGCCAAAGATTCTACTGCAGCGACTGCTGGAAGTAAACTTGCTGGGTTGGGTAAACAAACCAACACTGCAGACTCGACAGCACAACGTTTAGAAGTTGCTAAAAACAATCCATTATTCTCCATCTTGAACATCCCTACTTACCAGGGTCCAAATGGTCCTGCCTTACGTCCGGGACCAGTAGTTGGTTGGGTTGCACAAAAAGATACAGCGAAAGTTAACAGCTACCTTAAAAGAGAAGAAATTGCACCTATCATTCCATCGACCTTCAAGTTTATGTGGAGCGTTAAACCAATGGAAGGCAGCAAAGTATTCGAACTATATGCAATAAAAGATGCTGATGCTAATGATGCTCCCGATTTAGGTGGCGAGGCTATTAGTGATGCACGTGCTGATTACGATCAGAAAGGCAGACCGGAAGTAACCATGTACATGACAGGTGAAGGCGCTGCACAATGGAAAAAAATCACAGCAGAAGCTTCTGCTGATCCAAACAATAAAAAAGCAATCGCAATTGTACTTGATAATAATGTTTACTCAGCACCTACGGTACAGAACGAAATTCCTAATGGTATTTCTTCAATCACCGGAAGCTTCACAGTAAATGATACACAGGATTTAGCGAACATTCTTAAAGCTGGTAAATTACCTGCGCCTGCCAGAATTGTTGGTGAATTCGTTGTGGGTCCATCTTTGGGTCAGGCGGCAATTGACAACGGTTTATTATCTTTCTGTCTTGCATTCGTTGTGATCCTAGTGTTCATGGCGCTTTAT
>DCLG01000093.1:310-2395 GCA_002320935.1 Pedobacter sp. UBA1654 | reverse complement strand
TTGCAGGTAAATCAACTGCGTTGGCCATTAAAGAAGGTTTCAAACATGCAATGCCTTCGATCATTGACTCGAACGTTACAATTCTGATCTTAGGTATTATCTTATACGTATTCGGTAGCGGTCCGGTTCAAGGTTTCGCAACTACGCTATGTATTGGTATCCTTTCTTCATTATTCTGTGCGGTTATGATCTCCCGTTTAGTATTTGACAGTATGTTGAATAAAAACGCGAAAATCACTTTCGGTAACAAGATGACCATGCATGCTTTCAGAGATATTGCTTTCGACTTCGTAGGACGCAGAAAAATCTACTACCTGATCTCTACTGTCATTATTGTTGCAGGTACCATTTTTTACTTCAAAAACGGTGGCCTAAGACTTAACATCGACTTCAAAGGTGGACGTTACTACATCGTTCACTTCGATAAAGCAATGGATACTGAAGTAGTAAAAGAACATTTGACTCCGGCTTTCGAAAACGAAGCACCTGAGGTTAAAACTGCAGGTAACGACAATGAACTTAAAATTACAANNATCACTGATCTTGCTACTACTGCAGACAAAATTGTTGAGGATGCATTAAGAGCAGGTCTAAATAAAACCGGTGCTAAATACACCATAGAGAGTAACCAGAAAGTAGGTCCAATCATTGCAAGCGACTTAGTTTATAGCGCATACGGTGCAATCTTATTCTCTTGTTTAGTGATGTTTATCTACATCATCGTAAGGTTTAAGAAACTGAACTACGGTTTGGGTGCAGTAATCGCGTTATTCCACGACGTATTGTTAGTATTATCTTTCTATACGATTCTCGATGGTGTACTTCCATTCTCACTAGAGATTGGTCAGGATTTCATTGCGGCGATTTTAACGGTAATGTCTTACACCATGACTGAAACGGTTGTTGTATTTGACAGGATCCGTGAAAAACTTGCTGAAACTGGTAAAGACGATATCCATGGCGAAGAGCGTAACCAGACCATCAACTTCGCATTGAACAGTACATTAAGCCGTACCATTCTAACATCATTGACTGTATTCTTCGTATTGCTGGTAATCTTCATCTTCGGTGGAGAAAGCATCAGAGGATTCATCTTTGCCTTATTGATCGGTCGTGTTATCGGTACATATTCATCATTATGTATCTCTACTCCGATTGTTGTTGACTTAGGCAGAAACAAATAAAATCAATATGCTTCGCATAAAAAAGGTGCCCCAAACAGGGCACCTTTTTTATTGAAGTGCTATTCTGTATATTTACTTTAATGCAAGAGCCCATAAAACTTATTGAATGCCCAAGAGATGCCATGCAGGGGATTCACGATTTCATACCAACAGCACTTAAAGCCGAATATCTGAACCTGCTTCTGCAGGTTGGCTTCGACACACTTGACTTCGGGAGCTTTGTTTCACCGAAAGCCATCCCGCAGCTTCGGGACACAGCTGAAGTGCTCGGGCTGCTTGACCTAAGTAAAACAAGCACCAGGCTACTCGCGATCGTAGCCAATCTGCGTGGTGTTGAAGATGCAATCAAACATCCTGAAATCGATTATCTTGGCTTTCCCTTCTCCATATCAGAAACCTTCCAGCAGCGTAATACCAACTCCAGTATTACACAATCCCTGGATACCGTAGAGCGCATGCTGGCAATGAGTGATCGGTCCGGAAAAACAGCTGTGATCTATCTCTCCATGGGTTTTGGCAATCCTTACGGTGACGAATGGACCACGGAAATCGTGCAACACTGGGCAGTCCAGCTGGCAGAAAGAGGTGTCCGTATTATGGCGCTGTCAGACACAACAGGCGTTTCCACGCCAGAAAAGATCAGCGAACTACTACCCATGCTGACCAACAATTGCCCGCAGGCCGAAGTTGGCTTACACCTGCACAGCAGGGCTGAAAACAGGACTGAAAAATTAAAAGCCGCTTTTAACAGCGGCTGTAAACGATTTGACAGTGCAATAAAAGGCTTTGGGGGCTGCCCAATGGCAGCGGACGACCTTACAGGGAACATGGCAACAGAAGATGTGTTGCAGTACCTTCAGGAACAGCAAATACCCGTTCCATTGGACATGGAAAAGTTCAA
>DCLG01000093.1:0-228 GCA_002320935.1 Pedobacter sp. UBA1654 | reverse complement strand
CTCTGTAAGCCTTCAAAACTGCAAAACGCTCCAACTTATAGCCAGCATCTGTTTTCCGCCACCTGCAGGCTCCTACCGGTTCCCCGGCGAGTGTAGCAAGGAAGTGTGTAGAGACATCTTCGTTCTCCCACTCCAGTTCAGGCGGGCAGTTCTGCTCATCCACAAAAACGATCCGTCTAATGTTAAAAACTTTATCCAGTACTTCCTGGCTGGTCACTTTGTTTACTT
>DCLG01000108.1:1556-18693 GCA_002320935.1 Pedobacter sp. UBA1654 | reverse complement strand
CAGTATCGTCCGGAACTATCCTGTTTTCGGGCGCCTGAGGTACTTTGCAGAAGACCTGCGTCCAAAGGTTTACCAGTATTTCGTTGAAAGTGATACGAACGGGAAGCCTTTCAGCCGTCTGAGTAGATCCCTGATTTATCAACGTGCAAAAAAAGAAACCGACACCATTCCTTTTGGTACCCAGCTTGACGTATATGAGAACGGCTACGAATGGCTGAGCCACAGTATTGCCGCAATCAGTCACCATGAGCTCGAGCCAAACCCACGGGTAATCATTGGCGGGCCTGATTGTACAAAGCCTTATGCCGCAAGTATTTTCAACATCTCTGCCATGAGCTTTGGTTCCCTGAGCGAGAATGCAATACGCGCGCTTAATGCCGGTGCCTTCATGGGTAACTTCGCACACAATACGGGAGAAGGTGGTATCAGCGATTATCACTTAGCAGAAAAGGGCGACCTGATCTGGCAAATTGGTACAGGGTACTTCGGCTGCCGGCACCACGATGGTACTTTCAACGATGAAGCTTTTGCCGAACGTTCCAAGCTGGAGCAAGTGAAGATGATTGATATAAAATTATCTCAGGGTGCAAAACCTGGTCACGGTGGTATTTTACCTGCTCAAAAAGTGACGCCTGAAATCGCGCGGATCCGTCTGGTGAAAGAAGGCTATGATGTATTGTCTCCACCATCACACTCAGCCTTTTCCACACCTTTGGAACTGATGGACTTCGTTAAAAAACTAAGAACACTTTCCGGTGGAAAACCAGTGGGTATCAAGCTTTGTATCGGTCGCAAGAGCGAGTTTTTTGCCATTTGCAAAGCCATGGTTCAGACGGGCATCTATGTAGATTTCATCACTGTGGATGGTGGTGAAGGTGGAACGGGTGCTTCGCCTCAGGAGTTCTCAAATGCAGTAGGTATGCCCTTACGGGAAGCTGTAGCGTTTGTATATGATGTACTTACAGGCTTTGGCCTCAAGAAACACATTAAGGTCGTAGCATCCGGTAAAGTAGTGTCGGGCTTTGATCTAATCAAAAACATCGCCCTGGGTGCAGATCTATGTAATTCGGCTAGAGGGATGATGTTTGCAATTGGTTGTATCCAGGCATTGGAATGTAATAGCAATACCTGTCCAACAGGTGTAGCCACTCAGGATCCAAGCTTAATGAAAGGCCTGGTTGTGGAAGACAAGAAAACAAGGGTGTTTAACTATCACCGGTTAACGGTGGCAAGTGCAATTGAGTTGCTTGGTGCTGCAGGATTAAGACATCCGTATCAGCTTACCAGAGCGTACATTAACCGGAGGATCAGCCAGAATGTGATGCAATCCTATATTGAGACTTTCCCGTATATTCCAGAAGGTAGTCTATTGAAAACGCCTTATCCTACAAAATATGAATTGGGCATGGCACTGAGTACAGCGAAGAGTTTTGCGCCAACAGATTATAAAGTATCGCAGATTGATTATGCTCATGCAAATTCCATGAACGGGTAATTTGCATGAGCCAATCGGCTTATTTAAAATTCAGCGTTCTTAGGAAATCTTGGGAACGCTATAACATCTCTGATGTTGGTCATACCAGTAACGAACAATACCAAACGTTCGAAACCAAGGCCAAAGCCCGAGTGCGGTGCAGAACCAAAACGACGGGTATCTAAATACCACCACATCTCATCCTGAGGAATACCAAGCTGTTCCATACGCTGGGTAAGCCTGTCGAGACGCTCTTCACGCTGTGAACCACCGATCATTTCGCCAATACCCGGGAAAAGGATGTCCATGGCAGCTACCGTCTGACGACCTTGCTCATCCGGCTCATTCTGACGCATGTAGAACGACTTGATATCAGCAGGGTAGTCGGTAAGAATCACTGGCTTTTTGAAGTGCTTCTCAACCAGGTAACGCTCATGTTCCGACTGCAGATCGGCACCCCATTCATCAATCAGGTATTTGAATTGCTTCTTCTGGTTAGGTTTAGAAGAACGTAAAATCCGGATTGCTTCAGTATAGGTTAAACGTTCAAATTCGTTGTCCAGGCAGAAGTTTAGCTTTTCAACCAGCGACATCGCACTACGCTCATTCTGCGGTTTAGATTTCTCTTCTTCCAGTAAACGGTTGTTCAGGAACTCGATCTCTTCTTTACAGTTTTCCAGCGCGTAGCAGATGACATACTTCATCATATCTTCTGCAAGCTGCATGTTGTCTTCAAGATCTGCGAATGCAACTTCAGGCTCAATCATCCAGAATTCCGCCAGGTGACGGGTTGTATTGGAGTTCTCTGCGCGGAAAGTAGGGCCGAACGTGTAGATCTGTCCAAAAGACATTGCAGCAAGTTCACCTTCCAGCTGGCCTGACACCGTCAGGTTGGTCGCTCTGCCGAAGAAATCTTCAGAGAAGTCCACTTTACCATCTTCGGTACGGGGTGTATTATCAAAATCAAGGGTGGTTACTTTAAACATTTCTCCGGCACCTTCCGCATCAGAAGCGGTAATAACCGGCGTGTGCATATATACGAAACCACGCTCGTTATAAAACTTATGAATGGCAAAAGCCAGTGCATGTCTAACTTTAAACACGGCATTGAAAGTATTGGTGCGGAAACGCAGGTGTGCAATTTCCCGCAAAAACTCCAGGCTGTGCTTTTTCGGCTGCAATGGAAACTTCTCCGGATCACTGTCGCCGAGGATCTCGATGCTTGCAGCTTTTACATCAACACGCTGACCTTTTCCAATCGACTCTACAATGGTACCTGTAACGGCCAGTGCAGCACCTGTTGTAATTCTTTTCAGTAGTTGCTCCGGTGTATTATTGAAATCAACCACAACCTGTATGTTACCCATACAAGAGCCGTCATTTATCGCAATAAACTGATTGTTGCGGAAGGTACGAACCCAACCCATCACGGTTACTTCTCTGTCAAACTCGGTCGTTACTAGTAAGTCTTTTACTTTTTCTCTTTTAATCATGTCTTTGTTATGGAATCATGTCTTTTTATGGAGCCGGTCAAAAATAAGGAATTCCGGCAAAAGCGCCCTATAAAAAAGCCGGCCAGCAAATTAATGCTGGCCGGCCGTTCATATTATATAAATTAAAATACTATGCTAATACTTTAGTTACCAGGTTAGCGGCATCTTGTAAAGCGATAGCTGAATAAACTTTTAAGCCAGACTCATCGATCAGTTTCTTTGCTTCTTCAGCATTTGTGCCTTGCAGACGGCAGATAATTGGAACTGGAACGTCACCAATTTCCTGGTAAGCATCAATAACACCTTGAGCAACACGGTCGCAACGAACAATACCACCAAAGATGTTGATCAGGATCGCTTTAACGTTAGGATCTTTAAGGATAATGTTGAAACCAGCTTTAACAGTTTCAGCATTAGCCGTTCCACCTACGTCAAGGAAGTTAGCAGGCTCACCACCAGCAATTTTGATAATATCCATAGTTGCCATTGCAAGACCAGCACCATTCACCATACAACCCACGTTACCGTCAAGTTTTACATAGTTCAGGTTTGACTCACTTGCTTCAACTTCTGTTGGATCTTCTTCCAGTGTATCGCGCATTGCAGCATAATCCTTGTGACGGAACAAAGCGTTCTCATCAAGATTTACTTTAGCATCTACAGCGATAATTTTATCATCAGAGGTTTTTAATACCGGGTTGATTTCGAACATTGCCGAATCCGTTGCATCATAAGCTTTATAAAGCGCGGAAACGAATTTCACCATCTCTTTATGTGCAGCACCAGTTAAGCCAAGGTTGAAAGCAATTTTACGTGCCTGGAATCCTTGTAAACCAACTTTAGGATCAATATCTTCTTTGAAAATCAGGTGAGGTGTCTTTTCCGCAACTTCTTCAATATCCATTCCGCCTTCAGTAGAATACATGATGATATTGGTTCCATTGGTTCTGTTCAACAACACACTCATATAGAATTCCTTGGTTTCAGAAGCACCTGGATAGTAAACATCCTGTGCAATAAGAACCTTGTTCACTTTTTTACCTTCAGGACCAGTTTGAGGAGTTACCAACTGCATTCCAAGAATTGCAGATGCTTTCTCTTTAACCTCATCCAGGTTTTTAGCAAGCTTTACACCGCCACCTTTACCACGACCACCTGCGTGGATCTGTGCTTTAACCACAACCCAGTCAGAGTTGTAATCAGTTTTTAATTTTTTAGCAGCTTCAACAGCTTGATCAACTGTATCGGCAACGATGCCTTCTTGAACGGCAACACCAAAACTCTTTAGTATTTCTTTACCTTGATATTCGTGGATGTTCATTTGCTGAATTATTTTGTTTCAAATCTACAATTTCAGTTCGGTTATAAAAACATATAATCATGTTTCTAGGTTTTTTTTGACGTTTAAATGGGGCATCGAACCTTATTAATGTCGCGCTTTTTGTAAGTTTGCATATATGCTTAGAGCCACAGCAGTTAAAAAATCTTATGGAAGTCTGCCCATTTTAAAGGGTGTAGACTTCGAAGTTGAAAAAGGGGAGATCGTCAGCATCATTGGCGCTTCCGGTGCAGGAAAAAGCACATTGTTGCATATCCTGGGCACCCTGGATAAACCCGACTCCGGCACTGTAGAACTTAACGGCACCAAGATCAACAACCTTAGCGGCGAGCTGGTTTCCGTATTTCGGAACAAAAACATAGGCTTCGTTTTCCAGTTCCACCACTTACTGCCGGAATTTACAGCATTAGAAAATATTTGTATCCCTGCTTTTATTGCGAAGCTCCCCAGAAAGGATGCAGAGCGCAAAGCAATGGAATTGCTCGATATGCTGGGGCTTAAAGCACGGGCGCAACATAAACCCAATGAATTGTCAGGCGGAGAGCAGCAGCGCATTGCCGTTGCCCGTGCCCTCATCAACAGACCTACAGTCGTGCTTGCCGATGAACCATCGGGTAACCTCGACTCCACAAATGCAGATGCGCTCCATCAGTTTTTCATCACACTTCGTGAGAATTTTAAACAGACTTTTATCATTGTAACCCATAACGAAGGTCTGGCGAAGATCAGCGACAGGGTGGTTACCATGAAAGATGGTTTAATTATATAGATCTACCAATTTGAAGATATTAATCACTGGCGGCAAGTCTGCCGGAACATTGAAACTACTTAAAGCGTTTGAAGGGCATGAGGTTATTCTAGCCGATTACGGCGATACCCCGGCATTTGGCTCTTCAACTTATACCTTTTTATCCCTCGGTGAAGCTAATGATGCCATCGCGCATAATCTACTGAACGTTTGCCTGGATCATGGCGTCGAGTGCTTACTGCCATTGCATGAGTTCGAGGTATCCCAGATCGCTAAATCCGCCGTATTGTTCGAAGAGTTCAACATCACCGTACTGCTGCCATCATTGATCGATCTCCATAAATTCTTTTTTCCACAACAGGATATTGATCCAAAGTGCGGATGGGCAATCTTTGTAAAAGGCGAACTTAAGTTTCCACCGGCGGCGGATGAAAAGCTGCAAACCATCGGTCAGGAACATGATCTGAATGGCGTCTTTTACATCCCGGAGCAATTAGACAAACCAACAGCCATCTTATTTACCATTAAGTAATGACGCCAGCGGAATACATTAATGATCATGAGGCCTTCGTTTTCGAGTTAGACGATGTCCTGTACCCGGTTAGAGATTTCCACTTGCAGGTGTATTACCTGTTTGCATCCTTCATGGAATATACGGAGCAGCTTAGTGCCAACGAAATCCTGCAGTTCATGAAGTCGACTTACGAGCAAACGGGTCCTGAACAGATACTGGAAAAAACCATGAGCCAGTTTGGCATCTCCACGAAGTACAAAGAGAATTTCGCTTTGCTGAATAAAACCGCAAAATTGCCACTGAAGCTCTTGATATTCGATCCTGTACTCAAGTTTATGCAGGACCTGGTGGTAGAACGCCGCACGATCTATCTGCTGGTGGCCGGCGATCCGGAGCAGCAGCTGAATAAAATCAGGCAGGTGGAGTGGAATGGTCTTGAGCAATACATCCGGGTATTCTTCAAAAATGAAATTACCATGAACCCTGATCACGATAGTTTAGGTAAATTTGTAACCGCACATAAGCTGCATCCCAAAGCCGTTTTAGTGATTGGAAGGGCTGAGGCTGACCAACATATGGCTGCAGAACTGGGAATTAATTATTTGCATGTCGATAAACTTTTGTCGGCCGAACTACGTTAATACAACCGTAAACCTGCTATCTCTTTGAAATGAACATCAAATCCATCTGGATGCGCGGCGCACTCGCAGCTGCAACTATTATAATCACAGGAATTTCTGCCTGTAAAGAATCTGAAACATATAACCCGGATCTTGATACATCAAACCCGGCATTAGGCACGCGCGTTGAACAAACCGTCGATTCTATTTTCTTGTATGCTAAGGAAGTATATCTATGGAATGATAAGTTGCCGACCTATGAGGCCTTCAATCCAAGACAATACATCAGAACGAGCGGCAACGCCATCGACACCTATGATGATGTGCTATATGAAATCTCCCAAATTCCGATGAACCCTGCCACAGGAGATCCTTATGAATTTGCCGGGATCACCAGGTTCTCACCTAAATTCTCTTACATTTCAGATCAAAAAGAAAACAACCCCGCTCCAGTGCTTAGATTGCGTGGCTCTGTAGATACGGAGGGCGTTGGAAACGATATCGGGATTGCAGATCTGGCTGCCGATGGTACCGACGATAACTTCAGGTTATTTATCGTCCAGATACACCCTGGTTCGCCCGCGGAAAAAGCAGGTTTTACCCGGGGTACCATCATTACGAAAATAAACCAGACCACCATTGGAAGAGACTTCGACCGTGAAATGAATCTCATCAATTCACTTTTAAATGCCGGCCCTGCTTCGGCAGAACTTACCGGCATCAAGCCGGATGGCTCAACCATTACAGCAAACCTGAAGAAAACTTCCTATACCAGTACACCGGTGCTCGCCAGTGACGTATTTGAATTAGGGGGTAAGAAAGTTGGATATCTCGCATTGGCGCGGTTCTCCCGTCTTACCAACCCAAATGCACCAAGTGACACCAATCTGGACCCAATATTCGCCAGGTTTGCAACAGAAGGCCTTACAGATTTGATCGTCGACTTAAGATACAATGGCGGCGGGTATGTAAATACAGCGGAATACCTGGTCAATCTGATTGCACCGCCAACAGCAAGCGGGGTGATGTATACAGAAGTATTTAACGAGCTGATGCAGAACAAAAAAGCCACTATTCTGGAAAACCAACCTTATCTGGACGACAATGATAAAGTACAGTATCAGGGCAATAAGATGATCACCCTTGCAGATCTGGATTTCTCTGTCGAAAAAAATACGATGAGCTTTAGTAAAAAGGGGCCATTAACCGGCATCAGGAATGTTGTATTCATCGTGACAGAAGGTACCGCTTCTGCAAGTGAGTTAACCATTAGTGCCCTCTCACCATTTGTAAATGTGCAATTGGTTGGAAGAACAACTTACGGTAAGCCGGTTGGTTTCTTTCCCTTAACGCTTGANNCACTTGAAAACAGATATGATCTTTATTTGAGTATGTTCGAAACAAGGAACAACAAGGGTGAAGGTGGATACTACACCGGAATGAAACCAACGATCGCGGATGACTTTGATGATTATAGCCGCGATTTCGGTGACATCAGAGAAAATTACATTGCTAAATCTTTACGGGCGCTTGGTGTAAGTTCCGTTGCGACATCCAGAGCAACCATGAGTAAAGACAAATCCGGCAGAGCTGTTCCTGCTTCAGGAAAGAGACTCAGCGGACTCAAAAAACCTGAACCTTTTGTTGGTATGATCGAAACCAGGCTCAAGCTTAAACAATAATACAACGGGCATGCCTGATCAATAATAAATAGAAAAGCCAGGCATTGCCTGGCTTTTCTATTTATCAGCGAATGCACATTATCCTGCACCAGGTCATTATTGCTTTTTCATCAAAAGCTTCTGCTTTAAGGTCGACTGAATATCCCGGTCATTATCAAGGTTATCCACTATCTCCAGTATGGCCGCAGAAGCACCAATAAAAAACTGCTGGTCAATGTGTTCAAACTCGTCGCTGGCGCGGTGGTAATCGCTGTGGTCCTCAACCCCAAAATACAGGAAAGGAATACCCTTTGCATCAAAAGCACCCTGATCACTCTGATTCGTCCAGTCATCCACCGTAAACTCGGGATTGTCGTGACCAAGCATGATCTTCACATTGGGCTGCGTATGTACCAGGTACTTCTCTAGTTCCGGATGTTTGAATGTCCCCGCGGCATAAAGTTCAGATTTCTCATTGCGGCTGATCATGTCCAGGTTTACGTTAATCGTCACTTGATCCAACGCGAAAGGAGGGTTATTCACGAAATATCCCGAGCCCTGCCAGTCCAGCTCACCCGCATCAAAAAATGCAAATACCAGGGTATGTTGTGGTTTTTCATTCTGGTAATGCTCGGCAATTTTCAGCATGGCTGCCACACCAGATGCATTATCATCGGCGCCATTGTAAACTTCATTGTTGATCACACCTAGATGGTCGTAATGTCCGGAGATCACCATAACCTTAGATGATTTCCCAGGAATGTAGGCAATCACGTTTTTGGCTTCAACAGTTTTGCCCGTCCGGTCGGTTGCTTTAAAGGCCTGCTCAAAGTCGGGCATGTTGGGATAGCTTTTCAGTCCGAGGTCAGTTAGCCGCTTTTTCAGGTATTCCCGCGCCATTGCTGCACCGGCTGTTCCGGTTTTCCGGCCCTGGTAAGCTTCAGAAGACAATATTTTAACATCTGCAAGCAAATCATTCGTGCCCTTGATCCCTTCCGCTTTCTTCACCGTCTGGCAACTCATAAGTAATGCAAGTGGTATAAATAATCTCAATCTCATCTATGTTTCTGATGTTTTAACTTGGAATGTAATGGTTTATAATTGGCTTTTGTTCTAATATATTACATTTTAATGATTTTAGGCCTTAGCTCAAGAAAAACTTAATAAGGCGCGGGATGTTCTTCAGCAGTTATATTTAGCTTAAAAACCAATACAATATGGAATATAGAAGACTTGGAAAATCCGGCTTACAGCTCAGCGCATTGTCGCTGGGAAGCTGGCTTACCTTTGGCAACCAGATCTCTGATCAGGTGGCAGACGAACTTATGGGTCTTGCTTACGATGCAGGCGTAAACTTCTTCGACAATGCTGAAGGCTATGCAGAAGGTAAATCCGAGGAAGTGATGGGCAGGATCCTTAAGGCACATGGCTGGGCGCGCGAGTCGTACGTCGTTTCCAGCAAGGTGTTCTTCGGAACGGAGAACAAGGGACCAAATCAGACAGGACTATCCAGAAAACATGTTATTGAGGCCTGTAATGCTGCATTAAAGCGACTTCAGGTAGACTACCTGGATCTTTACTTTTGTCACAGGCCCGATAAGAACACGCCGATTGAGGAAACAGTTTTCGCTATGAACACCTTGTTACAACAAGGTAAGATCCTGTACTGGGGTACCTCAGAATGGTCCGCCTCAGAAATCATGGAGGCCATCAGCATCGCTAAGCAGTATCATTTGATCGGACCAACCATGGAACAGCCGCAGTACAACCTCCTGGAGCGTACCAAGCTGGAGAAAGACTACCTGCTGCTTTTCAAGGAACATGGACTGGGCACCACAATCTGGTCGCCACTGGCTTCCGGCTTACTCTCCGGCAAGTACACAGCAGGGGCGGTAAAGGATACCCGCCTTGATCTTAAAGGTATGGAATGGCTGAAGGAATCTGTACTTGCAGAGCAGAACCTGGCGAAAGCACAAAAGCTGCAGGGTCTTGCAGATGAGCTTGGCGTACCATTGGCGAAACTATCATTGGCCTGGTGCCTGACCAATCCGAATGTAAGCACTGTGATCTTAGGGGCTTCTAAAACCGAACAGCTCAAAGAAAACCTGACCGCTCTGGAAGTGGTACCACTATTAACACCGGATGTGTTGGGCAGGATAGAGGACATCATGCAAACCAAACCATCATTATCGCAATTTTAGGTAATGACTCACCAATGAAAATACTAGTAACAGAAAAGGGCGCTAAATTTAGCGCCCTTGTTATAGGTAATGTCTGGTAATGTTTTCTGGTTAGAAAAGGATCTTGTATAAAAAAAGATCAGCATAAGCTGATCCTGTTGTTTGAAAAATTATCCTAAGTAAGATTTAAGGATCTTACTTCTGGAAGTGTGACGAAGACGTTGAAGCGCTTTGTCTTTGATCTGACGTACACGTTCACGGGTTAAGTTAAACTTCTCACCGATCTCTTCAAGAGATAGCGGGTGATTGGTGCTTAATCCAAAGAACAATACGATGATCTCACGCTCACGTTCGGTAAGGGTGGATAAAGATCTCTTGATTTCTTCAGAAAGTGATTCATTGATCAGACTGCTGTCTGTATTTGGTTCATGATTCTCCAGTACATCAAGAAGGGTGTTTTCTTCTCCCTGTACAAAGGGCGCATCCATGGACACATGGCGACCGGAGTTACTAAGTGTATCTGAGATTTTCTCTACAGTTGTTTCAAGAATATCAGCAAGTTCTTCCGGTGAAGGCTCACGTTCGTATTCCTGCTCCAGTTTAGAGAAAGCTTTACTGATCTTGCTTAAGGAACCTACCTGGTTCAAAGGCAGACGTACGATACGGCTTTGCTCCGCAATAGCTTGCAGAATAGACTGGCGAATCCACCAAACAGCATAAGAAATGAACTTAAATCCTTTGGTTTCATCAAAACGTTTAGCTGCTTTGATCAAGCCCAGGTTACCTTCATTGATCAGGTCACCTAAGGTTAAACCCTGATTCTGATATTGCTTCGCCACAGAAACCACGAAACGCAAGTTGGTCTTAGTTAACCTTTCTAAAGCCGCCTGATCACCTTCGCGAATTTTTCTTGCTAAAATTACCTCTTCTTCTGCCGTGATTAAATCTACTTTACCAATTTCGTGAAGATATTTGTCAAGGGATTGACTCTCACGGTTGGTTATGGATTGCGTTATCTTGAGTTGTCTCATTTATGTGCGTTACTGCCTATTATGTAGTATGAACGTGCAAAAGTATGAAAATTCCGGGCATTTTAAAACTTAAATTCCTGTAAACGTTACACTTTGCACCTGATTTATGTGTGTCCTTTAAACAACAAAAATTATTCCAAGATTGTTTTAAAAAGGCTGCAGAACTTGATTGCAGCGGCATTACAAGTCCGCCGCAAAAAGATTCGCAAATGAATTTACAGTGTAGCAAATACACTATCGTCTAAATATCAGAAAGTTTGAAGGTTTCCTTGACGCGGATGCCCTTTTCAGTTTGATGCAGTGTGCAACATTCATTTATGCTGTCATGTTCCAGAAATAGTATGTAGTTATTGGCAACTGCTTCCTCAAGAAAGGCCTTTTTTTCCACAAGGGTTTTCATTGGAAACATGTCGTAGGCCATTACATAGGGTACCGGTATGTGCCCCGCCGAGGGGATCAGGTCTGCCATGTACACCAAAGTCCGTCCTTTGTAGTCAACTTCCGGCAGCATCATCGCGTCTGTATGACCATAAGCAAACGTGACTTTTACATGATCCTGAAAGTACTGGCCCTCCTCATCAGACACAAACTTCAACTGTCCGCTTTCCTGAATGGGTAGAATGTTCTCCTTCAAAAAGGAAGCTTTTTCACGGTCGTTTGGATTTACCGCCCAGTCCCAGTGTTTTTCATTGCTCCAGTATGTCGCATTTTCAAATGCAGGCTTTAGCTTATCGCCTTCGCGTACAATCGCGCCGCCGCAGTGGTCGAAATGCAGGTGCGTCAGGAATACATCCGTGATGTCGGAGCGCTGGAAACCCAGGGCGGCGAGCGACTTATCCATGGTGTCATCGCCGTGCAGGTAGTAATGGCCAAGAAACTTGCTGTCCTGCTTGTCGCCAATTCCTGTATCCACCAGCGTCAGGCGGTCGCCGTCTTCAATCAGCATGCAGCGCATGGCCCAGGTGCAAAGGTTTTTGTCATCCGCAGGATTGGTTTTCTGCCAGATGCTTTTTGGTACTACGCCAAACATGGCGCCGCCGTCTAACTTGAATAATCCGGTTTCAATGCTGTGTAACTTCATATTTGGTCCTCATTTCCCGTAAAAATAGAAAACCCCGGTATAAGGCCGGGGGTTTTCATTATTATTTTAAGTTCCGGTAAGCAATCACCGGAAGTTTTGGATTCCTGGTTCTTACAAGTGGATCACTTCACCGTAAGCATCCGCGGTAGCTTCCATAATCGCTTCGCTCATGGTAGGGTGTGGGTGAACCGCTTTCAACATCTCGTGCCCAGTCGTTTCAAGTTTTCTTGCAACAACGATCTCCGCGATCATTTCGGTAACGTTTGCACCAATCAGGTGTGCACCGAGCAACTCGCCATATTTCGCATCATAGATCACTTTTACAAAGCCATCTTTAGCGCCGGCAGCACTTGCTTTACCAGATGCAGAGAACGGGAACTTACCAATTTTCAGCTCATAACCTGCAGCTTTAGCAGCTTTCTCAGTATAACCTACAGAAGCAATTTCAGGTGTGCAGTACGTACATCCCGGAATGTTGTTGTAGTCCAAAGGCTCTGGATGATGACCAGCGATCTTCTCTACGCAAATGATACCTTCAGCAGAAGCAACGTGTGCCAATGCCTGTCCGGTTACCACATCACCAATAGCATAATAACCTTTAACACCTGTGCGGTAGAACTCGTCAACAACGATCTTACCTTTTTCGGTTTTGATACCAGTTTCTTCAAGACCAATGTTCTCCAGGTTGGCAATGATACCTACCGCAGATAATACAATATCAGCTTCAAGGATCTCTGTACCTGTAGCGGTTTTAACCTGTACTTTGCAGCCAGCGCCTGAAGTATCTACTGATTCAACCGTAGAAGAGGTCATCACGTTGATACCTGCTTTCTTGAAGTTGCGCAGTAATTGTTTTGAAACGTCTTCATCTTCCACCGGAACGATGTTGTCAAGGAACTCAACAATAGTAACCTTAGTACCCATAGTCGCGTAGAAATAAGCGAACTCAACACCAATGGCACCAGATCCAACAACAACCATAGATTTAGGCTGCTGAGGCAGGTTCATTGCCTGTCTGTAACCAATGATTTTCTTACCGTCCTGTTTAAGGTTAGGCAATTCTCTTGATCTGCTTCCTGTAGCAACGATAATATGAGGGGCAGTGATTTCTTTCTGAGAACCGTCGGCAGCGCGAACTTCAACTTTGTTGTTCGGCTTTACCTTAGCGGTACCCATGATCACTTCAATTTTATTTTTCTTCATCAGGAACTGAACACCTTTGCTCATACCTTCAGCAACACCACGGCTGCGTTTAATTACTGCTCCGAAGTCAGCTTCTGCAGGTGCTGTTTTGATGCCGTAGTCCGCAGCATGGTTAATGTATTCGAAAACCTGTGCACTTTTTAAAAGAGCCTTAGTCGGAATACATCCCCAGTTAAGGCAGATCCCGCCTAAAGATTCACGCTCTACAATGGCCGTTTTTAAACCTAATTGAGAAGCTCTGATAGCAGCAACATATCCACCGGGACCGCTGCCTATTATAATCACATCGTAGTTCATATCTTAAAATAAAGGAATAATACTTAGTACATCGCAAAATTAGAAAAAATACTTTAGGAATAGGCGACGGGTACCTGGTAATGCGCTGAATTGTGATTTTGAATACAGATGTTACAAAAAGGACATCACGGTTAACAGAATCTATGATTTTTCATGTTCTGTGCATTATTCTGAGAAATATTGTTGAAAAGTTTAAGCTTTGTTGAAAAAAACCGAGTAGTTAATATAAAATTAACATAGGAAACTAAATGCGTGATAAATAAATAATTACCTTTGCGGCGTTTTATCACAATTAACATAAAAACACACACTAATTTCAAAAAAAAAGAATGATGAAATCTTTACTATCTCGGATTGTAGTAATTGTTATCGCTTTTATTGGTTTCTGCTCTCTAGCACAGGCGCAGGTAACCACTTCTTCGATAACAGGTACAGTGAAAGATGCCACACAAGCCCTGCCAGGGGCAAGTGTTAAAGCAACTCACGTGCCAACCGGTACTGTTTATGGTTTAACCACAAACAGCGACGGTCGTTTCTCCATCGCGAATGCTCGTGTAGGCGGACCTTATAGCGTTGAGGTTAGCTACGTAGGCTACAGCCCCAAAAAGTTTGAGAACATTTACCTTAAATTAGGTGAGCCTTATGTTCTGAACGTTGTTATTGCTGATGACGCTTCTCAANNAAGTGAGAGTTGTTGGAAATCAGCCCAATGCGATTATGAACTCCAACAAAAGTGGTTCATCAACCGTTGTTACAAGAGCACAAATTCAAAACCTTCCAACCATCAGCAGAAGTGTAAACGACTTAACCCGTTTAACGCCACAAGCTGGTGCCAACAATGGAATTGGTGGTGGTAACTACCGTTCAAACAACTTTAGCGTGGATGGCGCTAACTTTAACAACCAATTCGGTATTGGACAGAACGTTCCGGCTAACGGTTCTCCAATCTCAATCGACGCATTGGAGCAAATCTCGGTAAACGTAACACCTTATGATGTTCGTCAATCAGGATTTACCGGTGGTGCTGTTAACGCTGTAACCCGTTCTGGTACAAACACTTTCTTTGGAAATGCATTCTTTACCATGCGTGGCGAAGAGCACCAGGGAAAACGTATCAAAGGTTTCACAATTCCTGATGCACAAGTTCAAAGCTTCGACGAGAAGAACTTTGGTTTCAGCTTAGGTGGCCCGATCATTAAAGACAAATTGTTCTTTTTTGTGAACGCTGAAAAGCAGAAAACCATACAGCCAGGTACTTCAAGGATTGCTGCTACGGATGCACTTCCTTATGGATCCGTATCTACTGTAACCAGAACGACTGCATCGTTTATGGATGATGTAAAGTCATACTTGCTGAATAATTATGGTTATGATCCAGGTATCTACCAGGGATATAGCAATGAGAGCGAAAATGAGAAATTGTTTGCCAGATTAGACTGGAACATCAGCAATAATCACCGCTTTAGTGTACGTTACAATCAGGTTGAAAGTAAGACACCAAGTTCTGCAAGTACTTCAACTTCAGGTTCAGGTGTAACAGGAAATTTAAGTTACGGGAACAGCAGATCTGGAACTGCTCCGAATGCTGGTTTACCGTTCTCTAACTCAAACTACTTCACTAACGCAAACTTATACTCCGCAGTGGCAGAGTTAAACTCTACTTTCGGAAGTAGATTTACAAACATCGCCCGCGTAACGTTTTCACATCAAAACGATCCAAGAAGCTCTGAGAGTGCATTATTCCCACTTGTAGATATCCTTGATGGATCACAATCACCATCTAGTGCTGGTAACGTACTAACAACCTTCGGATATGAGCCATTTACTTATGGTAACTTAAGAGATGTTAAAACCTACACATACAGTGATGACTTAAACATCGCTTTAGGCAAACACAACGTAACTGTTGGTTTACAAGCTGAATTCTCTACAACCAAAAATGGTTTCCAACGTTTTGGTACCGGTTTCTACACTTTTGGATCATGGGATGCATTCACAAGAGGTGACAAAGCTCTACAATATTCAATTACTTACCCTTTAACTGCTGACGGTTCCCAGGCGTTCCCAAGCTTCAAGTTTGCACAATACTCTGCTTACATCCAGGATGAATTCAACGTATCTGATCGTTTAAAATTAACCGGAGGTATCCGTTTTGAACAAGCTACTTATCCAAATGTTTCTGAAGTAAGAACGCATCCATTGGTAGCACAACAGTCATTTCACCAGGGTAAAACCATCAATACCGGTGCATTACCTGAATCCAGAATGACTTATTCTCCACGTTTCGGTTTTAACTGGGATGTGAATGGCGACCGCTCACTACAACTACGTGGTGGTACCGGTATCTTCACTGGTCGTATTCCTTTTGTCTGGATCGTTTCCCAGTCGGGTGATGCTGGTTTATTACAGTATACTCAAAACTACACTGGCGAGAATGTACCTGATTTCAGTCCAAATCCTGCACCAAACCTTACTGCACCAAAAGCAGAAGCTGGTTTAACCATGCCAGGAACAATCAGTGCACTTTCATCTGATCTTAAATTCCCGCAAACCTGGAAATCAAGCTTGGCGGTTGACTTCAGATTACCACTAGGTGTTATCGCAACAGTTGAAGGTATCTACGGTAAAGACCTTAACGTTGCTGTTGCTAAGAACGTGAACTTGAAAGATCCTGTTCAGTTCAACAACCCTAACAGTCCAGATAACAGACCTTTCTTTGGTGCAAGACCAAACGACAGACAATATGTAAATACTACACCTCAAGGTGCTATCAGTGCAACTGGAAACTCATTCAACAACGTTATTGAGATGACCAACGCAAAAGGTGGTTACAACTGGATGGCTACTGCGCAATTGACCAAAAACTTTGGTAATGGTCTTGGATTAATGGTTGCTTATACCAGATCTGACCAACGTAACTATGGTGATCAAGGTGGTGACCAGATGTTGAACCTTTGGGGCATTCCTCAAACCACAGGAAATTCAAACATTCCTACTTTGAGCTATTCAAGTAACCTGGCTCCTGACCGTGTAATTGCAAACGTATCTTACCGCAAAGAGTGGTTGGGTAACCTTGCTACCTCATTCTCATTATTCTATCAGGGTTCACAGCAGGGTAGGTTCTCTTATACTTACTCAACTGACTTCAACCGTGATGGTCAGAACAACGACCTGATCTACGTTCCAAACAATGCGTCTGAACTTCAGTTTGTGGATCAAACTATCGGTTCAGGTCCGGGTGCTAAATTTTATACTGCTGCACAACAAGCCGAAATCTTCCAGGCTTATATCGATCAGGATGAATATTTATCAAAACGTAAAGGACAGTATGCTGAACGTAATGGTGCTACATCTCCTTGGAGAAACCAATTCGACTTCAGACTCGTTCAGGAGATCTTCAAAAACGTAGGTGGAACTAAAAACTCGTTCCAGTTCACTGCTGATATCTTCAACTTTGGTAACTTATTGAACCGCAACTGGGGTACTTATAACTTCG
>DCLG01000108.1:271-1540 GCA_002320935.1 Pedobacter sp. UBA1654 | reverse complement strand
CTTCAGATTGAACACTGCTGGCGGTGATGTTGTAAGATCTACATTCGGTACAACTCAAAGCTTTACTTCTACTTATTACATGCAGTTCGGAGTTCGTTACAACTTCAACTAATATCCATCTAAGTAGTATTTCAATAAGAAAGGCCGGTCAATTTGACCGGCCTTTCTTCGTTTAGACTATTCTTAACCAACCTTACTTAGTACCCTGGATTCTGTGGTGTTAAGTTCGGGTTGTTACGCATCTCTGGAGTTGGTAGTGGAAACAACAAGTGTTTTTCAGCTAGTGCAATTGTCGGATTGTCCGGGAACTTATGTCCTACGAAATCATTGAAGCCATTCGTCTCCTCGTTGTACACCTTTCTCAGGCGTACCATATCAAACCAGGTAACGCCTTCGTAGCATAGCTCATGCCAGCGCTCTCTCCAAACGGCTTCTTCAAACTGTGTCTGTGATAATCCCGAAAGCACCGGAATCTGTGCACGACGTCTTATCGAATTCAGTGCTTCGTAAGCCTGAGCGTTTGGTGAGCCATCAGCACGATTTTGCGATTCTGCATATATTAGCAATACATCTGCATAGCGAATTTGTGGCCAGTTTAGGTCTGCTTGTGCAGTTGCTTTCGTGCCTGCAGTTCCATTTGCCACAATGTCAAAGTGTTTGAAGATGTAAGGCGCGTTCAATGGTTTTAAGGCACCATCACCACCATCATAGTAAGAGGTGTAGAAAAAGCCTTCCCGATCCTTGGCTCTTAAATCATTCGGTTCATAAGAGTTGTAGAATTGCGAAGTTGGAACTGTCGAACCCACCTCATCACTATACGCGGAAACATTTTTAAAGTTAGGTAACAATAGTTGCTGCATAGGGTTACCAGCAACAGTGGCAAGGTACTGAATTTGAAAGATGTGTTCACCTTTATTTTCTTGCGCCAGGCTGTGCAGATCACCATATGTCGCAAACAGGGTGGCACCTGAATTATCAATTACATCTTTTGCTTTATCAGCAGCAAGACGGTAGTATTCTGCGCCTTTGTTCAGCGGTTGTCCTGCCATAGTCAGGTATACCTTGGCGAGCAACGATTTTACAGCAGCTCTACTGGCCCGGCCACTTGCGTCCATCCACGGTAAACCAGCAGCTTCAGCTTGAGTCAAGTCGTCTACAATTAGTGCATATCCCTCTTCAAGAGATTTTCTTTGTGGTAGAAAATCCTCTGATTCCGTGGTTTGCGGTTTGGTGATTAGAGGTACGTCACCATAAAGACGCACAAGATAG
>DCLG01000108.1:0-195 GCA_002320935.1 Pedobacter sp. UBA1654 | reverse complement strand
CGCCGAGAATTTGGGCTTTACGGGTTTCATCCATTGGTGTAATTGCAGGCACCCGATCAAGCACAAGATTTGTTTGTGCAATCACACTATATAGTCCATTCCACCAGTTCCGTACAAGTAGGTTGTCTCCATTGTATTGTAAACCGACTAGGTTGTTCAGATCGGAGTTCTGTCCAGTCTCGGTTCGCGCTGTCC
>DCLG01000050.1:130879-134926 GCA_002320935.1 Pedobacter sp. UBA1654 | reverse complement strand
CAGCTCCTTAAAGTTACCAATTGCAAGACGTCTTCCAATCTCATCAAGGGTAATGTGTTTCTGCGTACGTAAACCTTGCTCACGCATCAACTGCAGACGCTTGTTTGCAATCTCACGCGCTTCATGTTCAGATTCTAACGCGTTGAATCTATCACCCGCAGTTGGCGCACCCTGCATACCCAATACCTGAACCGGCACAGAAGGACCAGCCTCATTTACCTTTTGTCCACGCTCATTGAATAACGCTTTAACACGTCCACTGTAGCTACCTGCAAGAATCGGATCACCGATTTTTAACGTACCAGCCTGAACAAGAACCGTCGTAACAATACCACGACCTTTATCAAGTGTTGCTTCAATTACGCTACCTGTAGCACGCTTATTTGGATTAGCTTGAAGTTCAAGCAATTCTGCTTCAAGTAATACTTTTTCAAGTAATAGATCCACATTCAAACCGCTCTTACCTGAAATCTCCTGCGACTGGAATTTACCACCCCAATCCTCCACCAGGATATTCATCTGAGAAAGTTGTTCTCTGATTCTTTCTGAATTCGCCCCTGGCTTATCAATTTTAGTAAATGCGAATACCAATGGTACACCAGCAGCCTGTGCGTGGTTGATCGCCTCTTTTGTCTGAGGCATCACTGCATCATCCGCTGCAACAACGATAATTGCAATATCCGCCACTTTCGCACCACGTGCACGCATCGCCGTAAAGGCTTCGTGACCCGGTGTATCCAGGAAGGTTACCTGCTTACCTGTTGGGGTAGTTACCATGTAGGCACCAATGTGCTGGGTAATACCACCCGCCTCACCGGCAACGACGTTTGCTTTACGGATNNCGGATATAATCCAGCAAGGATGTTTTACCGTGATCGACGTGACCCATGATGGTCACAACCGGTGCTCTAGGTATTAAATCTGCCGGATCATCTTCCTGCTCGATTACCGAATCACTTTCGTCATCAGGCTTCACAAACTGGATTTCGTATCCAAATTCATCCGCTACAATGGTAAGTGTTTCTGCATCCAGACGTTGGTTGATCGAAACGAACATACCCAAACTCATACAAGTTCCAATGATCTTCGTAACCTGTACGTCCATCATGTTTGCCAGCTCATTCGCGGTAACAAACTCGGTAACACGTAGTACTTTTGATTGCAGTTCCTGCTCCATTGCTGCTTCTTCAGCAGTCATGGCCACATCATCACGTTTCTGACGACGAAGTTTAGCGCGTTGTGCAAACTTTCCAGATTTACCAGCACCGCTCAAACGGGCAAGTGTTGCTTTGATCTGATCTTGTATTTCTTTCTCCGTAGGTTCTTCTTTAGAGCCGCTTCCCGGTGCACCCGGTCTTGCATTTCTGAAGTTTGGCCTGTTGGCAGTATTATTTGTATTGTTCCTGAAATCAGGTCTGTTGGTAAAGGTAGGTGCTCCAGCAGGTCTTGCAGGTGCTCCAGGTCCGCCTTGTTGCGTTGTGCCGCCGGCAGAACCCTGTCCTTGTACCGGATTAACTCCCGGTGTTTTCTTACGTTTACGCTTACGCTTTGCCTCTGCACTTTCGTTAGATGAAGCAACAGGCTGCGACTTACGTTCAGGCGTTGTTGGTAAAACAATTTTACCGATAATATTAGGACCCGATAACTTAACCGAACGTGCTTTAATAACCTCTACCTCTTCAGGCTTGTCCGCTTTTGGCGCTTCCGGAGCTGGTGTTGGTGTTGGTGTTGGTGCAGGAGTTGCAGGTGCTGCAGGCTTTGGTGCCTCAACCGGTTTTTCAATTGGTTTTGGTGTCTCCGCTACAACCTCTTTCGGTGCTTCAGGGGCAGCAGGCTTTTCAGCAACCGGTGCAGGTGCCGCAACCTCTTCAACCTTCACAGGCTCAGGTGCAACAGCTTTTGGTGCTTCAGGTACTACCGGTTGCTCAGCAACAGGTGCAGGCTCTTCTTTCTTAGCAGGTCGGGTCTTAGCATTCAGATTATCAAGATTAATCTTACCGACAATCTTAACTCCGGGTAATGTACCCTCTTCTTGCTTTTCCTCTGCCTTTGGCGCTGCAGGTGCAGCTACCGGCTCTTCTTTTGCTTTAGGAGCAACCGCCGCCTCATCCTTAGGTTTTTCTGTATGTGGTGTATGTACGTTAAGGTTCTTAACTAATATACCCTCATTTTCAAACTCTACATTTTTTCTAGGTGCCTCCGCAACTTTCTCAGTTACTTCAGGCTCATCACGACGAATTTTACCTATAACAATTTGATTAGCTTCTTCTTTTACAATTTTGTCTCCCTGAAACTCTTTTAACAAAGAATCATACATCTCACGGGAGAGCTTAGTAGTGGGTTTATTTTCCACAGAGAAGCCTTTCTTTTCCAGAAACTCTACAGCCGTAGCGATTCCGACGTTAAGTTCCTTAACTGCTTTAAATAAAATTATTGGTTTGTCGTCTGACATTGATATCCTATTTTTTCTTAATTCTTATACAAAAGTAACGTTTATTCTTGTTTATTTCATGTCCTTACAATTAGTTTTTAAATTTTGGAAGCACATATAACCTTATTTTTTAATCTGTTAAGAGAATATAATACAGGTTCAATAATTAACAAACGCCTATTCAAACTCTGACCTCAAAATACTGATCACTTCTTTGATCGTTTCTTCTTCAAGGTCGGTACGTTTAACCAGTTCGTCAACTGAAAGTGTTAATACACTCTTTGCAGTATCACATCCAATAGCTTTCAGCTCATCGATGATCCAGCTATCGATTTCATCTGAGAATTCCTCAATGTCCACATCCTCATCCTCCTCACCAGCTTCACGGTAAACATCAATCTCAAATCCAGTTAATTTACCGGCAAGCTTAATATTGTGTCCGCCTCTGCCAATTGCCAATGAAACCTGATCCGGCTTCAGGTAAACTGAAGCATGTTTGGTCTCATCATCAAGCTTGATTGTGGTGATCTTCGCCGGACTTAAAGCACGTTGTATATATAAAGACACATTATTCGTGAAATTGATTACATCAATGTTCTCATTTTTCAATTCACGTACAATTCCGTGGATACGTGAACCTTTCATACCAACGCAGGCACCTACCGGATCAATACGATCGTCATAAGATTCTACAGCTACTTTAGCACGTTCTCCCGGCTCTCTAACAATCTTTTTGATCGTGATCAAACCGTCGAAAATCTCAGGTACTTCAATCTCAAATAATCTCTGTAAAAACTCCGGTGCAATCCTCGAAATGATAATCTTCGGTGTTGCATTCACCATATCAACTTTAGAGATCACCGCACGTACAGTATCTCCTTTTTTGAAATAATCAGCAGGGATCTGCTCTGTTTTCGGCATGATCAGCTCATTGCCTTCATCATCCAGAATCAAAGTCTCTTTCTTCCACACCTGGTAAACCTCACCAGTTACAATCTCACCTACCCTGTCCTTATATTTCTTGAAGATCTCATCTTTCTCCAGCTCCAGAACTTTGGAAACTAAAGTCTGACGGGCAGCTAAAATTGCCCTGCGACCAAAACTCTCCAGCGTGATCTGCTCAATGTAGTCGTCGCCAACTTCCATATCCGGATCCAACTGTTTTACCTCAGATAATTCTATTTCAAGGTCATCATCCTCAGAAAATCCATCTTCCATCACTTTCCTGGTGCGCCAGATCTCCAAATCTCCATTATCAGGGTTCACGATCACGTCACAATTCTCATCCGTGCCATACTTCTTCCGTAACATACTACGGAAAACCTCTTCCAGCACACTGATTACCGTCGGACGGTCGATATTCTTGAAGTCCTTAAACTCCTGAAATGAATCGATTAAATTAATATTGCTCATTTTTATTTAAATGAAATTAAAACCTTTGTTTCTACTATTTGATCAAAACCAATTACAGTTTCCTGCAATCTTGCCTTTTTACCTTTTTCTTTAATCTGCTCTTCGATGGTAATTTCCTCATCCGTTAAGGACAACAATTTACCTTCTTTTAGACTGCCATCCGATAATTTAAGACTTAAATTCCGTCCAACATTCTTATAGTA
>DCLG01000050.1:128880-130806 GCA_002320935.1 Pedobacter sp. UBA1654 | reverse complement strand
TCAACGTGAATAATAAGCTTATTGTTCGGAAGCATTCTAATTTCCACCAAGAACAGTTCCGGTCTATCCGAAATCTTTTCTTCAATTAACTCTTTTACTCTGTTTTCTACTTGCATATCAAAATTTTAACAAAAGAAAAGAGGGGACCTTTGTCCCCTCCTATCCTCTATTAGAGCACAAAGGTAATATATTTTTTTTAATTTAAAAATCAAGTGGTTACAAGATTTTCAGCGGATATGATCTGAAAATTTATTATTTAGCGCCAGAGCACCTTCTGATTTGGTGCCATATTGAATTTCGTACGACTCTTTATAATGGATTGAAGATCCGCAAATCTCGAGTTCATGTAGGTCAGCACCATGTACTTCCGGCCGCGCTGAAAAGGCTCCGCCGGTTTAAAGATCAGAGAATCACTGCCCGCCAGCACCTTACCCTGAACCGGCAGCTGAATGCCACTGGTATCCGTTTCTAAAGGCGCCTCCAGCACCGTTACCAGTTCCTGCACCAGCGAGTCGTTCAGCTCGCCATTCCTGATCTTGTTCATGCCTGCCGGATCAATGTTTCGAATCACGATCGACAAACTATCCTGCGAAAAGTCAATTTCAAGCGGTTTGTTTTTTGTAGCATTGCAAGCACAGAAGCAACAACGGGCTAAAAACAGGATCGAATACGTCTTTGTTATTGACATCGGACTAAACTAATGAAACCTTCATGATCTATCAAGTCCATATTGATTGATTAAGATCTGAACTCAACAAAAAAGTAAAGAAAATGAGAATTGTACTTGAAATACTATTAATGGGCGTTATTATGCTCATTTCATCTTACCTGGTTCCAGGTGTACAGGTTAACGGATTTGGCACAGCAATCATTGCCGCAATCTTAATTGCACTAAGCAACGCTACAATCGGATTCATCTTACGCGTACTTACTTTCCCAATAACCATTCTTACGCTGGGACTATTCTCTTTTATCATTACCGTTTTGATGATCCTGATGGTCGATTCCATGATGGATGGCTTTCACACTTCCGGATTTTGGTCGGCTGCACTACTCGCCATCGTAATTGCGATTATGAAATCAATTTTCGGATCATTGATCAAAAAAGATTAAACACTATCGAAGCACTTCTCTTGAAATAACCATTTTCTGGATTTCAGAGGTGCCTTCATAAATTTGCGTGATTTTAGCATCGCGCATCATTCGTTCAACATGATATTCTTTAACAAAGCCGTATCCTCCGTGGATCTGCACCGCCTCAACGGTTACATCCATTGCAACCTTTGATGCGTAAAGTTTTGCCATCGAACCTGCAAGCGTATAAGACTGACCTTGATCTTTTAACCAGGCTGCTTTGTAAACCAGCATTCTTGCTGCTTCAATCTGCGTTGCCATATCGGCCAGCTTAAAGGCTATAGCCTGATGGTCTGCAATGGCCTTGCCGAAAGATTTTCTTTGTTTAGCGTACTCCAGGGCAAGCTCATAGGCACCCGCTGCAATACCCAGCGCCTGTGCGGCAATACCAATACGGCCACCTTCAAGCGTCTTCATCGCAAACTTGAAACCGAAACCATCCTCACCAATTCGGTTCTCTTTCGGTACTTTCACATCATTGAACATCAAAGAATGGGTGTCGCTGCCGCGGATACCAAGTTTATTCTCCTTAGGTCCGACAGTGAAGCCTTCCATACCTTTTTCAACTATGAAAGCATTAATGCCGCGATGTTTTAATGATCTGTCTGTTTGTGCTATGACCAGGTACACAGATGCTGTACTACCATTGGTAATCCAATTCTTAGTACCATTCAGAAGGTAGTAATCGCCTTTATCTTCCGCAGTAGTCTGCTGCGAGGTGGCATCCGAACCAGCTTCCGGCTCAGACAGGCAGAATGCACCAATCTGCTCCCCCGAAGCCAGGGGCTTTAA
>DCLG01000050.1:127320-128731 GCA_002320935.1 Pedobacter sp. UBA1654 | reverse complement strand
GCCGGAAATTTCTGATGCTCGTCGCGCTCAATGACGCCAGGTTTCAATTCATGCTGTGCAAAATCCCGCGCAGCCTGCTGGATCATTAATTGTTCTTCACTTAATTGAAATTGCATAATATTGTATTTATGAGATATGATCTGCCCAAATTTAGTATTTAAGAACTAAATATTATGGCAGCATAGCAATTTTAATACAATCGCAGCAACGAGACTATTTCAGCAAATGATTATTGTCGTCAGGGAACACAAGAATAGGATGGTATTTCTTAGCTTCTTCAATCGGCAGCGATCCGTAGGACATGATGATCAGGATATCACCAACCTGAACTTTTCTTGCTGTTGCACCGTTCAGACAAACCATACCGGTACCACGCTCGCCTTTAATCACGTATGTCTCAAAGCGCTCGCCATTATTATTGTTAACGATTTGCACCTTCTCGTTGGCTATAATCTGGGCAGCATCCATCAGATCTTCATCAATAGTGATGCTTCCAACATAGTTCAATTCAGCCTGAGTTACCTTTACACGGTGAATCTTAGACTTTAAAATTTGAATTATCATACCACAAAGTTAGGTATTTTTCAATCGGAAATGCTATTAATTAGCTCAACAGCATGTTATCTATGAGTCTGGTATGACCAACTTTCGCCGCAACCAGAGCAACCAGGTTTTTTGCTTTTTTATCGTCCTGCTTTTGCAGCGTTGTACCGTCTACAATGCTGAAGTAATCAAGCTCAACACCTGGAGTAGCGGCAATCAAAGCACTTGCATGTTCTTCTAGCGACTGGATACTTTCATCTTCAAAGTGTGCCTTTACATATTCGAGTGCCTGATTTAACACAAGCGCATGTACCCTATCGGATTCCGAAAGGTGAATATTCCGGGAGCTCATCGCCAGACCATCTTGCTCACGGATGATGGGGCAAGTAACAATTTCTATCGGGAGGTTGAAGTAATTGACCATATTCTGAATCATCAGCACCTGCTGATAATCTTTCTGACCGAACAGCGCCTTATGAGGCCGCACTGCATCAAACAACTTTTTTACGATCTGCGTTACTCCTTGATAATGCCCTTTACGGTAAGCGCCTTCGAGTACAAATTCTGCAGCTCCAAGATCAATGTGCCATTGCTCCTCTTGCGGATACATCTCTTTTACCGATGGCATAAACACAAGATCGCAGCCTGCTTCTTCAAGCATTTTGATATCATGCTCAACTGGCCTGGGATATTTTTCAAGATCTTTTGGATCGGTAAATTGAGTGGGGTTAACAAAGACACTGCAAACTACAAAGTCGGCAATATCCTGAGCAACTTTAATAAGCGAAACATGTCCTGGATGAAGTGCACCCATAGTAGGTACGAGGGCAATTTTCTGGTTCGCCGCATTTACCGGCTCGAGTAGCAT
>DCLG01000050.1:108920-127309 GCA_002320935.1 Pedobacter sp. UBA1654 | reverse complement strand
TTATTAATTACTTTCAAAACAGCTTCTAAAATTTGAGGCGGCTAAGTTGGTTAATTATAATTTGCTAACAAAACATCTTGCCTAAGAAGTTGATAAATGGTATAATTTTGCTATCTTTGCGCCTTGATTATCTTTTCTTTAACATAATTTATCTACGAATATGGAGATGGCAAAAACGAAGCTACTGATTGTTACACACGAGATGTCGCCTTTCCTCGAACTGACCAAAATTTCAGAAATTACCCGCCAATTGCCTCAGGCAATGCAAGACAAAGGATTCGAAATCCGCATCCTTATGCCAAAATTCGGAAACATTAATGAAAGAAGGAATAGATTACACGAAGTGATTCGCTTATCGGGCATGAATATCGTTATTGACGATAATGATAATCCTTTAATTATCAAAGTTGCCTCTATTCCTGCAGCACGCATGCAGGTTTACTTCCTGGATAACGAAGACTACTTTCACCGCAAGTATGTTTTCAGGGACAAAGAAAGCAAATTTTATGAAGACAACGACGAAAGAGCGATTTTCTTCTGTAAAGGCGCACTGGAAACTGTTAAAAAACTAGGCTGGGCACCTGATATCGTGCACTGTCATGGCTGGATGACCTCACTTGTTCCGGTTTACATTAAAACAAGCTACAAGAATGACCCAACGTTTAAAAGCGCGAAAGTGGTTTATTCTGTATATGAGAACTGCTTCACTGAAAGCCTGAATGCTAAACTTTCTACTAAAGCAGTTATGAACAACATGACTGAAGCAGATACCAAAGTATTTGAAAAGGCAGATTGCAGTACCATGCATATTGGCGCTATAACTTACTCAGATGCAGTAGTTTTAGCTGATGAAAAGCTTGAAGACGATGTGTTAAAATTTGTTAAAGATTCCAACAAGCCAACTTTAGCTTATAATTTAACAGAAAATTTTGAAAACTTCTATAACTTATATGAGGAGATTTCAACTGAAGAATTTGAGTCAATAGCTTAACAGCATTATTAATTTATTATGAAATTTTACAAAATAGACTTATTAACCCTGTTGATAGGTCTTTTTCTTTTTGCATCCTGCAAATCCTCGAATACCATAGGTCTTGATGTTGATCCGGAAACCGCTACCGAAGGTGCATTGATAGACACGCTGACCATCAGGACGCAAACGCTTACTGAGGAGCCAACGGCTACAAACAATCTGGTACGCTATCCATTGGGCTTTCTTGCAGATCCTGTTTTAGGAAGCACTGAAGCCAGCCTGGCGATGAGCGTAAACTTGCCAACTCCGAAACCAACATTCGCACTCACTGCGGCAATTGATTCCGCTGTGCTCGTACTGCCTTACGCTACAGATTTCTACGGCGACTCAACCTCTGTCTATAGTGTTGATGTTCATCAGTTAACCGACAACCTTTCCACACAGACTGCCTTCCCAAGCAACAAGTCATGGGCCTTCAACACCAGCTCTGACCTTGTGCCAAATGGCGTTATCGGTACCTTCACCGGCCGCCTGAAACCAAATACACCGGTTCGGGTAACAGAGATTAAAGTTGGTGCAGCAGATACAGTTGTCACAATGAAAGCTTTAAGAATTAAACTCGACAACAACTTCATCGCAGAAAAGATATTAAAGATCCCTGCAAACGCATTGGTAAACGACGGCTTCTTTAATGCACAATTCAAAGGTTTGCATGTAAGCGTAAATAAAGAGCGTGCAGGTGGTAACGGTGCTATGGCATTCTTCACCATGACCTTCGACGCAAGCACGAAAAAGGGCGCCAGTCTGGAGGTTTATTATAAACAACCAAATGCAACTACTGCAACGAATATTGATACCATTGCTACTAAGTTCCCGATAAACGTATCGACCAACCCGGTAGCAGCAACCATTAAACACGATTATACCGGAACCCTGGTTGAAACGCAACTTGCCAATCCAGGGCAACAGTATCAGACCACATATTTGCAAGGTCCTACAGGTCTGAGAAACAAAATCTCATTCCCACACCTGTCCAACCTAATCCAGAGCCTTGGCGGCAAGGTGATCATCAATAAAGCAGAACTGGTGATTGACATAGATGCCGGTAGTGATGTTGCACCATTCGTACCTGCAAACCGACTGGCTTTATATCGTTATGATATTGCGGGTGAACGTGTAAATATTCCGGACAACTCGAATACAGATCCACGCCGGATGGTAGATTTTGGTGGCAAATACGATGCAACCAAGAAAAGCTACAGCTTCATCGTCACCAGCTACCTTCAGGATTTACTTGATGGAAAAACTGAAGACTATGGAACGTATATTTCAACCACGGGAACAACAGATTTCAACCTGTTCCCGCTTCCAACCTCTTCAGGCAGATCCATTATTGGTTCTTTTGCAAATCTAACGAACAAAGTAAAACTTAACATCTACTATACCCGTATAAAATAAATTCGGAACACGAACTTCGGAGCCGCCTCATGAAAATGGGGCGGCTTTTTTGCGTCTAAGGCTTTGCGGGCATATGCATACTACCAGATTTCTAGTTAAGCCTGTTTACAGCCGTACCTGAACCCTGGCTGAGCCGTGGTTGAGCCGTGCTTACACGATTGAAACACGGCCTGGCTACGACTTAGCTCAGGCTTCCAGTCGTACCAGTTTCGAGGNNTGATGAGCCCCTCCCAAGGCCGGGTCAACCTGCAAGCTGCAGAAACAGAAAGGCCCTCCTACAAGCATTGTTGTAGGAGGGCCTTTAATCAAAAGCTTAAAATAATTTAAAATGGAATATCTCCACCAAGGTCTGGTGTATTGGAATAATCGTGCTCTGTTTTGGTGTTGCTTGCAGCAGGAGTTGTATTTTCAAAATCACTCTTCCTACCCAGGAGGGTGAAATTTTCGGCCACCACTTCCGTCACATATTTCTTAACCTTTTCCCGGTCTTCGAAAGTCCTGGTGCGAAGTTTACCTTCAATGTAAACGAGCTTACCCTTAGTAAGGTATTTGGAAGCAACCTCGGCAAGGCCACGCCAGAGTACAATGTTATGCCATTCAGTCTGCTCTACACGCTTCCCGTCTTTGTTATAACTTTCAGAAGTCGCCAGTGGGAAACTTGCAACAGTAACACCACCTTCCAAATGCCGGACTTCAGGATCTTTGCCTAAATGTCCTACTAAAATTACCTTATTGATACCTGACATGGACTTATAATTTGGTTAGATAAAATTTAACAAAGTCGTTAATAACATTCGGCTTCGGCACAAGAACTAAGGCCTCCCGTTTAAGCCATTTAAAACTTGCCGTAGTATTAAAGTTAGTGATATTATTGTCTAAAACAAAGAACTGCACATATATTATTTGGTGCGTAAGTACATGTTTTTTGTTTATCACCGGACGCAATATTACGTCTCTTCCAAACAAAGCTGCAGTCTTTTCCTGAAGTTCTCCGGGCACCGCATAATGTTCAGCTGAGGTCTCTACTAATGGGAAATCATATAGCTGCTGCCAGATGTCTCCGGCCGGGCGCTGCTTCATCAGGACCAGACCATCCTGCTCCAATACAAAATAATTAAAATGACGTACGCGCTTCTTCCCCGGTTTTAACTTCAGCGGCAGAACCTGTGTCTGACCATTCCGGAAAGCGAAGCAGCCTGATCGTAAGGGACAAGTTTCACATAGAGGCGATTTGGGCTTACACTGTAATGCACCAAACTCCATAATGGCCTGATTGTAAACGGAAGCATTCTGCCCCTGGATCAGTTCAGCAGCCAATGCGGAAAACGCTTTTTTACCTGCCGGGCTATTGATGGGCAGATCAATTCCAAAATAACGGGCAAGCACGCGAAAAACATTTCCATCAACAACTGCGCGACTTTCATTTGCAGCAAAGGAACTGATCGCAGCTGCCGTGTAGTCGCCTATTCCTTTCAACCCAATCAAAGTATCATAGGCAGTAGGAAAAACGCCTCCATGCAGCTCCATTACAGTCCTGGCGGTATATAGCATGTTCCTCCCGCGTGAATAATAGCCCAGACCCTCCCAAAGTTTCAATACCTCAGCTTCTGTGGCAGCGGCAAAATCCTTCACTGTTGGGAAAGCATGCAAAAAGCGATTAAAGTAGGGTAAACCCTGTTCTACGCGGGTTTGTTGCAAAATGATTTCGGAAAGCCAAATAATATAGGCATCGGATGTATTTCTCCAGGGTAATTCACGTTTATTAATCAGATACCAGTTAATTATTTCCGGTTGAAAATTCATGCTTGCAAAAGTACATGCTTATTAATACTTATTTACAAAACTTGCATTCGGGTGATGCTTTAAACTACAAATAAATGATCTTTTATTTTCCTATCTCGTTAAAAAGCAATACTTTTGCAACCCCAAAACACTGATAAACATAACACACAATAAATTAATAATAACGAATATGACTAAGGCAGATATTATTACAGAAATATCAACAAAGACAGGAATTGAGAAAGTAGATGTGCAGGAAGCAGTTGAAGCTTTTTTCAAAGTAATTAAGAATAGCATGATCAGTGGCGAGAACGTATACGTCAGAGGTTTTGGAAGTTTTGTTGTAAAGAAACGTGCGCAAAAGACCGCTAGAAATATTTCTAAGAATACTGCGATCATCATCCCTGAGCATTTTGTGCCAAGCTTTAAGCCGGCAAAAGTGTTTGTAGAGAAAGTAAAAAACAATTCTAAAAAAATAACTGCTGTAGAAGCCTAATTAGCCATGTTAAATATCCGTTCTAAACAAATTATCGTTGTCTCAGCCGTTCTCTTGCTGGTAGTATTTTTGTTTACACGAGATATTAAAGCATTGGTTAAAGAGAAGGAAGAAACGACTGCTGCACCGGCTGCAGGACAAATGCAGGCTGAAGCTGCTGAAATTAATATTGATGAGGTTTCTGTTGTTGGTAAAAACTTAGTTGGCTCTGCTGCTGCTAAGGAGATTACTGCGATGGAAAGTGAATTCAAAACTTCGAATGGAAGCAAAAAGCTGACACTTGCTCAGACNNGATCAACCTATTCCAAGTGCATTGTACCTGGAAATTATTGCAGAGCAGGAAAAAACATTAGACAGCTGGCTTGCCTCTGGCGAGAAACTGTTAAAAGCATTTGATACCAGCAGGGACAGCACATTGTTGCAGCCCCTGTTGCAAAAAGCTAATGCTTCCTACAGTGCTGCTATGGCCATAGATTCTACAAATCTGGAAGCCAAAACAGGTCTGGGCATAACAATCGTTAATGGTATGGGTATGCCGATGCAAGGCATTGCCATGCTGATGGACGTTGTTAAGAAAGATCCAAAAAATGTAAAGGCAAATATGAGTTTAGGCATATTTGCAATCAAGTCAGGTCAGTTCGATAAAGCTATTGCAAGGTTTAATGACATTATTGCTATTACACCTTCACCAGATGCTTATTTCTACCTGGCCACCTCTTACGAGAGCTTAGGAAAAAACAAAGAAGCTATAGACGCTTATTTGGCAAGTAAAAAGCTAGCCGGTAACCTTACCCTGGCCAAATTCATTGACAGAAAGGTAGCTGAGCTGCAAGAAAAAATTTAATCAACAGATTTTTAAAATATTAAACTTTAAAATTATGCCAAGCGGTAAAAAAAGAAAAAGACATAAAATGGCCACCCACAAACGCAAAAAACGTTTAAGAAAAAACAGACATAAGAAAAAATAATTTTTCTTATTCCTTTTATACGCAACAACATAGATCAAGCATATTCATGGTCTATGTTGTTGCGTATAGTGTTTTATTTTCAGTCCATGTGTTAATAAGGTATTATACCTTGAAATCTCTAGCTTTTGGTAAAGGAATTAATTATCGATTCAGCTCCAACAGGAGTAACCATAGCTTTGATTGAAGACAAACACCTCGTAGAGCTTCATAAGGAACACGTCAACAATAACTATGCTGTCGGCGACATTTATTTGGGCCGCATAAAGAAAATTATGCCTGGCCTGAACGCGGCCTTTGTTGATGTTGGTTATGAGAAAGATGCTTTTCTGCATTATTTTGATCTAGGCCCTCAGGTGCAGTCTTTAATAAAGCTCACAAAAATTAAGCGGAATGGATCAGTCACTGGAAATTTACTCGATGATATCAAATTAGAGCCCGACATTAATAAGGCCGGTAAAATATCAGAGGTCGTTTTCAAAAACATGGTGGTGCCGGTTCAAATAGCTAAAGAGCCTATTTCAACTAAAGGGCCCCGTCTGAGTTCTGATCTTTCCATCGCAGGCCGGTACATTGTTTTAGTACCCTTTTCAAATGTGATCTCCATCTCCAAGAAGGTTAAGAGTAATACCGAACGTAATCGCCTTAAAAAGATTATCGAAAGTATTAAACCTAAAAACTTTGGTGTGATCATCAGAACTGTTTCCGAAGGGAAAGGCGTTGCTGAGTTACAAAAAGACTTAATGGACTCTGTTGCGAAATGGGAAAACTTCATGAAGAAGTTGCCTGATGCAGAGCCCTCAAAAAGAGTGTGGGGAGAAATGGACCGCACTTCAACTTTAATCCGTGATATTCTGAGTACAGATTTCACGAACGTTCATGTTAACGATCAACACCTGTACGAAGACATTAAATCGTACGTACATGAGATCTCTCCGGAAATGGAGAAAATCGTTAAACATTACAGACACAAAGAGCCCATCTTTGAGCATTTCGGGATCGAAAAGCAAATCAAGAATGGCTTCGGTAAAACCGTAAACCTCCCGGGTGGGGCCTACCTTGTTGTTGAGCATACAGAAGCATTGCACGTTATAGACGTGAATAGCGGAAACAGAACCGCAAGCAAGGAAAACCAGGAAGAAAATGCCTTACAGGTAAATAAAGAGGCTGCAAAAGAAATTGCCCGCCAGCTTAGGCTGAGAGACATGGGTGGTATTGTGGTGATCGACTTCATTGACATGCATAAGCCACTGAACAGGAAGATCCTGTTTGATGATTTACGTGAACTGATGCAACTCGACCGCGCTAAACATACCATCCTGCCTCCAAGTAAGTTTGGTTTGGTACAGATCACCCGTCAGCGGGTGAGACCTGAAATGAACATCGTGACAAGCGAGAAATGTCCGACTTGCGGTGGAACGGGAGAAATCAAAGCCAGCATCGTGTTGATGGATGACATTGAGAATAACCTGAACTACATCCTTAGGGAGCAAAATGAAAAGAACGTAACTTTGTGTGTTCATCCATACATTGAAGCGTACATTAAAAAAGGGATCTATTCCCTGCAATGGAAATGGTTCTTCAAATTCGGGCAACGAATTAAGATCCGCGCAGTTTCCTCTTACAACCTAACCGAATTTCACATCCTTTCTTCGAAGGAAGAAGAGATCAAACTTTAAAACAATAACAAAAAGGGTATTCAACAGAGTACCCTTTTTGCTTGCTGTACTTTTCGGTTATTAAAAGCTAAATTCGTAACAACTAAATACTAAGCAATTGGCTAAAGTTAAATCCTCCTATTTCTGCCAGAGCTGCGGTTATGAATCCGCAAAATGGCTCGGCAAATGCCCATCATGCAACCAGTGGAATACCTTTGTTGAAGAGGTCGTTGAGAAAAGCAGCGCAAAGGTGCCCTCATGGAAAACCAGTACATCCACGCACCGCAGCAATGTGCCCAGCCAGGTGAGCACCATCGTTTCTTCTACAGAGAAACGTCTGAGCACGAGCGATCAGGAACTTGACCGTGTACTTGGCGGCGGACTGGTTACCGGTTCGGTAACCCTGATTGGTGGCGAACCAGGTATTGGTAAGTCTACGCTGATGCTGCAACTGGCTTTGAACATTGAAAATAAAAAGGTACTGTACATCTCCGGAGAGGAGAGCGAACAACAGATTAAGATGCGCGCAGAACGCATCACCACATCGCCTAAGGCAGACTGTTATATCCTTACAGAGACCTCTACCCAAAATATATTTAAACAGATCGAGATCCTTGAACCAGAGATCATCATCGTGGATTCTATTCAGACGCTCCATTCTGCGCATATTGATGCGACGCCAGGCAGTGTTTCTCAGGTGCGGGAATGTACCGCAGAGCTGCTTCGTTTTGCAAAAGAAACCGATACGCCGGTGTTCCTGATCGGCCACATAACCAAAGACGGCGCAATTGCAGGTCCGAAGATCCTGGAGCATATGGTTGATACGGTGCTACAGTTTGAGGGCGACCGCCACCATGTTTACCGGATATTGAGGTCGATAAAAAACAGATTTGGTGCCGCGGCAGAGATGGGCATTTATGCGATGAACAGCACCGGCTTGCGGGAAGTTTCCAATCCTTCGGAGATTCTGCTGTCCCAGCGGGATGAAGAGCTAAGTGGCATTGCGATTTCAGCCACTTTAGAAGGCGCCAGGCCAATGTTAATAGAAACCCAGGCATTGGTGAGCATTGCGGCTTATGGAACGCCTCAGCGCTCTGCTACGGGCTTTGATACCAGACGCATGAACATGCTACTTGCCGTGCTCGAAAAACGCTGCGGCTTCAAGCTGAGTACCCGGGATGTTTTCCTGAATATTGCAGGCGGTATCAAGGTGGAAGATCCGGCCATTGATCTAGCCATTGTCGTGGCCATTATATCCTCTCATGAAGATATTCCGGTGAGTTCCAAGAACTGCTTTGCTGCAGAGGTTGGACTTTCAGGTGAGATCCGGGCCGTGAACCGAATTGATCAGCGTATACTGGAAGCACAGAAATTGGGCTTCGACCGGATCTTTGTATCCAAATTCAACCTGAAAGGTCTGGTGATGGAAAAGTACAGCATTGAAGTAACTGGCATCAGTAAGATTGAAGATGTACTCTCTATTTTGTTCGGCTAATAACTGCCCTAACTTGGATTTTTATCTACAAAACGGGGAATAATTTTCCCAATGTGGAATGTACGCAGTTATTGTGGCATATGGACAGTGCGTTTTAAAGCTGTTTAAGGCCGTATTTACCCGATTTTGAAGTTTGGAGCAGTAATTGACTATATCTAATTGTTCTAATCCAGAGGTGGGTTTTAACATAATTATAGGGATGATTAAAATCTCGTTACCGGAGGGTAACGAGATTTTTTTTGCGCCAGATTTTAAGGCATAAAAAAACCAGGCTTTCGCCTGGTCCTGTATTCAAATTAAGAAGGAATTATTTACTTAAGTACATTGACTTATCCTTTACCAGCTTTAAGAAATACGGATCCTGAAGATCTTTGATGAAACGTATCGCCTCACCGGTAGATTTCATTTCCGGACCTAGTTCTTTGGTTACTTCAGGGAACTTGTCGAAAGAGAAAACAGGCTCTTTAATCGCGTATCCCTCAAGCTTGCGCTCGATTGTANNTTTCAGTTTATTTACCCCAAGCATCACTTTAGTAGCGATGTTGATGTAAGGCACCTGATAAGCCTTTGCAATAAAAGGAACAGTTCTTGAAGCCCTTGGATTGGCCTCAATCACATATACTTTATTATCTTTCACAGCAAACTGAATGTTCAGCAAACCTTTTACATTCAATGCACGGGCAATTTTCTTCGAGTAAGCCTCCATGTTGGCAATAACTTCGTCAGATAAGCCAAATGGCGGTAATACAGCGCTGGAGTCGCCTGAGTGAATACCTGCAGGCTCAATGTGCTCCATCAATCCTACAATGTGTACATCGTCCCCATCGCAGATCGAGTCAGACTCAGTTTCTTCTGCACGGTCCAGGATGTGATCAATCAGTACACGGTTACCTGGAAGGTCACCAAGTAATTTAACAACCGCTTTCTCCAGGTCCTCGTCGTTGATCACGATGCTCATCCCTTGTCCACCCAACACATAACTTGGGCGCACCAATACCGGATAACCAACTTCATTGGCAACTACAATAGCCTCTTCAGCATTCTCTGCAACGCCGTATCTTGGATACGGGATTTCAAGTTCTTTCAACAGGTCAGAGAAACGGCCGCGGTCTTCGGCAACGTCCATATCGTTGTACGATGTACCGATGATCTTGATGCCATGCTCATGAAGCTTTTCAGCCATTTTAAGCGCAGTCTGGCCACCCAATTGAACGATTACGCCTTCAGGATTTTCCAGCTCAATGATCTCACGCACGTGCTCCCAGAATACTGGCTCAAAGTATAGCTTATCTGCAATATTGAAATCCGTAGAAACCGTCTCCGGGTTACAGTTTACCATGATTGCTTCGTAGCCACTTTCTTTTGCAGCAAGGATTCCGTGTACACAAGAGTAATCGAATTCAATACCCTGACCAATTCTGTTTGGCCCTGATCCAAGTACAATTACTTTCTTCTTGTCTGAACGCTGCGACTCATTTTCTTCCTCAAAAGTTGAGTAGTAGTATGGTGTTTTAGCGGAGAACTCTGCTGCGCAGGTATCTACCATCTTGTAGACACGCTTAATGCCAAGCTCGTGTCTGCGGTCATAAACCTCATCTTCAGTAACGTTACCCAACAAGTAAGCGATCTGAATATCAGAGAAGCCTTTTTGTTTAAGGGTTACGAAGAAGTCCTTCGGTATATTATTTAGTGAATATCTTTTTAATTCTATTTCCAGCTGAACCAGTTCCTGGATTTGAGAAAGGAACCATTTATCAATTCTGGTTACTTTACGGATGGACTCTAAAGGAACACCCATGGTCATTGCATCTTTGATCAGGAACAGGCGGTTCCAGCTGGCATGCTCCAATCCGTGCATGATCTCGTCAATGCTGCGGTTGTGTTTACCATCAGCGCCTAATCCAGCTCTGCTGATCTCTAGACTCTGACAAGCTTTTTGTAGCGCCTCAATGAACGTACGTCCGATTGCCATAACCTCACCTACAGATTTCATCTGCAAGCCTAGCTCCATGTTAGCACCTTTGAATTTATCAAAGTTCCAACGGGGAATCTTAACGATTACATAGTCAAGGGTCGGTTCGAAATACGCGGAAGTGGTTTTGGTGATCTGGTTTTCAATTTCATCCAGGTTGTAACCAATGGCCAGCTTGGAAGCAATCTTTGCAATCGGATAACCCGTTGCTTTACTGGCAAGTGCTGATGAACGGGAAACCCTTGGATTGATCTCGATGGCGATGATCTCGTCATTCGCCGGATTAACGGAGAACTGAACGTTACAACCCCCAGCGAAGTTACCGATAGCACGCATCATTTTTATGGCCTGATTACGCATATCCTGGTAGCAACGATCAGACAAGGTCATTGCAGGCGCAACAGTGATCGAGTCTCCGGTATGGATACCCATTGGATCAAAGTTCTCGATAGAACAAATGATGATCACGTTGTCATTGCTGTCGCGTAAAAGCTCCAGCTCATATTCTTTCCAACCTAGTACAGCCTGTTCTACGAGAACCTCATGTGTTGGAGATGCTTCAAGACCACGTTTAAGCGCCTGGTCAAATTCTTCTTTTTTGTGCACAAAGCCGCCTCCGGAACCACCAAGGGTATATGAAGGCCGGATAACAAGTGGATAGCCGATTTCCTGTGCAGCTTCTTTGCCTTCAAGGAAAGAGTTTGCAATTCTGGAGTTCGCAACGCCAACACCGATGTCTACCATCAACTGGCGGAAAGCTTCTCTGTTTTCTGTTTTTTCGATGGCAGCAACATCAACCCCGATAACCTTAACCCCATATTTCTCCCAAACACCGCGTTCTTCAGCTTCCTTACAGAGGTTTAAGGCTGTCTGGCCACCCATGGTAGGTAAAACTGCATCAATGTTCTGTTCGGTTAAGATCTCAACAATGGAGTCTACGGTTAATGGCCGTAAATAGACATGGTCAGCAATGACCTTGTCTGTCATGATTGTTGCGGGATTTGAATTGATAATGGAAACTGAAATGCCCTCTTCTTTGAGGGATAAAGCTGCTTGTGAACCTGAATAATCAAATTCAGCGGCTTGTCCAATGATAATTGGTCCTGAACCGATAATTAATACTGAGCGTATCGAGGTGTCTCTAGGCATAATTGCGTTTAAATATGAAGCGACAGTTTCTATGCGAAATGAAGTAATATCCCGACTATCCTGTCGGGGTGCAAATATATGGTTAAAACACATACCAAGCAACAAAAAAGGCCACTCTGGTTAGGAGCGGCCTCTAGGTTTAGGTTGATTGTTTAGTTATTATTGCTGTAGCTTGATTTCACCAAGATCTGTGGTACTGCCCTCCACCACGGCCACACCTTCAACAGGCGTGTCTTTGAAGGGTGCCACGCCTTTAAACCACACCGAATAGGTGCCCGGTTTTACTTTGNNCTTTGGTCAGAAAAAATGTTCCGTCGCTAATCGGTGAGCTGATCGTATCTTTTCCAGAGATTGCCATTACTATATTGGCACCTTCTGCAGGTACGACTTTACCTTTTATTGCACCTTCAAAAACATTTGTAAATGCAAATACAGCACTAAGTGGTAAAATGCATGCTGCGTACTTTAAGAAGGTCTTTGACATGGTTCCTGTTTTTACGTTCGACAAATAGACAACGTTAATCAAAAATTGTTTTATTTTTTTTACCAGGTAATTGAGCATTGTTACATTACCCACGCTTATTCGCCTGCAAATCAACATTCTGTAACATTGGATTTTCGGATAAAAAACTTCAAGTCATACTAACGTCATGAAAGTTAAGCGCAAGTGGATTCCTGCAATAAGAACATACTTCATTGCACACTTTTCCGTTTTGTTCATAACATTACCTCATCGGTATTTGCGGGTAACTAACCTGAAAAACTGTCAAGGAGTGGCCGCCAACCGGCATGCACATAAATGACTTAAAACATCCTCTTAATCGAGGGTATTCTTCATAAATAGTTTGTTTGGTTTATTATCCGGCAAGGAAAAACTTTCCCTGCCGGATATTTTTTTTGCATTTGATTTGAGGATATTTACTTTTGACCATGCTGTTATTTGCTGATCCACTAAAGGAAAGTATTCTGCAATTCTTTACACAAACCGGATGGCTGGAATGGTGCGGCGTTATTACTGGCATACTTTGCGTATGGCTCGCCGCAAAAAACAACATCCTCAGCTGGCCGATCGCCATTGTAAGCGTATTGATCTACACCCTCATTTTTTATGATGCGAAGCTTTATGCTGATATGGGGCTGCAGGTGTATTTTCTTTTCATGAACCTTTACGGGTGGTACTTCTGGAGCAATAACAAAAATCAGGATGAACAGAAGAGTCCTGTCCTTTCCATCACCAGAAAGGAAATCATCTTATCCATTTTGGCAGTAATTGCCTTTACATATATTCTGGGTAATCTGCTGCACCGGAACACTGATGCTTCTTTCCCATTCATAGACAGTTTCTGCACGGCATGCAGTCTGGTGGCTCAGGCTTTTCTGGCGAGAAAAGTGATGGAAAATTGGCTGATCTGGATCTTTGTAGACATCATCTACGTAGGTGTATACTTTTCAAAGGATCTCTATGCAACAGGCCTGATGTATGCCTTATACGTTTACATTGCCGCAGTAGGTTATTCCGACTGGCGGAAAATTTACCGAACACAACATGACTAAAAAAATAGCGATTGTAGGGCCGGAAAGCACGGGCAAATCAACCATAACCCAGCAGTTGGCCAGACATTATAAAACACTCTGGGTAGCAGAATTCGCCAGATACTATTGTGCAGCCCTTACAGCGCCCTGCACCATGCAGGACGAATTAAACATGTTTCATGGACAGGTAGCTCTTGAAGAATCTGTGCTGGCGATGGCAGAACAGGATTTTATTTTCTGCGACACCACCTTTGTTACGGTTAAGATCTGGAGCGATGCCATGTTGGGCCGCACACCACAGATCGTGTTGGATGCCTTGCCAAAACGAACTTACGACTTCTACCTGCTGATGAACATAGACCTGCCATGGCAAGAGNNTTTCCTGAACAGCGGGAACACTTTATGAAGGTCTGGCATAAAGAACTTCAGGCATTAAATGCGAACTATGTTGTGATCAGTGGCATTGAAGATCGTTTTGACAATGCTGTAGCCGCTGTAGACGCATTCCTACAGCAGTAAACCCGTTATTGCAGATATCCTAAATAATTATATACCTTTGCGACATCAAAAAGGGGTGCCTTGTTTTGCTTAGAAACACAAAAACAGGCTGAGAACATACCCATTATAGCTGCTTACACAAGCTGCGGCTATATGAACCTGATCCGGATAATGCCGGCGTAGGGATTGGAGTTATGGAGTTTAACTATACTGTAAGTACCCCTACTTACAGCAGGTTTTACTAAAAACATTTAAAATTGAAAAAGCTACTTTTTACAGCCATAGCTGTAATGCTGCTGCCTTTATTTGTACAGGCGCAGTTAATTCTCCGCGGCAGCGTTTCCCAATCAGGGACAAACCGGGTATTACCTGGTGCAAGTGTAAAGATCCTTAACCCTGCTAAAAGCACACAAACGGATGCATCTGGTCTTTACCAGTTTAACAACCTGCAAGCTGGCAGCTATACGCTGGTGGTAAGCTACCTGGGCTACACTTCGGTGGAAAGAACAATCAAGCTTACTGCTGATCAGCACCTGGACTTTCAACTCTCAGCAGCAGCATTTCTTGCTGATGAAGTAATTGTTCGATCTACAAGAGCTACCGACCGGACGGCAACAACCTTTAAAAACATCGGCAGCGCAGAAATCGAAGCCAATAACTTCGGCCAGGACCTGCCTTTTATCCTCAACAATACGCCAGGTGTGGTGGTCACTTCCGATGCTGGCGGCGGCGTGGGTTATACCGGTATTCGCATCCGCGGAAGTGACGCCACTCGGGTAAATGTTACGCTTAACGGCATTCCATACAACGACAGTGAGAGTCAGGGTACCTTTTGGGTAAACATGCCCGATTTTGCTTCTTCAGTAGATAACATTCAGATACAGCGAGGCGTGGGTACATCAACAAATGGTGCCGGTGCATTTGGTGGAAGCTTAAATATTCAAACTACCACGGCAGCAACAACCCCTTATGCTGAAGTAAACAACACGTACGGATCTTTTAACACCCTGAAGAATACGGTTAAGCTCGGTACAGGGCTAATCAATGATAAGTGGAGCTTTGATGGACGCTTGTCAAGAATAAAATCAGACGGTTTTATTGACCGTGCCGCTTCAGACCTGAAGTCCTATTTCTTGTCTGGAGGTTATCAAGGTGAAAAAGACCTGATCCGCCTGAATGTATTTGGTGGCTCAGAGCAAACCTACCAGGCCTGGAATGGCATTCCCGAGTCCCGCCTCCGGGGTGATCTGCCAGGTATGCAAGCCTATATCGAGAGAAATTATTTGTCTGAAGCAGAGGCCGCACATCTGCTGAACTCCGGAAGCAGAACATATAATGCCTTTACCTATAAGGATCAAACCGATAATTATTGGCAGAACCATTATCAGCTGCTTTATGCCCGCCAGCTCACAGATCATTTAACCTTTAACGGTGCCTTGCATTATACCGATGGCAGAGGTTATTACGAAGAATACAGAGCGGACCAGCGGTTCAGAAACTATGAACTCGCAGATGTAATCTCGGGCAGTGATACCATCAGCCGCACCAATCTGGTGCGCCGCAGATGGCTTGACAATGATTTTTACGGACTTACCTATAACCTGAACTATCAGCCGAATGATAAGCTAAACTTCACCTTGGGTGGTGCCTACAATGAGTACGACGGGAAACACTTCGGGGAAGTAACCTGGGCGCAGTTTGCTTCGAATGGTAATCCAGGTGATCATTACTATGATAATACCGGGAAAAAGAAGGACTTCAACATCTTTGGAAAAGTAAACTACAGTCCTTCAGAAAAGCTGAGCCTCTTTGCCGACCTGCAGTACCGGAACCTGAACTATGAGGTAACTGGCACAGATAAAAACCGGGACCAGCTGGCCATTACAGACCAGTTGAATTTCTTTAATCCAAAGTTCGGCGCTACGTATTTCCTGAATCAGCAGAGTAACTTCTACGCCTCCTTCAGCGTTGCAAACAAGGAGCCTAACCGCGACGATTACATCAACTCCACTGCAAACCTCTATCCATTATCCGAACGTTTGTACAACACAGAGGCAGGTTATCGTTTCAAAAATGAAACTTTGCAGGCTGGCTTAAACATCTACCACATGCAGTACAAGGATCAGCTGGTGCTTACCGGGAAGATCAATGATGTAGGTGAACCCATTCGGCAAAATGTAGCAGATAGCTACCGCTTCGGCATTGAGCTGGATGCTTCTTATAACATCAGTCGACAGTTTATGCTTAATGCAAATGCCGCGCTGAGCAGAAATAAGATCAACGATTACGTTGATTACCTGTACGAATATGATGATAACGGCGACATCAGCAACATCGTTGAAACCGGCTACAGTGACACTGACATCTCCTTCTCTCCTGCGGCAGTTGCTTTTGCAGAACTTGCTTACGCACCAGTTAAAGGTATAGCGATTGCTTTCCAGAATAAATATGTGAGCAAGCAATATCTGGACAACACACAGGATGATACGCGTAAGTTGAACGCTTATTTCGTAAGTAACATTCGTGCAGGTTATACGTTCAGTGCATTAGGAATCAAGAAAGTTAACCTGGCGCTGCTTGTAAATAATATCTTCGATAAAAAGTACGANNTTATACTTACAGTTCGCTTTACCAGGGACAGAGAACAACAGAGAATTTTTATTTCCCACAGGCGGGCACCAACTTTTTACTATCCTTAAATCTAAAGTTCTAATTCATGAAAAAATACATAGAGCAACTTCATTACATTACCCACGATCTTGAAACACTGAGCCATGTGGAACAGGCCAGGATCGTGTGCGAAGCTGGCGGGAAGTGGGTTCAATATCGCTGTCTTACAAAGAATGATGAGGAACTGCTTAGTGACATTAACCAGATTGCAGCGATTTGCGACGACTGGGGTGCCACGCTGATTGTAACCGATCACATTCATTTAAAAGATAAGGCCGACATTCAGGGTTTTCACATTGAAGACATGGATGCAGATTTCTTAAGCATCCGGGCGGCTTTGGGTGAGGCATATACCTTAGGCGGATCTTCTAACACGGTGGAAGGCTTGATGCGCCTGTTCCGTGACGGAGTAGATTATGCTGGTTTTGGCCCTTTTGCCCATACAGACACGAAGCCGAACAGCTTCCCGCATCTGGGGCTGCAAGGTTATGCGCAGGCGATGATAAAACTAAAAGAGCTGGAGCTGGAATTACCTGTTCTTGCCGTTGGCGGAGTAAAACTTGAGGATGTAGATGCATTGATGGAAACCGGCATCTTTGGCATTGCAGTTTCTTCAGCAATCAATCAGGCCGAAGATGTGGAAGCTGCATACCTGGATTTCTACCAGAAACTACGCTGATCGCTTCATGCCTTTTCTTTAAAATTTACAATGAGCGCTTGTAAATAAAGCATTTGCTTTTGCTAAACAAAAGGTAATTCCGGGGTGTTCAGGAATTACCTTTGTTAAAAAATTAAACCTCTTGCAAAAGCCTCTTATTATTGACAAAAAGGACCCGTATGCGGCCCTGCGTTATAAGGAATTCCGCTCCTATTTAGGCATGCGGTTCTTTTTCACCTTCGCTTATCAGATGCAAGCCGTTGTTATCGGTTTTCACATCTACCACCTTACGAAAGACCCATTGGCATTGGGGCTGGTTGGCTTATGTGAAGCGATTCCAGCCATTAGTATTGCGTTGTATGGTGGTTATGTAGCGGACAAATCAGAGAAGCGTGCTTTGCTGCTAAAGGTTTTCATTGGCGTGTTTATATGTTCACTGGTGATGCTTGTTGTTACAACCAGTCAGATGCGCCCGTATGTGCCTGTGGAGTATGTGGTGCCAATCATGTACTTTATGGTTTTTGGGATTGGCATTGCGCGTGGTTTTTTCAGTCCGGCAACTTTCTCTTTGATGGCGCAGATCGTACCTAAGGAAATTTATCCGAACTCCAGCACATGGAACAGCTCAAGTTGGCAGGCAGCCTCTATCATCGGCCCGGCAATGGGCGGATTGATCTATGGGTTTTTCGGCATCACGGCCACCTATGCGGTGATCCTGTTCTTCATTAGCGTTGCATTGGTTTGTATCTTTTTCCTTAAACCACACCCAGCCCGGTTCATACCCAAGGATAACATTGTTAAAAGCCTCACCGAAGGCGTCAAATTTGTTTTTCACAACAAAATGATGCTTGGGGCGATGAGCCTGGACCTCTTCTCTGTATTCTTCGGTGGTGCCGTAGCTTTGTTACCGGTATTTGCCAACGATATTCTGAAAGTGGGTTCGGAAGGGTTGGGCTTTATGCGCGCAGCGGCATCAAGCGGCGCAGTGATTACGATGTTAATGATGACCCGCTTCTCGCCGATGAACAAGCCATGGCGCAACCTGCTGATCGCGGTTACCGGCTTCGGAGCCAGCATTATAT